>NZ_JAFCUM010000001.1:0-802317 GCF_049896525.1 Flavobacterium sp. DSR3-2
CAAATCTCTCGATTCTATTACTCTTATTCTTTTGTTCTAAGATCTCTCTTAAAACGGCTGTCAATTCAATATGTCTAGGAACGTGTTCTTATCTGCTTTTCTCTTCGTTTGATTCACATTGTGTCTCTCTGGAAGCGGGTGCAAAAGTACAACTTTCTTTTTAACTGACAAGAAAAATTTGAAGTTTTTTTTGAAATAATTTTTATCTCATTTGCCTCTGCTTTTCTTATCAATCTGTCAAGGAACTTTGCTTGTTTTGCGGGGTGCAAATGTAACATTCGTTTTCTATTCTCACAAGCTTTATCGAATCTTTTTTAGAAAATAAATTCTCTAATCTAATTCGTTGTACTTGCCAGTCTGTGAAAGAACGTCTGCGTCATTGCGGGTGCAAAACTACACCCTTTATTGGGTTATTCAAGCTTTTTAAACACTTTTTTTTGACCTTTTCTTAACTTTATCTTTAACTAACTGATATCATGTTTTTTGAAAGAACAAGTTTTTTAAACAAATCTACAATCAAATATACCTTAAACTCGTTTTCTTGTCAAAATCCCCTATTCCACTAATGAAAGATTACCTTCATAAGCATTTCTTTGCTTAGTACATCTTTCAAAATCTAAACAGTATTGCATTATTTGTAGCTCATCGGTACCCTTTGCGACTTCAAATGTTACTTTCGTGCTATTATTCAAAAACATGATTAAGCTAACTAATGGTTTTGTCCGATACATTATATTGTACAAAATTGTACTGTTACTTTTTCACTCTTATATATAAGGTATCATAATATTCGTAAAAACAACAACAAGTTATAGATTACCGAGGTTCGCGTTAGGGATAGCAGCGAAAAGCCCACAGGAAAACGAAATGAAATGGAGTTTTGCGAGGACTTGCGGCGAATAGCCCGACCGTTTATAAAAAAGAGGCTATTATCGATATCGATAATAGCCTCTTTTTTATAAACGGTAACGCCCAAATGAAAATCTAATCGAAACGTATGGCTTTGACTGGTGAAATTTTGGTTATTATATAGGAAGGAATTAATAGTATCAGGAAACAAACGGTCACGGTAAGCAGGTTTAATAAAAGAATGTATCCCCAATTTAGATAAACTGGCGCTTGATTGACGTAATAGTTCTCTGGTGGAAGTTGGATTATACCAAATTGTTGTTGGATTAACAATAATAAGATACCGATTAGGTTTCCCCAGAAGAGTCCTCTTACTATAAGATAGAAGGCGTTGTACAGAAATATTTTTCGTACTAACCAATTATTAGCCCCTAACGCTTTTAGAATTCCAATCATTTGGGTTCGCTCGAGAATCAGCACTAATAAAGCTACTACCATATTGATTGTGGCGACAAGAATCATAACTACTAATATAACAACGATGTTGAAATCGAATAGTTGCAGCCATTCAAATATATAACTGTATTTCTCGATTATAGTTTTAGTATCCAACGTTGATGCTGTTTGTGCATTAACCTGCTCACCAATTGATTCTATAGCATTAAAATCATCCACAAAAATCTCGAAAGCACCTATTTGATCAGGGGTCCATTTATTGATACGCTGCATGTGACGAATATCTCCTATTATATAGGTAGCATCGAATTCTTGAAAACCAGAATTGAAAATCCCAACAACATCAAAGTTCCTCAGGTTATACCCTTTCTCTTTCATAAAGAAAGTGTTGAATGCATCACCAACTTTTAAATTCAACCGATTCGCAATAAACTGAGATATCACAACTTCTTCATTTAACTTTCCTTTGTTATTTGGAATTCTACCTTCAACAATGTATTCCTTAATATTGTCCCACTTATAATCAGTTCCCACGCCTTTGAAGACAATTCCTTCGAAAGTGGTTTCGGTTCTAATAATACCAGCTTTACTGGCAATGGCCTGAATATGTTCTACTCCACGAACTGACGTAAACTTTGGATAAAAATCCTGTTTTTTAGAAATTGGAACTAATGTCACTTCAGATTGATTGTTATCGTAATTTGAAATAATGATATGTCCATTGAAAGCCGAAACTTTCTCTCTAATTTTTTGCTGCAGCCCAATTCCGGTTGCTACTGAAACAATCATCATAATCATACCGATGGCAATTGCTGAAATAGCGATTTTTATAATTGGAGCAGAAATGCTACTTTTATAATCTTTAGCAGTAATAAGACGTTTGGCGATGAAATATTCTAAATTCAATTTAATTACTTTTCTAATTTGGATTTGCTTCGCCAGTCTGCGTTGCTTAAGCCAAAAATACAGCTAAAACACGAATTACACTAATTGACCTTAATTTTATTTGAACCTAATATATGATTCAATTTTTCAGAAAATCGCTAAGTTTTATATTTTTAACAATGATTTCAACTTCTTGTTCTGCCAGTAAAACAGCTACTAGAGAAAATGTAAAATCAGAATTAGAAAAAGTTGAACAATATCCAAATAAAGAAATAAAAACTGGAGCTGATAATTACAACAACTATTTACCATTAATAAAGGAGAAGAAAATAGGAATTGTAATCAATCAAACCGGTATTCTCTTTAATAAAATACATTTAGTAGATTTTCTTTTAGAAAAAAACATAGCCATCCAAAAAATATTCGCACCAGAACACGGTTTTCGCGGAACTGCTGATGCGGGCGAACATGTCGTTGACGGTAAAGATTCTAAAACTGGACTTTCAATTATTTCACTTTATGGTGACAATAAAAAACCAAAACCACAACAACTTTCAGGAATCGACATTATGGTTTTTGATTTGCAAGACGTAGGCGCACGATTTTACACTTATATCTCTTCGTTACATTATATAATGGAAGCCTGTGCTGAAAATAATATTCCGCTTTTGATTCTTGACCGACCAAATCCTAACGGAAGTATTGTTGACGGTCCAATTCTTGAACAATCATTCACCAGTTTCGTGGGAATGCATCCAGTTTCCTTGCTTCATGGAATGACAATTGGAGAATATGGACAAATGGTTAATGGTGAGAAATGGCTGAAGAATGGTATACAATGCAAATTGACTGTTATTCCATGTCTTAATTATAATCGAAAGATCAGCTATAGTTTACCTGTAAAACCTTCACCAAATCTTCCAAATGATCAAGCCGTTAATTTATATGCAAGTTTATGTCTTTTTGAAGGTACAAATGTAAGTGTAGGACGAGGAACTGAACTACAGTTTCAAATTTATGGCTCTCCATATTTACCGAAAAGTACTTTTAGTTTTATTCCGAAACCAAATTTTGGCGCACAAAATCCCGTTTACAATGGCATCGAATGTTACGGAGAAAATTTATCTGCGACTGCGAAGGTAAATCGACTGGAACTAAAATGGTTGATTGAAGCCTACAGGTCGACAACTGACAAATCAAAATTCTTCAATCCTTTTTTTACAAAACTCGCAGGAACTAAAAAATTACAACTGCAAATCGAAGCAAGAATGCCGGAAAATAAAATAAGAGAAAGTTGGAGGAACGGGTTAGTTCAGTTTAAGGAAATGAGATCGAAATATTTGATTTATTAATCCTCATCCCAGTACTCTTAAAAGAAGAGGAAGACGATGTATAAAATTTTTAAAGAATCAACTTCTTTTTCATTTCTTCCACAATATTAAAAGCAGCTGGACATATAGCTACGTTTTTCAATGTTAAGTCCGTGATTTGTTGAAACTTTTTTCTATCCGTATGCGGGAATTCTCTGCATGCTTTTGGGCGAACATCATAGATCAAACATGCATTTTCCTTATCCAAAAAAGTACAAGGCACACTTTGTAACACATAATCCCTGTCTTCATCGATGCGAAGATATTGCTCAATAAACTTTTGTGGTTTTTGACGCAAATATTTTGAAACACGTTCAATATCTGCATCTGTAAATAATGGTCCTGTGGTTTTACAGCAGTTCGCACACTTTAAACAATCTGTTTTCTTGAATTCGGCGGTATGCAAATCTTCCATTATGTAATCCAAATTCTTTGGCGTCTTCTTTTTCAGCTTATCAAAATACTTTTTATTTTCGATATGCTTATCTTTGGCTTCTTTAGGAAGATTATTTAAAATAGTGTTCATTCGGGAGTTTGTTTTTTCGTTTATTTGATAAAACATGTCGCGAAATTACTTAAAACAAATCAACAAATAACTAAATTAACACATCAACTATAATGAAAGACCTTTTTGGCAAAGCCATACTTGATTTTCAAACTGATAATTCCCCAGAAGATTTAATCACGGAAACCTCAATTTCAGAAGAAGATGAAATGAGCGTTGAATATTTATTTCGTTCTTATGCCGAAATGCCAAAACTAGAACAGAAAGCCTTAATACTTGCGAAGGGGAAAATTTTAGATGTAGGCTGTGGCGCCGGAAGTCATAGTTTGTATTTACAAAACGAAAGGAATTTCAATGTTCATTCGATTGATATTTCTCAAAATGCAGTTGAAGCCTGTAAACTTCGTGGATTGAAAAATGTTCAAGTTCAAAATATTCTTGAAATGGATTCTACTAATCCTCAAAATAAATTTGACACTATTTTATTATTAATGAATGGTACAGGCATATTTGGAACACTAAAAGATACCACTAAATTTTTAATAAAACTAAGAAGCTTACTTAATCCAAACGGACAAATTCTTATAGATTCTTCGGATATCATTTACATGTTTGACAATGATGAAGATGGTGGCAAATGGATTCCCAGCAGTGGTTATTATGGCGAATTGACTTTTACAATACGTTATAAAAACGAAAAAGAGGACCAATTTCCTTGGCTTTACATGGATTACAACACTTTGCAAAACGCGGCTTTCGCCAATGGATTACAAAGCGAGTTAATTCTCGAAGGGGAACATTATGACTATTTAGCAAGACTTTCGATTTTAAACAATATTTTATAGTATGGAAAATATTACATTAGAAAAATTACGATATCCCATCGGAAAATTTATCGTACCGGAAAGCTACTCCACCACGTATCTCACTGCTAAAATAGCTGAAATTGCAAGTTTCCCTGAACAATTGAAAAAGGAAGTGATTCATTTAACCGAGGAACAACTCGAAACACCTTATCGTCAAGGTGGTTGGACAATTCGACAAGTGATTCATCATTGCGCTGACAGTCACATGAATTGTTTTATTAGAATCAAATGGGCGCTGACCGAGGATCAACCAACAATAAAATTTTATCACGAAGATCGTTGGGCTGAATTAGATGATAATTTAACCATGCCTATCCAACCTACTCTTTCTTTTCTGGAAGGTTTACACTTTCGCTTGGCGTATTTAATGAATGGGCTATCAAAAGCTGATTTACAAAAATCTTTTATTCACCCTGATGCAAACGCGGTATTTCAAATAAAGGAAATAATTGGAACATATGCATGGCATGGCAACCATCATTTAGCACATATCACGGAATTAAAAAAAAACAAAGGCTGGTGATTCTTGTGTCTACTTTTTTGTTTTTAATGAAAAATCCCAAATACAGTTTTAAACAGCATTTGGGATTCTTTATTTTTTTAAGGAATATTCAAATATTTATGAGTCTGCAATGAAACGCGCCATTTGGGATTGTTCATTACATAATCTACTATAAGCGGTGTCATTTCTTCTTTTTTACTCCATTCTGGCTGCAAGAATAAAATCGCATTATTATTCACTTTTTCCGCTTGCTCTTCGGCAAAAATAAAATCATGCTTGTTGAAAATAATCACTTTCAACTCGTGTGCATTATCGTAAACCGTTTGTGTTGGTAATTTATTTTTTTTGGGAGACAAACAAATCCAATCCCAATATCCAGTAAGCGGATACGCCCCAGAAGTTTCTATATGAACTTTTCTATTGTTTTCTTTTAACTTTTTCGTCAGCAAAGACATGTCCCACATTAATGGTTCACCACCAGTTACCACAACAGTTTCTGAATACTTACTGGCATTTGCTACAATTAAGTCAATTGCTGTCGGTGGGTGTAATTCTGCATTCCAACTTTCTTTCACATCGCACCAGTGGCAACCCACATCACATCCACCTATTCTAATGAAGTATGCAGCAGTACCTGTATGAAACCCTTCTCCTTGAATGGTATAGAACTCTTCCATTAATGGCAGCATGGCGCCTTTATTAACTTCTAACTGTATTTCTTTTGATAACATTCTATTATTTTAAAGTGCAAAGATAGTTAATTTGAAAAGAGATAATTTGAAAACAGTGACTAATATAAGAAACTTTGAAAGCACCGAAGAAGTTTACCAACTTAATGAAATCAATAGTTACGAGAATATAAATCATCGCAAAAAATTACTGCCTTCAAATACTAACCACAAAAAAACCGATAGCCACTAGACTATCGGTTTCCCATTTTAAATATTTAAATCTTTATTATTTTAAAATTTTTAAAGATTCTAAAGCATAACTATTAGCCGGGTCTAATGCTAATGTTTTTTTAAAATATTCTTTAGCTTTAGTTGTATCAGTGTTAGCGAAACTTGCGGCCATATTATTATAAGATTCGATAAACTTCGTCTTAACTGCTGGTTTTGCTAACTCCGCTGCTCCTAACTCAGTCGTTTTGGCAACATAATCTTCATAATTTTTTACCATTGCATCATCTTTTTCAAGCAATCTGTTTGTTCTTGCTCTGTATAGATAAGCTTCTAAATAGGTTGGTGAAGCTACCAAAACTTTTTCGAAAGCTGCATCTGCTTTTTGTAAAGCGACAACATCAACTTTTACATCTTTTCCTTTGTTAGTGTTCGCATAATAATTTGCTAAACCATAATACACATTGTCATCAAGGAAATTTGAAGATTCTTTAGTATTTGCTCCAAATTCAAATATTGCTGCAGCTTCATTATAAAGTTTTTGTGTAAATAATTTTTTACCAACTTCACTTAAATCTTGGACCGCTAGAGGTTCCATTTCAATGGCTTTTTTCACATCTGTCAAACCTGCACTAAAAGCAGCCGGATCAATTGATAAACCATCAGCACTAGTTCCTTTTTTGATTTTTGTTAATCCTAAATATAAATAATCTAAAGCAATCGGTTTATTCGCTGGAGCATTGATAAAACTCTCTAAAGATTTAATAGCAACATCCACATTTCCATTTTTATAAGCTGCATAACCTAAATAACGGTAAATCCTTGGATTAACTTTGTCCAACTCAATCATTTTATTAGCTTCAGCTTCAAGAGCCACATAATCTTCTATCAAAATAAGAAAATCGGCACGACGCATTCTAGAATTAATAGAGTAATCAGTTAATGACATGTATTTATCATAATACCCTAGTGCCGCTTTATAATTAACAGCAGCTTGAGATGGCTTATTACGTGCTATTTTATAATAGGTCTCAGCTAATTCTCTGTAAACTGGACCATAATTGGGATTTATAGCAATTACTTCATTGTACGCTTTTGAAGCTTCATCATAAGATTTAGCACCTTTTAACAAAACACCTAATTGCATTTTAGCTCTCAATAAAGTATTATCTAATTGAAAAGCACTTCTATACGCTACGTAAGCTTCATTTTGTTTCCCATCACCATAATATGCATCACCTAATGCAAGTTGCAATTGTGCATCTTGAGAATTGTTTATTGCTGCACGAGTCAAAATTGCAATAGCCCCTTTATAATCAGGTTTGTTTGCATTCATATATGCTCTGGCTACATAAACAAATTCTTGAACATCTTTTTTTCTCATGTCTTTGGTGGCCAATGCAAATTTAGCTTGTGCACCAGTAAGATCATTTTTATTTAAATCCATCTGACCTAAACCGATATAATTTAGTTTAGCATTCTCAGACGCATTCAATCCTTCTTGAAAATAAATTTTAGCCGAATCCTCTACACTTTGAGTAAGGTAAACATTTCCTAAAGTAAAGAAAGCCGCTCCATTAGAAGGTTTTGCTTTAATAATTGATTTTAAAATCGATTTTGAACTTTCAAACTGCTCAGCGTCGATAGCTTTTCTAGCTTGATTAATATCTTGTGCTTGTGTCGTAAAAGCAGAGGCCATTAAGGCAACGCTAAAAGTTGTAAATTTATTCATTTTCATTGTAGTTAATTTATTTTTCATCATTTTGACTTTTCGTTATTGTAAATTTTCTTGTAGGAATACGTACAGGTAACAATCCAGATTTTAAAATTATCCTTTGCCCGATATCTCCACCAACAAATGAGGCAAAGCCCATTCCTAATCCAGAGTACCCTTGACAATTTATTATATACAAATCACGTGCCAAAGGGTATTTTTTTTCTGCGATATTGTTTTGTGAAGGCATATAGTAGTTATCTCCGTTCACTCCTTTTACACTTAAAGTATTTACTTTATCAACATACTTTTGCATATCAGGTTTTGGCTGAGAAAGCCAATTGACGCCCACCACACCTATCATTCCTTCATTGGCTGAAACATGTTTTATAACCTCATCATTTGTCTTAAATGAAAAAACGCCCTTTTCAGGAATCGTTTTAATCCTTGCCAACGATTTTAAATAACGAACCGTACTTGAATTTAAGTTATCAAAAACTAAACCTTTAATTGAGGAAACTGGATTTCCTTGCATAAAACTGATAACATCGCTTAAAGCTATAAGTGAGTCTTGACTATTTCTATTAGCAACAAAAGCAACTGCATCGGTACCAAAAGGTGTAATCTTAGGGTTAATTTTTCTTTGTTTAAAAATTTCAAGTTCTTCAGGCGTCAAGTTTCTGGATAAAATTGCTATTGCACTTTTTTTATTAAATAAAGAATTAACTGTTTCCGATTCTGATTTTGAGATCAGGCTAATTTTAGCCTCATATTTATTCTCGAATACTGCAACTTGGTCTTCAATAATTGGAGTTAAAGTTTCATCTACATAGATAGATGCTGAGCCTTTCAAAATAGTTTCTTCTTCTTTTGATTTATTTCCTTGATTACAAGAAACTACAAAAGCGATTGCTAAGAAGAAAATCAAATACGGAAGTTTAGCAGAATTTTTCATAATCTAATCATTATTATCATTAATAATCCTAAAGAATCTAAACGAAGCATAAGCAATCAGCAGAACACCAAAAGCGACTCTATAAATAGGCTGCATATCTAAAGGAAAATTCTTCATAAAGATAATGAATAAACCTAAAACAAGATAAACCAGAAAAAACAAAATTCCTAAAACAAGAAGAAATCGCTCTCTAAGCGATTTCTTCTTAATATTATTAAGTATGTTACTCAGCATTACTCTGCAGATTGAATGGTTATTGGTAACGAATAAAGTACTCGAACCGGTTTACCATTCTGTACCCCAGGAGACCATCTTGGTGATTTTTTCAAGACACGAATAGCTTCTTTTCCAGTTCCGTAACCAATATCTCTAATTACTTTAATGTCAGTTAAGGAGCCGTCTTTTTCAACTACAAAAGTTACATAAACTTTACCTTTCAATCCTTCTTCTTCAGGAGTTACATAATTACTACCTACAAATTTGTAAAATTTCTCGATACCTCCAGGAAAATCAGGTTTAACTTCAATACCAGCAGTGTTATAAATCTGGTTATCAACCTCTTCTACTACTGCGGCAGTTCCAGTACCAACTGGTTCAACAGTTAAAACAGCATCTGGATCTCCTTTTATAGTTTCAGCACCTAATTTCTTATCTTTAATTTCGACAGTTTTTGGCGGTTCTTCAGTAACTTCATCTGCTTTTGCAACCACAGGTTTAACAAATTTAACCTGATCCACTTTTGGTGGTGGTGGTGGCGGAGGTGGTATATTTTTCTTAATTTCTTCTTTTGGTGGTAACTTGATACTAACGATTTTAGTATCTAAAGTTTCATCTGCCTCTGTAGAATCAGGAAGTAAACTTAATATTAATGGCATACTTACTGCTACTGCAAATACAATTGCACCAAAAATAAGTGCTCTAACTGCAGTCTTGTTATTTGACTTTCTTAACTCGTAAGCTCCATAAGCTTTGTTACGACCCTCGAACACAATATCAAGCCATTGGTTTGTGAATATATCTAATTTCATTTTTCTTAATTATTAGGTTATTGAGTAATAAGAAATCCTTATTTACCTTCTAACAATTTTAGTTCCTCTGGTGAAAAATCATTTACAATAGCATTCGTAGGCACTCCTACTATTGCCATTTCATCAAGTATATCAACTAAGTTACGGTAATTTGATTTTTTACTTGGTTTGATGATAACTATTAAACCTTTATCTTTATTACCCGTATACTCAACTACTGACTTTTTTCTTTTCAGCAACTCTTTACGAATCCCTTCTTTACCATAAGAAATATCTTTTGGACCTGCAATAGGAGTTGCTAACAATCCCATGTAGTATACCATCTTATCATTATCCCCTAATAAAACTGTTAAAGTACGATTTTCATCAACTTTAATATCTTTATTTTTAGAAGGGTCATCATCCTTATCTGGTAAACCCAAAGGCATGGATTGTGGTTTAGACAACGTAGTAGTTAGCATAAAGAAAGTAATCAACAAGAAAGCTAAATCAACCATAGCAGTTAAATCTACTTTTGAGTTTGATTTTTTACTTCTTACTTTACCACTTTTTTTGCCATCACCGTCGCCAGTATTTAATTCAGCCATTTTAGTGTATTTTTTTTAGTTATTTTTCTGTTGCTCTTAAACCAGTAACTAGATTGAAGCTATTGATTTTCTGATCTTGCAAGATATCCATTACTTGTTTAATTGCAGGATATTCTTCTTTTGCATCACCTTTGATTGCGATTTGCAATTCTTTATCGTTCACTTTTATGTTTGCAATACGAGAATTGTAAATCCACTCTTTCAACTGATTGTCGAGAGAATCTTTTGGCACACCCGGTTGAACACCAGCTTTATTTCTGTCAGAAGTTTTCATTCCAATCAATTGTTTCAAATTAGAAATTGGTACACCAACACCTTCCATTAAAGCAAAAGTTTCAACTTCACTTTCAGTAAATTCAACACCGTATTTCTGTCCCATTAATTGTAGAGCTTCCTTACGAACTTCTCTACCTTTTAAGTCATAAAACACTTTTCCTTTTCCAACAGTTATAGTAGCTAAATTATCTTCTGGCAACTTAGATTGAACCGTTGACGCAGGCGTATCTACCGGCAATGCTTCCGGTATCTTAGCTGTTGCAGTCATTACAAAGAACGACAACAAAAGAAAAGCGACGTCACACATAGCAGTCATATCCGTAGACCCTGCTTTTTTCTTCATTTTTATAGCCATCAATATTCTTTTTTAAATTTACAAGAAAATAGAAGCCAATTAAGAGAAACTACTTTCTTGTAAATTAAATTATTAATTATTTTTGTGTACTTCTGAAGTGTCTGTAAGTATTTACAATTGTGTTACCTGCCTCATCAATAGAATAAGTCAAAGTATCAATTTTAGACGTAAAGAAGTTATAAGCAACAATTGCTAAAGCAGAAGTTGAGATACCTGTGGCTGTATTAATCAAAGCTTCAGATATACCATTTGCAAGTGCAGCTTGATCAGGAGTACCAGCAGCAGATAAAGCACTAAATGCTTTAATCATACCTGTAACCGTTCCTAACAAACCTGCAAGTGTTCCTAATGAAACCATAGTTGAAAGAATTGTCATGTGTTTTTCTAGCATTGGCATTTCCAATGAAGTAACTTCTTCTATTTCTTTGTGAATTGTTTCAGCAGCAGCTTCGCTATCTAAACCTTCTCTTTTCACTTCTTGATATTTCAATAAAGCTGATTTTATTGGGTTTGCAACAGAACCTTTTTGTTTGTCACATGAAGCAATAGCTCCTTCAATATTACCGCTTTTGATATCATTTTGTACGCTTGTCATAAATTGATCAAGATTTCCTGTACCTGCCGCTTTTGAAATTACAGCATAACGCTCAAATGAAAACACAACAACCATTAATAATAACCCTAACAATACCGGTACAATTGGACCTCCTTTGTAAACCATTGCCAACATATTCCCTGGTAATGGATGACCTGTATTAACACCACCTTCAAAATTAGCGCCATTACCCATTATAAAATTCCAAATTAACCATCCAACAAAAATACATGCTACAATAATGATTCCTGAAATCATTCCTCCTCCGTTTGCTGCTTTTTCTTTTTTAACGTTTGCCATTTTTTTTTAATTTTAATAGTTTTAAATAAATTATCTTAGTTATATTAAACTTGTAGTGGAGCAAATTTATATTTTTAGTTCAAATAAAAAAACTTTTTTTTATTATATTATATTTAAATTTATTTCAAAAACATATTTACAGATTACCCTCTTGCATTTATATCAATATACGCAAACAAATAGCACGTTTTATAAAAAATAACATATTTTTTTAAGAAAAATTAACACAATATTTCATTTCCAGCCTGTTTAGCAGGAAAACTATTATTTTGTGATATTAACAATAAAAAAGCAGGAAAACTGCGGTATGCACTAAATTTGTTCATTTTAGAAAAATATAATATCTTACAAATGTTTTAAATACAAACTTATTATGAGCAGAAAAGAAGATTTCATGAAGCACATTTCTGAAGGATACTTTTTTAAAGGACAAAGCATTATTTTGGGCGGTGCTGTTTTAGATGGAGAAGCCATCCCAGATGCTCACGTGAAGATCCCACTGAAAACCTTTAATCGCCATGGATTAATTGCTGCTGCTACCGGAACCGGGAAAACCAAAACCATTCAAGTCCTGTCCGAACAATTATCAACTTTTGGAATTCCTGTTTTAATGATGGATATCAAAGGCGATTTTAGCGGAATTGCAAAAGAAGGCGAAGAAAAACCGTTTATAACGGAGCGCCACACTAAAATCAACATTCCTTATTCAACTGCTCGATTCCCTGTTGAATTAATGACATTATCAGAACAAAACGGAGTTCGGCTACGCGCAACAATATCTGAATTCGGACCAGTATTATTCTCTAGAATCCTTAACTTAAACGATACTCAAGCTGGCGTCGTTTCAGTTATCTTCAAATATTGTGATGATAATAAAATGCCCTTATTAGATTTAAAAGACATCAAAAAAGTAATCAATTATATTACGGAAGAAGGAAAAGACGAAATAGAAGAACATTATGGCAAAATTTCTACTTCCACAACTGGCACTATTCTTCGAAAAATAATTGAGTTAGAGCAGCAAGGTGCTGATTTATTCTTTGGTGAGATGTCATTTGATGTGGAAGATTTAATTCGAATTGATGAAAATGGAAAAGGATACATCAACATCCTACGATTGACTGATATACAAGATAAGCCAAAGTTATTCTCGACCTTTATGTTGAGTTTATTAGCTGAAATTTACCAACAAATGCCTGAAAAAGGAGATTCTGACCAACCTGAATTGGTAATCTTTATTGATGAAGCTCATCTAATTTTCAATGAAGCCAGCAAAACTTTATTAGAACAAATTGAGACCATTGTAAAATTAATTCGTTCGAAGGGTATCGGAATTTATTTCATAACACAAAATCCGATAGATATCCCAAACGGCGTCTTGGCACAATTAGGCTTAAAAATACAACACGCTTTGCGAGCATTTACAGCAAATGACCGACAAGCCATCAAACAAACTGCAGACAATTATCCAACATCCGATTATTACAAAACTGATGAAATCCTAACCAGCCTTGGAATTGGCGAAGCACTCATTACTGCATTAAACGAAAAAGGAATTCCTACACCGCTCGCTGCAACGATGATGCGTGCCCCAATGAGCAGGATGGATGTTTTGACCGAAAGCGAAATTCAGCAAATCAACAATAAATCGAAATTGGTAAAAAAATATAGCGAACTGATTGACCGCGAAAGTGCGTATGAAATGCTAAATAAAAAAATTACCATCATAGAACAAGAAGATTCCGAACAAGAGCAAAAACAAGAATCGCAAAAACAACAAAACCAACAGCCAAGTACAGCTAGCGTCGTAGGAAAATCAGTTTTGAAAGTATTGACTAGCGCTACGTTCATCAGAGGTGCATTTGGTGTGCTAACAAAAATGTTTAAAAAATAAGATCAATCATGAAAAAATATTTCATTCAAAATACTCCTTTCATTGTTCCGACTAACGATGGAAAACTAATCGAAGAACATCACGGAAAGGCTTCGACAGATAATGCGGAAATCTCCATAGCTCACATGGTTGCACCACCTAAATGGAGTGAACCGTTTCAAACTCCTGAATTTGAAGAGTACACCTATGTCATAAAAGGTAAAAAGCAATTCATCATTGAAGAGGAAATTATCATTTTGAAAGCTGGACAATCGATAAAAATCGAGAAAAATACGCGCGTTCAGTACTCCAACCCGTTTGACGAACCTTGTGAATACATTGCGATCTGCAAACCTGCCTTCGATTTTACTAAAGTACATCGCGAGGAATAAACAACTTCAATAAAAGGAAAACATTATCTAAATATATTCAAGTCAATAACGCCTACAAAATTATTGCAAGAGCTCATGAATTTTATTTTCAACGGCTTCTGAATCCCATATTTCGTTAATGTTTTCCATTTTCAAAACTTCTTCCATAATTGCATTTTGATAATCGCCTATAGCCAAGGCTTCAGCATATGGACGATCACTAAAAGTAACTCTGCTATAAAGCGGAATCCATTTTTCAGGGTATTTATCTGAGAATGCTTTTTCAATTTTCTTTTGCAAAAGGAAATTTTCATCAGCTGTTTTCGAACTCATTTCTAAAAAATTACGATACGAAAGTTCCGCAATAGCATCTGCGTTAGGTTTGCGGGATTTTTGATATTCAGAGAAAATGGATTTCCAGTCATCACCATACTTTTCCATCATTTCATAAAGCACCGAAATATCTTCAAAACCAGCATTCATTCCTTGTCCATAAAAAGGAACAATTGCATGACTGGCATCACCAATAAGTGCAATTTTATCTTCATAAGTCCATGGATAACATTTCATCGTCACCAGCGTACTGGTTGGATTCTTTAAGAAATCTTCCGCTAATTTTGGAATAACATCAATAGTATCCGGTAAGTTTTTTTCAAAAAAAGCCTCTACTAATTTTATGTCTTTTAATGATGCAAAAGAATTTTCTCCTTCAAACGGCATAAACAAAGTACAGGTAAAACTACCGTCTAAATTAGGCAATGCGATCAACATATATTCTCCACGAGGCCAGATATGAAAGGAATTTTTATCTAATTTATGTGTTCCGTCAGGATTTGCAGGAATGTTTAATTCTTTGTAACCAATAGGCAAGAATTCTTGTGAATAATCAAACATACTCTGGCGCTGCATACGGTGACGAATTCTTGAGAAAGCACCGTCAGCGCCAAAAACCATATCGTATTTTTTATCTTCCCAAGCGCCACGTTCTGTTTCACCAATATGAAGTGTAGCATCATCAAGGGTTACATCCCATATTTTATGCTCAAAAAAGAATTCAGCGCCTGCGGCTTCCGCCAAATCAATCATTTTCCTGTTCAAAAGCCCTCTAGAAATAGAATAAATTGATTCTCCCTCTTGACCATAATTTTGGAAATTAAGTTTGTCTACCAAGTGAATCGCGCGTTTTTCCATAGGAATAGCGATTTTGCGAACCTCATTTCCTATTTCAACTCCATCTAAAGCTTTCCAGCCGCGGTTAGACATCGCTAAATTGATGGAACGACCTGAAAATTGTATTTTACGAATATCTGGACTTCTATCGTAAACATGAACTGTATGACCTGCTTTACGAAGATAAATAGCTAATAAAGATCCGACTAACCCAGAACCTACAACCGCTATTTTTATGGGAGTTTGCATTATTTTTTTATAAAAAGTTAGGCAAAATTACTGAATTATTATCTTCGGCACTTTAAAAACAATTATTTTTTACGTGGGGTAAAAACCAATTTTGTTGCAGTTCTGACAATCTCTTCTTTATTTAGCTTCATCCTCCTGAATTTACCGGCATTATACAACTCCGCTTGATCGCTGTAATGCGCGCTCATTGGGTTCCCAGACTGTCCAGTTGGTAGTATGCTCCAGCTGTTTTCTATATCAGAGAAATCTATAATTCTTCTTGTTGAAGGGCCTCCTTTTACGATGTAATTCCCATCATCCGTAAAATCAAAAAACAGGTTATTGATTACTTCCGTAGAACCAGAAACTTCAAAAGGGCCAACATTGAAGATACTCCTTAAGGCCGCTATTTTTCCCAACGGATGCTGATGTTCGACAGTATGCACTTTATTCCAAGTCCAATCCGAAACAGAACTTCCCAATTGTTTTTCTAACGCTATTATCGATTCTTTGAATGATTTTGAAACAATCTGGCTTCTCGTTTCTTTCTCCTTTTTAGTATTAACATTATCCCACCAAAGTGATTTTTCATTCGTGATTTGTTTTGCGATAATTTGCTTCATGATGTGTGTTCCTAAAAACATCTTGAAATTTTCAGCACCAAGTTCATCTTCAAAAGTATTTTTTAAATAATTAAAAATCCATTTATTATAGATTGTTGGAGCCACATCATTGAGATTATTAGATCCTTTCCAGTCCTTTAAAACGATAAGAGCCTGTTTTTCATTTGCAGAAAGGGATTGCTGATTTATATTTGAAATTAAATCCTTAACAACTTTTGGTGCCACAGAAGATGTATTATCGAAAATCATTTTTCCAACCGCAACCATATCCCAATCTGATTTTGGATTTAATAATTGCGTGATTCGTTTGGCACGATCTTCTGGAAGATAATAACCGGGATATAAGAAACCGTTAATAGGTTCGGGCTGATTGTTGGCGGAATACACATAATTCCATCTTGGGTTCACCGCCGAAGGATTTTTGGAGAAATCTAAAAATTCTTTTATATCATCTTTGCCACTGGCTCCATCCAGAATAAAATTAGGATTCACTCCTTCTTTGTGCTTGTATAATTTTCCTGTTGCCCACCAAGCCACATTTCCTTTGGCATCGCCATACATTACATTCAATCCCGGCGCAGCGATAAGCGAAACTCCTTTGTGAAAATCCGCTTTATTTTTAGCATGCGAAAGTGCATACACCGCATCGAGAATTTGAATGGGTTGTTGCGTATAAATCCATGACATTGCAACAGGTCTGTCTTGTTGTAAACCAACAATCAAGTCGTTCATAACAGGTCCATGGCGAGTAATTTTCACATTCAAAACAACGTCAGCTGAATCTTTAACTTTGATTATTTTTTTCCGAATTTCATAGGCCCTGAAGCCGTTTAGTATTTTGTAAGAATTGGCATCAGCTGGATTATTCTCTTCTTGGTACAAATCAATATCATCATTTTCAAACATAGTCAAACCATACGCATATTCTCTGTTGTGCCCCAAAAGCGGATATGGAGTTCCCGCTAAGTAGGAGCCGTACAACTCGAATTCCGGAGTAACAATGTGCGCTTCATACCAAGTTCCCGGCTGCGAAAACCCAATATGTGGATCGTTAGCAAAAATAACTTTTCCGTTTTTCGTTTTCTTTGGAGCAATAACCCAACTATTACTTCCTATAAAAGGCGAAATTGGCGATTGCTCTAAAAGTTGTGCTACAGATTTTGAAATAGCGGCGTATTCTTGAGGTCTGTCTTTAGAATTTTTAATTTTTGTCGTATTGAAAGAACCATCAATTCCAAAATCCTTGAGGTATTCCATTCCATATTTGTTTCGAATATCAGTCAATAACGGATCAGATTTTTGCGCCATTGCAAAACTAAAAGACATGTATCCAAAAATATTATAAACGTCTTTAATCGTAAATTTTTCTTTTTTAACGCCCACCAAACTGAACTCTATTGGCGTTGTTCCTTCATCCATATATTGATTAATCCCATCTAAATAAGCCATTGTCAATTGGTAACTTGGACTGTTTTTATCCAAAGCCGTGATTGCTTTTGCGGAAGCTTCTTCGATTCCCAATCCCGCAAAGAATTTGTCGCTTTTCAGTGCAACCGAACCAAATATTTCTGATAATCGTCCCGGCGCAATACGCCGCATCAATTCCATTTGCCACAATCGATCTTGCGCGTGCACATAACCCAAAGCCACCATTGCATCCTTTGAAGAAACCGCATAAATATGGGGAACGCCAAATTCATCGAAATATACGGTAGTTTCATTTTGAATATTTTTCAAGCGCAACTCACCTTCATATTTTGGTTTTAAATAAAAACCATAGATAAGAACCGTTACCACTAAAACAAAAACTAACGAGACTAAAACGAGAAGTAATTTTTTAAGTATTTTCATCATTGGATAAATTGAAAAACAAATATATAGGATTTGGAAGTGAATTAAAACTATTTATTTCAATGTAATATTTCAAAATCGATGTCAATAAATTATTATAATATTTTGTTTAATTTATTTCTTATTTAATTAAACAAAAAGTATATTTGTTTCAAATATGACTACACATGAAACACATTTCTAGAGACGCTATTTCTCAAATGGAAAAAATCGAAAGATTAAATTTAATCAATTCCTGCACCGGTTATAAATCGGCTAATTTGCTTGCCACAAAATCCCTTGACGGAAAATCAAATGTTGCAATTTTTAGCAGCGTGACTCATTTGGGAAGCAATCCTGCTATGATTGGATTTATCATGCGCCCCACAACTGTTCCCAGAGATACATACAAGAATATCAAAGACACAGGATACTTTACCGTAAACCACATAACGGTTGATATGATTGAGGATGCGCACCACACTTCTGCAAATTATGAACTGGGCATTTCCGAATTTGACAAAACAAATCTGGAAGAAGAATATAAAAATGATATTAAAATCCCTTTCGTCAAAGGAAGTCCGGTGCAATTGTATTGCAAATATTTAAATGAATATTACATTAAAGAAAACGACACAATTCATGTGATTGCTTCGATTGAAAATCTATTTTTTGAAGAAGAATTAGAACATAAAGACGGCTGGTTACAAATTGACAGAGGAAATGTTGTAGCATTAAACGGACTTGATGGATATTGTTTGCCAAAATTAGTGGATCGTTTTCAATATGCCCGAAAAGAAATTCCCACTACTTCATTTTTTAAAAAATAGTAAATGCAAAAATTACGATTAATCCTTGGCGATCAATTAAATACAGAACATTCATGGTTTCAGGAATCTAATAAGGGCACGATTTATCTTCTGGCAGAAATGCGTCAGGAAACGGATTATGTAAAACATCATATTCAAAAAGTAGTGGCATTTTTCATGTCGATGAGAAATTTTTATTCGACTGTAAAAGCAAATGGCCACCAAGCCGTCTATTTTCAAATTACCGATGCAGAGAATCCGCAGGATTTAGAAAAATTAATTTCCGCTTGCATTGAAAAATATGATATTGAAAAATTCGAATACCAATTACCTGATGAATATCGACTTGACCAGCAATTAAAAACGATTTGTTCCAATTTGAAAATTGAATCAGAAGCTTTTGACTCGGAACATTTTTATACCACACGCCACGAATTATCCGATTTTTTTGCGGGAAAAAAGTTGTTACTGATGGAGAATTTTTATCGCAGCATGCGTAAAAAACATCATGTCTTGATGGATGGAGCAATTCCAGAGGGCAATCAATGGAACTTTGACGCTGATAATCGCAAAAAATACAAAGGGGAAGTTCCAATTCCGACGGAAAAAAGTTTCCACGCTAATGTTTCCGGAATTGTCGCCCAAATAAAAGAAGCCGGAATAATCACTTTTGGAAACATCAATCTTGATAATTTCAGTTGGCCTACTTCCCGCGAGCAATCTTTGGAAGTTTTAAAATATTTCTGTAAAAATCTGTTGAAGCATTTTGGTGATTATGAAGACGCGATGCACACCGATGAAAAATTTCTTTTCCATTCCCGTTTGTCTTTTGCCATGAATAGTAAAATGCTTTCGCCAAAAGAAGTAATCGAGACCGTTATTTCATTTTATCATGTAAATGAAGCTGAAATAACGCTCTCACAAGTAGAAGGATTTGTGCGCCAAATTCTGGGGTGGCGCGAATACATTCGGGGAATATATTGGAAAGAAATGCCCAATTACGCTCAAAAGAACGTCTTAAAAAACACAAACAAGCTACCTGATTTTTTCTGGACGGGTAAAACCAAAATGAGTTGCATGAGCCACGCAATCAATCAAAGTTTAGACGAAGCTTACGCACATCATATCCAACGCCTTATGGTGATAGGAAATTTTACGTTATTGACACAAATTCATCCTGATGAAGTAGACGCATGGTATCTGGGAGTGTATATCGATGCGATTGAATGGGTCGAAATGCCCAACACCCGCGGGATGTCACAATATGCTGATGGTGGAATTATTGCCACAAAACCGTATGTTTCCTCTGGAAGTTACATCAATAAAATGAGTAATAATTGCGCCAAATGCCATTACAATGTAAAGGAAAAATTTGGTGACAATGCGTGTCCTTTTAATACGTTGTACTGGAATTTCCTGGATGAGAAAAAAGAATATTTCAAAGGTAACCAACGCATGGGAATGATGCTGAATTTATTAAAAAAAATAAATCCCGAAGAATTGTATAAAATTAAAGTAAAGGCAAACGAAATTATTAAAAACATGGATTCCTATTAAACGAAAAGCAGCCAAAAAAAAAGAGTGTTTAAATTCTATATGAACTTAAACACTCTTCACTATGTAGAAAAAATAAATCTATTCTTTTTTGCTTCCGTCTATAATTGCTCCAGTCCCGGCACCAATTCCGGCACCTGCAACACCACCAATTATAGCTCCTTGCACTTTTTTCTTGCTGATTATCGCTCCTGTTGCAGCTCCAACTCCTGCACCAATTACAGCTCCTTTAGCGGTGCTGCTCCACCCTTTCTTTTTTGTAGTAGTAGAACTTGTAGTCGTTGTGGTAGAACTTGGCGATTGGCGATTAACAACAACAATTTCTTTTTGAGTTTCTATTTTGGCTTCTTCAATTTTAGCCATTTCAACCTGCATAGAATCAATAATTCTTTGCTTCTCCATTTCAACTTTCATGGAATCTATGGTGGCTAATTTTGCTTTTTCAATTTCCATTTTACCTTGATTTTGACAAGAAATAATAACTGCAGCAATCAGTATAAAATATAATGCTTTCATAATTTTATTTTTTTATAATTTGTAATTCAACAAAGGAACGGCTAAATCGTTAAAATATAATTACATTTTTCCAATTATTATTTACAGTACTTAAAGACGTGCTTTTTCTAAAATCCCTGCTTTCAAAATTTGACCAAATATATACATATCTTCAAAAGACGTGTATAATGGTACCGGCGCCAATCTGATTACATTAGGTTCACGCCAATCTGTAATTACACCATTTTTCATCAGATAATCAAAAAGACTACGCCCTTCCCCATGAAGTAATACTGATAATTGCGAAGCTCTTTCAGCAGGATTCGCAGGCGTTATAATTTCGAAACTACTATCGACTTCTTTGTCTATTTCATGCAAAATAAATTCTAAATAGGAAGTAATCGTATCTCTCTTTGCAATTAAAGCGTCCATTCCTATTTCGTCAAACATGTTTACTGATGCTAAATACGGTGCTAGAGAAAGTACCGGAAGATTACTGATTTGCCAACCATCGGCTCCATGTACGGGATCAAAAGTCTGTTCCATTTTGAAACGACGTTCTTTATTATGTCCCCACCAACCCGCAAATCTTGACAAATCGTTATCGTTGTGGTGTTTTTCATGAATAAAACATCCCGAAGCATTTCCAGGACCTGAATTCATGTATTTATAACTGCACCAGGCTGCAAAATCGATATTCCAATCGTGCAATTCCAGTTTTACATTTCCTGCAGCATGCGCCAAATCCCAACCCACTTTTGCGCCAACTTTATGACCAGCTGCCGTTATGGTTTTCATATCAAAAACCTGTCCCGTGTAGTAATTGACACCGCCAATTAAAACCAAGGCCAACTCATCGCCTACTTCTTCGATTTTCGCCAAAACATCTTCTAAACGAATGTTATGTTCGCCGTTGCGACGCTTGATTTCAACAATTGCATCCTCAGGTCTATAACCATGGAAATGAACCTGACTTTGAAACATATATTGGTCCGAAGGAAAAGCCTTTTCTTCACAAATAATTTTATATCTGGTTTTTGTAGGTCTATAAAAAGAAACCATCAGCAAATGAAGATTTACTGTCAATGTATTCATCACCGTAACTTCGCTTGGTAAAGCACCCACAATTTTACTCAACGGATTAGCAAATCGTTCGTGATAATCCCACCAAGGTTTTTCACTGTAAAAATGTCCTTCAACAGCAAGGTTTGCCCAATCATCCATCACTTCATCTACATACGCTTTAGTTCGTTTGGGTTGTAATCCTAAAGAATTTCCAGTGAAATAAATCACCTTTTTTCCATTTACCTGCGGGAAAATAAATTCATCCTGGTATTTATGTAATTGATCTTGTAAATCAAGTTTTTTTGCAAATTCAAGGGTATTTTCGAATGTCATGATTTCTATTTTGATTTGTAAAAGTAGTGAAAAATGACCGATAGATAAAAGACTTTTAGGCGATTGACAACTCATAAAAGAATTAAAATTCCGAGTGTAAAAAAATAGTAATCGAATACGATCCGGAATTAAGAAACAACTCGATATTTGACTATATTTGATTGAATTTAATATTTTTAGCCATGCTTAAAAACAGTATAAACGTCATTATTATTGCCATCGCAGTGGTAATTTCCTCCTATTTATTTTCGAATGCTTTTCAGAATCGAAATAAAAGTAACGATACTATAAGTGTAACCGGTTCCGGAAAGAAGGATTTTGTATCAGATTTGATTGTTTGGAGCGGCTCTTTTTCTAAAAAAAGCATGACGTTGAAAGAAGCGTATGCGGCACTTGATGCTGATAGAGAAAAAATAAAAAGTTATTTATCAGGCAAAGGAATTGCGCCGAATGAAATGGTTTTCTCAGCGGTGAATTTCAACAAGGATTTTGAAACTACCTTTAACGAAAACGGAACAACAAGACAGCAAATTTTTACTGGATTTACATTGACACAAAGTGTAAGCATCCAATCTAAGGAAGTAAATAAAATTGAAGAATTATCCCGACAATCAAGTGAGTTGATCAACTCAGGTGTGGAATTCTATTCGTCTCCGCCAGAATATTATTATACAAAGCTAGCCGAGTTAAAAATAAAAATGATTGCCGAAGCCACAAAAGACGCCAGCATCAGAGCAAAAAGTATCGCTGAAAATGCAGATGCGAGTTTAGGGAACTTAAAAAAATCGGATATGGGAGTTTTTCAGATTACGGGACAAAACTCATCGGAAGATTTTTCTTATGGCGGTTCGTTTAATACGCAATCCAAAAACAAAACAGCTAATATCACGGTGCGATTGGCGTATCAAGTGAATTAGATTTAAGGTTTCAGAATATATGATAAGTCGAGAGTAATCGAGACTCTCTGTTGAGTCTTGACTACGCTCGACTTGACAATGCGAACGACTTATACAATGTATTTCAACTATAAAATTGAAATACAGTTTTAAAATACTTTTCCTGATACAAAAAATCCTCAAATATCCAAGACGTTTTGTGTGAGGGATGGAAGCGACATCCTTTATTTTCTTTCTTTAAGAAAATAAAGATACAGCGTACAGCCCGACCCGCTTTTTCAGCGGGGCACACCCTCATTAGGATTGGCTTAGAATAAAAAAAAATCTCGCCATTACTGACGAGATTTTGTTATTTAGAATCTGAACTGAATTCAGATTAAATGATTAACATTGCATCACCATAAGAATAGAATTTGTATTCTTTTTCGATTGCTTCTGCGTACGCTTTTTTCATTAAATCATGCCCACAAAATGCTGAAACCATCATTAATAAAGTTGATTTTGGCGTATGGAAATTAGTAATCATACATGTTGGAATCGTGAAATCATGAGGAGGAAACACGAATTTATTTGTCCATCCGTCAAAAGGATTCATGGTGTTGTGTGAAGATACTGAACTTTCTACCGCACGCATAGAAGTTGTCCCTACGGTACAAATACGTTTCTTTTTAGCTTTGGCTTCATTCACAATATCACACGCTTCCTGAGTGATTTTTAATTCCTCAGAATCCATTTTGTGTTTTGATAAATCCTCAACCTCAACTGGATTAAAAGTTCCTAAACCTACGTGAAGAGTTACTTCGGCAAATTTAATTCCTTTGATTTCCAGTTTTTTCAATAAATGTTTCGAGAAATGCAATCCTGCAGTTGGTGCTGCGACAGATCCTTCTTCTTTCGCATAAATAGTTTGGTAACGTTCCGCATCTTCGGGAGTTACATCTCTTGAAATGTATTTTGGGATTGGAGTTTCTCCAAGTTCTGTTAATTTATTTCTGAATTCTTCGTAAGAACCGTCGTAAAGGAAACGCAATGTTCTACCACGAGAAGTGGTATTATCAATTACCTCAGCAACTAATGAGTCGTCATCTCCAAAATATAATTTGTTCCCAATTCTGATTTTACGTGCCGGATCAACTAAAACATCCCAGAGTCTTTGCTCAGAGTTTAATTCTCTAAGTAAAAAAACTTCGATTCTTGCTCCTGTTTTCTCCTTGTTTCCATACAAACGCGCTGGAAAAACTTTGGTGTTATTCAAAATTAAAACATCGCCTTCGTCAAAATAATCGATAACATCTTTGAACATTTTGTGTTCTATAGTTCCTTTCTTACGATCAATAACCATTAGACGAGATTCGTCTCTGTTTTCAGCTGGGTATTCGGCAAGAAGTTCTTTTGGCAAATCGAATTGAAAATGTGATAATTTCATTTGATAAATTTATGAGTTATGAATTATAAGTTACGAGTTAAGCCTCAATAAATTATAATAGTTTGCAAATATACGATTGTGAGATAGGCGTTGTCAAGTGTTTTACTGTTTATTTTTAAAAGTCCTCTGCCACAAAGGCGCGAAGGCACTACGTAAAATTTAATTTACAAAATTTCAGACACATTATATCCTAACTTCTTCATGTCTTCCCAAAAATCCGGGTATGATTTAGAAACTACTTCTGCATTTTCGATGATTATTGGTACTTTTAAAGCTAATGGTGCAAAGGCCATCGCCATCCTATGGTCGTTATAAGTGGCGATTTTAATATTAGGATTAATTTCATCTGAAGCCACAAGCGTTAAGCTATCATTGGTAACCGATATATTCGCTCCTAGTTTTGATAGTTCTATTCGTAGTGCTTCAAGTCGGTCCGTTTCTTTTATTTTCAAGGTGTGAAGACCAGTAAGATGGCAGCCAATTCCTAAACCAAGGCAAGTAACCACAATTGTTTGGGCAATATCCGGTGTATTATTTAATTCTAAGTTTAAAGTTTTAGGTTTAAAGTCAGACTGTTTAATCAAAGTCATTTTGTTTCCTTCAAAATGTGTATCGACGCTCATTTGTTTATAAATTTCAGCTAAAGCCGAATCACCTTGTAAACTGGTTTTTTTATAACTGGTCAGTGAAATCTTGGCATTTTCGGACAAAGCAGCCAAACTAAAAAAGTATGAAGCAGAACTCCAATCGGATTCTACGGTCATTACTTTCGAATCCACTTCCTGTTTTGGATAAACCGTAATTACATTTCCTTCAAAACTGGTTTTAATATCCAGATCATTCAATAAAGCCAATGTCATTTGGATATAAGGAACCGAAGTGATGTCGCCAACCAAAGTGATTTCGATACCATTTTCCAGTTTTGGCGCCACTAATAATAATGCTGATATGTATTGACTGCTTACATTTGCAGGAATAGAAACTTTAGAAGCTGTAATTTTTTGTCCGATGATTCGAATAGGCGGATAACCAATTTCTTTCTCGTAAGAGATTTTCGCACCCAATTGTTCCAAGGCTTCCACCAAAACTTTTATGGGGCGTTCCTGCATTCTCGGCGAACCTGTCAAAACCACTTCGCGACCTTCATTCACAGCAAAATAAGCCGTTAGAAAACGCATCGCCGTTCCAGCGTGATGAATATCAACTATTTCTTCGTTTCCTTTCAATGCTTTTTGCATGACTTCGCTGTCATCAGAGTTTGAAGTATTCGCTAGAGTGATATTGGGGAACAGCGCTTGTAATAATAATAGCCGGTTGGTTTCGCTTTTTGAGCCGGTGATATTTAATTGTGAATTATCAATTGTGAATTGTGAATTCGTGCTTAATTTTAAATTCATTTTTGTAATTGTGAGTTATGAGTTGTGAAATGTTGCTGTAGCTTTCTACTCAAATAATTTTGAGTCGCAATTTACTACTCCGCATTTATAATTCATAATTTATGGTTCACAATTTATTTGAGTTTTTCATTGTTTTTGTGACGGTCTTTGTCTCTAACGGACTTTAATTCCATCTTTTTATCGAAAGCAGCTTGTAAATCGATTCCGGTTTGATTCGCCAGACACAACACCACAAAAACCACATCGGCTAATTCTTCGCCAAGATCTTTGTTTTTATCGCTTTCTTTTTCGGATTGTTCTCCATAACGACGGGCTATAATTCGGGCTACTTCTCCTACTTCTTCGGTAAGTTGTGCCATATTGGTCAATTCATTAAAGTATCGAACGCCGTGTTCGTTGATCCACGTGTCAACGTCTAGTTGAGAATTTTTAAGGTTCATGGGTTTAGTTTTTTTATTTCTTTATCAAAATCAGAAATTATCTTTTGTGTTTTATTAAATACTTCATAGGCAGCGATTGCTTTTTTATCTGCTTGAAGCTTAGAAATTTTACCTTTACCTTCTAAAACTTTATAGTCATTAAAATTCAGAAATTTATTGACACTTGTTGCCAATTGCATCATCGTAAAGGTATTCTCCCGCTCTATCAATCCTTCTATGTAATCAAAATAACCCGTTACAGTACGTTCCAGTTGCTTAATTTCTTTTTCTTGCAAATAGTTTTTGGCAACTAGCACATCCGATTTTAAAACTCTTCCGTTTGGATTATTTTTCCAAGTCGTCAAGCCCATATTTTCCTTTTTGGCGTCGGCAGTTTTGGCTATTATTTCGGCAGCAGTATTACCGGTTATAGCAAAATGAAATTTATTCTGAACTGTTGCATAGAAATTTTTAGTTATTTCGGCATTGCTGTCATAGTCAATACTGCACTCAGCAAAAATATCCGTTACTTGCTGGTAAATCCTTCTTTCACTCGCGCGAATCGAACGAACTCGTTGCAGTAATTCTTTAAAATAATCTTTACCAAAAATAGCCTGACCTTGTTTTAAACGATCGTCGTCAAGAACAAACCCTTTTATAATATACTCTTTTAAAGTCTGGGTTGCCCAAATCCTGAATTGTGTAGCTTTGGTAGAATTTACTCTGTAACCAACAGAAATTATTGCGTCAAGACTGTAATGTTTTACTTTGTAGGTTTTGCCATCTGATGCAGTTGCCGAGAAAACCTCGGTAACTGCATTTTCTTCTAATTCCTTACTTTCAAAAATATTTTTTAAGTGTAGTGAAACATTGTCTGCACTGCAGTCAAACAATAACGCCATTGCTTTTTGCGAAAGCCACACCGATTCGTTTTGCAGCAAAACATCAACACGTATTTCTCCGCTTGGTGCGGTGTATAAAATAAACTTTTTTACATTTTCTTCCATAACTATTCTATTGCTATTGTATCAATTGCTTTCATTAAGCGATCGGTTTCGCTCAAGGCAACTATGATTTTTTGATAATGGGCAATATCGTCAAATTCCAGTTTGCGTTCCTTACGGTCTTTAAGCCATTTTTGAGCGGGTTGATATCCGCCAATGTAAAAATTCCAAGCCACTTCGGGAACGTTGTCGAAATATTGGGTTTCGTTGATATATACTCTTCCGCATGAACCCGTTTTTAAATTCCCCTCCACTGGAGGGGTGCCCGAAGGGTGGGGTGGTTCTTCTTTTTTATGCAATGACGACTCTGATGGTTTTCCATATTCCTTGATTATAAAAAGCTCTAAGTTTTTCATTACGACTTTCATATTCTGTAGTACTTCAACAACGGGAATATGATATACTTTTAATCCTAATGAAATCAAATAGGCTTCTCTAACAGCATCATATTTTTCTTTGGTATCGTGACTTGCTCCATCTATTTCGATTACTAAACCAAATTTTTTGACATAAAAATCAACTATATAATTTCCTATAATGCGTTGTCTGTCAAAATCTATTTTATGAAATCCTCCTTTGGTTACTTGCATCCAAAAAAGTACTTCGGATAGATTTTCGGCTTGGCGAAGTTCTCTGGCTCTTTCTTTTAATTTGGGATTATAAGGGAGTTCTAAAATGGGGTTTTGTTGAATAGGGGTTTTATTAATAAAGTGTATTTGTTGGGTAAGATTATTTACCACCCCGTCCTGCGGACACCCCTCCGGAGGAGGGGAATTTTCAAATCGTGGTTTGTTTACCACACAATCGCCGTCAATATTAAATTCTGTAATAAATTCTTCTACTGTTGTGCTTTCCAGCAAATGAATTTCACGTATTTGTGAACCTAATTCCACTAATTCCCAAAAGGTTTTTGTGTCTTTTGGATATGGGATTTTAGGAAAATCTATTTTCAGGAATTCTTTGTATTTTTCTCTGTAGGTTGGCGAATGCAAAACGGCGTAGATATAATCGAGAATATCAATCGGTGCAAATGTTTCTCTGAATTCAGGACGAACTTCGGAATTATTTGCCATACAAACATTGCCTTCTGGTTCTTTTTCAGCAACGAAAGTCAATCCTAATTGTTTGGCGATTTGATTGATGATTTCTACGTTAAGATTGGGAATTCTTTTTAAAATTTCGGTAGGTTCGTTCAACCCTGTCAGGGTTTCGAACCCTGACAGGGATTGTTGTTGTCCATTCGTTTCGGGATAGAGGTAGAGAGGAAAGAAATTTCCAGAACCAAATCTTCCAGCCGTCCCAGTTAAATTAAAATCTCCTATTAGTTTTGTAATAAAAATATATTGCCAATTCCCAACGTTTTGTCTTGACGAAACCAGCCCAATATTATTTCCATTTAAAAAATGTTTCATCACTTGTTTTACCGGCCATCCAATAAAACCTTTTGAAACTCCAGTGTAGTATGTCCATTTTTCATCAAATGGGCGATAATTATATTTTACAAATAGCTCATCTTTTATTCCATAACTAGCAACATTATCTTTTACAAATTCTACTTTCCCATCTCTGCTTTCCCAACTTACCTCATTATATTTTTTTTTGATTTCATCACAAGATAAATTATAAATATCTTGTACTTTTTCTTTGATTTCTAATTTGGAATTTTGAAATGCTAAAGAATCCCTTTTACTAACAATTCCTGTCCCATTTATCAAAAATAATTTATTTAAAGCAAATCCATTATCATATCCTTTTTGTTCTTCAAAATTTTTAGCAACAAAAAAGTAATTCGGAGCAACATTTGGCAATGCTTTAAATTCAATGTTTTTTAAAGTATGATCCGAAAGAAAATCATATTTAAAATCACGCTTTCCGTATAAATCATAATGAAATACTTCTCCTAATTCATTTTGTTTTTTCTTCCCTGTTTTCACAAAAATATTAATAGAAACTCCTTGCATAATGTCAAAAACATTGACATCGGCAGAACCATCAGGAGCCGTTTCTTTTTTCTTGCTGTTTCCATGTAAATCTATGGTATAAATCTTGTCGTAGGTTTTCAATAAATTCCAACGCATTCCCCTAAAAGTGGGATTGTCCAGAAATCCGTGCGGGTTGATGAAAGCCAAAACTCCACTTCCATTTTTCTCGATATAATGTTGTCCGTAGCGCAGGAATTTGACATAATCGTCATTAATCCATTTTGGGTTTCGTTCTTTCAGTTTTTCTTTTCCGCCCGGTTCTTTTTTATAATCTTCCATCAATTTCATAATCCACTCGCCTTTGTTGTTGCTTTCGCCACTATACGGAGGATTTCCAATAATACACATTACCGGCGTGTCACGTTTTATAAAATTGGCTTCATTGGCTTCGGAACTCAACCAATTGGCAAATAACGTTCCCGTGTCAGGATGACTTTCTTCGAGAGAGTTGGTTAAGTAAATTTTTAATCGCTGGTCTTTAGTGGGTTTGAATCCGGTTTCAGTCAATAACAAGTCCATTTGCAAATGCGCCATGGCGTAACTCGCCATCAACAACTCAAATCCGTTCAATCGGGGCAATAAATGCGTTTCTACATAATTGCTCCAAACGCCTTGTTGTCCTTTGAATTTTTTGTGAACGTGTTTGACTACTTCAGCCAGAAAAGTTCCGGTTCCCGTTGCCGGATCCAGAATTTGAACACGATGCACTTCTTGATCTACTTTTTTACCTTGAAGGTCAATTTTTATTTTGGTCTTGCTGTTGTCGGCTAAACCTTGGGGCAAATCGAATTCCGTTTTCAAGATATCATCAACGGCACGAACGATAAAATTGACTACAGGTTTTGGTGTGTACCAAACGCCACGTGCTTTTCTAAGCTTCGGATCGTATTCACTTAGGAACGTTTCATAAAAATGGATGATTGGATCTTCCATTTTAGTTGACTTTCCGTAGTTTTTCAGGATTTGTTCCACATTACATGCTAAGAAGATATCCACTAAAGAATCTACAATCCATTTGATACGGTCGTCAATATCAGGTCCTGCGATATAACCAAATAATTTGCGTAGAAAAGGATTTGATTTCGGGATTAATTCGGCTGCTTCTTGTCTGGAAAAAGTAGGTAACGTTGGGTCGTGCAATCTCGCTGCAAACATACCGTACGCAATGGTTTGTGCATAGACATCGGCAAAACCTTTGGGTGTAATATCGTGAATCAGGATTTCTTTGAAAGCGTTCATTTGGTCTTTCAAAGTACTGTCTTCACTATTATTTTCGTCAGAAGTCAAAGCTTGTTCAATCACATCTGATAACAATCGGGCTTTTCCCGCCATCATTTCTGCCAGTTTCTTAGAACTTTTTATAGATTGACTGATGTGAACACAAAAATCTTTAATGAGGTTTGTAAAAGTCGCGAAATTAGCAGGCAAAGGAACAATAGTTCCATCTTGGATTTCTGCAATAGCGATCTTTGTTATAAAAACACCATCGATATAAAGATGAAAATCCAAGAAATCAGTAAAAATTAAATTATTTAACGAATTTTTATAGCGGTCAAATTGTTCTTTGTTTCCCGTTTTCTTTAAACCTGATAAATCTTTGTCGCCAATATCTTTGGCTTCAATAAACCCAATTGGAATATCTTTTTTAGTGATGATATAATCCGGAGCTCCACATTGTTGTCGTTTGGGTTCATTGGTTGCGGCAACATCCGTTACAATACTTTCAATGAGTTGCTTTAAATCACCACGATAGGTGTGTTCTGTTGCATTGCCTCTTTTATACGAGGAATTTATATTTTGAATGTATTGTTCTAAAGTCATCTCTGTTGTATTTGAACAAATGTAAAGAATTGGAACATAAAAAAACACCTTGAGTGAGGTGTTTCTTATAATTTAAATTGGTCTTTTCTAAATTTTCTAGGGAGTAATGTGGAATTTGAAAAACATTGAATGATTTTCTCAAACTCACCTTCAATTAATTTTCCTTTAAATTCGATATCTTCAATTTGATAGGTTATAAACAAATTGGTTTCTGTTTCATCAAAAACATATTGAGCATACAAGTAAGTATCCAATTGAAAAGAAAATCCTTTATCCGTTACAACTATGTCTTTGGGAATATAATAGCAACAAATACATTTTTCAGGAAAAGAAATACAACCGTGAATTTTTGCAATATTAGCAGGTAGTGATTCTACTTTTGTAGGCAAAATTGCAGCAATAAAACCATTTTCAATGGTTTTTAAAACTAGAAAAAATTTATTTTTTGGAGGATTGCCGTTTTTAAAAATGTAATCTTTAAAGTAAAATAAATTTTCTTTTTCGAACATTTTTTATCTTTGATTTAGAGAGGCCGTAAAATTAAGAAATTCTATATGCTCGTTATAGAAGTCTAATTTGTTTTGATCATAAGCAACTAATTCAGAAAAATCAATTTTATAATCGGTGGCATTTATTTCTTCATTCAACAAAGCTTCAAGCACTCCATTTCTTGAAGCGGTTGTATACCAAAGTGAATTTTTTTGATGTGTGAAATCTACAAGATAACTGCTGTTTTTCCCTGAAAAAGTCGTAACGATTGAGTCTAAAATTGCGATATCAGAATCTGAAAATTCATCATCATTGAAACTGTTTACAGGAGAAATATGCGTTGCATTCTCAATAACTTCAGATTTAATATAATCTTTTAAAAGTGAAGCCCCATCGTTAAACTCTATATATAAATCTTGACAAACAGGACCAGATTTCCAGATTTCATATTGCAAATTAAACATAGGAAAGCCTCTCTTTTTAACGGAGTGTTCATCCAAAATATAAATCAGTTTTAACAAACTTGTCTTTGGAAGAATGCCCATATTTTCAATCAAATAAATTAAGGCATTACCTAATTTATCAATTTGATTTCGAGAATATTTATTGTAAGCTGTCATAATTAAAATGATTAATTAATGAATTCATTTTCAGAGACATAAATTATAATCGCGGTGCAAACATAATGCGATTAATTTTAGCATTAGAGTAAATGTACAAATTAATGGTTCTATTCCAGCAAAACTTATTCTCTGTTTTTACTGTCAATTACTATCGTTACAGGACCATCATTTAATAAAAGTACTTTCATATCCGCACCAAAAATGCCAGTTTGTACTTTTTTACCCAATTCTTTTTCTAACTGAAGTACAAAATTTTCATATAATGGGATGGCTGTTTCTGGTTTTGAAGCTTTAATATAGGAAGGTCGATTTCCTTTTTTGGTGGAAGCATGCAACGTAAATTGACTTACAACAATAATATCGCCGAATATATCTTTGACAGATAAGTTCATCACGTCATTCTCATCTCCAAAAATACGTATGTTGGATATTTTTGAAGCTAACCAATTACTGTCTTCTTGACTGTCTAAATCTTCAATTCCAACCAAAACCAATAATCCTTTCTGAATATCGGCAACAATTTTATTATCGATTGTTACGGAGGCTGACGAAACTCTTTGGATTACTACTTTCAAAATAATTATAAATTATGAATGATAAATTATGAATGGTGAATATTCATGATTATTTTTTTAAATTATTTTTGGTTGAAATAATTATGGAAGCTAGGATTTTATTAATCCCCATTATATCAGAATTTAGAGATTTAAATTGAAACTCACTTAAATATTCGGACTGAAACAATAATTCAATCCAATAATCACTCTCATTAGCCTCTTTTTGTGCAATAGAGAGTTTATGAATAAAATCTGACTTACTTTACGCGTGTTCTGACTCTCTTCCTAGTGCACCAATTGAAGTACTACTGCGTAATAATTGTTTACTTAAAACAAATTCCTTCTTTTCAGTACTTAAAAATTGATATAATTTTACAATTCGTAAAGCAAAATCAAATGATTTTATTTTTATAATATTACTTGCCATAATTCATAATTCACCATTTACAATTCATAATTATTCCCTGGTTTTATCACTAATTATTCTATCCTCATTATGAATATCCGTGCGGTAATTTTCATCATCACCTTCCAGAATTTTCAGATAACTTCTGTAACGGGACCAGGCGATTTCATCTTTTTCCAAAGCTGCTTTGATGGCGCAATGCGGCTCGTCTTTATGCAAACAATTATTGAATTTACATTGCTCTTTCAATTTGAAAAATTCCGGAAAATAACCACTGATTTCGGCTGCATCCATATCGACAATTCCAAAACCTTTGATACCTGGTGTATCAATAATTTTAGCATCAAAAGATAAATCATACATTTCTGCAAAAGTCGTCGTGTGTTGTCCTTGCTTGCTTGCTTCAGAAATTGTCTTCGTTTTTAAATGTAAAGAAGGTTCCATCGCATTTACCAAAGTCGATTTTCCAACACCGGAATGTCCGGAGAACATGCTGACTTTGCCAATCATCATTGCTTTTAACTCCTCAATTCCTTTCATTTCTGTCGAAGAAACGCGCAAACATTTGTATCCAATTTCCTGATACACATGTTGCATGTACAATTGTTCATCCAGCGTGGCATCATCAAAAGTGTCGATTTTATTAAAAACCAGTATCGTTTCAATTCCATACGCTTCGGCAGTAACCAGAAAGCGATCAATAAAATTAAAAGTCGTTGGCGGATTATTAATAGTAACTAACAAAAAAACCCGATCAATATTAGACGCAATAATATGCATTTGGTGTGATAAATTCACTGATTTCCGAACGATATAATTCTTTCTGTCATGAATCTTATGAATGGTTCCCGTAACAGTATCGGATGATTCTTCGAGTTCATAATCAACAAGATCACCTACAGCAATAGGATTGGTGCTTTTGATTCCTTTTATTCGGAATTTTCCTTTCATACGGCATTCAATAAAATCACCTTGTTCAGATTTTACGGTGTACCAACTTCCTGTAGATTTGTAAACGAGTCCTGTCATAGTGCAAAGGTAAAATTTTGTTTTAAGTTTATCCCGACACTTCAGGCTAAAGTGCAAAGTTTTTATTTTTGTCTTTAAATAGAAAATCCCTGCAACATAAAAATAAGCTGCAGGGATTTATTTATTTTTAAAAAGTACTAATTAAGCATTCAATACTTTTTCTTGGTGACCAATACTTTCCTGGTGAATCGCTTTGAACATTTTCAATACAAATTCTTCCGTCAATCCTTTTTTCTCACCTTCCAAAATCATTTTTCCCAAGATTTCATTCCAACGTGCATTTTGAAGAATGGCAACGTTAGCGTCTTTTTTTACTTTACCAATTTCTTCTGCTACTTTCATCCGTTTTCCTAGTAAGTCTAACAAATTCTCATCCAAGATGTCGATATTCGTTCTCAATTTCGTCATTTTTTGAGTGAATTCTACAGATGCATCATTTACTTTTCTTACTTTCAAATCAATAAAAATTTGTTTCAAAGCATCTGGCGTCACTTGTTGTGCAGCATCACTCCACGCATTGTCCGGATCATAATGTGTTTCGATAATCATACCGTCATAATTCAAATCCAAAGCTTCTTGCGTTACTTCAAGAATCATCTTACGATCTCCCGTAATGTGAGACGGGTCAATAATTAAAGGCAAATCAGGGAATTTATTTTGCAATTCGATAGGAATCTGCCATTCTGGAATGTTTCTGTATTTTGTTTTTTCGTAAGTAGAAAAACCTCTATGAATCACCCCTAATTTTTCAATTCCTGCATTGTACAAGCGCTCAACTCCACCCAACCATAGCGAAAGATCTGGATTTACCGGATTCTTAACCAATACGATTTTTTTAGTTCCTGCTAAAGCATCTGCAATTTCCTGCATTGCAAATGGATTTACGGTCGTTCTGGCACCAATCCATAATACATCGATATCATATTCCAAAGCTAATTTTACGTGAGCAGCATTTGCCACTTCCGTTCCCATTAGCAATCCGGTTTGTTCTTTTGCTTTTTTTAACCACTTCAATCCTATTTCTCCCACTCCTTCAAATCCTCCCGGACGCGTTCTAGGTTTCCAAATTCCTGCTCTAAAAACACTCACATCTGAATCTTTCAATTCATGGGCAATTTTCAATACTTGCTCTTCTGTTTCAGCACTACAAGGTCCCGCAATCACAAATGGATGAGTCAAATTGAATTCATTCAACCAATTTCTCATTTCTTTCTTATTTTCCATCTTTTCTAATTTTTCCCCACCCCAGCCCTCCCCGAAGGGAAGGGAGCCGTAAATGGATGATTGTTACTATTTAATTGTTTTATTCTGTGTTGTTATTTTTTACTGTAAACTGTGACTTAACACTGATCACTTTTTCACATTAATTCCGTTTAATATTTCTTTTATTTTATTGACACTTTGCATTTCATTGTAAATTGCTTCGTAATCTTCTTTTTCTAATAATTCTTTAAATTTTGATAAATTCGAAATGTATTCCTCCAATGTTTTTACAACCTGCTTCCTGTTTTGTTTAAAAATAGGCGTCCACATCGCCGGGGAACTTTTGGCCAAACGAACCGTACTTTCAAAACCGGAACCTGCCATGTCAAAAATATCCTGCTCGTGTTTCTCTTTATCGATTACCGTTTTTCCAAGCATAAACGCACTAATATGTGATAAATGCGATACATACGCGATGTGCTTATCATGTGATTTTGGATCCATGTACCGAATTCTCATTCCCAGTGCTTTAAATAACTCCAAAGCCCTTTCTTGTAATTTAAAAGTGGTCTTCTCCACCTCACAAATAATATTTGTTTTCCCCAGAAACAATCCTTTTATCGCCGCCGAAGGTCCTGAAAACTCCGTTCCTGCTATAGGATGCGTGGCTATGAAATTCCTCCTTTTGGGGTGATTGGCAACCGCTTCGCAAATGGGCATTTTAGTAGAACCAACTTCAAAGACAATCGTATTATCCCCGATTACATCCAAAACTTTCGGCAAAACTAGCAATGCAACATCCACAGGAACCGAAACAATTACAAAATCTGCATCAAATAAATCATCAAATGTTGCACCAGCATCAACAACTCCCAAAGCTATGGCTTCCGCCAAGTGACTTTGGTTGTTATCAATCCCGTAAATTATTGCTTCCGGATGCAGCGTTTTAATGTCCAATACCATCGAACCGCCTATCAATCCTATTCCTATTACAAATACTTTCATTTTCTATTTTTTTGTAGCTAATCCTGCTATCTGTTTCAATCTTTCTAGTCCTGAACTTGTTTCAGGATTCTGAAACAAGTTCAGGACTACAAAGGATTTCCACTACTATCAGGGCTAGGGTATCTCGTTTTTTTAGAACGTTTATTTTTCCTAAAACAGCTGTTTTTTTAAGTAAATCTGTCAATAGCTTCCTGTACTTTTTCTTCTTTTACACACAACGCAAATCGAATATATCCTTCACCATTACTTCCAAAAATGGTTCCCGGCGTAATGAAAATTGATTTGTCATATAAAATTTCGTCTATGAATTTCTCCGCCGATGTGATTCCGTTCGGCAATTTTGCCCAAACAAATAATCCAACTCCTTCTTTGTAAACTTTACAACCTAATTTTTCTGCCAATTGCTCGGTAAGAATTCGGCGTTTTTTATAAATCGCATTCATCGATTCAAACCAAGCCTTGTCACTTTTTAAAGCTTCAATAGCTCCTTTCTGAATCCCGTAAAACATACCACTATCCATGTTGCTTTTCACTTTCAGCACGGCATCAATACAAGCTGCATTTCCTAAAACCATTCCAACTCTCCAGCCTGCCATATTAAACGTTTTGCTCAAAGAATTCAATTCTAAAGCCACGTCTTTTGCGCCTTCCACTTGCAACAAACTCATCGGATTATCGTTCAAAACAAAACTATACGGATTGTCATTTACTAACAAAATATTATGCTTTTTGGAGAAAGCCACCAACTTCTCAAACAATTCCAAACTTCCTCTTGCTCCTGTTGGCATGTGTGGGTAACCAATCCACATGATTTTTACTTTCGATAAATCCAGTTTTTCCAAAGCTTCAAAGTCAGGCTCCCAATTAGTAGTTTCTTTTAAATCATAATAAATAGGAACTGCTCCCACTAAATTTGTCACCGAAGTATACGTTGGATAACCCGGATTAGGAATTAATACCTGATCTCCTTCATTCAAGAAGGCTAATGAAATATGCATAATTCCTTCTTTGGAACCCATTAAAGGTAAAATTTCATTAGCTGGGTCCAACGCTACTTGATAGTTGTTCTGATAAAAATCTGCCATTCCCTGTCGCAATTCCGGCAATCCCTGATAACTCTGATATTGATGCGCATTTTCATCTTGCATAGCCAGAACTATTGCATCAATAACCGCTTGTGACGGATGTAAATCCGGACTTCCAATTCCCATATTGATAATTGGTTTACCCTCAGAGGCCAGTTTTCTCACCTCTCTCAATTTTGAGGAGAAATAGTATTCTTCAATTATATCGAGACGTTTTGCTGTAGTAATCATTTGTAAATTTTAAAATTCTTTTGACTTTCAATTTTGTAACTGTCCGCTAATTATAATTTTGTGTTTTTGTATTCGCCTAATACTTTGAAATACTCAGCCATGATGATCAATAGTGACTTTGCTTTTGCATAATCTTCGTATTTTTCGAAAGTAACATCCACAAAAAACGAATATTTCCACGGCGTTTCTATTTTTGGTAACGATTGAATTTTAGTTAAATTCAGCTTACAGTCGCTCATAACATTCAAAACTGCCGCTAAACTACCACGCTTGTGATCCAATTCAAATTTAATGGAAGCTCTATTTATTTCATTTTTAGAAACAAAATTATCAGCTTTATTAATGATAACAAATCGTGTCATGTTATTATTAATCGTCTGAATTTCTGGAGCCAAAATTTCCAAATCATACATTTCAGAAGCTGTTTTACTGGCGATTGCGGCAATTCCTTTCAATTGTTTTTCCTGAATTCTTCGAGCCGTTTCAGCAGTATCTTTGTCTTCGACTAATTTTATATTTGGATATTTTTTCAGGAATTCCATACATTGCAAAATAGCCATAGGATGCGAATGTACTTCCTGAATATCTCCCATCTTTTGACCTTTTAAGGCCATAAAATTTTGATGAATTATTAAATAATGTTCTCCTATAATGTGCAAATTATTTTTGTCAATTAAAGCATAATTCGGGATAATTGGACCCGCAATAGAATTTTCTATCGCCATAACCGCCTGATCGGATTTGCCTGAAAGCAGGTTATCTACTAGTTCTTCAAAGGACAAACATTCATCAACAACGACTTCCTGATTGAAATATTCTTGTGCCACCTGATGGTGAAAAGAACCCGTTATACCTTGTATTCCAATTATTTCATTCATTTTACACGCTTTTAAGCAAAAAAAAATCCCGATTTTCATCGGGATTGTATATTTATAGTATCAATTTAATTTTATAATCAAATAACCATATAACAATCCCTTTCTACTTTCCAGAAGAAATAATAAGAGTTGCTAAAATAAAATCGGTTACTCAACATGACAATGTTTTTTTGTATTAATTGCTCTGCGAATGTATTAATAATTTCCAGTTAAGCCAAAAAAAAAGGGGATTTTATTGAACAAAAAGGGGATTCGCTAAAAAACTGGTTATTAATTACATAATGTTTAAAAAAAAGACTTTTAAAATCCTTTTTGGTTAATCCACATTTTAGATTTTAAAGAAACAAAACATTATTTCTCCAAAAATTCATCTTTAAAACAAACTCAAATTAAGCTGCTAATTTTACAGTAAGCCAATTTTTCCCTTCAGAAATTCTCGCTACTACCATTGCCGATACCAAATCGCCATTCGCATTCAGTAACGTTGCCATAGGATCTACAAGGGTTCCCACGATCATCGCTGCAGGAAGTGCCTGTTCCATTGGAAATCCATACACGGTTATTGCCAGAATTTCTCCGATGTAACCTCCATTTGGAATGCCGCCTTCGACTACCGAAACAATTACAGTAATTCCTAATGCGATTAGTATCGTATTAGGATCCGTTAACTCTTTTCCAAACATTGCAAAAATAACGGCAATTTTTATAATAGACGACATACTCGAACCATCTTTATGCAAAGGCGCACCCAGAGGAATAACGAGATTTCTAATATGTGCAGGAATATTCATTTTTTCGGCACCTTCCAGATTGGCAGGAATTGTTGCAATGCTGCTGCAGGTTCCCAATGCCGTTAAGGAAGGCGTAATGTTATTTTTCCAAAACACTATAAATCCTAATTTTCCTCCAGCGATAAAAGCGTACAAACTAAAAAACACAATAAAGTAAAAAGCACAAACCGCATAATACAGGCCTAAAGGTTTTGCATAAGCACCAAATAATTGCGGTCCAAAAATCCCAACTTGATACGCAAAATAAGCACCCAAACCTATTGGAGCCGTTTTCATAATCATATGCAGCAATTGTTTCATCACTTCGTTTCCGGAATGCAAAAATCGACTGAAATCTTTTCCTTTCTCTCCCGAATGCAAACTGGCAAATCCTATTAAAAAAGAAAATATAATGAGCGCCAACATATTTTTACGAGACAACAGCTCAAAAAAGTCACTTACAGTAAGCAACTGCGTAATTTGTGAACCTGTGGTGCTTTCCTGAATGCTTTCCAATGGAAGTTTGGAAATTATAATGTCTTGCTGAATAGGAAATAACAATACGCCAACGAGCATCAAAACGGCCGAAATTAATACTGTACTTAAAAACACGCCAATGACAATTGCAAACAATTTACCAAGTTTCTCTGATTTTTCTAAATTGGCAATTGAAGATGCAATCGTAAAAAATATTAACGGGATAATTGCGGTAAACAATAAATTCAGAAATATATCGCCCAAAGGTTTAATCACTTCTACACCTTTTCCAAAAACTAAACCCAATATACTTCCTGCCAAAATTCCGCCGAGAAGCAATAAAATGCTTTTGTAGTTTTTCAAGAAACTGTCTGATCGTGTAGTTTTCAAATTCATGTTCATATATTTTATGGTAAAGATATAAATCTAAAATAGAATAAAATCTTACATGGTAAACTTTGACGAAGGTCTTTTATTTATTGAGTTACAAAAACAACAAATCAATACTTTTTCTGTTTACTTTTGCAACAAATAAAATTCCATGTCAATAGCAGTTAATAACATATCCAAAAGTTACGGTTCCCAAAAAGCACTGGATAACATTTCATTTTCCATTAATAAAGGCGAAATTGTTGGTTTTTTAGGTCCAAATGGAGCCGGAAAATCGACTTTGATGAAAATATTGACCACGTATATTAGTGCCGATGAAGGTTCCGCTTTAGTAAATGGAAACGATGTAAACACCCAACAAAAAGCCGTTCAGCTTTCAATTGGTTATTTACCGGAGCACAATCCGTTGTACTTGGATTTATATGTACGTGAATATTTAGCTTTTAACGCTGATGTGTACAAAGTCGCAAAATCCAGAATTGAAGAAGTAATTACGCTTACCGGTTTAAGTACCGAAAGTCATAAAAAAATAGGACAATTATCCAAGGGATACCGTCAACGCGTAGGTCTTGCCAACGCTTTATTACACAATCCTGATGTTTTGATTCTCGATGAACCAACAACTGGTTTAGATCCAAACCAATTAATGGAAATTCGCAATGTGATTAAAAATGTAGGGAAAGACAAAACCGTTTTCCTTTCTACACACATTATGCAAGAGGTCGAAGCCATTTGTGACCGCGTTATTATCATCAATAACGGTAAAATTGTTACCGATAAAAAACTAGATAATTTAATTTCCGAAGATAAGGAGCAAGTTATTGAAGTAGAATTTGATTATAAAATAGAGGAACAAGCTATTTCTAAAATAGAAAATCTTGTTTCTTATAAAAACACGCATGATATGATTTGGGAATTGACTTTCAAAGCGGATAAAGACATGCGTCCAGCTGTTTTTGATTTTGCCAATGCCAATGGTTTAAAAACGCTGCAGCTCAATCAGAAGAATAAAAATTTAGAGGCTGTTTTTAGAGAGATCACGAAAAAATAGTAATCAGTGTTCAGTCGCAGTTTGCAGATGAAAAATACTAGCCATTTATAATTTTTATACCGTTTGATTTGTCATTCCGACGAAGGAGGAATCCCATGCGGTGAGATTCCTCCTTCGTCGGAATGACAAAATGACGAGAATTTGGAATAAATAACGATATTGATAACCGTCAAATCCCTAGCCCAGATAGCAGTAAAAATCCTTTTCTTGTCTCATTTTTTGAGACAAGAAAAGATTGTAACGAATAGCTGGAAATAGCTCCTAAAAAACCTTACTCGCGATTTGTCGAATATTTTCTGATTTTCCCATAGAATAATAGTGCAACACGGGAACACCGGCAGCTTTCAATTCTAATGATTGTTGGATAGCCCATTCGATTCCAACTTGTCTGATGTCAGCATTATTTTTGCATTGATCTACCGCATGAATCAAATCTTCAGGCAAATCGATTCTAAAAATTTGTGGCAATACCTGTAAGTGTCTTTGCACTGCAATAGGTTTAATACCTGGAATAATAGGAACGGTAATCCCCATTTCTCTGGCTTTGGCAACAAATTTGAAATATTTTGCATTGTCAAAGAACATTTGTGTCACCACATAATCCGCACCTGCATCAACCTTTTCTTTCAGTCTTTTTAAATCTGAAATCAATGACGGCGATTCCAAATGTTTCTCCGGATATCCCGCAACTCCAATGCAAAAATTGGCTTTGTTATCAACATCCATCACGTCATGTAAGTACTTTCCGCAATTTAATTGATCAATTTGTTTGACCAAATCAACGGCAAAATCATTTCCTCCTTGTTTAGGAACAAAAGACTGCTCATCCTTCATCGCGTCACCTCGCAAGGCCATCACATTATCAATTCCCAAATAATGACAATCGACTAATAAATACTCCGTTTCTTCTTTGGTAAAACCTCCACACAGCACATGAGGAACTGTATCTACATTATACTTATGTTTTATGGAAGCACAAATCCCAAGCGTTCCAGGACGCATTCTGGTCAATTTTTTTTCTAATAATCCGTTCCCTTTATCGACATAAATAAATTCTTCGCGAGAAGTAGTAACGTCTATAAATGGTGGTTTAAATTCTATCAACGGATCTATATTGTCGTATAATTCCTGAATGCTTTTGCCTTTTTGAGGCGGAATAATTTCGAAAGAGAATAACGTTTCTCCTTTGGCGTCTTCAATATGTTGTGTTACTTTCATCTTAAGTCTTAAAGTTTGAATGTCAAATGTCGAGAGTCACGTCCTTTGGACTTTATGACTTTTGACTTTATGACTGTGTTTTTAATCTGCTATATTCGGGCTTAACCATCTCGTGGCTACTTCGGTTGAAACGCTTCTTCGTTTGGCGTAATCGATAACTTGGTCTTCTTTTATTTTTCCGAGTCCAAAATACTTGCTTTGCGGATTTCCAAAATAATATCCAGAAACCGAGGAAGCGGGCCACATTGCCATACTTTCAGTCAAAGTCACTCCTATTTCTTGTTCTACATTCAGTAATTTCCAAATCGTTGGTTTTTCTAAATGGTCGGGACAAGCTGGATATCCTGGAGCCGGACGAATTCCTTTATAATCTTCGGCAATCATAGCCTCAGTACTTAAAGCTTCATCAGACGAATAGCCCCAAATTTCTTTTCGGATTTTTTCGTGCAAATATTCCGCGAAAGCTTCCGCAAAACGATCCGCCAATGCTTTGACCATAATCGAATTGTAATCATCTAAATCTCTTTCGAATTCAGCCGCCCACTCATCAACACCAAAACCGGTTGTGACACAAAATGCGCCCATATAATCGGTTTTTCCGCTATCTTTCGGGGCAATAAAATCCGACAAGGCAATGTTTGGAGCACCTTTTGTTTTTTGTGATTGCTGACGTAACGTCAAGAATTTCTCCAACACTTTTCCGTTTTCATCACTCAATTCAATATCGTCATCGTTGATTTGATTCGCAGGAAAAATTCCGTAAATTCCTTTGGCTGTCAGTTTCTTTTCTTTCAAAATAACTTCCAACACTTCTTGTGCATCCGCAAAAACGGAAGTAGCTTGCTCCCCAACAACAGTATCCGTTAAAATCGCCGGATATTTTCCGAACAATTCCCATGTTCTAAAAAACGGCGTCCAGTCAATATAAGGAACCAACACATCCAGATCAACTTCGATAGTTTGTTCTCCAATTACATTTGGTTTTACAGGAGTAAAATTCTCCCAATCCAACTGCAATTTATTTTTACGGGCTTGCTCAATAGTCAAGAAGTTTTTGTCTCGCGAACGATTTAAAAAGGTCTCTCTAAAAGCGTCGTAATCAGCCCTGATGTCGCTTGCATATATCTTTCTATCCTTGTTCAATAAATTTCCGGCAACCGTTACGGCTCTCGAAGCATCATTTACATGAATAACCGTTTCTCTATATTGTGGTGCAATTTTCACGGCAGTATGCGCCCGTGAAGTTGTTGCTCCCCCAATCATTATAGGAATTTTTATGTTTTTTTTGTCTAATTCCTTGGCCAAATAAACCATTTCGTCAAGCGAAGGTGTTATTAATCCGCTTAATCCAATGATATCTACATTGTGCTCAATAGCTGCTGCAATAATTTTCTCAGGAGTAACCATAACCCCTAAATCGATGATTTCATAATTGTTACAGGCCAAAACAACCGAAACAATATTTTTCCCAATATCATGCACATCTCCTTTGACAGTCGCCATTAATATACGACCGGCAAAACTGGAGACTCCATCTTTTTCAGCTTCAATAAAAGGCAGTAAATAAGCCACCGCTTTTTTCATTACTCGGGCTGATTTTACCACTTGAGGCAAAAACATTTTACCTGAACCAAATAAATCCCCAACGACATTCATTCCGGTCATCAAGTTAATTTCGATAACTTCAATAGGTTTTGTTGCTGCCAATCGGGCTTCTTCCACATCAATTTCTATAAATTCATCGACTCCTTTTACTAGCGAATGTGTCAATCGTTCTTGGATGGTACCTGAACGCCATTCTTGAACTGCTTTTTCATTGTTCTTTACATCCCCTTTTACATTTTCGGCAAAGTCCAACAATCTTTCGGTGGCATCATCACGTCTGTTTAGAATTACATCTTCAACACGTTCCAAAAGTTCCTTTGGAATTTCATCGTAAATAGAAAGCATCTCTGGATTTACGATCCCCATCGTCATTCCGTTTTGAATAGCATGGTACAAAAAAACCGAGTGCATCGCTTCCCGAACCGTGTCATTTCCTCTAAACGAGAACGAAACATTACTTACCCCACCACTTATGTGCGCATGCGGAAGATTTTCTCGAACCCATTTGGTTCCTCTAAAGAAATCCAAGGCGTTCTCGCGGTGTTCTTCCATTCCTGTTGCTACAGGGAATATATTCAAATCGAAAATAATATCCTGCGGAGGAAAACCAACTTTATTTACCAAAATATCATACGAACGCTGGCAAATTTCTACCCTACGATCGTAATTATCAGCTTGTCCCGTTTCGTCAAAAGCCATAATAATTGCCGCAGCACCGTAGCGCTTAATCAATTTGGCATGATGAATAAATTGCTCTTCGCCTTCTTTTAAAGAAATCGAGTTTACAACACTTTTTCCTTGCACCACTTTTAAACCCGCTTCGATAATATCCCATTTCGAGCTATCAATCATAATTGGAACTCTCGAAATATCAGGTTCAGCAGCGATCAAATTCAGGAATTTTGTCATGGCATATTCGCCATCAAGCATTCCTTCATCCATATTAATATCGATGATTTGCGCGCCGCCCTCCACTTGCTCTTTAGCAATACTAAGTGCTTCCTCGTATTTTTCTTCCTTGATTAACCGAAGGAATTTTCTAGAACCTGTAACATTCGTTCGCTCGCCAATATTTACAAAAACGCTTTCTGGCGTAATGATTAAAGGCTCTAATCCTGATAATACAAGGTTTCTTCTCTTTTCTGCGTGTGCCATTTTTTATTTTATTTGATCCTACAAGGTTTTAAAAACCGTATCGGAGTAACTTATTCTTCTTGTAATTTGGGCGTGACCCAAAAGGGTCGGGCTATTCGTTCCCGCTCTTTTCCTTCGGCTAAAAAGCCTAAAAAAAGGAGCTTCACTACTATCCCTCACGCAGTTTTGTGCTTTTGACGTCATTGCGAGAAACGAAGTAAACTCATCCAGTAAATCCTTCAACGTCATACTCTTTTTTGTCATACCGCTCGCGATAACTGAGGTTGAACTACTGTAACATCTCGCAAACATCTATTTTTAAACATACCTACAAGGTTTGAAAAAAACCTTGCAGGAAATTTAATTACATTGTCGCCGTTGATACTCTAGGTTTATACTCCTTGGCAATTTCAGCAATCAACTTGATATGTTCCGGCGTTGTTCCGCAACAACCGCCTATGATATTTACTAAATTATCGTCTAAATATTCTTTGATAAAGGCTTGCATCTGCTCCGGGGTCTCATCGTACTCTCCAAATGCGTTAGGCAATCCTGCATTAGGATGCGCCGAAACATTGAAGGAAGTGTTTTGCGCCAATGTTTGTAAATACGGTTTCAGCAAATCGGCTCCTAAGGCACAATTAAAGCCTACGCTCAACAACGGAATGTGCGAAACCGAAACTAAGAAAGCTTCCACGGTTTGACCAGAAAGTGTTCTTCCTGATGCATCGGTAATTGTTCCAGAAACCATGATGGGAATGTCAATATTGCGTTCGTCTTTGACTTCTTCAATAGCGAAAAGTGCCGCTTTGGCATTTAAGGTATCGAAAATAGTTTCCACCAACAGTAAATCACTTCCTCCGTCAATTAACGCTTCCACTTGTTGTTTGTAAGCAATGCGTAAATCATCAAAAGTTACCGCTCTGTAACCCGGATCATTTACATCTGGCGACATACTCGCTGTTCTGTTTGTAGGTCCAATTGAACCCGCAACGAAACGAGGTTTTTCTGGATTTTTGGCTGTAAATTCATCAGCTACTTCTCTGGCGATTCTTGCCGATTCGTAGTTGAGTTCGTAAACAATATCTTCGAGATGGTAATCAGCCATTCCGATGGTGGTTCCAGAAAAAGTATTGGTTTCAACAATATCCGCTCCTGCTTCAAAATAAGCGGCGTGAACCGCTCGAATCGCTTGTGGCTGAGTTATTGACAATAAATCGTTGTTTCCTTTCAAGGAATGTGGAAAATCTTTGAAACGTTCTCCACGAAAGTCTTCTTCAGAGAAATTGTAACGTTGCAACATGGTTCCCATAGCTCCATCGAGTATGAGTATACTTTTTTTAATGGCTTCTTGAATGCTTGACATATCTTGTTATTTCTTGTAAATCACGATCCATTTCGGGATTTACACTTTTGATTATTAATTACAAAAGTTCACTATATGAACTCTTTAGCCCCGATTGAAGCGATATCCTTTTTTTCTGGTGTTCAGAAAAAAAGATATAGCGTAAAGCGGGAACGATACTGGCAAAAAAAACGCCAATTGTTCGCTCCTGTTACTAAAAATGATTCAGCAGGCTAAAAATATATGTTGTCAAGAAAAGGTTTGAGAAATACTGGGTGAGTATTCGTGTGTTATCTATCTTTGATACTGAAACTGGTTCTGTATAAAGTAGAATGTAGCACCTTCTTTAAAGATAAAGGGTTGCTAAGGTTTCATCGGGTCTTTCCCTCCGCCTTTCGTGATAACTTTCAATAAATATAGGAACAGTGCAAAGTAAAGACAAAGCGCTAATACTTGCAAGTATTAGCGCTTTATTTTTTAACTAGTTTGTACTAAGTTGTTAAACTATGGCTTTAACCACGGCTTTTGGAGCTTCTTTACGAGTTCCGTCAAATCCGTCAACACCAGAAACTGTAGTATATTTCAATACATATTTTTTCCCCGGATTGATGATTTGGTAGGCTGCCTGACACATCATAGTCGCTTCGTGGAATCCACAAAGAATCAATTTCAGTTTTCCTGGATAAGTGTTTACGTCACCAATGGCAAAAATTCCCGGAATATTCGTTTGATAATCCAAAGCATTATTTACTTTGATGGCATTTTTTTCAATGTCTAATCCCCAGTCTCCAATAGGACCTAACTTTGGAGTTAATCCAAAAAGCGGAATAAAATAATCCGTTTCTATAGTACGATGCGCTCCATTTTCCTCAATATCGATTGACTCCAAATGTTCGGCTCCATTCAAACCAACAACTTCTGCCGGCGTGATCATTCTTATTTTCCCTAAATCTTTTAACTCCTGCACTTTTTCGACCGAATCTAACGCTCCTCTAAATTCATTTCTACGGTGAATTAAAGTCACTTCGGAAGCAATATTCGACAAGAAAATACTCCAGTCTAAAGCAGAATCTCCTCCACCAGCGATAACGACTCTTTTGTCTCTGAATTTTTCCGGGTTTTTAATGAAATACTTGATTCCTTTATCTTCATAAAATTCGATGTCTTCTATCAATGGTTTTCTGGGTTCAAAACTTCCTAATCCACCAGCAATCGCAACAACTGGAGCATGGAATTTTTTTCCTTTATTTGACGTTACAATAAAACTTCCGTCCTCTTGTTTTTCAATCGTTTCTGCACGTTCTCCAAGAGTGAATCCCGGTTCAAACTGCTTGATTTGTTCCATTAAATTATCCACCAGATCTCCCGCCAATACTTCTGGAAAACCCGGAATATCATAAATAGGTTTTTTAGGATACAATTCAGATAATTGACCGCCCGCTTGTGGTAAAGCATCTAAAATATGGCATTTCAATTTCAATAATCCTGCTTCAAAAACGGCAAATAAACCTGTTGGTCCGGCTCCTATTATCAGTATGTCTGTTTTAATCATTTTTATATTCTTTTATTCCTCCCCCCAGCCTCCTCCAAAGGAGGGAGAGACTTGGTAGAGTTTCTTTTGTTATACTTATTCTTACTTATTATTATTTTTACAAATGAACGAATGATTCTCTCAAAAATAAATGATAAATATCAGTCGAATTCTTTATTGTTTATTCTATTCTCTTGGCTCTTTATTTTTTAACGCCTCAGTGATTTCATTCATTTTTTGAACTTTTTCTTCAAAATTCCCCTTGAGTGTTTTGCGATATTCATTTAGGTTTTCAACCATTTTATTAATATCGTCCGGAATTATTTCTTCAAAAAACTCTCGTAATCTTTTGGCTGTTGTCGGTGATTTTCCGTTAGTTGAAATTGCTATTTTTACATTTCCTTTGGTTACAATTCCGCCCAAATAATAATCACATAATGGCGGTGTATCCGCAATATTACAAATCAAATATCTTTTTCGGGACAAATCATAAATCCTTTTATTGACGTTTAAATCATCTGTACAAGCAATGACCATGTGGCGTTTGCGAAGCATCCACCGATTGAATTTTCTGTAGGTCAATTTTACGGAAGGATGTTTTGCGGCCAAGCTTTCCAGCTCTGGCAAAAACTTTGGCGCAACCACTTCAACATTGGCGTTTGGACTTGATTTTAAAAGAAATGATAATTTTTCTAAACCCACGTTTCCTCCCCCCACAATAAGTACATTGAGGTTGTGTAATTTTAAAAAAACAGGATATAATTCGTTTATTTCCAATGTTATTGTATTTCTTTTGCTATAAATTCTTCATAAAATCCTTTCAGTTTATTGCTTTCTTTAACTACTTCTCCAATGACAATAATCGCAGGGTTACTTAATTTATTCTCCGCCACAACTCGCTGAATTGTATTAATTGTTCCCACACCAATTTTCTCCTGAATCGTAGTTCCGTTTTGAATAATTGCAACGGGAGTCTCTCCTTTGGATTCATTCTGGAATAGTTCAATAATCTGAGACAACTTACTCATTCCCATCAATATCACAACTGTTGCCGATGATTGCGCTGCTAAAGCCACATCATTTGACAATTTCCTGTCAGAAGTTGTACCTGTAATTACCCAAAAACTTTCGGAAACACCTCTTTTGGTCAACGAAATACCTTGATAAGCAGGAACGGCAATCGACGATGAAATTCCCGGCACTACAAATGTAGGTATCCCAAAACTTTCTACAAAGTCTATTTCCTCACTGCCACGACCAAAAATAAATGGATCGCCACCTTTTAAGCGAACCACATGTCCATACGTAAGCGCGTTATCTACAATCAATTGGTTGATTTGGTCTTGCGTATATTTATGACAACCTTTACGTTTGCCTACAAATATTTTAATTGCTTTTTTAGGTGCATAACTTAAAATTTCTTCGTTTGCCAAGGCATCATACAAAACGACATTGGCCTCAGCCAGTGCCTTTGCACCTTTGATCGTCAACAGATCCGGATCACCTGGACCCGCACCCACTAGCGTAACTGTTGGTTGTATATTTTTAAGCATCTGCTAAATCTTTTGCTCTATATTTCTCTATTGTATCAAAAAACGCAACGCCTTGTTGGATGTATTTTTGTGCAAATTCTGCCGAAGGCTCATTCGATTTGATTTGATAAACCAAATCTTTGAAGCTTGAATCCAATTCTATTTTTTTGCTTTCGATAAAAACAGTATCAAATAAATCGATAATCCCAGCGTGGTGATTTGTTTTTTCGTTTTCAGCCAATAATATTGCTTTGGCACCGTTTACAAAACCTGCGTACGCCAAGTAAATCGCATCTGCCCATTTTTTATCTTCGAAAGCTTCTTGCGCGAAAGTCATTTTATCTTTGGCTTCCAATATTAAAGTAGCCACCAAATCAATGACAACGCCAGCGCATTCTCCTACTCCAACTGCTTTTACGTAATTATCAGCATTTCCCCAATCTACAAAATCAGCCTCCGTAAGGTTTGTTATATCAGCCAATGGCTTCAAAAATTCATAGAAATATTTCTCCCCTTTGGTAACATAATAATTCAAGAACGATTGTCCGTTTCCGTTTGCCTCAAAATCATTTAAAATATAACGCAACGCATCAGGTCCTCTTCTGCTTGGAATTTTGATTACTTTATCCGAAAATCTTCCGTTTCCGTTTCCTAAATTCCCTCCACCTAATAAAACCTGAAGAGCCGGAGCTACCAACTTTCCTGCATTAATGGACATTCCTTGGAAACCTATTTCGGACATATTATGCTGTCCGCAAGCATTCATACAACCGCTAATTTTTATGGCGATTTGTTGATTGTTGCTGTATTGTGGATATTCCGTTTTTAACACTCTTTCTAATTCATCTGCTATACCAGTACTGCTAGCGATACCTAAATTACAAGTATCGGTACCCGGACAAGCCGTGATGTCTCCGATAGTTTCATAGCCTAAAGTAACAAAATCCAATTTGGCTAATTCTTGGTAAAAGAACGCTAGATTTTCTTCTTTGATATTACGCAAAACGATGTTTTGTCGCAATGAAAAGCGCAATTCATTCGCTCCGTAATTTTTAATCAAATCTGCTAGCAATTTTGCTTTGTCTGTATAAAAATCTCCTAAAAGCACTTTGATACCAATAGCTACGTATCCTGTTTGTTTTTGTATAATCACATTTGATTTTTTCCAGGCTTCAAAAGCTACAACGTCATCAATTGTGACTGCTGGCACTGCCAATAAAGGTTCTGTAATTGGACCTTCAAAAGCGGTAGTGTCAATTTCATAAGAATGAAAAGGCAAGGCTTTTTTCTCTTCGTCAACCAAACGTAAAAACTCCTCACGACCCAGGTCTTTAATTAAGAATTTCATACGTGCTTTCAACCGTTTTGTTCTTTCTCCAAATCGGTCAAAAACCCTGATTATCCCTTCGGCAGTTGGAATAATTTGATTAACCGGTACAAATTCCGAAAGCAATTCAGCATGGCTTGGTTGAGAACCTAAACCTCCGGCAAACATTATTTTGAACCCTTTTTCGCCATTTACAATTTTTGGAATAAAACCTAAATCGTGCACATAACTCAAAGCAGTGTCTTTATCAGAAGAGGAAAATGATATTTTGAATTTACGTCCCATTTCCTGACAAATTGGGTTACGCAATAAATATTGGAATAGAGCGTGTGCATACGGGGATACATCAAAAGGCTCATCTACATCTACGCCCGCTAATTCACTTGCTGTAATATTACGCACGGTGTTTCCGCAAGCTTCTCTCAGAGTGATATCATTTTTGGCCAGCTCAGACCAAAGCTCGGGTGTTCTATCTAAACTCACATAGTGAATCTGAATATCCTGCCTGGTGGTAATGTGCAAACGTCCTGTCGAATATTTATCCGATACTTCAGTAATACGCTTCAATTGCTCACTAGTCACTTTTCCGAATGGCAATTTAATACGAATCATTTGCACGCCTTCTTGACGTTGACCATAAATACCACGTGCCAAACGAAGACTGCGAAAACGCTCATCGTCAATTTGTCCACTTCGGAAAGAATGAATTTTTTTCTCTAAATCGATAATCTCTCTTTGGACAATCGGATCTTCTATTTCAGTTCTAAAACTTTGCATCTTTGTTATATTTTTAGCAACAGCTAAGTTTAGTTTATAAAACCAACTCCTGCAGTTGTATTGGTTGCGGCATCTATCAAAATAAAAGCACCGTTTGACTTGTTGTCGTTGTAAGTATCAAAATATATAGCCTTACTCAACTTAATATTCACTTCTCCTATTTCATTAATTGCTAACTGAGTTGCCGGACTTGAACCCGAATAATCCGTTGCAATCACATTTTTAACACTTTCAATTTTTGCTAAAACTCGATTCGTGTTGTGCTGTATAAAATATTTTGTTCCCGGAACTAACTTTTTGCTGTCCATCCAACAAATTGTAGTATTAATATCTTTTCCAATTCTTGGAAGCTCACTTGATTTTACAATCATATCTCCTCTAGTCACATTAATGTCATTTTCTAATTCAATAGTAACAGAAGATCCTACAGTTGCTTCATTAAACTGTTTATCGAAAAAGTGAATATTCGTTACTCTAGATTCGGTCAACGATGGAAGGACAGTTACCGCATCGCCTACTTTAATATTGTCGCCGTATAATTTTCCGGCGTATCCTCTAAAATCATGATACTCTGCCGTTTTTGGCCGAATTACTGTTTGAACAGGGAAACGCGCTTGTCCTTTTTCGTACACATCTTTTGGCTCTAACGCTTCTAAATGTTCCAAAACCGTTTGTCCATCATACCAAAGCATGTTATCTGATTTGTTAACGACATTACCACCATTGATAGCACTTAACGGAATGTAACTAACCGTTTGCTCTTTGAAAGTACTTTTCGCATTTAAAGCTTGAAAATCAGCTTTTATTTTATTGTAAACTTCTTCCGAATAATCCACTAAATCCATTTTGTTTACCGCAACAATCACCTCTTTTACTCGCAGTAAATTATTGATAAAAAAGTGACGGTATGTTTGCTCAATAACTCCCTTACGAGCATCAATCAAAATGATTGAAACTTGCGAAGTAGAAGCTCCGGTAACCATGTTTCGTGTATATTCTACGTGACCCGGAGTATCGGCAATAATGTAACTTTTCTTAGCAGTCGAAAAATAAATATGCGCGACATCAATCGTGATTCCTTGTTCTCTCTCGGCAACCAAACCATCGGTCGCCAATGAAAAATCTAAGTAATCGTATCCCTTTTGCTTACTGCTTTTTTCTATTGCTTCAATCTTATCCGTAGTCAACGATTTTGTATCGTACAATAATCTTCCGATTAAGGTACTCTTTCCGTCATCTACACTTCCTGCTGTTGCTATTTTTAAAACTTCCATATTACCGTTATGTATTCCCCTCCCCGACCCTCCCCGAAGGAAAGGGAGACGAGTCTGGCATTTATTTAATTAAAAAATCAATTTTTTATCTATTTTACTACTTTATAAAACCCTCAACCAATGGACACTTTTTATCCGGCTATGGCTCCCTCCCATTCGGGGAGGGCAGGGGTGGGGATTTTAAAAGTACCCTTGTTGTTTTCTTTTTTCCATTGCGGCTTCCGAACGTTTGTCATCAATTCTGGCACCTCTTTCTGAGATCGTCGAAGATCTAATTTCGCCTACTACTTCTTGAATCGTTGCTGCATAAGAATCAACAGCTGCTGTACAACTCATATCTCCAACGGTTCTAAAGCGAACAATTCTTTCTTCAATTTCTTCATCTTCTTCCTGGTACACAAATGGAGAATGGGACCAAATCATATTGTCTCTCCAGAATACTTTACGTTTGTGTGAAAAGTAAATCGATGGAATTTCGATTTGCTCTTGTTCAATGTAACTCCACACATCTAATTCAGTCCAGTTCGAAATTGGGAACACACGAACGTTTTGACCATTTTCAATTTTTCCGTTCAAAATATCAAACAATTCCGGACGTTGGTTTTTCTCATCCCATTGACCAAAATCATCACGAACAGAAAAAATACGTTCTTTAGCTCTTGCTTTTTCTTCATCACGACGCGCTCCGCCAATACAAGCATCAAATTTAAATTCTTCGATTGCGTCCAAAAGTGTAGTCGTTTGCAAACTGTTTCTGCTGGCATACTTTCCTGATTCTTCTACAACTTTACCTTCGTCAATAGCATCTTGTACATTACGAACGATTAATTCCAATCCTAATTCAGCAACTAATTTATCTCTGAAAGCAATAGTTTCCGGAAAATTATGACCTGTATCAACGTGCAACAATGGGAAAGGAATTTTCGCAGGAAAAAATGCTTTTTGTGCTAATCGAACTAATGTGATCGAATCTTTTCCACCAGAGAAAAGTAAAACTGGCTTGTCAAATTGAGAAATCACTTCTCTAAATATGTATATCGCTTCGCTTTCTAAAGCGTTTGTTTTTAATATTGAACTCATTTTTTTTATTTAAAAATTTAAATAATTGAAAAATTTAAAGATTCCAACAATCATTTATAATTTATAATTCATAATTACTTTTGGTGCAAGCCACACTCTTTATGACTTGATTCCCACCACCATCTGCCCGCTCGTATATCTTCATCAGCAGTAATTGCTCTAGTACATGGAGCGCACCCTATACTTACAAATCCTTGTTTGTGCAATGCATTTTGTGGCACATTATTGTCATTAATATATTTTTTAACTTCTTCTAAAGTCCATTTCAATAATGGATTGAATTTTATAATGTCGAATTTTTCATCGTACTCAAAAAGGTCTAAATCATTTCTGTTTTCTGATTGCTCTGCTCTTAAACCGGTAATCCAAATCGAATTTCCTTTCAATGCTTTAGTCAAAGGAGCCACTTTTCGAATAAAACAACATTCTTTTCTGTTCTCCACCGATTCGTAAAAACTGTTTGGACCTTTTTGATTTAACAAATTTTCTACTTCAGAAGCCTCCGGAAAATAAACCTTAATTTCCTTTTTATACTTTTTTAATGTCTTGTGAAAAACATCATATGTTTCTTGAAATAGTCTTCCTGTATCTAAGGTAAAAATGGTAATTGGTAAATCATTTTTTGCAATAAAAGCCGTAATCACTTGATCTTCCTGTCCAAAAGAAGTAGAAAAAACAACTTTATCTTTGTATTCATTAGCCAAAAAAGCAAGTGTTTCCTCGATGGATAAGCTTCTTGTTTTTTCTAATAAAGTATTGGTTATTGCTATGCTCATAATTTCGTTTCTCTTTATAATAATTTAGACAGTGTTTTTAAACTTAAAATAATAATTAAAATACCAACCAAAATCATCATAGGTTTTCTCTTTATTTTATTAACTAAAATAGCGGCGATTGGAGCAGCAATCACACCTCCTAAAATCAACCCTATAATTACTTGCCATCCTTGAATTCCTCCAAAGAGCATGAATGTTACACCGCTGGCAAAAGCTACTGCAAACTCCGCTGCATTGACAGATCCAATGGTATATCTGGGATTTCTACCGCGACCTAGCAAGGTCGAGGTCACAATTGGCCCCCAGCCACCGCCACCAACTGCATCCATAAAACCTCCAAAAGAAGCTAAAATATTCAATCGTTTGGTTTTCTTTTTAATGATGTTTTTTTGCATTGCTTTTCTGATAATTATAATTGCCAAGGCTATCATATAAACCGCAATAAAAGGTTTTATCGCATCACCGTCAATAACATCCGAAAGTAAATAAGCACCTGCAATAGAGCCTAAAACCCCCGGAATCAACAAATGTCTCACTAGTTTTTTATTAATATTCCCAAATCGATGATGAGAAATCGCAGAAGCTCCGGTTGTAAACATTTCAGCAACGTGAACACCTGTACTGCTAATCGCTGGTGGAATGCCATACGCCAATAAAAAAGAAGTCGAAGTCGCCCCATACCCCATTCCTAATGTTCCATCTACTAATTGTGCAAAAACACCGATACAGAAAAAAATTAAAAATTCCTGATTAAATCCCGCAATAAAACCATCCCAAGAAAATTCTGTGTAATGATTGTATACCAATGTAGAAATTAAACCTACTAATAAAATAACTGGAATAATAACCCATAAGCGTTCTTTAAAAGTCGGTTCCGATTTTACATTAATATTAATGGCTTTCAATTCTTGGCTCATGCTTTTTTTATTCAACTGTTTTTACTATTTAAATATAGTACCCCATCGGAATAGTAGATTATTGTGCAAAAGTAAAACTTTTAACTTAACTACAAAACTTATTTTGTGATTATTCTTTAAAATGCAATGTCAGCCAAGGTGTTACTCTCTAAAATTTTCAGGGAATTATCACGAACTTCAATCATTAGTTTCCGAACAGCACAAGTAGCTTCATCCGAACAGTCCACACAACGCTCATAAAAATTATGGCTGGCACAAGGAAGTAATGCAATTGGCCCTTCGAGAATACGATACACATGGGCCATATTGATGTCTTTGGGATCTTTTATCAAATAATAGCCACCGCCTTTTCCTTTTTTGGCTCCTAAAAAACCTGAATGACGCAGCAACAATAAAATACTTTCTAAAAATTTGATCGAAATAGTCTCGCTCTTGGCTATCTCCGCTATTTGTACAGGAGAATTGTCTTTTTGGCGTGCCAAAAAAGTAAGCGCTTTTATTCCGTATTTTGTTTTCTTTGAAAGCATAATTAATTTTTGATTGAAGGTTAACGATTTTTGATAGCAAATTTAAAAGTAATTTGAAATCACAAAATCAGCCCTAATTTAACAACAAAAATATACTTTTTGAACGAAGATTAACGATTATAATCACACAGAAAATCTGCAAAGTATAATCGTTGATCTTATCCAGAAGCTTAAGGACTGAAATCTTTACGAAAGGGCCTGCTCCAAATCAGCGATTACATCTTTTACAGTTTCCAATCCTACTGAAACACGCACTAAACCATCGGTAATACTGACCGCCAAACGCTCTTCAACAGATAATTTACTGTGTGTTGTTGATGCAGGATGCGTGACAATTGTTCTGGTATCCCCCAAATTTGGTGATAAAGAGCATAGCTTTAATTTATCCAAAAAATTTCTGCCGGCTTCAAGACCGCCCTTTATTTCAAAAGCTACAATGTTGCCACCCAATTTCATTTGCTTTTGAGCAATTTCGTATTGTGGATGCGATTTCAAAAATGGGTATTTTACACGATTTACGTTCGGATGCTGCTCTAAAAACTCCGCTACTTTCAAGGCGTTTTCACAATGTCTGTCCAAACGAATCGCCAAGGTTTCAAGGCTTTTCGACAATACCCAAGCGTTAAACGGCGATAAGGAAGGCCCTGTAAGTCGAGAAAATAAATAGATTTTTTGAATCAATTCAGCATCACCAACTGTTATTCCTCCCAAGACTCTACCTTGACCGTCCATTAACTTTGTAGCGGAATGCACCACTAAGTGCGCGCCCCATTTTATAGGTTGTTGCAAATAAGGTGTTGCAAAACAGTTGTCAATTATCAAAATCAAATTGTGTTTTTTGGCAATCGTCCCTAAAAGTTCCAAATCGATAATATCAACAGCCGGATTGGTTGGTGATTCAGCAAAAAGAATCCTTGTATTTGGTGTGATAAAACTTTCAATTGTTTCCGGCTTGTTAATATCAAAATAGGAGGTTTCAATATTCCATTTTGGAAAATAATTGATAAATAAAGAATGTGTCGCTCCAAAAACACTACTAGAAGAAACAATATGATCTCCAGATTTCAATAAAGCTGCCAAGGTTGAATACACTGCTGCCATTCCTGATGCGAAGGCAAAACCAGCTGGCGCCCCTTCCATTTTGCACACTTTATCAACAAATTCATTCGTGTTTGGATTACTGTAACGGCTATAAATATTCCTGTCTTTCTCTTCGGCAAAAGAAGCCCGCATATCTTCGGCATCCTCAAATACAAAACTAGAAGTTAAGTACAAAGGAACCGAGTGCTCTAAATATTGCGTTCTTTCTAATTGGGTACGGATGGCTAATGTTTCAAAACCAAATTCTTGTTCGTTCATTCTTTTTTAATTTAAAGTTTAAGATTCAAAGTTGTTGGAACACTAAATCCAATCACTTTGGTTAAACTACAATGGTTTATTATTCAAAACTACTTTATAATGTATGGTTGCAGTTGGCTCTAATGTTTTAGAAACCGAACAGTATTTTTCGAAAGAAAGTTGTGCGGCTCTCGCTGCTTTTTCTTCATTGACAGGTCCTTCCAAAAAGAATATTACAGTAATATCCTTGAATGGTTTCGCTTCTCCTACTTGTACACGCTCTCCTTCGACTTCAGCTTTGAAAGAAGTGATTTCCTGACGCTGTTTTTTCAAAATCGAAATCATATCAATGGCACTGCAACCAGCAACACCCATCAATACTAATTCCATTGGACTTGCGCCCATATCGTCACCGCCAAATTCTGGTCGACTATCTACGTTTACTATATGCCCACGGTCGTTTTTTAATTCAAAGTGGAAATTGTCGTTTACTCTGTTTAATGTTATTTTCATATTATTCCCCTCCCCAACCCTCCCCGAAGGGAAGGGAGCCAAGACTGGAGGCAGTCCCTTTTTAATTAATTATATTTGTTTGAACGCGGATAAAACGGATTTGCTATCGCAAAAACGCGGATTTTTGTTTTTTTTTATTTTAATTATTCGTCACAATAAAAGCAAAAACAGTAAAATTGAAATTATCCAAAATATATAATTGAACCACCCATCTACAAATAATGACCTATCCATTGCACAAAAAGAATCTACACTGTTTCGTGAATATGTTAAGTAGAATAATGTACTTAAAAAATAATACACAAACTGTGCAATCAATGGTATAAATAATGAATTAATAGCTGTGTTATTCCAAAACCCATTAAAACACTTGTTAAAGCAATTAAAAACAATATAACATTTAAAATTAATAGTTTATAAAACCATTCTTTATTTTCTCATTTACTTTTATCAAATAAAAATAGAACTGAAACATTCATTCCGATTATAATAAAAATAACATTCATATTAATTGTTGTTTTTTACTGATCACTCAAAACTGATCATTGAACACTATCTTTACCCTTTATCCGATAATCTCAAAATATCGCCAAAAACACCTCTGGCCGTTACTGCTGATCCGGCTCCTGCGCCTTGAATTACAATTGGTCTGTCGCCATACGATTCTGTGTAAATTTCGAAGAAAGAATCAGAACCTTTCAATCCGCCTAAAGCAGTATCTGATGGTACCGAAACTAGTTTAACTTCCAGATTTCCTTTGTCATTTTGCAAATCGCCTGACAATTCGCCTATGTATCGCAACACGTGATTGGGCTTTTGGTCGGCTTTTATTTTAGCATAAATTGGATCAAACTCCGTCAGTTTATTTAAAAAATCAGAAACATCTCCTTCGCGTAAATGTTCGGGAATTAAATTTTGAATATCAATTTCTTCAAATTCATTTTGCAAGTCTAATTCTCTTGCCAAAATCAATAATTTCCGACCTACATCATTCCCGCATAAATCTTCCCTTGGATCTGGTTCCGTATATCCATTATCAATTGCTTCTTTCAATATTTCACTAAATGGAGCTTCTTTTGCAGAAAAATTATTGAACAAATAACTCAATGTCCCAGAGAAAACGCCTTTAATCTTCGTGATATTTTCTCCCGAAAGGTGCAACAATTTAATCGTATCAATCAACGGTAATCCCGCTCCAACATTCGTTTCATAAAGATAACTTTTTTGATTATCCGCTAATACTTTTCGCAATTTTTTATAAAAACTATAACTTAATGTATTAGCTACCTTATTAGAAGAAATCAAATCAAAACTGCTTACTGCAAGTGGAATGTAATTTTCAACAAATGTGGCACTTGCCGTGTTATCAATCGCAATCAAATTCTCCAAATGATGCTCATTTGCGTAAGCAATTACATCATCGATAGTGTAAGAGAAACCATTATTTTGGATTTCATTTTTCCAATTTGGAGTAACACCATTTTTATTCAGTAACACATTTTTTGAATTGGCAATCGCAAAAACATTCAGTTTGATATCTTTTCTTTTCTCAATAGTTGCAGCCGATTCCAATATTTGGTTAATCAAGGTTCCGCCAACTAATCCATGTCCGAAAATAGCGATATTGATTTTCTTAGATACTCCAAAAATCTCTCCGTGAATCACGTTTAAAGCTTTGTTCAGTTGGGATTTTTTGACAACCAAACTCACGTTTTTACCAGTTACCGTATTATTGAAAAGTATTGGGACAATTTTATTTTTTATCAACGCCGTGTAAGGCTTGTGAAACGTACTCAAATCCTGCCCAATGATAGAAATTACCGAAACATCATCCGTCACCGTGATTTTATTTACATCTTTTGAATAGAAATCATTCTCGAATTCTTTCTCTAATTCAATCATGGCCTTTGTGGCCTTATCCGCGGACACAACTAAACCAATTCCTCTTTCTGAAGAACCCTGAGAAATGATGCTTACGCTAATATCATTGTCGCCCATTACTCTGAAAATACGGGCATCTACACCAGTTTTCCCTAGCAATCCTCTTCCTTCTAAGTTTACTAGTGACACATTCTCCAAGACTGAAAGCGTTTTAATTCCTTCCTTGTTAGAATTGGAAGTAATTAATGTTCCTTTGTTTTCGTGATTAAATGTATTCAAAATACGAAGTGGAATGTTTTTTTCCAATAAAGGAATGATGGTTTTGGCATGAAGAATGGTCGCACCAAAATTGGCTATTTCATTAGCTTCATTAAACGATAAATGATCAATTTTCTTTGCATCAACTACTAAATCAGGATTAGCGGTATAAATTCCGTCTACGTGCGTATAATTTTGTAATTCTTCTGCATTCAAATAATTCGCAATCAACGAAGCGGTATAATTACTGCCGTTTCTTCCTAAAGTGGTTGTATCATTATTATTGTTAGAACCAATAAAACCTGTAATAATATTTACCGTTGTTCCGTTATTTTGCTTGAAATAATTGATGACATTTTTCTTAGAAATTTGTTCCAAAGGTTGCGCATTACCAAATTGAGAATCGGTTTTTATCAATTCTCTAGTATCAACAAAACAAGCATTTATTCCATTTTCAAACAGAATAGCGGTCAGTAATTTTGCAGAAAGCAACTCTCCTTTTGACAGAATCTGATCTTTAATTTTATTGCTGTAATCGCCAATTAAACTTATGCCTTCGAATAATTTTTCCAAAACGGTGAATTCCTCAGACAAATCAACGCTTTCATATTCGTTTTGTTGGTATTTTTTGAAATCCTCAAAAAGCGGTTTATAATCCCCATTTTTAGATGCAATACTTAAAATTTCTTCTAATTCATCCGTAGCATTTCCTCTTGCCGAAACCACAATGGCAATTTCTTCACCCTGATTTACTTTATCGGTTATTATTGCGATCACCTTATTTATTCCGTCGCCATTCGATAATGATTTACCTCCAAATTTTAATATTTTCATTGTGTTCTGTTTTTTGGCTTAGAATATATCCTGAAGCAAATTGTGTAATTGTTTGTATTCTATCAAAAAAGCATCGTGTCCGTGAATGGAAACAATTTCCTGATAAGTTACATTATTTTTATATTTTTTTAATTCCTCGTAAGTTGCTATATTTTCATTTGCAGTAAAAAACAAGTCTGAATTGATTCCTATAATATGAATATCAGCTTCAATTTTTGAAGTTATTTCTTCGAATGAAGCGCGGTTTCTGGTAATATCGATCGTTTTCAACAGTTGATTCATCATTTTATATGACGAGATCTGAAAACGTTTCTGCAATTTTTCGCCGTGATGCAACAACCAGCTTTCTACATTAAAAATTGCTAATTCTTCATTGGTTGTTCTCTGAAATTTTGCCGCAAAAGATTCCGGAGTTCGATAACACAGCATCGCATGAGTTCGAGCGTCTTCAATAGGTTTTGAAGAATTTTTCAAAATTTGTTCCTGCAAAAAACAATTGGCAATCAGCCAATCCGTCGATTTCCAATCGGTTGCAATAGGAATTAAGTGTTGTGTAATTTTTGGTTCTAAAGCAACCATTTCCCACGCGATTCCTCCGCCAACAGAACCGCCAATAATAGCATAGGTTTTTTTAATTTCAATAAAATTAATCCCTTCAATAAAAATTCTGGCAATATCTCTGGTAGTAAAGTCCGAATAATTTTCGATAATCAAATCATCAAAACCATTTCCGGGAACATTAAAAGCGAGTATCGTATATTTTGTGGTATCTATAGTTTTATTTGCACCAATTAAATCATTCCACCACCCCGTTGATCCAACAACTTGCGAATTTCCGGTCAATGCATGATTTACCAAAACGATTGGCGCGGTATGCAATTCTGGTCCAAAAACTTGAAAACTTAAGTTTAAGGCAGCATAAAAAGCGCCACTTTCAGTGGTGAAATTTTGTAATGTAATGGATGTTGGTTTGTTTTCCAATTGCAAATCTTTTATGATTTTTGACTTGTGTCTGGAAATATTAGAAAGAAAGCTAGGAGTTATCTAGACAAATTCTTAGTGTTATCTTTCCACGTTTGGCGTGGTAGAATGCAGCACCTTCTTCGATAAATCGAAGGGTTGCTAAGGCTTCATCGGGTCTAATCCCTCTGCCTTTCTTTATAACATTTCAATACGTTTGTGAACTTAAAGATGCAAAGTAACCACTATTTTTTGAAATAACCAAATTTTTGTACGCAATCGATTTTTTGTTTCGTTTAAATAAAAATCTGAAAGCAACAAACATACAAATGTTATTTTGACGAAGTATCATAAAGCTAATTAGATTTTTTACTTCGCCAAAACAACAATTTTAAATACCTTTTTGAAGATCTCAAAACCGAAAATAAATTCGGATTTCTTAAATAAAAAGCGCTTCATTCTCTTGGGAATACATTAGAAAAAGTAATGAATTTGGCACAGTTTTTTGTGCTAAAGCATCGTTTTTTGAAATTTCGAATCTAGGGTGAATCAGTTCATTTTTAGAACTGCTCTCTTTTTCCTTTTTCCTCTTAAAGTCAATACTTTTTAGTACTTGAAATGTCTTGGTAAAATACTTCGTTGCGCTCATAATTTTTAGGTATTAAATTTTTAAACTCATTTTTGATTTCATTATAATTATTATTTTAAAATTTTAAAAAAATCAGAAAAACAAAAAACCCTTTTAGATACATATCCAAAAGGGTTTTAAGTTATCATACTAACTTATACTTTTGGAATCAACTGACGCAAATACGCATAATGGCCTTTGCATTCATCACATTATTGACTGTTGAACTATTTGGATGCTGGAATTTTTGGTTGTTCATGTATGCTACTATTTCTGTAAAATTATTAGGTTGTATTCAAAAAAAAAGCTTCCCGTTATTTGGGAAGCTTTTGCTATATAATTTAATTTAAAATTATGCAATGAGCGACCCTAAGGAATTGTCCTGCGCGACTTTAAACATAGTGTAAATATTAAATTTCATTTTTACTTTTTTAGAGAATCAAATTTGCAAATTATTTTTTAAATATCCAAATAAGTTTCAAAAAAAATAATAGCCGTAATGCTCCAGAAGTTATTTTTTACTTTAATTAAACCAAAAAAAGATTTATCAGCAAAAAAAAGTTAAGATTAATTTGCAATTCAAAATGGTTTCATACATTTGCACCCGAATACAAGAGGAAAAATTTGAACTGATTGCAACCTCTTCATAATGAAACAAATTCATTATGAATACTGATAATTTTTCAGTAGAAAAAATGCTAAAGCAGGAACTCTCCTTTAGTCCTTTTCAGCAATTATTTTTTCTCGCTTAATTTAAAAATAATATTTATTATGGCCTATTTATTTACGTCAGAATCTGTAAGCGAAGGACATCCAGACAAAATTGCAGATCAAATTTCAGACGCATTAATTGATAATTTCTTGGCATTTGACGCTGACTCAAAAGTAGCATGCGAAACTTTAGTAACAACTGGTCAAGTAATTTTGGCTGGTGAGGTAAAATCAAATACCTATTTAGACGTACAACAAATCGCTCGTGACGTAATCCGAAAAATTGGTTACACCAAAAGCGAATATATGTTTGAAGCCAATTCTTGTGGAATCCTTTCTGCTATTCACGAACAATCTGCTGACATAAATCAAGGTGTTGACAGAGCAAATCCTGAAGAGCAAGGCGCTGGTGATCAAGGAATGATGTTTGGTTACGCTACTAATGAAACCGAAAATTACATGCCTTTGGCACTTGATTTATCTCATAAATTATTGCAGGAATTAGCTATCTTAAGACGCGAAAACAACGAAATTACGTATTTACGTCCTGACGCTAAATCTCAAGTAACGTTAGAATACAGCGATGACAACAAGCCAACTCGTATTGAAGCTATTGTAATCTCGACACAACATGATGATTTTGATGAAGAAGCAACAATGCTTGCAAAAATCAAAAAAGATATTATCGAAATATTGATTCCAAGGATCATTGCAAAAAATCCTGCGCATGCGCATTTATTCAACGATGCAATTCAATACCATATCAACCCAACCGGGAAATTCGTAATTGGAGGGCCACACGGAGATACTGGACTTACAGGAAGGAAAATTATTGTAGATACTTACGGTGGAAAAGGGGCTCACGGTGGTGGTGCATTTTCTGGAAAAGATCCAAGTAAAGTAGATAGAAGTGCAGCTTATGCTACCCGTCATATCGCTAAAAACTTAGTTGCAGCGGGTGTTGCTGACGAGATTTTAGTACAGGTTTCGTATGCCATTGGAGTTGCAAAACCAATGGGTATTTTTATCGATACGTATGGTACTTCAAAAGTGAATTTGACTAATGGAGAAATTGCCAAAAAAGTTGAAGCTATTTTTGATATGCGACCTTACTTTATTGAGCAACGTTTGAAATTAAGAAACCCTATCTACAGCGAAACTGCTGCTTACGGGCACATGGGACGTACTCCAGAAACGGTTACCAAAACTTTCTCTGCTCCAGGTGGAAACGAAAAAACGGTTACTGTTGAATTGTTTACTTGGGAAAAATTAGATTTTGTTGACCAAGTTAAAACCGCTTTTGGATTGTAATCATCTAAAAATATTTATATCTAAAACCCGAAATCCAATTGAATTTCGGGTTTTTTTTAGCCCTGATGGAAATGGAAATCCTTTGCTGAAAAAGATTCATTTTTTCTTATAAAAAAAGAGCGACCAACGGAAGCTCCTTTATTTATTTAGAAAAATAATCTTTTTCAGCAAAGATTGAAATGTACAGCAGGATTAGCTCCTACAAATTATACTTTAAAGTGAAAATTACATAGCGTGGCTGAACAGTATATTGTGAAGTTCTGGTGGCAAATTGGGTAAAACTATCATCATTTAATGAGGTTGTATTCAATAAATTTGTTCCGCTTACTTTGTATTCTAGCTTGCTGCCTTTCTTTTGATAAATTAAACTGGCACTCAAGAAATCATATTCATTATTGACTGTTTTAGCATTGTTGTAGTAATGATAAAACTCATATTCCGCTACAAAAGAAAAACTGCTCAAGAAGAAATAATCCAGTTTAGCAAAGGGTCTTTCTGTATAAAAAGTAGCGTTATTATAATCATTCGTAATCATATTATATCCTAATTCCAGATTAGGCATATTCTTGTAATTCGTTGATGCTTTAAAAGTATAGTTTTGGGTTAAACTCTCGTTTGTTGACAGCACATTATTCTGAATGTTATTGAACTTAGACCAATTTAGAGAAGCTGCCAAAGAGGCTTTGTAATTCTTCAAAAAAGAACGTCCGTACGAGCCAGTTCCTGAAAGTGTTTCATCAGCAAAATCAGAGTTGAACGGCGATGAAGTTTGATTTACTCCATTGAATACGGCACTAGTTTTTATCGCGTCCACTCTTTTAGAATAGGAAGCTACCGCAGTAATATTCTCAAAATTAAACATGTTGTATTTAAAGTAACGCAACGAATGTTCTTGTAAAGTCGCGTTCTCTAAAAATCGGTTTCCTTTGGTCAGGCTATTGTAATTGGAGAAAACAAAACCCTCTGCTAATCTATTTATATCAGTAAAATTATTGGTATACGAAAAATTATAGGTTAATGTTTCCGATTTTTTGATTTGATAAATCGCCAACAAATCTGGCAATGCTCTGCAGAAATTTTGACTGTTACTGGTTCCTAATTGCTCATTTGTCATGTTGTAACTGTGCAGACTTACTCCGGGAGTAAACGTGAATTTCCCGCTCAAAATCTTATAATGCAACCCCAAAAACGTGTCGTTGAAATTGTAAGTCACATCATTTGTGTTGGCATTATTAGTCAGATTATTGACTCTTTCATTATCCAAAATCTGAAAAATACTGGAATTGAAATTTTGATGGGAATACGTATTTCCTAACGTCACATTAATGTTGCTTTTTGGGGTGACCATGTAATAATAATCCAATTTAGCGTCAATTTTATTAGTTTTTACAAAGCGCCTTTGGTTGATGTTATTTCTGTTTTGTCCAGCCACATATCCCGCAAAAGTGAATGGCTGCGATTGCAAATTAGCATTATAAAAAGGATCTTCTTCTTGAAACAAATGTTGCATTTCGAAAGCAAAAATATTTTTGTCGCTTTGTGTGAAATACAAACTTAAGTTTTGATTTACCGAAATTGGATTTTGATTTTTTATCGTATTAATTTTTTCTATTTTGGAATTATTGTTGACAATAGATTCTCTTAACAGTGAATTATTCTCGTCTTGTTTCGATAATTTGGTTAAAACATCATAATCAAATTGAAACCTCGCACTAGGTTTATAGCTGGAGCTCAATTTGAATAATCCTAAATTACTTTTTTGGTTTGTAATTTCCTGACGGTTCTCCGTAGAAAAAATCTCCGAAGAATTAGGTTGTAAAATATTTGTTTGTGACAATGTTTCTAAATCTGTTAACGAAGAGGAAAGAATCCCAAAACCACTTAAAGTCCACGCTTTGTTTATATTGTAGGCAAAATTTGTGGCTCCAAATTTAGTCTCAATTTCCTTGGCTCGGTTATTCCTAAGCAGTGAAATTCCTAAATCATTCGAAGATACATTAAAACTGGAACCTCCTTTTTGCATCATCCCACGAAAACCGCCGGTGAATTTAAAATAATCCTGAACCGTCAACGGCAATTCTCCAATATTATTGAAATTCGTAATTAAATTGATGCTGTATTTTGGGCTGTAATAAAATAATTTTGGATTAATCAAAAAGCGACTTTCCTCGTGCGCCACTCCAATTCCCGCGGTCATATCCCCAAACCAGAAATTTTTCTTTCCTGATTTTAGTTTGATATTCATTGCAATATTATCCTGATTGTTCTCTACTCCTTTTAGCGCTCCAATTTCGCTGTAGTTGCGCAACACTTGGATTTTATCAATGGCATCTGCCGGAATATTTTTGACTCCTAATTTAGTATCGCCATCAAAAAAATCTTTTCCTTCCACCATTAATTTAGTTACTCGTTTCCCTTCAACTTCAATTTCACCATCAGCATTTACCTCAACTCCTGGTAATTTTTTTAAGATATCTTCCAGTTTCCGTTCCGTTCCTGATTTAAAGGAATCCGCGTTGTAGACAATAGTATCTCCTTTTATCGAAACTGGCATTTCACGAACAATTTCAACTCCATCCAATTCAATTCCACCTTCTTCAAGTGCAATGTTTTTTATGCTATTTTCTGAAGTTGTAGTGATTTCCAACTCTTTATTCTGCATTCCCAAATAACTGATTTTTATATTATATGCTGTATTGGGTTTTAGATTTAGAAGGAATTTCCCTTTGTCATTTGTTATGGCGTAGGCATCCATTGCTTTTGTGGCTTTATTTACCGCCATTACATTGGCCATTTCGAGACCCGCAGCTTTTGAATCGGTAATTAGACCTTCTAATTTAACGGATTGTGCAAAGGAAAGTGAGGTAATAAAAAACAGGGCAACTACTATTGTATTTTTCATTTATAAATTATGGATGAAATATAGAGAACTTATTTAACACACAAATTTGATTTGAGTTTACCCTCCAATTCTCATTCTCATTCCTCCATTTCCACCACGTCCTTGGTTCATCTCTCTGAACTCCTCCATTTTTTTCAAAACGGTTTCGTCAAATTCTTTCTGAGTGGTTATTTTTCCTTTTGTTGACGCTCTAATTTCGGTTTTAACTTTAGGATTCAAAACCACTTTTGAACATAAAATAACCGTTTTACCGTCATTTACTTCCAATATTAAACCTGGTAATCCCCAGTAATTTTCCGGCCCTTGACTCACTGGAATTTCCGGCGTACACCAAGCCGTAATTATAGTTTCTTTTGGCATATCCAATTCATCCAGAAGACTTGTTTTCTTGGCTGCATCAGCTGGTTTTGTTGCTGCGGCATCTTCTTTTTTTGGTCTGAAGTTTCTAAAATATGTTTTGCTCGCAACACGTACAGCGGTGGCTTTAAAACAATTGTAGCCCCCAATAACCCGGGTTTCCCCTTCCATTTTCCATTGTAAATTAGGTAAAGAGTCCTTTATCAGAAACTCTTTCCCCATAAACTCTTTATCAACGGTATAGGACTTCTCTTTTACATTTTTATAATATGTTCCGCCGCCGCCAGTCATAGACATCATCATTCGCATTCCGCCACCACCTTGACCTGGAGCTTCCAGTTTTTCTTCTTCTTTGTATATTGATGCCGATTTATCAAAATTAAGAATGAATGTTTTTTCAAACATTTTTTTCATACTTTCCTCGATCCTTTTTTGCATATCCGGAGTCATGTCCTTATTGCCTTCCATTCGTGTTTTAAAATCGGAGGTGCTGGTTTTCGATTCATACACTGCCATTCCTTGAAATTCCTGAGCTTGAAGTCCCATAAACGATGCGACCGCTATTACTAACGTGAAAATTACTTTGTACATACTTTTGGATTTTAGTGAATAAGACTGGAAAATACTGTTTTTGTTACAATCATTCTGTTAAAATAATAGTAAGACACTCATAATTGTAGAAGGTTTAATTGTAATTTCGCTTTTATGAAGAAAGTAATGCTAATGCTATTTATCGCCTCGTTTTCGGTTGTTTTTAGTCAAAACCAAAAATTAACAGCTGTTAAAATAGATTCTATTCGTTTTGATGGAGATCAATTTCTGGGATATGATCCATTTGGTTTTTATTACACTGTCAAAAACAATGTCTTTTCTAAAATTAACACTCAAGATTCTTTAGAATATAAAAACATTTCCTTGGGCAAAATCACCAAAGTTGACCTGCAAAACCCATTGAAAATTGTTTTGTTTTACGAAAATTTCAATACTGTTATCGTATTGGATAATCAACTGAATGAATTTCAAAAAATAAATTTTTCAGAAAACATTGTTCCAATCGTAGCAACTGCAATTGGAATCGCAGCAATGAATCAGTTGTGGATTTACAACAGCATGAATCAACAACTGGGACTTTATGATTATTTAAACAAGGAATACAAAACCATTTCAGTTCCTTTTACTGACAGCATACAGAACTATTCTTCAGATTTCAATATCTTCCATTGGGTTGACTTAAAAAACAATTGGTACACTTGTGATATTTTTGGAAGAATAACAATTAAAGGAAAAATTCCTGATTTTGAATCGATTGCAATCATAAATGAAAATCAGTTGATTTATTCAAAAGACTCCCGTTTGTTTCTGCAGGATTTAATAAAAGGTAAAAAAACTGAAATTGAAATTTCGGAAAAAACGTTTAAAAAATTCTATTACAGGGACCAAATTTTATCTATTTTTACATCCACAGGAATTACAAATTATAAAATCACAATACCATAATGCACATAGCAATAGCAGGAAACATAGGCTCTGGAAAGACAACTTTAACACGTTTGTTAGCAAAACATTTTAAGTGGGAACCGCATTATGAAGACGTTGTCGATAATCCATACTTAGATGATTTTTACCATCAAATGGAACGTTGGTCCTTTAATTTACAGATTTATTTCTTGAATAGCCGTTTCCGTCAGGTAATGCAAATCCGTGAAAGCGGTAAAAAAATCATTCAGGACCGAACTATCTATGAAGATGCCCATATTTTTGCCCCTAACTTGTATGCGATGGGTTTGATGACCAATCGTGATTTTCAAAATTATTCTTCGCTTTTTGAATTAATGGAATCTACGGTTAAAGCACCTGATTTATTGATCTATTTAAGAAGTTCAATCCCTAATTTAGTCGGACAAATACATAAAAGAGGACGTGAATACGAAAACTCAATATCCATTGATTATTTAAGCCGATTGAACGAACGCTACGAAGGCTGGATTCAGACCTATGACAAAGGAAAACTATTAATCATTGATGTTGACAACATTAATTTTGTTGACAATCCCGAAGATTTAGGAACTATTTTTAACCGTATCGATGCTGAATTGAACGGATTGTTTTAGAATCCTCTCCCCAACCTTCTCCGAAGGAGAGGGAGTAGAAACTGGAGATAAAAAAACACATAAACAAAAATGCCTCGCAATCGCGAGGCATTTTTGTTTACAAACATTTCCATGAATCTACAATTGTTTTACAACTCAATGAGTATAAATTAAAACATAAAAATTATTTTTCCCAAATAGGGAATTTTCGACTATCTTTGGCAGAGAAAATAATGTATGAGAATAATTGCTAAAAGAACGTTACAAAATTTTTGGGAGCAATACCCTAGTTCAAAACAGCAATTATTGTCCTGGTATCAGGTTATTGATAAAAATAGTTTCACCAATTCTAATACTATAAAAGCAATTTTTGGTTCAGCTGATTTTATTGGAAATAACAAAGTAGTATTTAATATTTGTGGTAACCATTATCGATTAATCGTAAAAATTAATTACGTAACACAAATCGTCTATATTTTATTTATTGGAACTCATCCTGAATATGATAATTTGGAAGACATTAAAAACTTATAAAAATGGAAATAAATCCTATAAAAACAGAAATAGATTATGATTTAGCTTTAAACAGAATAAACATTCTTTTTGATGCTAAACCAAATACAAATGAAGGTGATGAATTAGATATTCTTGTCACTCTTGTAGAAAAATATGAACAAATACATTATTCTATTCCTGAGCCAGACCCAATTGAAGCAATTAAGTTCATGATGGAACAAAACGGACTTACAGATGCTGATTTAGGAGTCATTTTGAATAGTCGTTCTAGAGTAACTGAAATTTTTAAACGCAAAAGAGCTCTAACTATTAAACAAATTAGAGTTTTAACAGAAACCCTTCATATTCCGGCTGCAACTTTAATCAAAGAATATGCATTAAAACAATAGTTTCATGATTTCAAACAAAAAATGCCTCGCAATTGCGAGGCATTTTATTTATATAACGTTTGATTACTTCAAAGAATCAATTTTTGCTTGAACTTCTTCATCTGTTCCTTCAAAATTTTGAATGTCTTCTTTGCCGTTGATATTTGTTTTAATAGTAGCTTTTACTTTTCCATCAACATTGGTTTTTTCGATCATCACTTCTTTAGAAACCATTTCAGTGGTTGCTCGAAAAGGTGCTTTATCCGAAATAGTATGACTTCCATTTCCTAAAATCGGGGCAATTACAAGTCCTATCAAACAGGTCAATTTAATTAAAATATTCATAGATGGTCCAGAAGTATCTTTAAACGGGTCACCTACAGTATCACCAGTGATGGCAGCTTTATGCGCATCAGAACCTTTATAGGTCATTTCACCATTGATTAAAACTCCCGCTTCAAATGATTTCTTTGCATTGTCCCAAGCACCACCGGCATTGTTCTGAAAAACTGCCCAAAGCACACCAGAAACGGTAACACCTGCCATATAACCTCCTAACATTTCGGCGATCAACTGATTATTATCTCCATAAACTAATTTACCCAAAAGTACAATAGCAATTGGAAAACCAATAGTCAAAATGCCCGGCAACATCATTTCGCGCAAAGCGGCTTTTGTAGAAATATCGACACATTTAGCATATTCCGGTTTTCCAGTTCCTTCCATAATTCCAGGAATCTCTCTAAACTGGCGGCGTACTTCATACACCATGTCCATCGCGGCTTTTCCAACAGAATTCATGGCCAAAGCCGAGAAAACGACAGGAATCATTCCGCCTACAAATAGCATCGCTAAAACTGGCGCTTTAAAAATATTGATCCCGTCAATTCCTGTAAAGGTTACATACGCGGCGAACAACGCTAGGGACGTTAATGCCGCCGAAGCAATAGCGAATCCTTTTCCGGTTGCAGCAGTGGTATTTCCTACTGAATCCAATATATCCGTTCTGGTACGCACTTCTTTTGGCAGTTCGCTCATTTCTGCAATACCTCCAGCGTTATCAGATATGGGTCCGAAAGCATCGATCGCTAACTGCATGGCCGTTGTTGCCATCATCGCCGAAGCCGCCAAAGCTACCCCATAAAATCCAGCAAACGCATACGAAGTCCAAATCGCTGCTGCAAATAAAAGTACTGTTGGAAATGTAGAAATCATTCCTGTCGCTAAACCCGCAATTACATTAGTCCCAGCTCCAGTTGACGATTTTTGTACAATTGCCATAACAGGTTTTGTTCCTAAACCAGTGTAATATTCCGTTACCGATGAAATGATTGCGCCTACTCCTAAACCGACAATTGTAGCATAAAAAACGCGCATTGATGAAATTTCTTTAGTGCCTTCGCCGAAGAAATCCATTTTCATCGTTTCTGGCAACATATAATCAACTAAAAAATAACATGCAATTAGGGTTAATCCTATTGAAAGCCAGTTTCCCATGTTTAAAGCGCTTTGAACTTGTGCTTCTTTTGCATTATCATCTGAAATTTTCACAACCATTGTTCCTATAATCGAAAATAAAATTCCAAAACCAGCGATTGCCATCGGTAATAAAATAGGCCCTATTCCGCCAAAAGCATCTTGAATATTTCCGCCCATGTCTTTAATCACATAATTTCCTAAAACCATGGCCGCTAAAACTGTCGCTACATAAGAACCAAATAAATCAGCACCCATTCCGGCAACATCGCCTACATTATCTCCTACGTTATCCGCAATTGTAGCTGGATTACGAGGATCATCTTCTGGAATTCCAGCTTCTATTTTCCCAACTAAATCAGCACCAACATCGGCCGCTTTGGTATAAATTCCACCACCTACTCTGGCAAATAAAGCGATAGATTCTGCTCCAAGCGAAAATCCGGCTAATGTTTCCAATACAATGGTCATGTCTTCCGTAGAAGTCCAAATCCCATTCATAAAAAAGTGAAAGAAGAAGATAAAGAAAGTCGTCAAACCCAAAACGGCTAAACCCGCCACGCCTAATCCCATTACGGTTCCGCCGCCAAAAGAAACTTTTAGTGCTTGTGGCAAACTAGTGCGTGCGGCCTGAGTGGTTCTAACATTAGTTTTTGTTGCGATTTTCATACCCATATTCCCCGCTAACGCCGAGAAAAAAGCACCAAAAACAAAAGCAACAACTATTAATATATGTGTAGTAGGAACGATAAATGAAATTCCGGCTAAAACGATACTTGCTCCAATTACAAAGAAAGTCAATAACCTATATTCTGCTTTTAGAAAAGCCAAGGCTCCTTCGTAAATATAATCTGAAATCTCTTTCATCTTACCGTCACCCGGATCTTGTTTTAAAACCCATGCTCGTTTTGTAAACATAAATGCCAGTCCAATAAATGCCATGGCTATTGGCAAATAAATCATTATTGTATTCATAATTTTGGTTTGGTTTTTGGTTAATGTTAATAGTGTAACAAAACGAATTTAAACAAAAAAGCAATACTCTTTACAGAATATTGCTCTTTTTGTATAAATTATGATGTTAAATTATTTAATACTAAATAATCCTTCTGGTTTGTTTTCGATTTGATTAAAACGCTCCGTACATTTTCTGATTATCTCGTATGCTTCATTTACATCGCCCCATCCTCCTACATCAACTTTCTTATTTTCAAGATCTTTGTACACTTGGAAAAAATGTTCAATCTCTTTCAACAAGTGTGGATTCATATCGGATAAATCATTTAGTGAATTCCAGATTGGATCTGAAACCGGTACACAAATTACTTTTTCATCCGGTCCTTTATCATCTGCCATGTGAAAAACACCGATAGGTTTTACCTCCATTACGCATCCAGGAAAAGTTGGTTCGTTTACCAAAACCAAAACGTCTAATGGATCTCCATCTAATGCTAATGTTTCCGGGATAAATCCGTAATCAGCCGGATACATCATGGACGAGAATAACATTCTGTCAAAACGCATTCTTTTTATTTCGAAATCATATTCATATTTATTTCTACTTCCTCTCGGTATTTCGATTAAAACATCGAAAGTTGTTAATTTGTCTGCAGTCATTTTAGTTTTTCTTATCTATAATTATGGTTGCAAAAGTAAGGAAACTATACGATTACACAATACGAAATTTATGTTATCTCTTAATTAAATTTTAACACACCGTACTTTAAAAAACGACCGTTCTATTTCGTTTTTTCAAATAATGGTGCCACAAAATATAGGTAGCAAATGAACGATACGGACTCCATTTTATTGCGTGCGCTTCCATGGCACCTTTATCATGAATATCCAGCAATTCCTTGATGGTATTTATTACCGCAATGTCTCCTAACGGCAATAAATCCGGGGCTTGCAGACAAAACATCAAATAAATATCAATAGTCCAGTTTCCTATTCCTTTGATTTTGATGAGTTCTTCCCGCACTTGCTGAGCGGTTTTAGTTGGCAAACTTTCTAAATCAAGATCTTTATTTAATATAGCTGTAGCCAAAGCTTTTATGTATGACGTTTTTTGACGGCTTACACCAAGATTCCTAAATTCGGCATCGGAGAGATAAAGTAGTATTTCCGGCGTTACTGTTTTTTGACTGGCTTTTATTTTTAAAAAAGTCGCTTTCGCCGAATCGATAGATACTTGCTGCTCTAAAATCAACAATACCAAAGTCTCAAAACCTTGCGGCCTTTTGGGAATGACCGGCATTCCGTATTGCTCAATAATAGCTTTAAAAACGGTGTCTTTTTCTATAAGATAATCGATGGCTTCTTGCATAATCTGATATTTTTTAGCCCAGATGGAAACGGCATCCTTTTTATAAGGCGATTTTTTTTTCGCCTTATAAAAAGATATAGTGTACAGCTGGAATAGCTCCTAGAAATTAAACCCAAACGATCCTTTTACAGTAAAACGATTCGTATCCGGCGTATTGAGATAATTGCCTCGCCAAGCGAAATCGATTCGAAATACTTTGAAGATATTCCCAATTCCGGCACTGTATTCCCAATACACTTTTTCTGGTGCATTGTAAACTAAACCCGAAGCATTAATGGCTCTGTTCTCATCCGATATACTACCATAAACCCCTTTTACTGAAACAATTTCCCTCCAATTTAGTTTTCGCATAAACGGAATTCTGGAAAAAAGTTTGCCATTAAAATTATGATTCCACTGCAAAGTCGCATATTGATCGGCTACAAATTCATAGAAATTAAGGTTGCTAAAGGTGTTTTCAAGCAGGAAAAAAGTTTGATTACCCGGAATCACACTCATCAATCCTAAGGGAACTGTTCCAAAGGTTTTCCCTGCTTCCATAATAATATTGGTTCTTCCTAAAGGCCCAATGATGATGGGTTGCTTGTAATACAATTGTATTTTGTCGTATTTAAAATCGCTGTTCAATAATCCTTTAAAACCATGACTGTAATTGATAAAAAAGCGACTGTAGGGACTGTCTACATTTTCTCTTTCTACAGCAAATCCAATTGTTTTTCTCTTCGGAGTATATTCAACCTGTAAGTTAACTTCGGATTGTTTCACATCACTTTTTGTGACAGCATTGGCAATATCTGTGTAATAATCAAGACTAAAAGTTGGCGACGCAGATTCAAGGGTACGATAGGAAATTCCGGTTTGGAAAATCAAATTTTTAACGGGCTCTATTTCCACCGCAATATTACTCAGGTTGATGTTTGTCAATTTTCCATTATTTCCCGATGAAAATACAGATGACGAAGCAAAACTTCGGCCCAAAATATCGTATGTTGTTGTCAGACTCGCACCAATTTGTTCAATATCGCGCCTGTTACCACCGGACAAAATGATTCTTTTTTTCTTATCGACCATCCATTTTCCGGAAAATCCATATTTAAATTTATCATCTTTAAAACCATACGCCGTGTAACCTTGAATACGCCAAGTGTCGTTGGTTCCAAAATACGTTCGTCCGCCTGCCCGCAATCTCACCCCTTCAACTTCGTTATAACCGAAAGTTGAAAAAAGAGGACCATAATCAAAATTCCCAAACTGTAAAAAACCGCTCGCCAAAACCTGTACTGTACTGTAAATTTGCTTGAATTTTTTGACCGTCTGCAACGTATCCAGCATTTTATAAACCCCCAGTTCGTCCTTGGTTAAGTTCTCAAATCGGTTATCGTCCCAATATTCATCTGATTTATTGAAAACATCCGGGTCCATGTAATTGACCTCATCTTTATAAAAAGCAATCGGTTTTTCGTTATTGAACTGATGATTTCTATAATAAGTGGTTCGTTTTCCATAAACACCTTTTGATTTTTCTTTTTTGTTTAAAGCAAAGTCGGACATCAAATAATCCTTCGTTAATAAGAAAACGGAATCGCTGACCACTTCAAATTCCTGCTCAAGATAAATGTCTTTTACCCAGTTGATGTTAGCGCTTTTAGTCACCGCCATATTAATTTTCTTGATGGCAAATGTGGAATCATTGACCCAAAAATCTCCTTTAAAAGTCAATTCGTTTTTACGTCTTGGATAAAAAACAATATTGAAACACCATTTTTTATCAATATACGCACTGTCTTTCAATACATAATTGTAAACATCAATCCCTGTTTTAGATAACGGACTGGTGAAACTTTTGTCAAAAAAAGTTAAGTAATTATTGTAAATATCATAATTGGAATATAAATCTTTAACAAAAGTCAAAATTTGTTGGTTCCCATTAAAACCGGACGTTTTACTGGCTTTCAGTTTCTCTTTTAGTTTTTTCAGTTTATTATCTCCGTAAACGTCATTTAACGATTCGTTTACAAAAATGGGTAAATACGTTTTACCGGTAATTTTGGAAGTATCCATTTGGTTAAAGATAAACTCCATCCCTTTAAAAAGTTTACTTTTCATAAAAGCACTATCAATAGAATTCATGTCAAATTCTATTTTCTCATACTTCTCCATTTGGTATTGATCAAACAAATACAAGCCATTTTGACGTTTTCTTTCCCAAATTTTTCGAAGAATATCCAGCGCAGGATTATTCTTTTTCGAGGTTTTACCGGCAAAAATCACTACCTCATTTAAACTCTCGGCTTCGTTTAGCTGAATTTTTAAATTGTAGTTGATTAATTTCTCTAACGTAATTTCTTTTTCGGAAAACCCTACTGCAGTTATTAATAATACTAAATACTCTTTAGCAGATTCCAAATAAAACTTACCGTCTTCATTGGCAACAATTCCTTCGCTCGAGTTCTTAAAAACCACATTAGCAAAAGGAATCGGCTGATTCAATTTGTCTAGCACCACGCCACTTACCTTTGTTTGTGCAAAAACTGCGTTAGCCGTAACAAACAAAAAAAACAAGAGAAACAAAATATTCTTTTTCATAATCATTCAAAAAAAAACCTCATCAAATAGAAAATTGATGAAGTTTCAAATATAGTTAATTAGAACGTTTGATTATTCGATATTTAGAATCTGGATTGTTAATTTTTATCTAAAGTCAAATTCATCAAAACGACTATTTTTTATACATTACTTTTTTAACCGCTTTCACAACATCACCAGCATTTGGCAACCATTCTTTCAGTAAAACCGGAGAGTAAGGCGCAGGCGTATCCGCTGTCGTGATACGTTGAATCGGTGCATCCAAGAAATCAAAAGCGCGTTCCTGAACAATATAGGTAATTTCAGAAGCGACACTTGCAAAAGGCCAAGCTTCCTCAAGAACTACTAATCTATTTGTTTTTTTAACCGATGTTAAAATCGTCTCATAATCCATAGGACGTACGGTTCTCAAGTCAATAATTTCACAAGAAATGCCTTCTTTGGCTAATTCGTCAGCAGCAATGTGCGCCTCTTTGATAATTTTTCCAAAAGAAACTATTGTTACATCCGTCCCGTCCCGTTTAATATCAGCAACTCCAAGTGGAATGGTATATTCGCCATCCGGCACTTCGCCTTTATCACCATACATTTGCTCTGATTCCATGAAAATCACAGGATCATTGTCACGAATAGCCGCTTTCAACAAACCTTTAGCATCATAAACCGTAGAGGGAACTACCACTTTAAGACCCGGAGTATTTGCAAACCAGTTTTCTAGTGCTTGAGAGTGAGTCGCTCCTAATTGTCCTGCCGAAGCCGTTGGACCACGAAAAACGATTGGAACATTAAATTGTCCTCCGGTCATCTGACGCATTTTGGCAGCGTTGTTTATAATTTGGTCAATCCCCACTAAGCAGAAATTGAAAGTCATATATTCAACAATCGGTCTGCATCCATTCATTGCTGATCCTACTGCAATCCCAGTAAAACCAAGCTCAGCAATAGGAGTATCAATAACTCTTTTTTCGCCAAATTCAGCAAGCATTCCTTTAGATGCTTTGTAGGCACCATTATATTCTGCAACTTCTTCACCCATTAAATAAATGGTCTCATCGTGACGCATTTCTTCACTCATCGCTTCGCAAATGGCCTCTCTAAATTGTATCGTTCTCATATTATATGTTGTATGTGTCTAATTTCCGAACAGCAAAAATAAATATTTTATATCACTTAAAAGCATAAAGTATCCAAAATTTATCCAGGATTTACTACGTTAATTTTCAGGAGCTATTTCCGGCTCTCCGCTGTATCTTCCTGTGGCTAAAGGCGCCACAAGAAGGATGCCGCTGCTATCCGGGCTACGAAAACGTAGTAGTTAAGTAAAAATATTATGCATGCATAGTATATTATTCAAATTAATATTTTAAATTTGTAAAAGAAATTACGAATAATTAAATATATAAGTATGAAAATATTAGTTTGCATCAGTCACGTTCCTGATACTACTTCAAAAATTAACTTTGTTAACGGAGATTCTGAATTTGACACTAATGGAGTTCAATATGTAATCAATCCTAATGATGAATTTGGTTTGACACGTGCCATTTGGTTTCAAGAACAACAAGGCGCAACCGTTACTGTTGTAAATGTTGGAGGACCAGAAACCGAACCTACCTTAAGAAAAGCATTGGCGATAGGCGCTAACGAAGCCATTCGTGTCAACGCCACTCCTACTGACGGATTTGTTGTAGCCAAACAACTTGCTGAAGTAATCAAAAACGGCGGTTACGATGTAATTATTGCCGGAAAAGAATCTTTAGACTATAATGGCGGAATGGTTCCTGGAATGATAGCCGGAATTTTAGGATACAATTTCCTAAATTCTTGCACTAGCCTCACTATTGATGGAACTAGCGTAAAAGCAGTTCGTGAAATTGATGGTGGAAAAGAAACCGTTGCTACAACTTTACCATTAATCATTGGTGGACAAAAAGGATTAGTGGAAGAAAAAGACTTGCGCATTCCTAACATGCGAGGAATTATGACTGCAAGAACTAAAGTATTGACAATTCTGGAACCAGTCGAAGCCACTGTAAATACAAAAGCAGTAAAATTTGAAAAACCAGCTCCTAAATCAGCCGTGAAATTAATTGCTGCTGACAATTTAGATGAATTAATCAATTTATTACACAACGAAGCGAAAGTAATCTAACTGTCATAAAGTCGAATGTTGAAAGTCAAAAAGATAGAAGTTTACACTAATTTCCCTTTATGACTTTGGACTTTAAAACTTTAAAACTAAAATAAAAAATTATGTCAATATTAATATACGCAGAATACGCAGAAGGAAAATTTAAGAAAGTAGCATTCGAATTAGCTTCTTACGCAAAAAAAGTGGCTGAAACATTAGGAACTACTGTTACGGCTGTAACCGTTAATGCTGGAGATGTTTCGGAATTATCAAAATACGGAGTAGACAAAGTATTAAAAGTAAGCAACGATAAATTATCAGGATTTACGGCTAAAGCGTACGCCGATGTAATCAAACAAGCAGCTCAAAAAGAAAACGTAAAGTTAGTTTTACTTTCATCCACTACGGACAGTATTTACCTTTCGTCACTTGTTGCAGTAGCATTAGAAGCTGGTTATGCATCAAATGTGGTTGGACTACCGATTTCAACTTCACCTTTTCAAGTAAAAAGAAATGCCTTTTCAAACAAAGCGTTCAACATAACTGAAATTGCCACAGACGTAAAAGTTCTTGGACTTGCTAAAAACTCGTATGGTATTTTTGAAAATGCATCAACATTGACTGAAGAAGATTTTAACCCAACGATTGGAGACAATGATTTTGGTGTAAAGGTAGAATCAGTTGAAAAAGTTTCTGGAAAAGTTTCTATTGCTGATGCTGACATTGTAGTTTCGGCTGGTCGTGGACTAAAAGGTCCAGAAAACTGGGCGATGATTGAGGAATTAGCCTCTGTACTTGGTGCCGCAACGGCATGTTCTAAACCGGTTTCTGATTTAGGATGGAGACCTCATGGAGAACACGTAGGACAAACGGGGAAACCGGTTGCTACCAACCTTTATATTGCGATTGGAATTTCGGGAGCGATTCAGCACATTGCAGGTATCAACTCTTCTAAAGTTAAAGTTGTAATCAACAGTGACCCGGAAGCACCATTTTTCAAAGTGGCTGATTACGGAGTTGTAGGCGATGCTTTTGAAATTGTTCCACAATTGATCGAGAAATTTAAAGCTTTTAAAGCTCAGAATTCTTAATTCTAAAAATTCTCTTTAAAAATTATAGCTGCCAAAAAATAAGATATTCGTATCTTTGCTTTTGTGCAGTTTTTTTGTGTACTTTTTTTCATTAAGATCGCACCCTTTTTTTATTAAAAAAGTACCATGTACTTTCCCATAACAACATTATGAGCTTAGTTAAATTATCCATAAAAGGAATTTCATATAGTCAAACTCAAAACGGAGCTTACGCTTTGATCTTGAATGAGGTTGACGGCGAAAGAAAATTACCCATCGTAATTGGTGCTTTTGAAGCCCAATCCATTGCTATCGCATTAGAAAAAGAAATAAAACCACCGCGTCCTCTGACCCATGATTTATTCAAAAATTTCGCCGAACGTTTTGACATCGTAGTCAAACAAGTCATTATTCACAAATTAGTCGATGGTGTTTTTTATTCAAGTATTATTTGCGAAAGAGATAAAATTGAAGAAATTATTGATGCCAGAACTTCAGATGCAATTGCATTAGCATTACGTTTTAACGCGCCAATTTTTACTTATAAAAACATCTTGGACAAAGCCGGAATTTACTTAAAGTCAAATCCTTTAGATTCTGATAAAGACTCTCAAGAAATTGACGATGTGCTTTCTAATCCAGATACTTTTGGACGCGCAGAAGAAAGCAATCAATCTGGAGAAACCTATGCTAAACATAGTTTACAGGAGTTAAATGAATTATTAGATCAAGCAGTTTCACATGAAGATTATGAAAAAGCAGCTAAAATTAGAGACGAAATCTCTAAAAGATAACTTTAATTATGATATTCATTGTTGCTTTAATTGATAAATAAACGGTTAACCACATAAAAAATGCAGTTGCAATTAATGCTGCGCTCCAATATATATTTTTATTGACATCTGTTATAAACTAATCTATGAAAACAAAATTTGTCCTTATTGCCGTAACCTTATTCATTTCTACAGTCGTATTTTCTCAAGATTATTATTTACACTGCGGAAAAATTCTAAACACTCAATCTGGCAAAGAGCTATCCAACCAAACCATAGTTGTTTCTAAAAACAAAATCACGAAAATACAAGATGGGTTTGTATCTAAATCCAACCCAGAGGATATTATAATAGACCTAAAAAACAAATATGTATTACCAGGTCTTATCGATTTACATGTACATATTGAAGGAGAACACGACACTAAAAGTTACATGTCGAAATATTTAGACAACGAGGCTGACATCGCATTTCAAGCTGTACGTTGTGCAGAAATTACCCTACTGGCCGGATTTACCACCGTACGTGATTTAGGAGGAACAGGCGTTAACATCTCCATTAGAAATGCTATTAATAAAGGAATTGTAAAAGGTCCAAGAATATATACCGCAGGAAAATCGATCGCCACAACAGGTGGTCATGCTGATCCGACAAACGGAAGCAATCGAAAACTTGTAGGCGATCCAGGTCCACATGAAGGCGTAATTAATTCTCCTGAAGAGGCAGTAAAAGCAGTAAGAGAACGTTATAAAGAAGGTGCCGATGTTATTAAAATCACAGCTACTGGCGGTGTTTTAAGTGTTGCCAAAAGCGGTAAAAATCCTCAGTTTTCTTTAGAAGAAATCAAAGCTATCACAACAACTGCCAAAGATTACAATATGCTCACTGCCGCTCATGCCCATGGCGATGAAGGTATGCAACGAGCTATATTGGGTGGTATAAAAACCATTGAACATGGCACCTTTATGAGTGAAGAGACAATGGAATTAATGAAAAAATATGATGCTTATTTAGTTCCCACCTTAACGGCTGGAAAAGAAGTAGAAAAAAATGCAGAAATTACTGGTTTTTATCCTGACATCGTAGTTCCAAAGGCCAGAGAAGTTGGTCCACAACTAAAAGCTACTTTTGCAAAAGCATACAAAAAAGGAGTCAAAATTGCTTTTGGAACTGATGCAGGTGTATTTGCCCACGGTACAAATGCAAAAGAATTTGGCTATATGGTTGAAGCCGGAATGCCTGCATTAGCCGCTATTCAATCTGCAACAATAACGAATGCCATGTTATTAGGCATAGGAAATGAAGTAGGTCAAATAAAAGAAAACTTTTTTGCAGACATTATTGCAGTTGATGAAAGTCCTTTAAACACTATCAAGACGCTGGAAAAAGTTGTATTTGTAATGAAAGATGGAAAAATATACAAAAACTAAACCGGCTTACAGCAAAATAGAATAGAGACACAATGAAGCAATATTTAGATTTAGTGCGACACGTGATGGAAAACGGTTGTCAAAAAGGAGACCGAACAGGAACAGGAACAAAAAGTGTCTTTGGATACCAAATGCGTTTCGACTTGAATGAAGGTTTCCCAATGGTTACCACCAAAAAACTGCATTTAAAATCTATTATTTATGAATTGCTTTGGTTTTTAAAAGGCGATACCAATATCAAATACCTTCAAGAAAACGGCGTTAAAATTTGGGATGCTTGGGCTGACGCCAATGGCGATTTAGGACCTGTTTACGGGCATCAATGGCGCAACTGGAATAGTGAAGAAATTGATCAAATCTCGGAATTGATAAAAGAATTAAAAACCAATCCTAACAGTCGCAGAATGTTGGTTTCAGCATGGAATCCTTCGGTTTTACCAGACACTACAAAATCATTTAACGAAAATGTAGCCGACAATAAAGCCGCTTTGCCTCCTTGTCACGCCTTCTTTCAGTTTTATGTTTCTGATGGCAAGTTATCGTGTCAATTGTACCAGCGAAGCGCAGATATTTTCTTAGGTGTTCCTTTTAACATTGCTTCTTACGCATTACTCACGATGATGATAGCTCAAGTTTGCGACTTACAGCCAGGAGAATTTATTCACACTTTTGGAGATGCACACATTTATAATAATCATTTTGAACAACTCGAATTGCAATTGTCCCGTGAACCAAAACCATTGCCAAATATGATTTTGAATCCCGAAATAAAAGACATCTTCGCATTTGATTTTAACGATTTTACCCTTGAAGGTTACGAACCGCATCCACTGATAAAAGGAAGTGTTGCGGTTTAATGAAATACAAAACGGATTTTTCGTCTGCCCGCTAAAACATTGTTTTCAATTCGTACAAACTCGTTCCATTCGAGAAAAGTAGTTTCCGGTTCATTGACAGATAAACCGTCAATCACGTATTAAAATACTAAGTCGCATCTTTATTGACAACGAACGCAACTTTGAAAGTACTATTTTTCAATTTACTAAAAGCACATTCAGCAACATTCCGATTTTTGAAATCGCCAACAACATAAGCTTGACTTGCTTTTTTTGCAGCTTCAGAAAAAGTAATCTTACAAACTGGTTTTGTTTCGCAAATCGCTGTTTCATTTCCATAACTTGTTTATTTACAAACTAATGTTATAATGCAACTTAAATATTTCAGACTTTTAATAAGGCTTTAAAAGATTTAATTAAAAACCACAAAATATGTTAATCGATAAATAATTTAACAATTTAAACAAAGCTAAATTTACTATAAAAAAAAAGAAAACGTATTCTCAGGGAATAATTCTGAACCACAATACTGACTTTCCAAAATAAATTTTATCTTTATAAGCTAAAACCGGATCGATGGAAAAAGAATTGCACGAACAATATGAGTATGCGAGAAGAAGAATAAAGCAAAAGAAGGGGTTGTATTTTCATTTTGTTGTTTTCGTTTTAGGGAGTTTACTGCTATTTATGGCACATAATTTTCTTGATAGCACCGTAGTGTCCAATTGGTACCTTTGGATTATTATCATTTGGTTGTTCCTCTTTATATTGCATTTTATAAAAATTTTTATTACAGATCGTTTTATGAATAAAGATTGGGAAAGAGAGCAAATAGATCGCCTTGTGGCTTTGCAAAAAAAGAAATTAGACCAATTGCAAACACAAGTATCGAACGACGAACTTAAACAATAGCTAAAAAATTATGATAATAATAATCGCGGCTGCTGCCGAAAACAATACGCTTGGTAAAAACAACGAGATGGTTTGGCATTTACCAAATGATTTCCAACGATTTAAGTCCCTTACATCAGGACATCATATTATAATGGGAAGAAAGACATTTGAAAGTTTAGTAAAACCGTTACCAAATAGAACTCACGTTATTATCACTCGACAAAAAGAATATCATGCTGAAGGCTGCATCGTTGTGGACAGTATAGAAAAAGCACTTGAAATTTGCCCAAAAGATGAGGATTCCTATATAATTGGCGGTGGTGAAATTTATGCATTAGGACTTCCTTACACAGATAAGTTAGAAATCACGCGAGTACATCACAACTTTGAAGGCGATGCGCATTTCCCTAAGATCAATGAAGATGAATGGGAAATGACAGACGCAGAGTTTAATGAAAAAGATGAAAAGCATCGCTACGATTATTCGTATCAGACATACATTAGAAGATAAAACAAAAAAACATCCTTTTCAGGATGTTTTTTTTTAACCATTGATTAAGAGAAATGAACTACTCTTGAAAGAGTATTTGATAACATAAAATAAAAATTACAAACAATAATAATACTCCAGATACGGAGATTATAATATTTGAAATTTTTTGAGAATACATCTCAAAAAAGCCTTTAATACCAAATACCACGAAGGTACTAAAGACGAAAAAAATTAAAATTTCCAAAAACAAATTTAATCCTAAGAACGTATGTTGCGTTTTAACTAAGGTACTGCTTTGTGAAACAGCACTTTCAAAACAGCTAACAAGAACAAATGAGATAACTAACGCAAAAAATATCCATTTGATTTGGTTCACTGACTCTCTTTTAATCATTTAATATGGTTATTTCTTAAAGAACAAATTTGTACAATAAAATTTAGAGATGCAATACCCACTTTTAGTGATATTTCAAAAAAAATGATTTTTTTTTATTTTCTTGTTTTAAGTCCATTTAGTAAAAGACATTTGGGTTACAATAAAACTTAATTCAAATTCCTCAAACTCATTTTAAGTTCATCAAGTTTGTCATATATTTGTAAAAATTAAAAAAATGTCAGAAAAGATAACCCCTTATAAAGATTCTGCCTTAGGCAAAAAAGAACAAGTTGCGCAAATGTTTGACACTATTTCAGGAAATTATGACAATCTAAATCGTGTCATTTCTTTCGGTATAGATATAAAATGGCGAAAAAAAGTATTGCAAATGGTTGCCAAATCCAATCCGAAACTCATATTGGATATTGCAACAGGAACAGGAGATTTAGCCATATTGATGGCGCAAACTAATGCTGAAAAAATTATTGGTTTAGATATTTCTGCTGGAATGCTAAAAGTTGGAGAAAAAAAAATTGCCGATAAAAATCTTTCTTCTACCATTGAAATGATTTTAGGAGACTCTGAAAACATGCCTTTTGAAGACAATTATTTTGACGCAATTACCGTAGCTTTTGGCGTACGTAATTTTGAAACATTAGAAAAGGGATTAGCTGAAATCTTGAGAGTCTTGAAGCCAAATGGCATTTTTGTGATTTTAGAAACCTCCGTTCCTGATAAAACACCTTATAAACAAGGATATAATTTTTACAGCAAAAACATATTGCCTTTGATAGGAAAAATATTCTCTAAGGATAACGTGGCTTATGGTTATTTATCGGAATCAGCTGCCGCATTTCCGTATGGCGAAGCGTTAAACAATATTTTGAGAAAAACTGGGTTTATAGATGTTGTAGCTTTGCCGCAAACTTTTGGTGTAGCTACCATTTATTCAGCTTCTAAAAAATAATATGAAAAAAATAATTGTCTTGCTGTTTTTTGCTTTTATTCTAAACGGATATGCTCAAAGATCTAAAAACATATTTAGCAGAGACCCTATTGTTAATTTAGAAAATTTTCAAAAAAAAAGAGTCTATTATGGCTTTTACTTAGGTTTTAATTCTTACGATTTTAAAATAGATTACAAAACGGAAACACCAGACATTCTCGTAAATAAAACCACAGGTTTTAATGTGGGAATTATAGGTGATTTAAAACTTCAGGAATACATCAACTTGCGTTTTGAACCGGGACTTTATTACACAAAAAGGGATTTATATTATCCGAATTTCAGTAACAGCGGCGATGCGTTAAGAGAAGTAAACAGTACTTACATTCATTTCCCGCTATTACTAAAGTTATCTTCGCTAAGAACCGGCAATATTCGCCCTTATGCTTTGGGAGGATTATCGGCTACTTTAAACTTATCCAGTAATTCAAAACTGATAGATGATAATTTACAGCAACGCTTCCGTGTAAAATCGTGGACTACAAACTACGAATTGGGTTTTGGGATTGATCTATTTTCAGAATATTTTATATTTTCACCATCAATAAGAGGTGTTTTTGGAATTAACGATGAATTAATTCGAGACAACGATCCAAACAGCCCTTGGACAGGAAATATTGAATCTCTAAAAACTAGAGCTGTATTTATCAACTTTTCTTTCCATTAACGAATAGTTTTCAGTTCTCATTTGCAATATTCAGTTCTCATTGTAATTTATGACTAAAAACTGAATACTAACCTCGACGAAACTCACTTAAAAAAATAGCAGTCGCCGTCGCTACATTCAAGCTTTCTGTTTTTTGAAGATTTCCAAAACGAGGAATTGCGAGTCGGCTGGTTACCAACTTTTCGAGTTCGGTTGAAATTCCGTTCGCTTCGTTCCCCATAATAATTATTCCCTCTTTGGGCAACACCGATTTATAAATATTCGTGCCATCCATAAACGTACCGAAAACCGGTAATTTAGTCGTTGCCACAAAAGCGTTTAAATCTATATAATTGATATTGACCCTCGCTACAGAACCCATTGTAGCCTGCACCACTTTAGGATTATACACATCAACCGTTTCCTTTGAACACAAAACTTGTTGTATTCCAAACCAATCACACAACCGCAATATAGTCCCTAAATTTCCCGGATCCCGTATAGAATCGAGCACAACAATCAAACCGGTCTCTATAATTGGTTTTTCTGGTGGCATTTTAAAAACAGCTAAACAAGAATTCGGCGTAGCCAATGCCGTTAATTTTTTTAAATCACTTTCCGAAACAATGGTTTTTTTTTCCATGGAAACCGCGTCAAAATCATTTTGGGTGGTATACAAATGCTCCAATACAAAATCAGAATCCAAGAGTTCCTGAATCCCTTTCACACCTTCGGCAAAAAATAATTTATTGGCTATTCTATATTTTTTTTGCTGCAAACTCGTTATAAGCTTTATTTGGTTTTTACTAACCATAAAATAATGTACTTTTGAATTAAATATTTTAGGACACTTGAAAAAAATTTCCACAAAAATAACTGCATTTATTGTAATTGCAATACTAATTTCCGCATGTAACGCTGTAAAAAGAGTTGCAGACGGAAAACTGCTGCTTACGAAAAACGAAATTACCGTAAATGATAAGACAATTAAGGATGAAAATGTTTTTAATCAACTGTATCAAAAACCAAACAGCACTTTACTGGGATACCGATTGCGATTGAATCTTTACAATTTAGCAAACCTAAATCCAGATTCAACATACCAAGCCAAATTCACCAACAATCCGGAAAAATTCAGACGAAAATCAAAATGGTTGTCAGAAAAACAAGTGAACCGTCTGGGAAAATCTTTCTGGTATCACGGAATACATGATTTCTTGAAAAGAACCGGTGAACCTCCTGTAATTATTGATAAAGACAGAGCCGACAAATCATTGTTGCGTTTGAAATATTACTATTTCAATAATGGATTTTTTAATGTAAATGCCGCTTACAAAATAGATACGTTGGCTCTAAAAAAAGCCAAGATAAAATATGCAGTGACTTCCGGAAAAGCTTACTTTCTGGATTCTTTAAGGACTACTATTGCAACACCAGCTTTAGATTCGTTGTACCAAACCAACAAATCTAACACGTACATTAAATCCGGGAATCAATACAAAACAGATGATTTTGAAAATGAAAAAAACCGCATCACCACTCATTTCAGAAACAATGGAGTATATTATTTTCAGCCCAATTATGTGACTTTCGACATTGACACCATTAAAAAAGTGAATCTGGCAAACATTAATTTGATCGTCAATAATTATTCCTATCAAGAAGGGGATTCAACTAGAATTGAACCTTTCAAAATTTATAAAATAAGCGATGTAAATATCTACACTGATTATTCTCCAAGTAATAACGCGCTAAACATTACAGATAGCACCACGTATAAAAACTTTAATCTATACAGTCAGGAAAAATTAAAATACAAACCAAAAGCAATTACCAACGCTATTTTTATTACAAAAGGAGGCCTGTATGCTGATAATAAAACCGTTTTGACCACGCGGTATTTGAACAATCTTAAGATTTTCAATTATCCTTCGATACAATATGAAGTTGATAAAAGAGATACAACTGCGCAGTCATTGATTGCGAAAGTATATTTGACTCCAAGAAAAAAATATAGTTTTGGAACTACATTGGATGTGACCCATTCTAACATTCAGGATTTTGGCATTGGTTTAAGTGTTTCTGAAACAATCAGAAACGTATTCAATGGCGCAGAAACACTTGAAATTGCAGCACGTGGAAACATAGGAGCGTCAAAAGATTTAGCGAATCCAAAAAATAATTTTTTCAATGTTTCAGAATATGGATTGGATTTAAAACTAAATATCCCACGAATTTTCATGCCGTTTAATACCGATAAAATCATTGCCAAAAGCATGATTCCATCTACTCTAATTACCGTAGGTTTTGCAAAACAAAGAAACATAGGATTGGACAAAGAGAATTTTACCGGCGCGCTTTCTTATAATTGGACTCCAAAAATAAATCACACGGCTAAATTTGATCTTTTCAGCACTCAGTTTGTTCGAAATTTAAATCCTAAAAACTATTTTAATGTTTACGGTTCTTCTTACAATGCTTTAAATGACCTCAGCAAAGAATATAACACAAATTCTTCCTATTATAACAATTACATAGACAAAGATTTGCTGATTGAACAAGGAACAGCCGGTTTTACAAATGATGTTCTTACAGGTAACGCCAACTTTTTAAAACCATTAAAACCTGCCGATATTGAGGCGGTAAGAAGTATTGAAGAGCGACGATTGAGACTTACGGAAAACGACTTTATTTTAGCAACCAGTTTTACTTTTTCAAAAACAACTAAAAACGATTTAGCCGACAATAATTTTTACCTTTTCAAAACGAAAATAGAATCTGCGGGAACGATTTTATCCGCTTTTGCTAAGACTACCAATCAGAAAAAAAATATCAATGGGAATTATGAAATATTCAATCTGGAATATTCTGAATATATAAAAACAGAATTCGATTACATCAAACATTGGGATTTATCGAAAGAAAAAATCTTTGCATTCCGAACCTTTTTTGGAATCGCCATTCCGTTTGGAAATTCAAATTACATTCCTTTTTCCCGAAGTTACTTTTCAGGCGGATCGAATGACAACAGAGCTTGGCAACCATATGGTTTAGGACCAGGGAGCAGCGGAGCTTTAGACGATTTTAATGAAGCTAACATGAAAATTGCCATCAGTGGAGAATTTCGATTTAAACTTTTGGGTAGTTTGAAAGGAGCTGTTTTTGCTGATGCTGGGAATATTTGGAACGTACTGGATAATGTCGTGGATGAGAAATCTACCTTTACCAACATCAGCGATCTAAAAGACATCGCATTGGGCACAGGATTTGGAATCAGGTACGACTTGAATTTTTTTGTAATTCGTTTTGATCTAGGATTTAAAACCTACAATCCCGCCAATGAAACCAACAAAAGATGGTTTAGAGAATACAACTTTGCGAACTCCGTTTTAAATTTTGGAATAAATTATCCATTCTAATGCTAATTAATTCTTATTTTTGCAAAACTAAAAACTAAAAAAAAACAACTAAAAAAAGTACAATGACACACAACATAAAACCAGGCGTAGCTACAGGAGATCAGGTTCAGGAAATTTTTAATTATGCTAAAGAAAAAGGATTTGCACTTCCGGCAGTAAATGTTACGGGGTCAAATACGATCAATGGTGTTCTTGAAACTGCAGCAAAACTGAATGCTCCTGTTATTATTCAATTTTCTAACGGAGGAGCACAATTTAACGCTGGAAAAGGACTTTCGAATGTAGGAGAAAAAGCTGCAATCGCCGGTGGCATAGCTGGTGCATTACATATTCACACTTTGGCGGAAGCTTATGGAGCTACTGTAATTTTACATACTGACCACTGTGCAAAAAAATTATTGCCTTGGATTGACGGTTTGTTAGATGCTTCGGAAGTACATTTTGCTAAAACTGGAAAACCTTTATATTCGTCTCACATGATTGATTTATCTGAGGAGCCAATCGAAGAAAACATCGAAATTTGCAAAGGCTATTTAGAACGAATGAGCAAAATGGGAATGACATTGGAAATCGAACTTGGAATTACTGGTGGTGAAGAAGATGGTGTGGACAACTCAGATGTGGATAGTTCTAAATTATATACACAACCTGAAGAAGTTGCATATGCATATGAAGAACTTTCTAAAATAAGTCCAAGATTTACCATTGCTGCTGCTTTTGGAAATGTTCATGGCGTTTACAAACCTGGAAATGTGAAATTGACTCCAAAAATCTTAAAAAACTCTCAGGATTTTGTTCAAAACAAATTTAATACAGGACACAACCCAGTAGATTTTGTTTTTCATGGTGGTTCCGGTTCTACATTGGAAGAAATAAGAGAAGGTATTAGCTACGGTGTAATAAAAATGAATATCGATACTGATTTACAATTTGCATTTACCGAAGGTATTCGTGATTACATGGTAAAAAACATCGACTATTTGAAAACTCAAATTGGAAATCCAGAAGGTGCTGATGCTCCAAACAAAAAATATTACGATCCAAGAAAATGGTTGCGTGAAAGCGAAGTTACTTTCAACACAAGACTTGAACAAGCATTTGCTGACTTGAACAACGTGAATACATTATAAAAATAGTGGTCAGTTTTTAGTGTTCAGTTCTCAAATGCTGATAATGGAACACTAAAACTGGTTACAAAACAATGAATACCTGATTACTGAACACTGAACACTAAAGAAATGGCTTGGTTTAAAAGAAAAGAAAAAGGGATTACTACTGCTACCGAAGACAAAATGGACATTCCAAAAGGACTTTGGTATAAATCTCCAACTGGAAAAATTATTGATGCCGATGAACTAGCTCGTAACTTATTCGTAAGTCCTGAGGATGGTTTTCACGTTAGAATTGGAAGTACAGAATATTTTCACATTTTATTTGACAACAATGAATTTGTTGAATTAGATAAAAACATGACTTCCAAAGATCCTTTGAATTTTGTTGACACCAAAAAATATGCAGATCGTTTGAAAGATGTAATGGAAAAAACCAAACTCAAGGATGCGGTGCGCACGGGAGTTGGGAAATCAAAAGGTAAAGATTTAGTTATTTGCTGTATGGATTTTGCCTTCATTGGTGGTTCTATGGGTGCAGTTGTAGGTGAAAAAATTGCGAGAGGAATTGATCACGCAATCAAAAACAACATGCCATTTGTAATGATTTCTAAATCCGGTGGAGCAAGAATGATGGAAGCCGCTTATTCATTAATGCAATTAGCTAAAACATCCGTAAAACTGGCTCAGCTTGCTGAAGCAAAATTGCCTTATATTTCGTTATGTACAGACCCAACAACTGGAGGGACAACTGCTTCATACGCGATGTTGGGTGACATCAACATATCTGAACCCGGCGCATTAATTGGATTTGCAGGACCAAGAGTTGTAAGAGACACAACAGGTAAAGATTTACCGGAAGGTTTTCAAACTGCTGAGTTTCTCCTTGAACATGGTTTCTTAGACTTTATCACGCCAAGAAAAGAATTGAAAGACAAGATTAACTTGTATATCGATTTGATCCAAAATAATCCTATCCGATAAATGAAAACCCGTGCAATTGGTTTTTTTGATTTATAATTTTTTTTAGATTAAACACAAAAAAAGCAGCTTCCAAAAATATCGGAAGCTGCTTTTTTTGCATTTCTATACAATCTATTTCTAAAAAAGGAATGCAAGTTCGTTCCAGAAAGTGAATTACATTTATTTACATTCCGGTTCTAATTGCCTCAACAGGATCTAATTTAGAAGCAGAAATAGCTGGAAGAATTCCAGAAATCACACCTACAATAATTGACAATCCTGAACCAATCAATATATTCCAAAAACTCAAAACGAATTCAAAATCCAACACACTGGTTAAAAGTACGGATAACAACCAAACTATCAATAAACCAATTGCTCCACCAATAACGCATAAAATAATGGCTTCAAATAAAAATTGAAAAAGTATAAATCTATTTTTTGCTCCTAACGATTTTTGAATCCCAATTAAATTGGTACGCTCTTTTACAGAAACGAACATTATGTTAGCCACTCCAAATCCACCAACTAAAAACGAAAAAACACTAATCAAAATTCCGCCTCCACGCATGGCACTAATAATTCCATCTAATAAATCTGTAAATCCGGAAAGAACATTGATGAAAAAATTATCGATTTCATCTATTTTCATACCTCGATAATTTCGTAGTTTTTGAGCCAGTTCTGCTTTGAACGCATCCATATCAACCCCTTTTTCAGGCTTGACCAGAATTACCGGCGTCAACGCATCATTATTGTCCCCGTACAACTTCCTTAAAAAATTAACCGGAATGAATGCTGACGTATCATTACTATCGCCAAACATTCCTGCACCTTGTTTTTTCAACATCCCTATAACGGTGAAACGCTGCCCATACAAACGCATATTTTTCCCGATTGGTTCGCTTTCGCCAAAAAGACTCTTCGCAATATCATATCCTAAAACGATTACAGGAGCTCCAGAATTAGATTCAGATTCATTATAAAATCTTCCCTTTTCAAACTCAAGCCCTTGAATTTCTATAAATTCGTGAGAAACTGGAACAACGTTCACATCACTTACGGATTCCGATTCGAATTTAAGACTTTCTCTACCCACAAAAAACTGATACGCCATTTGATCTAAATTGTTCATTGAGCTTTTCAGATATTCATATTCATCATATTTGACATCCGGAAACTGTTCCCTTTTCCACTGCGGAATTTCGGAAGGACCAAAAGAAAATCGCATTAAATAAATAGTATTTTTATCCAAACTGCTCAAATCTTTTTTTATTTTTTTATCCAAAGAATCTACAGCAGCCAGTACAGCAATGATAGAAAAAATACCGATCGTCACTCCTAGCAAAGAAAGCAAAGTCCGTAACTTATTGTTGCGCAATGCATTCATTGCAAACCCTAAACTCTCTTTTAATAATCGAAGATAAACTAACATACAATCTGTTTTGTGTTAAAGTAAAATTCTATAAATATTATTCAAAAACCTAACGAAAAATCATTTCGTTGCCGCGCTACTCCATTATTTTATGTCCGCCAATGAAACAGCATTAAAAATTACAATTATCTCAATTTCAAATGGCTTTATTTTAACATTAAAAAACTATTTTTGCATTTTATAACTATAACTACACAATGAGTACAACTAAAACAATTCAATCTGCTTTAATCTCTGTCTTTTCAAAAGAAGGATTGGAACCGATAGTAAGACAACTAAATAGTCAAAATGTTACACTTTATTCTACTGGTGGTACAGAGGATTTCATAAAAAACTTAGGGATTCCCGTAATACCCGTAGAAGATGTGACCTCCTACCCTTCTATTTTGGGCGGAAGAGTTAAAACACTTCACCCAAAAGTTTTTGGAGGAATATTAAATCGCCAAGACAACGAGAGCGATGTGCAACAAATGCAAGAATTCAATATCCCCCAAATTGATTTGGTAATCGTGGACTTGTACCCTTTTGAAAAAACAGTTGCATCAGGGGCAAGTGAAGCTGACATCATTGAAAAAATAGATATTGGCGGTATTTCTTTAATTCGTGCTGCCGCAAAAAACTTTAAGGATACTGTAATCGTTGCTTCGGTTGAGCAATATAGTTTACTTCTGGCCATGATTACAGAAAAAAACGGTGGAACAACACTGGAAGACAGAAAATTATTGGCGACAAAAGCATTTCATGTTTCTTCCCATTATGACACTGCAATTTTCAACTATTTCAATACTGATGAAACAATATATAAACAAAGTATTGCAAATGGCCAAGCCTTAAGATACGGCGAAAACCCACATCAAAAAGGATTTTTCTTTGGTGATTTTGACGCTATGTTCAAGAAAGTTCACGGAAAAGAATTATCATACAACAATTTATTAGATGTAGATGCTGCTGTAAATTTGATTAATGAATTCAAAAATGACGGACCTACATTTGCCATATTAAAACATAATAATGCTTGTGGTTTAGCCACTAGAACAACAGTAAACGAAGCATATTTAACCGCATTGGCCTGCGACCCAACATCAGCTTTTGGAGGCGTTTTGATTTCCAATACTAAAATTGATGTTGCAACTGCTGTCGAAATCAATAAATTGTTTTGCGAAGTGGTTATTGCTCCGGAATTTGATACAGAAGCTTCAGCCATTTTACAAGAAAAGAAAAACCGAATTATATTAGTTCAAAACGAGGTTGAATTACCACAAAAACTCGTACGAACATGCTTAAACGGAATTTTAGTTCAGGAAAGAAATAACATCACAGATACTAAAGAAGCATTAAGAACCGTTACTATAAACACGCCATCAGAACAAGAAATTCAAGATTTGATATTTGCTTCTAAAATTTGCAAAAACACAAAATCAAACACGATTGTTTTTGCCAAAAACGGCACACTTCTTGCTTCCGGGACAGGACAAACATCACGAGTTGATGCCTTGCTTCAAGCCATTGAAAAAGCTAAAAATTTCGGTTTTGATTTGCATGGAGCCTCAATGGCAAGTGATGCTTTTTTCCCTTTTCCGGATTGTGTGGAAATAGCTAAAAAAGCAGGAATTACGGCCGTAATCCAGCCTGGTGGGTCTATTAAAGACGAATTAAGTATCAATTATTGCAATGAAAATAAAGTTGCAATGGTATTTACGGGAACGCGTCATTTTAAACATTAATTTGTTTAACTTTGTTCGTTTCAAATTTATAACATTTTAACCCTTAAAAAACTTATGGGATTTTTTGATTTCATGACCGAGGATATTGCGATAGACCTTGGTACCGCTAACACTTTAATCATACATAATGATAAAGTAGTAATTGACAGCCCATCAATAGTTGCCCGCGATAGAATATCTGGTAAAATAATTGCTGTAGGTAAAGAAGCCAGCATGATGCAGGGTAAGACACATGAAAACATTAAAACAATTAGGCCTTTGAAGGATGGTGTAATTGCTGATTTTGATGCTTCCGAAAAAATGATAAGCTTGTTTATAAAAAGCATTCCAGCATTAAAGAAAAGAATGTTTACACCAGCATTAAGAATGGTTGTTTGTATTCCTTCCGGCATTACTGAAGTGGAAATGAGGGCGGTAAAAGAATCATGCGAAAGAGTTAATGGTAAAGAAGTTTATTTGATACACGAACCTATGGCCGCTGCAATCGGTATTGGAATAGACATTATGCAACCTAAAGGAAACATGATTGTTGATATAGGCGGTGGAACAACTGAAATTGCTGTGATTGCATTAGGTGGAATCGTATGTGACAAATCAGTGAAAATTGCTGGTGATGTATTTACGAATGATATTGTATATTATATGCGTACCCAACATAATCTTTTTGTTGGAGAAACTACTGCTGAAAAAATAAAAATTCAAATTGGTGCCGCTATCGAAGATTTAGAAACTCCTCCAGAAGACATGTCTGTTCAAGGTAGAGATTTACTAACAGGTAAACCAAAACAAGTTGAAGTTTCTTATAGAGAAATTGCAAAAGCATTAGACAAATCCATACAACGTATCGAAGATGCGGTAATGGAAACTTTATCTCAAACACCTCCAGAATTAGCTGCTGATATTTACAATACCGGTATTTACCTTGCAGGTGGAGGATCAATGTTAAGAGGTCTTGACAAAAGAATTTCGCAAAAAACAGATTTACCTGTTTACATTGCTGAAGATCCTTTAAGAGCAGTTGTTAGGGGAACAGGTATGGCGCTTAAAAATATCGTTAAATTTAAAAGTATCCTTATAAAATAACAAAAAAATGAATTCTAAATTCTACTTTTCATTACAAGTTGTCAGTGAAATGGGATTTAGAATTTGATTTTTGATTTATTTAAATATTCAATTTTAAACAATGCAGCAAATATTTAATTTTATTTTTAAAAACAGTAACAGAATACTGTTTTTGCTGCTTTTGGGTATATCGTTAACACTTACGATTCAATCCCATTCCTTCCACAGAAGCAAAATAATTAGTTCTGCAAACTTTTTGAGTGGTGGTGTTTATGAAAAGGTAAACAATCTAAATGAGTATTTAAACTTAAAAACTCACAACGACGCACTTGCACTTGAAAATGCTAAATTAAAAAGCCTTTTATTTAATCGTGAAGATACAACTGCTGTTAAAAAACTAGACAGTCTGAAAGGGGTTAAACCTGATGATATACTTGTTTCAAAAGTCATTAAAAACTCCTATAACATGTATGAAAATTACCTGACTTTAAATTCAGGTGAATTAGACGGCGTAAAACCCGACATGGGAGTAATCAACAGTTTAGGTATTGTAGGAATCATTGAGAATACTTCCAAAAACTATTCAACTGTAATCAGTATTCTGAACAAAAGATCGCAAATTAACGCTAAAATTAAAAAATCAAATCATTTCGGTTCGCTAAATTGGAACGGAAAAAGTACTGGTTTTGTGCAATTAACAGATCTTCCACGATTAGCATTAATAAAAATTGGTGACACTATTGTTACAGGCGGACAGTCGGTTATTTTCCCTGAAAACATCAACATTGGAACAATCGCTAAAATTTACAGAGATAAGCTAACCAACTATTACACCCTTGATGTCAAACTTTTTAACGATATGACTAATTTAGGCCATGTTTATATCATAAAAAGTAAAGATCGTGAAGAAATTATAAATTTAGAAAAAAGAGAAAAAGATGAATAGCGCCTTGTTAGTCAATATTTTCCGATTTATTCTGTTGTTGGCCATTCAAATTATAATATTCAATAATATGAATTTTCTGGGCTACATCAGTCCATTTCCTTACATCTTATTTATAATTTTGTATCCCGTAAATGGAAACAAATCAGCACTTGTGGTTACCAGTTTTTTACTTGGAATTATAATGGACTTGTTTAGCAACTCTGGCGGGACACACGCTACGGCGTGTTTAGTTTTAGCATATTTCAGACCTTCTATTTTTAAATTTGCATTTGGTTTAAGTTATGAATATCAAACCATAAAAATTAATGATGTTTTAACGCCACAACGATTTTCTTTTATATTATTGTCCGTTGTGATTCATCACTTTACGTTATTTTTATTGGAGGCATTTCAGTTAAGTTTTATTTTGGACACGTTGATTACAATAGTATTAAGCACCATATTTACAATCATTATTTGCATTATCATAATCTATCTTATTAAGCCAAACAAAAGATGAGAAAAGTCTTGTTGCCTTCCTTAATTATTCTTGCTACTTTTTTACTCGTGATGCGAATATTTTATTTGCAGGTTGTTGATGATACATTAAAGTTGAAATCTGAAAATAATGCGATTAAAAAAAAATACGAATATCCTGAAAGAGGCTACATCTACGATCGAAAAGGAAAGTTATTAGTGGCCAATCAGGCATCCTATGACATCATGGTAATACCTCGTGAAGTAAAAAAAACCGATACCTTAGAATTTTGTCAATTACTGAATATCACCAAAGAAGATTTTATTAAAAAAATTGAAAAGGCTAAAATATACAGTCCTAGATTGCCCTCTGTTTTTTTATCGCAACTGAATAAAAGTGAATTTGCCGCTTTCCAAGAGAAAATACGAAAATACGAAGGTTTTTATTTTCAAAAGCGTTCTCTTCGTGATTATGAAGTGACTTTTGGCGCTAACGTTTTCGGGTCTATCACTCAGGTAAATGAGAAGCTAGTAGAAAAAAATCCATATTACAACAGTGGCGATTTGATAGGCCGACAGGGAGTTGAAGAAAGCTACGAAGATCTTTTGCGAGGAGTAAAAGGCGTAAAATATTTTCAGAAAGACAAATACAACCGTGAAATTGGTTCGTATAAAGATGGAAAATATGATACTATTGCTGTCCAGGGAGAAGATATAAATCTTACCATAGATGCTGAAATCCAAAAATATGGAGAAGAATTAATGATCAACAAAAGAGGTGGAATTGTTGCAATTGAACCCAGCACGGGAGAAATTTTAGCATTGGTAACAGCACCTTCCTATGACCCTTCAATATTAGTTGGAAGGCAACGATCAAAAAATTACACTAAACTTTATCGCGATTCAATCGCCAAACCGCTTTACGATCGAGGTTTATTGGCAGAATATCCTCCTGGATCTCCTTTCAAAATTTTGACTGGTCTTGTCGCACTTCAAGAGGGTGTTATTGATGAAAATACGACTGTTTTTTGTAATCGAGGATTTAGTTATGCAAGAGGTCGTTTTATGGGGTGTCACTGTCATGGAGGTGCACTTCAGTTACATAGAGGTATCTTTGAGTCTTGTAATTCTTATTTTGCGACGGCGTATATGAAAACGATAAATAAATATGCCAAACCAGCTCAAGCGGTTGATGTTTGGAGTAATCACGTAAAAAGCTTTGGCCTTGGACAATTCATGGGTTACGATTTACCCATTGGTAAAAAAGGTAAAGTTCCAGATTCAAAAACGTATAAACGCATTTATCCGAACGGCGGTTGGAGAAGTACCACTATTGTGTCTAATTCGATTGGTCAAGGAGAAGTTTTAATGACACCAATACAACTGGCTAATATGATGGCAACAGTGGCAAATGAAGGTTATTATTACACACCTCATATCATCAAAAGAATTAAAGGTCACACTATTGACAAAAAGTTCACTACCAAACATGTAACCACAATTGACAAAAGACACTTCAAACCGATGATCAGTGGCTTATTTGACGTGTATAACCTGGGGACAGCAAGTGCTTTAAAGGTGGAAGGAATCGATATTTGCGGTAAGACGGGTACTGCAGAAAATTTTGCGAAAATTGGTGGGATACGAGTAAAACTAGAAGATCATTCCATATTTGTTGCTTTTGCACCAAAAGACAATCCTAAAATTGCAATTGCAGTTATGGTGGAAAATGGTGGCTATGGCGCAACAATAGCGGGGCCAATTGCCAGCTTGATGATCGAAAAATACCTTCGACAAAAAATCACAAGACTTGATTTAGAGAAAAGGATACTTGCAACCAGCTTACAAAGTAGATACGCTAAATTAGGTGGCCTCTCTGAAGAAGTAAAATTACAATTACGAATTAGTGATTCTCTTCTGAAAAAGAAAACAATGAAGCCTTCAACTGTAAAAGCAAAAGTTGACACTATCAAAGAGACCAAACAAGCTATTTAATTCCGATGAAAAACCAAAGCGTAACAAATAATATTGACTGGATAAGCATAATCATCTATGCGTTATTGGTTATTTTGGGCTGGCTTAACATCTATTCCTCCTCGTTATCTTCTATGGAAGATACTTACGAGAAGCAGTTGATATTTATAGTATTAACTATTCCTTTAATTTTCGTAATACTCTCCGTTGATGGGAAATTTTATGAAAAATACGCTAGTATTATTTTTGGAATTTCACTATTATCGTTGGCAGGATTGTTTTTATTTGGAAAAACAATAGCGGGTCAACGTTGTTGGTATGCCGTAGGAAGTTTTACCATTCAACCTTCTGAGTTTGCAAAAGCAGCAACAGCTTTAGCTTTGGCAAAATATCTGAGCGACACTCAAATTAATCTAAAAGATGTGACCCGCCAATGGCAGGCACTTGCGATAATAATTTTACCCGTGCTGCTCATTTTACCACAGCCCGATCCTGGAAGTGCATTGATTTACAGCATATTCATCATTGTCTTGTACCGCGAAGGACTTCCGGCTTGGTATGTATGGACCGGTTTTATAACCATTCTTCTGTTTGTATTAACGCTGGTATTAGAACCTCAATATGTAATCCTAATCGGATTGTTGGCGCTATTAATCATACACTTTAAATCTAGATTAGCCGATAGGAATATCATTTTGAGCAGTATTCTTTTTGTGTTGCTATCAGGATTTGTTTTATCTGTGGACTATGTTTTTGACAATGTATTTAAACAACACCACAGGGATCGTTTTAATATCCTTTTAGGGAAAACAGTTGACTTGAAAGGCATTGGATATAATACCAATCAATCCGAAATTGCTATAGGATCTGGAGGTTGGTTAGGAAAAGGATTTCTTGAAGGCACTCAAACAAAAGGTGGCTTTGTTCCAGAACAACATACGGATTACATTTTCACTACTGTAGGCGAAGAATGGGGATTTGCCGGTTCTTTGGTCGTAATAGCCCTTTTTACAGGTCTATTCCTAAGAATAATTTACTTAGCCGAAAGACAAAAAACAAAATTCAGCAGAGTTTATGGATATTGTGTTGCAGGAATCTTATTCACACACTTCTTTGTAAATATTGCGATGGTGGTAGGTATTTTTCCAACAATTGGGGTTCCGCTTCCATTCTTTTCATACGGAGGTTCTGGGCTTTGGGGATTCACTATCTTATTGTTTATATTCATAAAAATGGATGCGAATAAAGTGAACGAATGGTAATTTGACAGCTTTAAGCCAAGGAAATCCATTACAACCAAAGTGTTAAATATAACTATGAGTTTTTGATCATAGAGCAAGATTATAAAAAGGTATTTATCCTATTAACTGTTCAACTAAATCCTACAGCTCTGAATTCTTAATCGAAAGTTCGGACAGCACTTTGACAAAAATCCGTTCATTAATTGCATGTATTTCGGCAAATTAAATTACTCTGAATGATACACAAAGAACATTGATTAAAATTTACTTAATTATCTCCAAAAGTTATATTTAAACGAAAACGATGGTTATCAAAATAAAAACGCCCTGTAAATCTTTTAGATTTATAGGGCGTTTTACTTATTATTGTTCGAAAACCTTATTCTTACGATTTAGCTAATTTAGCTTTTTTAATTTTTACTGGTATATTCTTTCTAGAAACTACTTTAGATTGTAAATCATCTAATACATTAAGTGCTTCTTCAACATAAATATCTTTGGATAACTCATCATGCCATCTCTCTCTTTTATCTTTTAAAGTAACATCTTTACTCATGGCATCCGTTTCATAAGGCAACGAAGTAAATATGAATGAATTTTTATAATCTACAATTGGTTTGTATTTTTTAGCTTTCTCCTCTATCTCTGATTGAGCAATTTTAAATTTTTCAATATTTAAACTGTACACATTCTCTTCACTTCTGCTGTCAATCCATTTCGCATTCTCTTCAATTAATTGAAATTGTGCGTTTTGAGCGATTCTATTTTTACTATTTGTAATTGCTTGATTAAAGTTGGAATTATTATTCCATATTTGATAATCAGCTTTATCTATTTTATCCCAAGGCATCGCATTGTCAACATCACGCTCTCCCATTTTTAGATAAGCATATCGGTCCGGCATCACAACATCGCTGCTTACTCCTTCTAACTGAGTAGAACCTCCATTTATTCTGTAAAACTTCTGCGTTGTTGTTTTGATAGCTCCTAAATCCCCAACAGAACTACTGCGCACGAATTGGTTCAAATCAATTACATTTTGGACAGTTCCTTTACCATAGGTTTGTTTGCTTCCAATAATAATTCCTCTTTTATAATCTTGTATTGCTGCCGCTAAAATTTCAGAAGCAGATGCGGAGAAACTATTCACCATAATTACCAACGGTCCGTCCCATTCAATTTTTGCATCTCTGTCGTACAACACTTCTTTTTTTCTACCCGCAGATTTTATCTGAACGATTGGCCCTTGTTCTATAAATAATCCCGCAATGTCAACAACCGTTGACAAAGATCCTCCACCGTCATCACGAACATCCAAAACAATTCCGTTTACTCCTGCTTTCTTCAATCGATCCACTTCTAAAGCAATATCTTTTCCGGCATCTCTACCATCTGCGTTTTCGAAATCAATATAAAATTTTGGCAAATAGATTACTCCATATTTCAGCCCGTTTTTGTTTACGATACTGGACTTCGCATAGGTTTCTTCTATTTCAACAATATCTCTTACAATAGAAATAATCTTAATTGTCCCATCTACTTTTTTTACAGTAAGGCGTACTTCCGAACCTTTAGGACCTTTTATTTTCTTCACTACATCATCAAGACGCATTCCGACTACATCAACCGCTTCGCCATTTCCTTGCGCAACTTTCATTATTAAATCCCCTGCTTCTAATTGTTTTCCTCTCCAAGCAGGACCGCCAGAAATAAGCTCTGAAATTTCCGTTAAATCATTTTTCTTTTGAAGGCGTGCCCCAATTCCTTCTAACTTCCCGCTTATGCTTACATCAAAACGCTCTTTTTCTTCAGCTGCAAAATAATTTGTATGTGGATCAAAACGTGCTGTAATGGAATTGATGTATACAGAAAACCAATCGTTTCTGTCCAAATCTTTTATAAATCCAAAATACTCATCAAGCGATTTTACCGAATTTTCTCTAGTTTCTTTTTCTAAAACATTAAAAGATTTAACAACATAATTTGCATCATTTTTCTTTTTATCCTCCTCTAATTTTTGTTTGTCAATTAAAGACGAAAGTGCAGACAATTTAATTTGTTTGCGCCATTTATCATTAAGTTCAGCATCGTTTTTAGGGTATGGCGCTTTTTCGTAATCAATATTGAAACTTTCATCAATAGTATAATCAAAAGGTTTGCTCAAAACATCTTTGTAGATTTTAGTACTTTCGTTCATTCTTTTCATCAAACGCTCATAAGTCAAATTAAAGAAAGACAAATCTTTATTCAACAGCTGGTCATCTAGTTGCAATTCGAATTTTGAAAATTCATCAATATCAGATTGCAAAAAGAATCGTTTCGATGGATCCAAAGCTTCAATATAATCTTTGTAAATCCCCTTCGAAAAAGTATCGTCGATTTTCGCTGGACTATAATGGCCTTTTTCAATTACAAAAGTTAATAACTCCAAGAGCAGCTTGTCCTTTTCAGGATCATCTGCTTTAGACACATTCATTTTAAAGGCAAATAATGTTAGCGAAAGAAATACGACAACAAGGATAATTTTATAATTTCTTTTCATAAAGTTAAGAGTAGTATTCATCAATTTTTATTCTAAGTTACGGTAAAAACTATGCCAACGTCAGCAGGGCTCCCATAAATTTTTGTTAAAGATATAAAAATGTTTTTTTTTATTAACTTAAATGAATCAAGATAACATATTTTTATCTTTTTTTTACTTAATCCCATTTTGTGTAATTACATTTGCCATTAAAATCATAAAAACAAACCTTTTTTTACCAAAATAATAATGAAAAAAACAAGACCTTTAATTTTAATAACGAATGACGATGGCATTACAGCGCCAGGCATCAGAGCCCTAATTTCGGTTATGGCAGAATTGGGAGAAATAGTTGTGGTCGCTCCAGATACACCACAAAGCGCCACGGGTCATTCCATTACCATCAACAGCACGTTATATTTGAATAAAATTTCAAAAGACACAGATCCTTTTTTAGAATACAGTTGCTCTGGAACACCAGTTGATTGTGTCAAACTGGCTGTAAACGAAATTTTGAAACGAAAACCTGACTTGTGCGTTTCTGGCGTTAATCACGGTTCAAATTCTTCGATAAATGTGATTTATTCCGGCACAATGAGCGCCGCCGTTGAAGCGGGAATAGAAGGAATTCCCGCTATTGGATTCTCATTATTGGATTACGACTGGAACGCCAATTTTGAGAATATAAAATCATTTATCCGCAAAATATCTGTAGAAGTTCTTGAAAATGGACTTCCGGAAGGCGTAGTTTTGAATGTTAATTTTCCTAAATTAGAACAAAAAGACATCAAAGGAATTAGGGTTTGTCGTCAAGCGAAAGCAATTTGGGTAGAGAAATTCGATAAAAGAAAAACGCCGCAGGGAAGAGACTATTACTGGCTGGCAGGCGAATTTGTAAACCAAGATAAAGGAGAAGACACGGATGAATGGGCCTTGGAAAATGGGTTTGTGTCAGTCGTTCCTGTACAATTTGACTTGACCGCACACCACGCCATACAACAACTTAATACTTGGAAATGGAATGAATAAAAAAGACTTATTATTTGGATTTTTATTAGGGTTTGCAACTACGCTGCTTGGATCTTATATTTTTATCACCATTTTTACGGAATTCAAATTCATCGCAGGAATTCAAATCATGAAATCACAGGGAAACCTAGGTAAAATAATCACTTTGGGATCAATTATGACGCTGATAACATTTGGAATTTTACTCAAAATGAATAAAGAAATGATGGCGCGTGGTGTTGTTTTGGCAGTCATTGCCTTGGCGATTCTCACTTTATTTATTTAAGTTTATCTTTGCAGCAGAATAAAATGATTGCAGCAAAAATGATTTTGTCTGTTTGATTTTAAAAATTCCAAATCGAAAAAACATGAAATATTATATAATCGCAGGAGAAGCCTCAGGTGATTTGCATGGTTCTAATTTGATGAAAGAGCTATACAAAAAAGATCCTAATGCTGACATTCGGTTTTGGGGCGGTGATTTAATGAAAAATGTTGGCGGTATATTAGTGAAACACTATCGTGAATTAGCGTTTATGGGATTTATCGAAGTGATTTTTAATCTAAAAACAATTCTGAACAACATAAATATCTGTAAAAAAGACATTCTTAAATTTCAGCCTGACGTACTTATATTCATCGATTATCCCGGATTTAATTTGCGAATTGCCAAATGGGCAAAAGCATTGGGAATGAAAACCCATTACTATATCTCTCCGCAAATCTGGGCATGGAAAGAAAGCAGAATTACAGATATCAAGCGCGATATTGATAAAATGTATGTGATTTTACCTTTTGAAAAAAAGTTTTATGAGGACAAACATCATTTTCCAGTCGAATTTGTTGGTCATCCACTAATTGATGCCATTCACGATCATTCATCAGTTGATCCCGTTCTTTTCAGGAAAGAAAACCAATTAAACGACAAACCAATTATCGCCATTTTACCCGGCAGCAGAAAGCAGGAAATTACTAAAATGCTATCTGTAATGCTCAGTGTGGTCAAAGATTTTCCGGACTATCAATTTGTAATTGCAGGTGCTCCAAGTCAGGAATTTTCTTTTTACCAAAATTTTATCACGCAGGAAAACATAAAATTCACCTCAAACAAAACCTATGATTTATTGCGAAATGCAACTGCAGCCTTAGTCACATCAGGAACTGCAACACTGGAAACGGCGCTGTTTAAAGTTCCTGAAGTAGTTTGTTATAAAGGCAGTTGGGCTTCGTACCAAATTGCGAAACGAATTATTACACTCAAATACATTTCATTAGTGAATTTGATTATGGATGAAGAAGTGGTGACCGAATTAATTCAAGACGAATGCACTACAAAACGCATTAGGGAAGAACTCGAAAAAATATTAAAAACGGACCATCGCGATACGCTTTTAAAAAAATATGCGTTACTAGAAGAGCAATTAGGCGGAATTGGAGCCAGTGAAAAAACGGCTGCATTGATTGTAAATGATTTAAAATAATCTGTAATTTATTTCCAAATTTTAAAATCATCTAAAAAAACTCTTTTGAAAAGATTACTATACCTTCTGTGCCTTGGCATCTTTTTTACCGCTTGTAAATCGACATCCTCCATTGTAACTTCAAAAGAAAGAGAGTCAAAAGAGAAATTAACTCGATCCGAAAGGAGAAAAGCAAATCAACTAGCCGAACAATTAATCGATGCAGCTATTGAAAATTTGGGTGTAAAATACAAATATGCTGGCACAACAAAAGCTGGTTTTGACTGTTCGGGTTTAATGTACACCATTTTTAATTCGGAAAATATTAGTCTTCCACGGAATTCCTTTCAACAATCAAAAATTGGCATTGTTTTAAATCCAAAAAAAGAACAAGCCCAAAAAGGCGATTTAATTTTTTTTAAAACGAATAAAAACAAAGAAATTAATCATGTTGGAATCGTGATTGAAGCAACCGATGAAGAAATAAAATTCATTCACTCCTCCACTTCAAAAGGAGTAATTATCTCCTCGACCAAAGAACCTTACTACAAAAAAACCTTCGTCCAAATCAACCGTGTTCTTTAATTAGTTCTCTTTTGGGAAAGAATTTAGTTTTTAAATTATAAAAAATCTAGAAATAATTATATCTGTTTCTTACTAAAAATGTGTACTTTAGAGTTATGAAAGTACTACAATTCCCACTAGCAAGAATTACATTCGGGTTTGTTATCGGTTTGCTTTTTGGACATTATTTCCAGCTCTCAATCAAGGCACTGTTCATTGTACTTTTCATATTCATCAGTGTTTTTGTAATGCTGTATTTTTTATCCAAAAAAAACAGTAAATTCTCGCTTTATTTTGGAATCGGAACTTATTTTCTTTCCGTTATTATTGGTCTTTCAACGCAAATCATTCATACCGATCTTTTCAAAAAAAACAACTACACTCACAACAAGAAAATTTTTGAACAACCGCATATCATTTCACTAACGACCAGAGAAAAGCTGAAAAGTTCAACGTTTAGCGATCGTTATTTAGCCATTATTAATCATATCGACCAGAAAGAAAAAACAGGAAGAATCATATTAAACATTCAAAATGACAGTTTGCATCACGTTCTTGAAGTTGGGAATTCTTTTTTGATAAAAGGCACTTTAACAAAAAACAAACCGCCAAATAACCCAAACCAATTTGATTACAGCAAATATCTTGAAAACAAACAAATCTATGCGCAGCTGTATGCTGATGTTGACGAAATAAAAATTGGAACTGAAATAGAAAAAAACATTTGGTATTATTCTTCTAAATTGAGAACCCGAATTATTCGCAATTTAGAAAAAAACGACTTCAACAAAACCGAGTTGAATGTCGCCATTGCTTTAATAATGGGACAACAACAAGATATTTCACCAGACATAATTCGGGATTATCAATATGCCGGAGCAGTACATATTTTATCCGTTTCTGGATTGCATATTGGATTCATTCTGCTTTTTGTAACCTTTATTCTAAAACCAATTCCCAATACCAAGCGAGGTTCTTTTATAAAGTTAATCACTATTCTTATCTCATTATCCATGTTCGGGATCATTGCCGGTTTAGCACCTTCAGTGGTTCGTTCCGTAACTATGTTTTCGTTTGTAGCGATTGGAAATCATCTTCGGAGAAGTGTGAATATTTATCACACATTATTAGTTTCTATATTGTTGATTCTACTTTTCGAACCTTCTTTCCTGTTTGATGTTGGTTTTCAATTAAGTTATATCGCTCTGTTTTTTATCATTTGGCTGCAGCCACTTTTATCTTCCATTTGGAAACCAAAATACAAAGTTTCTAAATATATTTGGGATATCCTTACCGTTTCTTTTGCGGCACAAATAGGCACTTTACCTCTGAGCATTTATTATTTCCATCAATTTCCCGGTTTATTCTTTGTCACTAATCTGATCATTATTCCGATACTAAGCATCATTATGATTTTAGGTGTTTTGGTAATGCTTTTAGCAGCGTTCAACATAATTCCCTTATTCCTGTCTCAACTGCTGGAATGGAGTATTTATTATTTAAATAAAATCATCAACGCAATTGCCTCCTTGGAACAGTTCATTATTGAGGATATTCCACTTCACTTTTATCTTTTGCTTAGCGCTTATTTACTATTGTTTGCGTTAATCATTTGGTTCAAAAAACCAAGTTTTAATAAATTGGCCATGGTCTTGATTTCCATCCTCATTGTACAATTTTCATATTTTACAATAGCGTATAAAATTCAAACCGAAGAGGAATTTATCGTTTTCAACAGCAGAAAAAGCACCCTGATTGCGGAGAGAAATGGTGAAAACATTTTAATTTATGCCAATGACAGTATTTTGAAAACCGCCCAGCGAAACAATCTATTAAAATCCTATCGCATTGAAAACTTTAGCACTTTACAACAGAAAAAGCGACTTCAAAATTTCATCTTCTTTAATGGGAAAAAGATTTTTGTGTTAGACAGCTCGGGAATTTATCCAAAAAACATCAATCCGGATATTGTCGTATTGACACAATCGGCAAAAATAAACGCAGACCGTTTGATTCAAATAATGAAACCCAAATTAGTTATAGCTGATGCGTCAAACTTTAAAAACATTCAAAAACTATGGAAAGCTAGTTGTAAAAAACAGAAAATCCCTTTTCACGCAACTGCCGAAAAGGGATTTTATAAATTGAATTAAAAATTTTTATTTTTTCAGAAAACCATTTGCTACAGCTAACCAAGCTGAAGGTCCGCCGGCTACATAACCTGTACTTCCTATACCTTCAAAATTAACTTTACCGTCTTTTGTGATGGCATTTGCAAGTACAATGGTTGGGAACCCTTGAATTCCAAAAGCCATTTGTAATTCACTATTTTGTTTTTTAATGTCAGGTGTCTGCGGCGCTTTCCTTGGATAATCCAATTCGACTAAAACTACATTTTCCTTGGCCCAAACCGCGAATTCAGGTGTTTTCAAAACTTCTTTTTGCAAACGAATACACCATCCGCACCAATCACTTCCGGTGAAAAACAACAATAATGGTTTCTTGGTTTCCTTCGAAATTTCCATCGCCTTGGTGACATTGGTTTCCCAAACTAGTTCTTGAGCATCGGCTGCAAATGAGCCGGCAAACAGTAATAAAGCAACTATAATTTTCTTCATGTTTATAATTTTATTGGTTTAAAATCAAAAATGATGCCTAAAGTTTAACGAACACCGTGCATTAGTTTTTTAATAACCGGAGTCATCGCTACAGAGAATAAAGCAACCACGATGGAAATGCTAGTCAACATCCAAAAGAAGTAACTCAATCCGTGTTCATTGGCGATTTTATCAATGTTTTCTCCAAACATACCCGCACCTTTCATACCAATTGCTACCGCCAAGTACCAAACACCAAACATGAAAGCAATCATACGAGCCGGAACTAATTTACTCACATAAGACAATCCAACAGGAGAGATGCACAATTCAGCCATGGTATGGAAAAGATACACTAAAATCAACCAAATCATACTTACTGAAGCTGTTTTGGCACCTGCTTCAATTCCGCTTGCGCCAAAAGCTACACAAGCCATTCCAAGCGCTAATAATCCCATTCCAATTCCGTATTTTAAATTCGCAGAAGGATTGTATTTACTTTCCCACCATTTAGAAAACAACGGTGCTAATGAAATAATAAACAAGGAGTTTAAAGTAGAAAACCATGTAGCAGGAACTTCCGTTAATGCCGTGGTTACTTTGTCAATTTTCAATGCTTGCAAGGTTTCATCTGATAAGGATAAATATCCTGCGGTGTAATAATCTTTAGTCAACATCCAGATTGCTATTGCCCAGATAATGATAAAACTGATGCTTAGAATAATATTTGCAACAGCATACAACTTGAATGTTTGTTTGAATAATAAGAATAAAACCCAAGTAATAATTACTAAAGGTAAAATAGTAATCAATGAATTCATGACTAAAAACACTACGCTCCAATTGCCGGTTAAAACACGATCCGTATAGTCACTGGCGAAAATAGTTAAACTGTTTGGTGATTGTTCAAATATTGCCCAAAAGAAAATAGTCAAAAACGCAAAAAATGTAACTGCAATTAATTTCTCCTTAGTAATTTTAGAATATTGAGTAAATCTGTAAACCAATAATATGATAAATACAACTAATGCTGAGACAATTGCAATAGCATTTCCACTCGGTCCAAGGAAAGAAAAAACGTTTACTTTACCACCTGATATTTTAGAAGCAGGATCATTTACAAGCCACAATAACGCTAAAATAGAAGAGAAAGCAATTGCTGCTAATTGTATTGGAGTAAAAGGATTTCTTTTATCAGTGTCCAAAGCTTCCGCTTTTGCTTTGCTTTCTTTACTTGGTTTCAAACCAATATCCCCAAAGATATCTTGAGACAACCAAAACTGTAACATTCCGAAGAACATGAAGATTCCGGCTAAACCAAATCCGTAGGTCCAACCTACTTTTTCACCTAAATAACCACAAAGTAAAATCCCGAAGAACGCTCCGGCATTTACACCCATGTAAAACAAAGTATATGCACCATCTTTCTTTTCAGGACGGTCTTTGTACATTTCAGATACGATGGAAGTCATGTTTGGTTTAAAGAAACCATTTCCAAAAACCAACAATACCAATCCTAAATAAATTGAAAATTCAGTTTCAACGGCCATAGAAGCATGTCCTAAAGTCATTAAAGAGGCTCCAACAACAACAGCCCATCTGAAACCAATTACTTTATCGGCAAAATAACCTCCTAACATGGTTGATAAATAAACTAAACCTACGTACGAACCAAATAATGCAGAAGCATTTTCACGAGTCCATTCCCAACCGCCATCTGTAAAGGACGCAGTTAAAAATAATATTAATAAAGAACGCATTCCGTAGAATGAGAAACGCTCCCACATCTCTGTGAAAAACAAAACGAATAGTCCCGCAGGATGCCCTAAAACGGTGCTTTTAAAAAATTGATCTGTAGTATTTTGAGTCATATTATTAATTGTTTAATTCGTTATCTACTCCGTGCATTAATTTTTTTATGAGTGGCGAAAGTACTAATAGTAGCAATCCAAAACCAAGTCCTGTGTAAAATAAGTATTCAAAAAGTACTAAATAACTCTGTTTAGCCAAATTTAAATCCGGTGCTGTACCATTTGAAGTGTCAACAGAAGCAATATTCGCTAAAATAGAAGCTATAAATTCAGAACTGGCTGTTGCCAAGAACCAAACGCCCATCATGAACCCGACGATTTTTGCCGGAGATAACTTTGTCACTGCAGAAAGTCCTACCGGTGATAAACTCAATTCCCCACAAGTATGTAAAAAATAAGCTAATACTAGCCAGATCGCCGCTACTTTTCCTGCGCCAGAAAGATTTATCCCCATAACTAATGCTCCAAAGCCTAAACCAACGAAAGCTAATGCAAAAGCAAATTTCACGGCTGTATTAGGATTGTATTTTCCTAAATTTGGCCATATCCATGCAAAAACCGGAGCTAATAAAATTATAAACAACGCATTAAGACTTAAGAATTGTCCCGCAGATACTTCGTAACCAAATATAGTTCGGTCTAAAATTCTGTCGGCAAATAAATTCATGGAGGTGTACGCTTGCTCAAACAATGCCCAGAAGACAATCGTAAATACAATCAGAATAGTTAAAGCAATCAATTGGTGACGTGCTTTACCATCGAGTTGCGTAACAGCATAATAAACGATATAAATAAAAGAAATTCCACCCGCAATTTTTAAAGCCCATGAAACTGCATCGTGATTTTGGACCATTTGCCAAAACAATAACGTTGACAAAACACTTCCGATGTAAATCAACCATTCATTTTTAAGTCCAAACGATTTTTTCTCTAAGAAAGATGGGTTTTTCGATTCTCCTTTTCCCATCAATAATTTTCTTCCGGAAATAAAAGTTAATAATCCAAAAAACATTCCAACTCCAGCTGCACCGAAACCATAACTCCAACCGTATTTTTCGCCAAGCCAAACACATATCAGCGTAGCCATAAAAGACCCTAAGTTGATTCCCATATAAAACAATGTAAACCCAGAATCTCTTCTTTTATCTCCTTTTTCATACAATTCTCCCACTAATGAAGAGATATTGGCTTTCAAAAAACCAACTCCGACAATAATTAACGATAATGAAAAGTAAAATATTTGTAAGGCGGTTTCGTCCCGAGTAATTTCTCCAGTAATGGATTCTGTTGCGGCATTCCCTTCATAAGCCATTCCTATATGACCCAGCACCAACATAATACCTCCAAAAACAATCGCTTTTCTAAATCCTAAATAACGATCCGCAATAAAGCCGCCTAAAACTGGCACTGCATATACGAGAGCAGCGTAACTTCCAATCAGTAAATTCCCTGAAGTATCCGAAAACAAATGGTACTTTGTCAGATAAAAAATCAACAAAGCTTTCATTCCATAAAACGAAAACCGTTCCCACATTTCGGTAAAAAACAATATAAAAAGCGCTTTTGGATGTCCAAAAAATTCTTCCTTGTTCAATGCGTCGTTTGTCATAAAGCGCTGTTATAAATTTTCTTTGATAAAATTAGTCATTTTTGTATACAATTGAATTCTGGTTTTTCCACCGTAAATCCCGTGATTATTGTCCGGGTAAATTTGGGAATCAAATTGTTTATTAGCCTGAATCAAAGCTTCCATCATTTGCATCGAGTTCTGAACATGCACATTGTCATCTCCTGAACCGTGAATCAAAAGGAATTTTCCTTTTAATTTGTCCACGTGATTTATTGGTGAATTATCATCGTACCCACTTGCATTTTCCTGTGGTGTCTGCATGTAACGTTCCGTGTACACGCTGTCATAAAAACGCCAGTTCGTTACTGGAGCTACAGCAATTGCCATCTTGAAAACATCATTTCCTTTCAAAATACAATTAGAAGACATAAATCCACCATACGACCAGCCAAATATACCAATTCTAGCTTTATCCACAAATGCGTAATTTCCTATCACTTTAGCAGCGTCAATTTGGTCTTCCACTTCGTACTTTCCTAATTGCAATTGAGTCACTTTTTTGAAATCAGCTCCTTTAAAACCAGTTCCGCGTCCGTCAATACAAGCAACAATGTACCCTTGTTGTGACAACATCATAAACCAGTAATCATCGGTGCTATTCCACTCATTGTTTACTTGTTGTGAACCTGGACCAGAATATTGGTACATGAAAACAGGATATTTTTTTGCCGGATCAAAATATTTCGGTTTAATCATCCAAGCATTTAACTCATTCCCTTTTGCCGTTTTCAAAACAAAAAACTCTTTCGCCGGTAAATTATAGTTTTTTAGTTTTGAAGCCAATGATTCATTATTTTCAATAACTTGAACCTGTTTTCCAAATTTAGCATCGTTCAACGTATATGTTGTTGGTTGAGCCGCACTTGAAAACGTGTTAATATAGTGTTGAAAATTTGGGCTGAATGTTGCCGAATTCGTTCCTGTATATTGAGATAAACGCACTTTGTTTTTTCCGTCAAGACCTATTTTGTAAACGTCTCTGTTGATAGATCCATTCTCCACCGACTGATAAAAAACAGTATTCGTCTTTTCGTCTAAACCATAATAATTCGTCACTTCCCATTTTCCTTTGGTCAGTTGATTTTTCAATTTTCCGTTTTTATCATATAAATAAATATGATTGAAACCATCTTTTTCGCTTGTCCAAATAAAACTGTTGTCTTTCAAAAAAGTCAAGTTATCCGTAACATCAACATATGCTTTATCTTTTTCGTTCAAAACTACTTTTGCAGATCCTGAATTACCATCGATAAACAATAAATCTAAATTATTTTGATGGCGATTCAACACCTGCGCAGACAATGTATTCGCATCATTTGTCCATTTCATTCTGGCAATATAAAAATCGTTGTAATTACCGAGATTTATATTTTTAACCCCATTTGAATTTACATCATAAATATGTAAGGAAACCAACGCATTCTTCTCACCGGCTTTTGGATATTTAAACGTTTGCATTGTTGGATATAACTCTTTTCCAAACATTGACATCGAAAATTCCGGAACTTGACTTTCGTCAAAACGAATGTATGCCACCTTTTTGCTGTCTGCGCTCCAATCGAAAGCTTTCACAAAAGCAAATTCTTCTTCGTAAACCCAATCCGTAATACCGTTTATAATGCTGTTTTTCTTTCCATCTGTAGTAATTGGAGTTGATTTATTAGAAGCTAAATCATATACATACAGATTATTTTCTTTGGCGTACGCCATCTTTTTTCCATCGGGTGAAAAAGTAGGTTCCTGAACCTGAAAATCAAACAACTTTTTTAGTTTTTTTCTGGCAATATCATACAAGTAATAATCAGCAGTAAACGAGTGACGGAAGATTTGATTGGTGTTGCAAGCCAATAGAATCATTTTCTCCGCAGCGTCAAAAGTGTAACTGTCAATCCCGTTTGATAAATCCTTGTGGGATTTTGTATCTATCAGTGTAGCTACTTTTTTTAATGTTGCAAAATCATACAAATCAATCTGCATGCTTCTGGACTGTCTGTCGGCATTCAAAACCGTGTACTGATTTGTGTTTTTCAACGACTGCAATTCATCCATTCCCTGAGCGCGAAATGTGCCGTTATAAATTTCATCAATTGTGATTTTTTGTTGACCAACAACCGTGAAACATAAGAATAAAAATAATGCTATAATTTTTTTCGAATACATATTATTTATTTAAAGATAAAAACCGTCAATTTTAGTGAAAAAATTACAATTAATGGTCATTTTATATGTTAAATGTAAAAAACAATATTAAAAATAACCTTTCACTGAATATAATTTGATTGTAAATAAAACGGCTAAAACCGTATCTTTGCAACTATCTACACCATAATCAATTGAGAATGAACAAGGCTATTAGCGGATTTTCTAAATTATCCAAAGAAGAAAAAATTAGATGGATTGCCAATCAATATTTTTCAACACCTACAGAAGCCGTCGCCTTGCTGAAGAACTATTGGAATTCTGATCAAAAAATACAGAAATTACACGATGAATTTATCGAAAATACGATAACCAATTTTTACATTCCGCTGGGAGTTGCTCCTAATTTCCTGATTAATGGAAAATACAGCACCATTCCCATGGCAATTGAGGAAAGTTCTGTGGTTGCCGCTGCCGCAAAAGCTGCTAAATTTTGGTCCACTCGTGGCGGGTTTAAAACAACTGTAATCAACACCGAAAAAATTGGACAGGTTCATTTTATCTATAAAGGAGATGTTTCTAAACTGAACTTATTTTTTGCCCAAAACAAAAACAAATTTTTCTCAGAGACAGAATCGATTACAACAAATATGCAGAAACGCGGTGGCGGAATTTTAGATATTATTCTAAAAGACAAAACCGATTTATTGCCTAATTATTTTCAGCTGCATGCCACTTTTGAAACCAAAGACAGCATGGGCGCTAATTTTATCAATTCGTGTTTGGAACAGTTTTCCAAAACCTTAAAAGAAGAAGCACACCACTATGATTTATTCACGGAAACAGAGAAAGACATTGAAGTAGTGATGAGTATTCTTTCGAATTATGTTCCAAATTGCATTGTAAGAGCGGAAGTTTCTTGTCCGATTGCTAACTTGCAAGAAAAACACATTTTAAATCCTCAAGAATTTGCCGAGAAATTTGTGCAAGCTGTCCAAATCGCCGAAGTCGAGCCGTATCGCGCCGTAACGCACAATAAAGGAATTATGAACGGAGTAGATGCCGTAGTTTTGGCAACTGGAAATGATTTCCGTGCCGTTGAGGCAGGAATCCATGCCTATGCTTCCCGAAACGGAAAATACTCAAGTCTTTCTCATGCCAAAATCGAAAATGGCATTTTTACTTTTTGGTTGGAAATCCCTTTAGCATTAGGAACTGTAGGTGGATTGACTTCGCTGCATCCATTGGTAAAATTATCGCTTGAAATGCTAGAAAAACCATCCGCCAAGGAATTAATGCAGTTTGTAGCTGTAGCCGGTTTAGCCCAAAATTTTGCCGCTTTACGCTCCTTAACTACAACAGGAATTCAGGAAGGACACATGAAAATGCATTTGAACAACATCATCAATCAGTTTGAAGCCACTGATGAAGAACGTATTTTAATCCAGAAATATTTCAAAAAAAATACTGTTTCGCATAGCGCCGTGGTAACCTTTATTGAAAATTTAAGAAAATAACATTTATTTCCGACATTCTTATCAGAGTTTAAAATCCTGACAGGGATTAAAATAAGACTAATGACAAAAACATTCTACAGTAACGGAAAACTTTTAATCACAGGAGAATATCTAGTTCTTGATGGAGCAAAAGCCTTTGCATTACCCACAAAGAAAGGACAAAACCTCATTGTAGAAGATGGGAAAAACAAAGAAATCAGCTGGAAAAGTTATGATTTTGATGGCAGTATATGGTTTGAAGACACCCTTGTATTTTCTGACATCGTGAAGGAAGTTCAAACTGAAAATGAGTCGGTAAAGTCAACACTTACGACCATTTTGCATGAAGCATTCAAATTAAATCCGGATTTCATTTTAAATTCAAACGGCTACACAATCACCACTGAATTGGGATTTCCGAAAAGCTGGGGTCTGGGAACGTCGTCGACTCTGATAAATAATATTGCCCAATGGTTGCGAATCGATGCTTTTACATTGCTTAAAAACAGTTTTGGAGGCAGTGGTTACGATATTGCCTGCGCGCAAAACGACGCTCCTATTGTATATCATTTGGAAAAAGGTAATCCTATTGTTGAAAAAGTACGCTTTAATCCGGATTTTACAGACAATATTTACTTTGTATATTTGAATAAAAAGCAAAGCAGCAAAAGCGCAATAGCAGCGTACAATATGAATAAAAAGAATAATCTGCCAAGTACGATTGCTATAAATGACGTGATAACTTCTGAAGTTATGAATGCGACTACAATTCAATCTTTTGCTGCAGCAATACAAAAGCACGAAATACAAATGAGCATTATTCTGGAAACACAAACTATAAAAGAGTCTTTGTTTCCTGATTTTAATGGTGTGATAAAGAGTCTGGGAGCTTGGGGAGGTGATTTTGTGATGGCAATTGCAATTGAAAATCCAATTGACTATTTTATTTCAAAAGGATACAATACTGTAATTCCTTATGATGAAATGATATTATCCTAGTTTTTATAAATACATAACTTTAGACAAAAACTATATTAAAAACAAAATCCCGATACATTTAGCATGTATCGGGATTTTTATTGTCATTAATTACTTTTTGACTAGTAATTAAAATCTTGTCTGTTATCTTCAATTTTAGCGTTAGCTTTTAAGGCAGGAACAACTCTGTTCGCATCTGAAGCACTTTGTGCTTTCAATTTAGCAACGTATGGCGCATGGTTTTTCAATACTGGCGCTTTTAAAGTACTTTTATTTTGAACAACATATACTCCAGTATTTCCTTCAATTGGAGCAGATAATTTGTTAGCCGCTAATGCAAATGCATTTCCAACTACTTTTGGCTCTGGACCAACATTTGGCAACATCGCATTTTCCATAGTAAGACCAGTTGCTTGTTGTACCGTTCCTCCTACTGCTTTTGCAATTGCTTCAAGTGAAGAACCAGTCATTTTAGCTTTGATCAATGCTGCTTTTTTCTTGTTTTTTAGTATTTGTTCTACATAAGGTCTCGCTACAGAAACGGCAACTAAACCAGATTTGTCAATACTCTTTAATTTGGCAATAACGTGACCTACATTAGCTACTTCAAATCTTTTTACAGCTCCTTCTTTAACTCCGTCTTCAAAAGCCCATCTCACGATAGTTCTTTGATTTCCTAATGTTCCAAAGTTCTCATCCATTCCTTTTACAGAGACAGCCGGAGCAACTTTAAGTCCCATATCTTTTGCAACTTTATTAAAGTCTTTATCAGCAGCATTCATTTCTAACTTAGTTGACTGCGTAAATATTTTATCAGAAGTTGCTTCTGAAGCTTCTACTTTTTGAGCCACAGTAGCCAAACGAATTCCGTCTTGCTTATCTGTAATTTTAATAATATGAAAACCGAAATCAGTTTCAACTAAACCAACTTTACCAATCGCATTATTAAAAACAAAATCATTGAACGGCTTCACCATTTGGTTTGGACCAAAATAACCCAAATCACCACCTTGTTGTGCAGACGAATCATCCGAAGCTGTAAAAGCCAACATCATAAAACTATCTGGATTAGCAGTCACCTGCGCCAAAATACTTTCTGCTTTTGCTTTTGCCTGTTCTTTTGTTCTTTTTTCTTTTTGATTAGGAACCTGAGTTCCTTCATAGCCAATTAAAATATGACTTGCTTTAGCATTTACACCTGGCTTCATTCCCATTGATTTAGAAATACAGTAGTAATTTCCAAAGATATATGGACCATAAACTTGACCTGGAGCAAGGTTAAACAATTTATCAGCATCTACAGCCGGTAAATCTTTTTTTGCAATGTATGTTGAATCGTAAGGAACATCTGAATTTGAATTTACGAAGTCAATTGCGTTCGTAGTAGTTCTAAATCCTGCTAAAGTATCGTTTTTACCTGTAGCTTGATTGTACACTACACTTCCAGATAACAATGCATTAATTTTCGATTTTACATCCGCTTCATCCGCTGGTGATGCTTTGTCTTCAATCAAAACATATTCTACTTCACGGGATTCGTCTGCTTTGTATTTCTTTTCATTTTTCTTCATGAAATCTACAATCTCCGAATCAGAGATTTTTACTTCACTGTCTTTTATGGTTGAATATAAACCGGCAACGTAAGCAAAGTTGACTTGGTTTGCTTCCATCTCGTATTTCATTTTACCTTCGCTTTCAGTTGTAAAAACTGCCGCTTTGATCAATGTATTGTAGATTTGATATTTGGCATTTAAATCCGCATCTTTCTCTCTATCTTTTAAAAATTGGGCTTGTTCAGGATTAGATTTGAAATATTGTTTGAATTTGGCAACATCAAAAACACCTGCAGCATTCAAAAACAATGGATTTCCACCAATATTTTGATCTGATTTTAAAACTTCCAATAAGTGTTTTTCCCCTACTCTAAGTCCTAATTTTTCAAATTCAGACGTCAACAAAGCGATAGAAACTTCTTGCTCCCAAACTCTGTTAGCTGCTTCAGTTGAAGTTATCCCTTGACCACCTTTTTCAACATTACTAACTTTAACTCTAAAATCTTCGAATGAAATATCTTTTCCATCGATGCTTCCTACATCTTTTGATGTACTGCTGAAACCACCACTATTGAATATATCACCTATGATAAATGCTAATAAACAAAACCCGATAACGAGTATCAGAAGAAGTGAACGTTGTCTAATTTTTTGTAAAACTGCCATTTTATTGTTGTTAATTTATATATTCAGTTTGCGAAAATACAATTATCTAATTAATAATTATAGTAGTAGCGTTTTATTTTGCAAGAATTTTTATTTTCATAATAAAAATCACTCTTGCACACTCATTTTGACCAATTCAATTTTCTTATTTGTAGCTTCTTCAATGACAAAATGATAACAGTTTATGGTAATTACAGCTCCTTTTTGAGGAATTTCTTTTGTAAAATCGACAATGAAACCGCCAAGCGTTCCGTAAGAATCGCCTTCGGGAATGTGAAGTTTATAGGTTTGATTTAGATATTCCACATCCAATCGAGCCGAGAAAATAAAAACACCTTCGCCCAACTCTTTTTCTATCAACTCTTCATCGGAATCATGCTCGTCTTCAATTTCACCAAAAAGTTCTTCCACAATATCCTCAATTGTAATGATCCCCGACGTTCCGCCATATTCATCCAAAACAACGGCTACACTTTTTCTCTTTTTGGTCAGCAAATTCATAGCGTCTTTTATGAATATCGTTTCAGGAACAAATTCAACCGGAATCACAATTTCCTTTATGTTACTTGGTTTTTTGAATAAATCGAAGGAATGTACATAACCAATAATATCGTCAAGCGATTTTTGGTACACCACGATTTTGGAATAGCCCGTATCAATGAACAGTTGCTTCAGTTCTTCGATCGAATCAAACACCTCAACCGCTATTATTTCGGTACGGGGACTCATCACATCTCTGGCTTTCACACCAGAAAACTCCAATGCATTTTGAAACATCAATATTTCAGAATCTACTAATTCATTATCCTCCACACTACTCATTTGTTCCGTAATATAATTGCCAAGTTCTATTTTACTAAAATACAACTGAATAGTATCGCCTTCCGTTTTAAAAAATTTCCGCAATATGAAATCAGAAATTCCTATGAAAAAAGTAGAAATAAAATAGAATAGTTTATAGAATAGATAAGCTGGAACCGCAAAAAATTTAATAAACGAATTTGCATAAATTTGAAAAAAAACTTTAGGAAGAAACTCTGCAGTAATCAGAATAATTCCTGCCGAAATTAGGATTTGCAACAGCAGATTCACCCAATCTGAAAAATGATATCCCAAAGCTACAAACCATCTCATCACCGCATGACTCATAAAAAAACCATAGACCACCATTGCTATAGTGTTTCCAATAAGCATGGCTACAATAAAGTTTGATGGTTTTTCAGTAAGTTTTGTAAGTATTTTTGATAGAAAGTTATCTTGTTTTTTTTCGATTTCAAGATATATTTTATTGGAGGAGACAAAGGCTATCTCCATTCCTGAAAAAAAAGCACTTAGTATTAGACACGATATGATAATACTAACTTCCATCAATTAAGAGTTTTTATTACGGTCCTCAAATTTTTTGGCAAATTTTCTTCTAAAGAAAAACATGAATATCGCCAATCCGGCTATCATGAAACTCAGCCAAAAATTCCCTGATGCAGGATCATTCAATTTAGTGACACCATCATAAATGAAATAAGCGCCAAAAACAAGATAAACGTATTGTGTGTATTTTAAATAATTCATAATATTGTATTTAATCGTTCGTTTCTACTTCGCCCGTTATTTTTTGAGAATAAATCACTTTAAAATCTTTACTGAAATCAATTCCCTGTCCGTTAGAGATTCCTTTTGGGTCCGTAAATTTAAACCTTCTTTCGGTAAAAAACCACTCGTTTTTTTGATCATAATATAACTGCTCAGTTTCCAGCGTCTGACCTTGTTCGGTGAATATTTTTACTTTTCCCTGTAAATCAATAATATTCGTGCCTTTGTAAGAAATGGCATAATTTGATTTAATAAAGGTTTTTTTATCTTTTTTATCGTACAAAGTAACGTCTATTCCTTTAGGAAATTCCGTAAAAGGAAATTCGACACTGGCATAATCCAGCATTTTAGTACTTACCAATATAGCGGTTATCCGTCCTGAATCCGTGTATTTCAGATTCACCATGTCCGCGTCACTACTTGGAACAAATTCAGAAAAGTTAATTTTTTGTACTTCTTTAAAATTACTTTCGCATCCAAAAAAGAGTGTCACAGCAAAAACTGTGACAATCCATTTAAGATAATATTTTTTGAATAAAGTCATACGTTGAACTTACAAAGAAGTTTTAGTAAAAAATCTCTTTTTAGTTGAATTTTCGTTTTTCAAACCATCTGTCGTTTAGTGAAAAACTCACACTTACATTTGCATAGTTTTCTTCGACCAATTTTGCAGCAGTTGTTCCTCTTTTACCAAATTCAAGACCTACATTTACGTTTGAGAATGTTCCAGTCAATGGCAATCCAACTCCTAACGTTAGCGCCATATCTTCTATCGGCTCTGAATGAATTACTAAGCCCGTATTTTCAAACCTGAATCCACCTCTGTAAGTGATTCTTTTGGCATAATTTGAAAATGAATTGTAATTTGGAATATAATAACCACCAATACTGTATTTTGAATGTTTCTCGTAAGTAACATTATCAAGTGAATTGTAATTATTATTCAGCGAACCAGCCTCTTGAAATGTGTATCCAACACCTACCAACCATTTTCTGGCTTCACCAAAACCTGCTTGCGCATTATATTTACTTGGTATTTTCAAATTCTTTTCTGTCTTTACATCGCCAAGAACGTCAACAATAACCAAATCAAAATTTGAACCGTAAAGTGCCGTAGCTATATTTCTGGTGTTTTCAGCTTTTAATGTACTTTCTAAAGAGTAATTCAAACTACTGAAAAAAGATACTTTTTTGTTAATTTTAGTTTGGTACATCATCCCAAGATTAAAATTTACTCCTGATAAATCTACCGTATTTAACTCTCTTGTACCAATAGAAATATCAGTGATATACTCAAAATTATTAGTCTCAATTTTTCCGAAATTATAATTCACATCGGCACCAATACTAAAATTGGGAGCTATTTTAAAACCTACACCAAAAAAAGCTTTATTTAAACCACCTGATCCATTAAATCGTCTGTTGTTTTGTGCCGGATCTTCTGACACAGATGAAATTTTATACCCAACAGAAGAATAAGGAATCAAACCAAAACCAACTCCAAATTTACCTAATGGCAAACCTATCCCAAGATAATCTAAGGTTGATCTGCGCGCATTTGATGATTCAGTATCGGTTTTCAATTTTGTAGTTGCGTATGTACCACCCAAAGTAAAGGTAGTCAACTTTAAATGTGCAAAACTCGCCGGATTTTGTAAGTTCATATGAATACTATCTTGTTCGATAGCGATTTCTCCCATAGAGCGGTTTTCAAGTGTTCCTCTAAACCGTACATCTCCAATTCCGTAGAAGGAATATGGAGACGCTGTTCCTTCCTGTGCAAAAGACACTAATGATAAAAGCAAACATGCGCTTATTAGAATTTTTTTAATCATTTTTGATTTTATATTGAAATGTTTGGTTCAAACTTTCCAACAGAAAATTTGAATTGGCAAATATGGTATTTTTTAATCGTTTAGCCAAAAAATCTGTGTCGCCCCCCGTTAAAATTATTATAAAATTTGAATATCTCGCTTTATATTCATCGATAAAACCGTCAATCTCATAAACGAAACCATTTACCACACCCGAATGAATCGATTCAGACGTGGATGTTCCTATTAGATCTCTTGGACTTTCTAATGACAACAAAGGAAGTTTCGCCGTAAAATTGTGTAACGATTCATAACGCAATCGCAATCCTGGCGCAATCGCTCCGCCTAAATAATTATTTTTATCATCAATAAAATCATAGGTAACACAGGTTCCCGCATCAATAACCAATCGATTCTGATTAGGAAACCGAAGCGTGGCTCCTGCAGCCAGAACCATCCGGTCAATCCCTAAAGTTTTAGGAGTCGCATAAGAGTTATGGAACGGAAAAGAATCTTCATGAGACAGAAAATGCACATTCAAAACATGATTATATTCTAAAAATGACTGTTTTTCGACATCTCCAACTGACGAAACAACTATATCAGTAATTTTTTTGAAATTTTTTAAAATATTTTGAATATTTTTTTGAAGTTCTATTTTCGAAAAAACAAAAATTTCAAAAAGGGTAGTATCCTCAAAGACAGCTGCTTTAATTCGGGTATTTCCAACGTCGATAACTAAAATCATAATTTGGTTTTTGATGTTGCGAAGGTACGAATTGATTTTTTTTAAAAAATGTTTTGGATAAACTAAAAATCATTCTATATTTGCACCCGCAAACAAGTCCATTGAACTCCTACTAAAATAAGAGCAAAGTGAGATAATAGCAAGGTACCTTAGCTCAGATGGTAGAGCAATGGACTGAAAATCCATGTGTCCCTGGTTCGATCCCTGGAGGTACCACAAAACCCGAATAGAAATATTCGGGTTTTTTGTTTTTAATCTATTTTTGAAAATGCATCGTCTTAATATTTTCTATTAAAAATCAGTTAATAAATTATATATCGGAGAAACGCACAACAGTAATGAAAGTATTATAAAAACACAATGAGCATCTTTACTCAGACTCATTTACAAAAAATGCTAATGATTGGGAAGTAGTTATTCTTATTAATTGCACGAACAAAAAAGAAGCCACTTTTCTACAAAAATTTATAAAGGAAATGAAAAGCAGAATTTTTATCGAAAAAATCATCGGCAATTCGTCCACTCTGACACATTTTTTAAAATACCCTACATTTTCCCAAATCAAAAATTTACATTAAAGACAGGCGAGAATTTTCAGTTTTTAAACTACCGCCGCAGCCCAAAACCTTTTCTTTAATTTCAAAAAAAGCGCACGTTTTGATTTGTTTTGAAGAATTATTTCACCAAAACCGCCTTGGATTCTGAAAATCAAACCTTTTCTATAAAGTACTTTACTTGACTAAAAACGCACCAATAATTGAACAAAAATAAAGGGTTCGTACTTTTTTTCTAATATTTTTGCGAAATTCAAATAACAATAGTTGCTAAATTACTATATTTATGCAAAATTTATATATATGGAGATTTTAACCTGCCCCAAATGCCAGAGCAATCACATTATAAAAAGCGGCATAATCAATAGTAAACAAAGGTACTTATGTAAAAAATGCAATTACTTCTTTACGGTCAATAAAATTGGAAAAAAGATAGATGATTATTATGTTACCAAAGCATTGCAACTCTATCTCGAGGGTTTGAGTTTTCGTGAAATAGAACGAATCATCGGGGTTTCCCATGTTACGGTAAGCAACTGGGTAAAAACCTTTAACATAAAAAAACCATCACACGCCAACTACCACCCTACCTATAAGATTTTAAGCCATTTAGAACTTATTGAATATATAAAAAACAAAGAGCTATTGTCCGGGGCTGGAATGATTATAACGGAGCTTGGTGATAAGTTTATGCTCATTAAATGGGAGCGATTCAAAGATTAACTATATACTTTACACATAAATATATCTAAATTTTTTTTCACAATAAAATAATAGAATTTGGCGCTTTATTAACCAACCATTTAATAACCAAAATTTTATTTATGAAAAAAATGTTTTTTACAGCGGCAATATTGTTATTGTCTTTAGAAGGTTTTTCACAAGGCTCTGTTGATTACGGTAGCGGAATGAAATTCAATTTGAACGAAGATGGTTCAAAATACATGCGTTTTATTGCATGGAACCAAATATGGTTTCGTTCCGGCCAAATGAACCCAGGAACAATGATTGGAAATGAAGCGGCTACAACTGGAACTGACATTGGGAACAGACGTTTGCGTTTTCTTGCCTACTCTCAATTATCCAAAAGATACATGATCGTGACACACTTTGGTATCAACAATCAAACTTTTACAAATGGAGGTGCCGCAGGATCTTCCGGAACTGGTGGGTATGGCGCCGGAAAAAAACCAGGAATATTTTTCCACGATGCCTGGAACGAATATGCATTAGTTTTACCTGAAAAAGACAAAAAATTCAGTTTGACTCTGGGTGGTGGATTGCATTATTATATGGGATTATCAAGAGCCACAATGGCCTCAACATTAAATTTTCTAACAATTGACGCTCCTATTTTTAACTGGCCGCTAATTGAAAACTCCGATCAATTTGCCAGACAAATGGGTTTATTTGCCAAAGGAAAATACGGTAAATTAGAATACCGATTGAGTTACAATAAACCGTTCGCCACAAACTTAGTTCCTACCAATGTGACAACCGCAGATAATGCCGTAGCAGTTGACAACAGCGGAAACACAAAATGGTCAAAAGCTGGTTATTTCGAGTATCAATTTTTAGATCAGGAAGCTAATGTACTCCCTTATAAAGTGGGCAGTTACCTTGGAACTAAAAAAGTGTTCAATATTGGTGCTGGTTTTTACACGGCTCCTGACGCGACCAAATCTTCGGTAAATAACACCATCAGCAAACACAATATCAATCTTTTTGCAGCGGATGTTTTTCTTGATTTACCTGTTGGGAAAAAAGAAAACAAAATGGCTGTAACTGGCTATAGCGTTTTCTATGATTATGATTTTGGACCAAATTATTTGCGTAACGTAGCTATTATGAATATTGGTTCCGTTGACCCAAACTTCACAGGAAGCAGAGCATTGGCCGGACCAGGAAATGCACAACCTACCATCGGATCAGGAAACATTTGGTACACGCAAGCCGGAATTTTATTACCAAGCAAAGCAGAGAAACCAAAAGTTCGCGTACAACCTTTTGGAGCTTTTACTTATAAAAACTTTGACGCTTTAGACAAGTCCAGTACCCAATTTGATCTTGGAACTAACTTTTTCTTGGACGGGCAACACGCTAAAATTACAGCACAATATTCAGCAAGACCCGTTTACACTTCCCCATCTAACATCTCAGGATCAAAAGGAGAATTCATAGTACAACTACAAATCTATCTATAAACTAATTTTAATAAAATATAATTTATGAGTACTAAATCAACAAAAGGAATTTGGAAAGTCATTTCCGCGTCCTCAATGGGTACAATGATCGAATGGTATGATTTCTACATCTTTGGAAGTTTAGCCGTTGTAATTTCAACAAAATTTTTCCCTTCAGATAATCCTACAGCAGCCTTCTTGTCAACTTTGGCAACATTCGCAGCGGGATTCGTAGTGCGTCCTTTTGGAGCGCTTTTCTTCGGAAGATTAGGAGATTTAATTGGAAGAAAATACACGTTCATGGTTACTTTATTATTAATGGGTGGTGCAACCTTCCTGATTGGATGTATCCCGAGTTATGAAACCATTGGATTCATGGCGCCTTTATTAGTTTTAATTCTTCGTTTGCTTCAAGGTCTTGCTTTGGGTGGTGAATATGGCGGAGCCGCAACCTACGTGGCTGAGCATGCTCCCGTAGGACAAAGAGGATATTGGACTTCTTGGATTCAGACTACTGCAACAGTTGGATTATTCATCTCCTTGATGGTAATTTTAGCCACAAGAAACATCCTTACGCCTGAGCAATTTGACGAATGGGGATGGAGAGTTCCGTTTTGGGTATCGATCATCATGGTTGGAGTTTCGTATTTAATTAGAAAAAATATGGATGAATCTCCTGTTTTTGCTAAAGCAAAAGCAGAAGGAAAAACCAGTACTAATCCATTGAAAGAGAGTTTTGGAAATCGTTACAACTTGAAATTTGTATTGTTGGCTTTATTTGGAGCAACAATGGGACAAGGGGTCGTTTGGTACACCGGTCAATTCTATGCCATGAATTTCATGAAAACGGTAATGTCTATTGATTCTTCTCAGGTAGATACTTTGTTAGGAATCGCATTAATGCTTGGTACTCCATTTTTCATCCTTTTTGGTTGGTTAAGTGATAAAGTAGGCCGAAAATACATCATGATGGGCGGAATGTTGCTAGCCATCATATTATACAGACCTATTTATAAAAGCATGTACGAAACTACATCGATAGCCAATAAAACGGAAATGGTAGAAAAAACAACGCTACTCGCTGAATTAAAAGAGAACAAAAAGCAAACCATGGACTCTATTTACACCACGAACAAAGAGTATGCAGATGGAACAACATTAGTAGAAGTAAAAACGGTATCTTTAGAAAACGGTACGGCTAAAGTTGTAGACGGAAAACCAAAAATAGAAACCAAAACAACTATTAAAATCAACTCCAGTGACAATTGGGCTTTAATATTTTTAGTATTTGTACAAGTCATATTTGTTACAATGGTGTACGGCCCAATTGCAGCTTTCCTTGTAGAAATGTTCCCCGTTAAAATTAGATACACGTCTATGTCGCTGCCATATCACGTAGGAAATGGAATTTTTGGAGGACTGCTTCCTGCAATTTCAACCTATTTTGTTATAAATGCAAAAGAGGGCGGAAATCCGGAATTTTATCTCGAAGGACTTTGGTATCCAATTGTTATAGCTGCTGTCAGCTTTGTGATTGGAATGGTTTATATTAAAAATAAAGACAAAAACGCTCACATTTAAAAAAACACAACTATGAATCAGATAAAAAGAGTTTTAGGATTAGTTTGGATGGCGTTAGCAGTTGCTACGGCCTATTATTGCATTGACATTTTTGGATTAAAATTGACCTCCGGCAAACAAGAAGATTTGGTTTTCGGAATAATCATATTTTTTATATTGCTACCGCTTGTGGTTTTAGGATTAGGAACCTTTGGGTATTATGCCTTGATGGGCGATTACGATGAAAAAAACGATTAATTAAATGAATTCCTTTAAAACAATCTCTGCATGTTTCTGCAGAGATTGTTTATTTTTTAAATAAAAAACACAGATTCGAATACAGAATCTTTAAAAAACGAAAGCACATTCCGCTGCAAAGCAAACTGCATTTTCTTATGAAAAAGAGACATGAACAAAAGTTGGTTATCCTTTCAATGCTAATGCTATTAGCTTTGAACGTACCGCTCCTACTGTTATTTGACAGTTCGCAACCACTTTTTGGATTTCCAATTATCTATATTTATATCTTCTCGGCATGGCTGTTTTCAATCGCCATATCGTACTTAATCGTAAAAAGATATTATGAATAGCATTGGACTCTTATTAATATTGGTGCTTTATTTGTCGATTCTTTTTTACATTGCCTATTGGTCCGAAAAAAGAAGCCATTCAAAATGGACAAATAATCCCTACATCTATTCCTTTTCATTAGCCGTATATTGTACAGCCTGGACCTATTACGGAAGTATTGGTGTTGCCGCAGAATCCGGTTTGAGTTATTTACCCATCTATTTAGGGCCCATATTAATTATTCCAACGTGGATGATTATTCTTAAGAAAATTATCCGAATTTCGAGAGTAAATAAAATTTCCAGCATTGCAGATTTTATTTCTTTACGATACGGAAACAGCAGATTTCTGGGAGCAGTAGTAACCATGATTTGTATTTTTGGAATCCTACCTTATATTTCTTTACAGCTAAAATCAATTTCAGACACTTTTCATATTGTTACCAAAACGCAGGCAAGCTCCAATATTTTCACTGACACAACAACCTATGTTTGCATGGCACTGGCTTTATTTGCTTCTTATTATGGTACCAAATATGTAGACGCTTCCGAAAAAAGACGCGGAATAGTAACCGCCGTCGCCATGGAATCCATTTTGAAGTTAGTTTTCTTTTTAATAGTAGGCATTTATGTTACCTATTTTGTTTTTGACGGTTTTGATGATATTTATCAAAAAGCGGCTGTCCTGAAAGATTTTGACAAGAAAAATACGATTGGCGGGATTACAAATGGAATCAACTGGTTCTTTCTTTGTATTCTATCCATGTTTGCTATTTTCCTTTTGCCAAGACAATTCCACACTGCGATCGTCGAGAACAATAAAGAAACCCATATCCGAACAGCGATTTGGCTTTTTCCGTTGTACTTGCTACTTTTCAACCTTTTTGTTTTCCCAATTGCTTGGGGTGGCAATATTCTTTTTGAAGGAAAAGGCCATAATTCTGACACCTACTCCTTATTGATTCCACAGCTTTTCGACAATGATGTATTGACAGTGATGGTTTTTCTGGGCGGATTTTCAGCAGCCATTTCGATGATTATTGTATCTTCAATTGCATTGGCAACAATGTTGAGCAACAACTTATTGATCCCGTATGGTTTCATAGGATCTTTGGAAAATTCTTCACAGAAAAAAAACAGCAAGCGAATTGTAAACAGCAGAAAAATAGGGATTTTTTCGCTTATCATTTTGGCGTATGCAATCTATAGAATATTCATTTTGGACTATTCTTTGGTTTCCATAGGACTAGTTTCCTTTGTCGTTATAGCACAACTGGCTCCTTCCTTTTTTGGTGCACTATTCTGGAAAAGAGGTTCTAAATATGGTGCGGTAACCGGAATTATTCTTGGATTTTTGACCTGTTTTTACACGTTGCTAATTCCGTACGCTATTGGAATCACGAAATCAACCAGCCTGTTTATTCAGGAAGGACCTTGGGGAATTGAATTGCTAAAGCCGTTTCAACTTTTTGGTTTGGATTATTTAGAACCAATCCCGCATGCTGTTTTCTGGAGTTTATTAATAAATATTCTGAGTTATTCTGCGATTTCCGTGAGTTTCAAGGGCAATTACAGAGAACGTAATTATGCCGAAATGTTTGTGGATATTGACAAATACATTACCAATCATGAAAATGCTTTTGTTTGGAAAGGAACGGCCTACATCTCCGATATTCAAAAAGTATTGCAGCGATTTCTTGGTGAAGAAAGAACCAAGCGCGCATTGACTATTTTCAATTTAAAATACAACATTGATAAAGATATCACCACTGCCGATGCCCGATTTATAAAATTTGCCGAGAATTTATTAACGGGACACATTGGTACGGCTTCCGCCAAAATATTAATCTCTAGTGTAGTCAAAGAAGACAAAATCAGTTTGCCCGAAGTGTTGCGAATTTTGGAGGAATCCAAAGAAAATATCATCATCAACAAGAAGTTGACGGACACTTCGAATGAATTAAAAAAAATATCCGAACAACTTAAAAATGCAAATCAGGAATTAGTAAATAAAGACATTCAAAAAGATGAATTTCTTGATACGGTTACCCATGAATTGAGAACGCCAATAACGGCCATTCGTGCAGCAAGCGAGATCCTTCATGACGATAACGACATTCCCGAAGAATTGAGAAAGCAGTTTTTGCAAAACATCATTTCAGAGTCGGATCGATTAAACCGCCTAATTGACAAAATTTTGGATTTAGAAAAATTTGAAACCGGAAAACAAAAGATTTATTTGTCCAAAAACAACATTACAAAAACAATCAAAAACACATTAAATTCTCTCCAACAATTAATAAAAAATAGACATATCAATATTGAATTTAATGATAGCTCCAAAGAGATAAAAGCCTTTTATGATGAAGAACGGATCATTCAGGTCATTCATAATTTAGTATCGAATGCTATAAAATTCTGCTCGGAAACAGATGGAAAAATAGTGATTTCCATTGATGAAAATAAACACAATATCGAAGTCAAAATACACAACAACGGCAAGGGAATTAAAAAGGAAGATTTTGAAGCTATTTTTGATAAATTCTATCAATCCCGAAATCAAAACGTAAAAAAACCAATCGGAAGCGGACTAGGTTTAGCCATTTGTAAGCAAATTATTGAACATCACAAAGGTAAAATTTGGGCTGAAGATAATGTTAAAGAAGGAGCCACTTTCATCTTTACATTACCCAATTATAATACAGCAGAAAATAGTTAAAAAAATGAAAAAGATTTTAATTGTAGATGACGAACCAAACATTGTAATGTCACTGGAATATACTTTCAAAAAGAACAATTTTGAAGTTTTCATAGCGCGTGACGGTCAGGAAGCACTGGATATTTTAAAAAAACAGCTGCCGGATGTGATCATTCTGGACGTTATGATGCCCATGGTGGACGGTTTTGCCACATTGGAACAAATAAAAAAAGACGAACGACTGAGGCATTGCAAGGTTATTTTCCTTTCGGCTAAAAACAAGGAAAAAGATATTGAAAAAGGACTTTCATTAGGCGCCAATTTATATGTTGTGAAGCCCTTTTCAGTTAAAAAACTGGTCGATCAAGTTCATGAATTAATGCAATAAGAAACAAATTCAACGCAATGACATACAAAGAAATTTATGAGGACAGCATTGAGCACCCAGAAAAATTCTGGGCAGAACAGGCTGATGCAATTGAGTGGTACAACAAACCGGAAACGATTTTGTCAAAAGACGAAAATGGATATCCGCTTTGGTACAAAGATGGAGAATTGAACATTTGTTACCTTGCGTTAGATAAACACATTCAAGATGGTTGTGGAGATCAGGTCGCTTTTATCTACGATTCTCCGGTGACACAAACCGTGAAAAAATACACTTTTTCAGAAGTAAAAACCGAAGTGGCAAAACTCGCAGGAGGTATGCAATTGCTGGGATTAAAAAAAGGCGACACCGCTATAATTTATATGCCAATGATTCCTCAAACTGCATTTGCGATGTTGGCTTGTGCGAGAATTGGCGTGATTCATTCGGTTGTTTTTGGAGGTTTTGCACCAAATGAATTGGCTATCAGAATTGACGATTGTAAACCTAGAGCGATTATCACCGCTTCTTCAGGAATTGAAGTCGATCGTTTAATTGCTTACAAACCTTTGGTCGATCAAGCAATTGAACTTGCTTTACACCGACCAAAAAAAGTAATCGTTTTCAACAGAAAATTAGGCGCCCGAATTCCGTTTAAGAAATACGACGTAGATTATGATGCCTTGGTTTATGGTTCCGAAGAAACGCCTTGTGTTCCTGTGAATTCGAATCATCCGCTGTATATTTTGTACACATCCGGAACTACGGGAAAACCAAAAGGAATTGTAAGAGATACCGGTGGATACGCGGTGGCTTTAAAGTTTTCGATGAAATACATTTACAATGTAAAAGAAGATGAGACTTTTTGGGCGGCTTCGGATATGGGTTGGGCAGTGGGTCACAGCTATATTCTTTACGGACCGCTATTAAACCGAAATACAACCATAATTTTTGAAGGTAAACCGATAAAAACTCCAGATGCGAGTACGTTTTGGAGAATAATTTCAGAACATAAAGTGGGTACCATGTTTACGGCTCCAACCGCCATCAGAGCTATAAAAAAAGAAGATCCTGACGGAGAATTCATCAAACAATATGATTTAAGTCCTCTTAAAAATCAATTTTTGGCGGGAGAACGTTGTGATAATGCTACGCTGGAATGGTACCAACAACACATTCCTATTCCCGTAATTGACCATTGGTGGCAAACAGAATCAGGCTGGCCAATGATTGCTAATTCTCTTGGTATTGAAAAAATGCCGGTGAAATCCGGTTCTGCCACAAAAGCAGTTTGCGGATATGATATTCGGATTTTTAATGAAAACGGTGACGAATTAAACGCAAATGAAGAAGGTTTGGTTGTCGTAAAACTACCATTACCTCCGGGAAATATGTTGGGAATTTGGGAAAACGAAGCGCGTTTCAAAGCCGGTTATTTCAGCAAATTTGATGGTTATTATTTGTCTGGCGATGGCGGCTACAAAGATGAAGACGGTTATATTTTCATAACTGGACGAACGGATGATGTCATAAATGTAGCGGGACATCGATTATCAACAGCTGAAATGGAGGAAGTTGTTGCTTCTCACCACTCTGTTGCTGAATGCGCCGTCATTGGAATTCACGATGAGTTAAAAGGCCAAATTCCTTTGGCTTTGGTAGTAACCAAATCCGGAGATGAAATCGAACACTATCAATTGGAACAAGAAATTATTAAACTGGTTCGTCAACAAATTGGGGCTGTTGCTTCGTTGAGAAATGTAGTTATTGTACAGCGATTACCAAAAACACGTTCGGGGAAAATCCTTCGAAAACTGATGCGCAGCATTACAGATGGTGCCGAATTCCAAATTCCGTCCACCATTGATGACGAATCTATTGTGGAAGAAATCATTGCAACATTAAAAAAGTATAAAATAGGCGTTTATAATATTTAAAATTTACCAAAATCATGAGTTACTATAAAATAAATAATTTAGAAGAGTACTTTAAACATTACAAAAAATCAGTTCGTGAGCCTCGAAAATTTTGGGACAAAGTAGCCGCTGAGAATTTTACATGGTATCAGCAATGGGACAAAGTCGTTGATTTCAATATGGCGGAAGCCGAGATAAAATGGTTTACCAATGCGAAGGTAAACATTGTAAAGAACTGCATCGACAGGCATCTTGCGAAAAAAGGAGATAAAACAGCTATCATTTTTGAACCAAATGACCCAACAGAACAAGCGCTACACATCACTTACAATGAATTATACGAACGCGTTTGCAAAATGGCAAACGTCTTAAAAGGACAAGGAATACAAAAAGGAGATCGCGTTTGTATTTATTTACCAATGATTCCTGAATTAGCGATTACCACTTTGGCCTGCGCCAGAATTGGAGCAATCCACTCGGTTGTTTTTGCAGGATTTTCTGCTTCGGCAGTGGCAGCAAGAATCAATGACAGCGAATGCAAAATGGTCATCACCTCTGATGGTGGATATCGTGGCAACAAAACCATCGATTTAAAAAGTATCGTAGACGAAGCCTTATCGAATTGTCCTTGTGTAAAGAACGTTTTAGTGGCCAAAAGAATCAACTCAACTATCAATATGAAAGAAGGTCGTGACCAGTGGTTGCAGCCTCTTTTGGATCAAGCTTCGGATAATAATGTCGCTGAAATTATGGATGCCGAAGATCCTCTATTCATCCTTTACACTTCTGGTTCAACAGGAAAACCAAAAGGAATGGTGCACACTACGGCGGGTTATATGGTGTATTCCGCCTACACGTTTAAGAACGTTTTTAATTATGAAGACAATGATATTTTCTGGTGTACCGCTGATATTGGCTGGATTACCGGACATTCTTATATTCTTTACGGGCCGTTATTGAATGGAGCTACGACGGTAATTTTCGAAGGCGTTCCGTCTTATCCTGACTTCAGTCGCTTTTGGCAAACCATCGAAAAGCATAAAGTTACCCAGTTTTACACGGCGCCAACCGCCATTAGAGCCTTGGCAAAAGAAAGCATTGAATACGTGCAAAGGTACCAGTTGACCTCTTTGAAGGTAATTGGATCAGTAGGAGAACCAATCAACGAGGAAGCTTGGCACTGGTACAACAACCACGTAGGCGATAAAAAATGTCCTGTGGTGGATACATGGTGGCAAACAGAAACCGGAGGAATTATGATTTCGCCAATTGCCTTTGTAACCCCAACAAAACCAACATATGCTTCGTTACCTTTACCAGGAATCCAACCCGTTTTGATGGACGAAAAACGCAACGAAATTGAAGGCAATCAGGTAACCGGAAGTTTGTGTATTAAATTTCCGTGGCCGGGAATTGCAAGAACCATTTGGGGCGATCACCAACGATATAAAGAAACGTATTTCTCTACCTTTCCAGGTAAATATTTCACTGGCGACGGCGCTTTGCGTGATGAAGTTGGGTATTACAGAATCACTGGCCGTGTAGATGACGTAGTTATTGTCTCGGGACACAATCTGGGAACTGCACCTATAGAAGACGCCATCAATGAGCATCCCGCAGTTGCAGAATCAGCCATTGTAGGTTTCCCGCATGATATCAAAGGAAATGCGTTGTACGGTTTTGTAATTTTAAAAGAAACCGGAGAATATCGCGATCGAGAAAACTTAAGTAAAGAGATCAACCAACACATATCCGATCACATAGGACCAATTGCAAAACTAGATAAAATCCAGTTTGTTTCCGGTTTACCAAAAACCCGTTCCGGAAAAATCATGCGTAGGATTCTGCGTAAGATTGCTGAAGGTGATTATTCTAATTTTGGCGATACGTCAACCTTGTTGAATCCTGAAATTGTAGATGAAATCAAAGAAGGTAAAATTTAGTTTTTAGTTTTAGTTTGTTGTTGAAAAACTGCTTCATTTCTGGAGCAGTTTTTTTATACAAAAACGGCTGTCTTTTTAGGGACAGCCGTTTTTTCACTAATTCAACGTATTCTTAATTTTTCAACAGTTTCAATACCTTCATTCCATTATTTTCATCAAATGTTTTCACAATGTAAAGACCTTGGTTCAAATCATTAACCGAAAATTGATAGCCTGCAGATTGATTTGAATCAAAACTTTTTATTAATTGTCCTGTGATTGAAAAAATCTGCACTTTAGACATCGTTTCATTCAACGTAAAATAATTAGATGCAGGATTTGGATACAAAACAATCGTTGGTGACTTTTCGAAATCTGCTATTGCCAAAGAAGCTGTTTTGTTACCGTAGATACGGTAATCACCTGCCGCAATTGTTATTGGATCATTTACATTATTAACGGTAATCGATGTATTATCCATCAAGTTATACCAAGTTCCTGCGTATGGAAATCCAGTAGCTACATTTTGAGTAGTCACATTGAAATTGGCTATTATCAAAACATCTTTGAGTTGGCTTGACGCCAAAGCACTATTGGTAATTTGGATATTTGGATATAATGAACTTGAATTGGCGATGGTTGCAGTTCCTAAAAAAACTGGCTCTACAGATTTCATCGTAATCATTTTGGACCAATCGTTGTAAATTTTACTTCTATTGGTGTCTCCAAGCCAATTATTGACCCATTGTGGTTGTTGTTTGGTATCTAATTTACAATCGCCCGCTGTTGCATCTGACGAAGTGTTTACCGTTCCATTATTACAGGCAAAAATAGAATTTTCCCAACCTAATTCGCCAAAATGCCAGATCATCTTTGGTCCTGGAACCAATAAAGAAACAGCTCCAACCGCTGACATTCGAGATAACGCAACATTTAATGTTTTTACGTTATGCGCAGGATTAGAAGTATTCCCAAATTGCAAATTTTTATACATCAGTCGTTCTTCATCATGACTTTCGGCATAACCCAGCAGCCTGTGAGCGGCAAAACCTCTGCTAGAACTATTCATGCGAGAAATATTTGCGGTGTAACCCATAGACAATTCATTGTATTGACTGGTCATTATTCCCCACATCATAATTCCTTTGCTTGGTGTTTCATTGAGTCTGTAATTAGCCCAAAGCTCTTCTTCATCATCATTCCCTAAATGTTCAAAAATAGCATAATGATTTGGATCTAAACTCCAAGAATAATCGGCATACTTTCGCAATACATCCACTCTGTCCTGTTGTTTAACTCCTGTACAGGCTTCTTGTCCTCCGGCTACGTTTCCTGGACAATTTTGAGTAAATCCTTTGGTTAAATCCCAACGGAAACCATCAATTTTATATTCCTCTACCCATTGTTTAATGACACGCTGCACATAGTTTTGTGTTCTGGTTTGTTGATGATTAAAATCCTCTCCTACACTATAACTGTGCATAGCCGTGGTATTGAAATATGGATTTTCAACAGAAGGAGGACCCCAACCATCGCCGTCAGCATCATTCATCCACATACGAATCATTGGATTTCTGCCAAAAGCATGATTCAACGCAACATCAAGAATAACGGCAATTCCGTTTTGATGGCACAAATCAATAAACTCTTTTAACTTGTCAGAAGTACCATAAAATTTGTCTAAAGCCATGTGAAAAGAGGTATTGTATCCCCAACTTTCATTACCTTCAAACTCCATTACTGGCATCAACTCAATCGCATTTATTTTTAAATTTTTAAAATAGTCAATTTTATTAATTAAGTCCTGATAACTTCTGTTAGCATCAAAATCACGCACGAGCAGTTCATAAACTACCAGTTTTTCTTTAGCCGGTTTAATAAAATTAGTCGTTGCCACGCTCCAAACGTAAGCCGTTTGCCCGGTTTGTAATACCGTAACTTCACGTTCCTGACCTGCAGGATACACTGGGAGATTAGGATAATTTACAGATGAAATTCCCGGATCATCAAAAGGAGACAAAACCAATGTGGAATACGGATCGGCAGTTTTTACTAAAGAAGGCGTGCCTGCAATAGGCGTTGCATCAACTACCCAATACTGATACGTGTAATTGGTTCCCGAAACCAATCCAGTTAATTCTAACCAAAACTTGCCCGAAGCAGGATCCTTTTTCATCGCAAAAGAACCTGTAGGTTGATAGTTGTTGAAACTCCCTGCTACGTACACAAAATCTTTAAACGGCGCATCCAGCACTAAAGTTGCTTTTGTCGCATCAGCTGTATTGTAATTGATTCCGTCCAATAATCCAGCAGACATCGATTCGTTGATAGTACCCGGATTAACAATTGCATTGAATTTTTTAGTAATTACAGTTGTTCCCTGTGTAACCTGCAATTCGTAATTTTGATTTCCGATAATATTTATGTGATTATAAGAATAACTGGAAGCAGCTGCATTTGTATTTAAATTAATACCATTTGCCTTTAATACATAACTGGCGTTTCCACCTGTATTAGAAGCTGCAATATTTAAACTCCCGCCTGAAGCAATAATTGTTGAACTATTTTCACCCGGTGTTGATAATATAACTTGATATGCACCCACTTCGATATAATTATCTTGGGATTTTTTATCACCAGTCCCATCCTTAGCTTTCACAAGGAAACCTATTTTACCAATTCCATTTCTATTATAAAAGGTGTTTGGAGTAAATGTTTTACTATAGGTATCTGTGGCTGAATTGTAGAAAAATCTGTTTGCCTCGTTAGACGAAGTCCATGTACCATTAGTTGGACAATCACTACTATTCGCATCATTGATGTCAAAAGACCATGTCCACATATATAATGCGTTTCCGGTAACTCCCCAAGTTGCTTCATTTACAGAACTTCCGCTAATAGTTATCGTAATCGATGTTGTTTCTTCAAATAAAATGGGGCTTACGTTGCTAGTAATGGTTTGTTGTTGAGTAAAACCCGGCAGCGAAAATAAAAATAATAGTAAGAGTATAATTTTTTTCATAGCGGTTATAAATTATTTTAGATAATAAAAAAGGCTACCGATCAAGTAGCCTTTCTAATATTGTTTGCCAATTAGTTTAAAGTAATTGTTTTAGCAGTACTATCAATTTTAAGAACCCTCACTCCTGTTGGTCCGGTATATTTAAAATTGCTATCACCATCATTTGCATTCACTAATTCAGGAGTGATTACAAATTTTGCTGTAGAATAAAATAGAAAATTCCGACTTGCATCCCAATTGCCATTGCTAGTATAGTTATTCCCAAGAAAAATTCTAAATGCCTCACCGTTTTTAAGCATTACTGATACTGAGTAAACATCAGTTTTACCCACAACTAATGGAAATTCAGTTTCGGAATCATTATCCCACGACCAACCACCTGGAGTAGCTGCCCCTACAAGCCAAAGTGAACTTGCTAGTGGTGTGCGGTACGGTGTTACTTTGATAGTAAAAGCATTAGAAAACTGGGCAACACTGCCTGTTCCACCAACTGTTGACTTGATACGAATTTCTACTGAGTTTTCCTCTCTGGCCGTAAAGCCTCCATTTATTAAAGCTGAATTTAGTTCACCAACTGTGATGCTCTTAAAACGACTTGTTGTTGTACCTACTACGGAAGGAGTTGCAAATTTACTCCCTACTTTTGCAATCTCTATACTGTAATTGACCACCGTTGTCATTCCTGTGTAAGCAGCATCATTCCAAACCATCGTGGTTGCAATATCGTTTTCGGCTGCTTTAGAGAGTACAATTCTAAAATCTGCTTTCGGGGTTAGTAAAATAGGTGCTGTAACTGCCTCAATTATAGGACGATCTTCAACATCGTCTGCAGTACATGATACTGCTACTAGAGCTACAAATGCGATTAAAATTTTATTTATATTTTTCATTTTTTATGATTTTATTGGTTTGATTAATATCCGGGATTTTGTTTTAATGTTGGGTTTGCTTGAATATTTCTTGCAGGAATAGGCATTAAATCTCTAAAAGATTCAGTTGCGCTACCATTTACGGATCCGCCTTTCCATTGCCAAATCTTAGATCCGCCAGTGAATTTTCCAAAACGAATAAGGTCGGTTCTTCTGTGACATTCCCAGAACAACTCTCTTCCTCTTTCGTCTAAGATAAAATCTAAAGTTAAGTTTGAAGCGACAATTTGTTGTGCATTTGCTCTCGTTCTTAATTTGTTAATATAACCTACCGAAGTTGCTATATCTGATCCAGTTGCTCCTCGCACTGCACATTCAGCATACATTAAGTAAGCGTCAGATAATCTAAACATTGGAAAATCAATATCAGGAATATCATTTCTCTGTGCCGCTGATCCGTTTGCATTTTTGTTTATATATTTTGTAACAGCAAAGCCATCAGTAAATGTTCCTACATTAGCAATATCTAATGTTTGGCCAGCAGTGTAAAAAGTTCCTCTGTTATCGGCAATAGCATTTGTATCTGGGAAAAGATTTACAAACTCTCTACGAGTTCTAATTCCTTGCCATCCGCCATCCATGCCACGTGATGCAGCGTCCAAGCTTCCACCAATTGCAGCATGCATAATAAAACTCATTCCTGCTCCGGTAGCTCTAATTGCATTTCCATCACTTACAATTGGAAATATAATTTCGTTTTGCGCACCGTTTCTATTGTTATCAGCAGAAAACAAATGTGCGTACGGAATATTTGCAAATGTGTAACCCGATTTATCAATCACATCTTTAAGTACTATTGCAGCTTCATTAAATTTAGCTGTTCCTGTGTAAACTCTGGCATTCATATAAACTTGAGCCAATAAAAATTTAGCAGCTGTTTTATCAACACGTCCATATTCATTTGTTTTTGAAGCTGCAAGACTATTATCAAGATCTTTTAATTCAGATTCCACAAAAGCAAAAACTTCAGCTCTTGTTTTTTGTTCTGGATAAAACAACCCCACAGGGTCGTTTTCTGTAGTGATGGGAACATTTCCAAATAAATCCATTAAATTGTAATAGGAAAAAGCTCTTAAGAATCGAGCTTCAGCTCTAAAAGTAGCAATTTGAGCTTTCAAATTTGCATCAACACCTCTTGCCGATAATTTTTCATCTGAAGTTTGTCTCAAAAATTCATTTGCAACACTGATATGATAAAATGCTCTCGAAAAAGTTCCTTCTAGGAATTCATTTGCAGGTGACCACGTTTGCGCATTCATTGTAGGTAATGTACCATCAGCCCATGCGATAATTGCCTCATCAGTAGGGAGTTCTTGTATTACAAAAAGTAACCGTAAGTAACTACTAAAGTCTCCTCCAATCCCGCCAATATCTGCCGCTCCATCTCCATCATTACCTCCTACATAAAGACCAGCATATAATTTTGCTAGTACTTTTTTATAGGATGCTGGATCTTGAAAAAAGGCTTCAGATAAAAATTCATCATCATCACCTGGCGTAACATCTAAGTCGCTAGTACAAGATATAAGCGTCATATTCACTCCTAAAATAAATAGGAGAAAATAAGATATAATTTTAAATGATTTTTTCATTTTGTTCATTTTTAAAATTGTTTTTTAGTTTGCATTTATAAGTTCAAATTTACTCCTAGCAAAAATGTTCTTGCTCTTGGGTAAACATTGTTGTCAATTCCATTAAATCGTTCTGGATCTAATCCGTTGTATTTTGTCAAAATTAAAACATTCTGAACCGCTGCAGTAAATCTTAACGTCGCAACTCGTAGTAATGATTTATCAAAAGTATAACCCACCGTTACGTTATCTAATTTGATGAAAGAAGCATCCTTTATAAAATAATTTGACAAATAACGTTGTGTACCATTATCTTCAAATGTAAAACCAGTGTTAAAATAGTCGGTACTCACATTAGACAAATCTGTTTGTCTTCTTAAACCTGCATCTAGATAACCTAAATTAGAACTCACATTATCAAAAATATAGTTTCCTAAGCTTGCTCTCCAGTTCATTGTTAGATCAAACTTTTTATAATTCAAAGTTGAGAATAAACCAAAAGTATAATCGGGTGCTGGCTTACGATATCTATAACGATCTCCTGCGTCAATTTTCCCATCTTGGTTTCTATCAGCGTATGCACCTTGAATTGGTCTTTTGTTACTATCGTATAATTGCTCATACACTAGAAACGAATTTGGAGTAAATCCTACAGAATTAACTTGAATTTTGTTTCCGCTTCCTCCTGCGATATTATCACCTGCAAGATACCCTTGAAAACCTGGAACGGCAATTCCTAAGTTTGATATTTTTTGATCAATGAAAGTAGTGTTGAAGGCTACGTTCCAAGTTAAATTATCATTTTTGACAATATCAGACTCAATGTTAAATTCAACTCCTTTAGTCCTCACAGCACCCACATTAAAGAAACCTTGATTTCTAATATTTGCACCATCAGGTACGGCAATATCAGCTAATAAGTCTTTTGATTCCTTGTCAAAATAGTTTAAAGATCCTGTTACTCTGTTATTAAAAAATCCATAATCGATACCAAGATTAATCTCTGCTAATTCTTCCCATTTGATGTTCTCATTATATCCTTCTGGTCTTGCAGTTGAAATAACTGTGTTTCCAAAAATATATTGCGAATTAATTGTACCAAGGGTTACACGTCTTAAATAATCATATTGAGCTGATATATCTTGTTGTCCAGTTGTACCGTAACCAACTCGTAATTTAAATGTTGAAATGGTAGAGTTATCTTTTAAAAATGACTCTTCGGCAACATTCCATGCAAGAGCGGCTCCTGCAAAATTACCCCATCTGTTTTGTTGCGAGAAACGTGAAGTCCCATCTCGACGATAATTTACAGTCAATAAGTAACGACTGTCAAATCCTAAGTTTAAACGACCAAAGTAAGATTGCAAATTAATATCTGGATCTGTTATGACGTCCTGATTTGGGTTTGGCTGTCTAATTTCTCCTGTTTGAGAGCGTTCTTTTTCAAACAATTGATAATTGTATCCGGCTGTGGCATCAACACTCAATTTACCAAAATTTTTAATATAATTAAAGTAAGCGTTTAAATTTTTATTTTGAAGCGCATCTGTGTAACTTGAATAGTTACCCAAGTTTACATAATTAGCTTCAGTAAAAGTTCTTGGCCGAAATCCCAAGATACTTTGAGTGCTTACTTCAGTAAAACCATTACTATCAAATCGATCTATACCTGCTTCCGCAACGACTCTTAAATCTTCAAAAAAGTGAAATTTATAATCTACGCTTACATTTCCCCATTTTCTAGTTGAAGTTGCTCGACGCTGATCTTGATTCAAACGCGCAACTGGGTTTCTTGCTGGTAATAAAGGCACATTACCATTTGGCTCTAGCCATTCATAGTATCCACCGAAGCGAGAGTTCGCTTGAAAAACTGGCTGAGTAGGATCAAATCCTATGGCACTTCCTATAACTGCGCCTTCATCCTGAAATCTATTTCTACCAAAAGATAAATTACCGCTAACATCTATCTTTAAATGATTATCAAACAACACAGGATTCAACGAAATAGACGTTGTAGTTCTTTCAAAAGAAGTATTTTTAAGAATACCAGAATTGTCTACATTACCTACTGAAAGTCGTACTGGTAATTTATCAAGTAATGCTCCGCTCACAGAGATATTATTATTAGTAGTGACAGATGTGCTGAAAATCTCATCTTGCCAGTTTGTATTGGCATTTCCTAATAATGCTTTTTGTGCAGTAGATCCTTTTTCATTAACTAAAGCACGAAATTGATCTGCACTTAAAACATCAACTGTGTTTTCAACAGTATTAACAGCTACTTGGGAACTAAAACTTACTTTGACTTTTCCTTTCGTACCTTTTTTAGTAGTAATTACAATTACACCATTTGCTGCTCGAGAACCATATATCGCTGCTGCAGATGCATCTTTAAGAACTGTAAATGATGCGATATCATTAGGATCTATAGTAGACAAAATACTAGTCGCACCTGACGGTACAGCATTACTTAAAGGCAATCCATCTAATACAATTAACGGCTCATTTGAAGCATATAAAGATGATCCTCCTCTAATACGAATATCAGCTTTAGCACCCGGCGCTCCTCCTCCTGTTACATTTACTCCTGCAATTCGACCACTAATCAAACTTTCTGGAGTGATGTTTATTCCTTTATTAAAGTCTTTTTCAGCAATTTGAGAAACTGATCCTGTTGCATCTTTCTTCTTAACAGTACCGTAACCCACTTGAATTACAACTTCTTGCAATTGATTCGCATCTTCTTGTAAAGACACATTTAATGAATTTTGAGCAACATAATCCACAACAGTATTCGTGTAACCGATGTATGAGAAAACGATTTTGTCGCCTCTTTTTACATTGGATAACTGATATTTCCCATCAAAATCAGTAGAAACACCATTAGCGGAACCTTGTACATTTACATTTACACCCGGAATAGGCTGTCCTGATGTTTTATCAAGAACAGTCCCACCAACAGTATTCTGAGCCAGAATACTAAAAGGGAGTAGCAGTAATAACATTAACAACTTTTTATAAATTGTTTTCATACTTTTTGTTTAAATTAATTTAAGTTTTTATTGAATTCTCAACCTTAACCATTACTTCGAATGTTAAATTTATGTAAATTTTGTCACCTCCGACAACAGCCCTTTTTAATTGAGTTACGAAAACGTAATAGTGTTGAAAACTTTCTGATTTATTTAAATTTTTATCCCTTTAATTACCATTTGTAAAATTAAATTTTATCTTTATTACGAAATAAAATTTTTACCACATCTTACCATGAAAAGGAAAATCACACTTAAACAAATTGCAAAAGAATTAGATGTATCCATTTCCACAGTTTCCAAGTCATTAAGAAACAGCCTCGAGATTGGTGAAGAAACTAGACTTAAAGTACAGGCGTTTGCCAAATTCTACAATTACAAACCGAACAATATTGCGTTGAGCCTAAAAAATCGCAAAACAAAAACTATCGGAATTATTATCCCTGAAATTGTGCATCATTTCTTCTCTACAGTGATTAAGGGAATCGAACATGTAGCCAATGAAAATGGATACAGCGTAATCATCTGCTTATCTGACGATTCTTTTGACAAAGAAGTTCTTAACATGGAAATGCTTGCTAACGGTAGTATTGATGGTTTCATTATGTCTCTTTCTAAAGAAACCCAATTCAAAGGCGATTTTCACCACATCACTGAAGTCATCAATCAAGGAATGCCTGTCGTGATGTTTGATCGTGTTACCAATGATATTCTTTGCGACAAAGTAATTATTGACGATCAATCCGCAGCGTATGAAGCGGTTCAAAGCTTGATTGATAAAGGAAGAAAAAAAATTGCATTAGTAACCACAGTAGATTACGTGAGCGTCGGCAAACTCCGTACTGACGGCTATATTAAAGCGCTGTTGGATAATGACATCCCTTTTAATGAAAATCTAATAATCAAAATAGAAGATGTTGATACGTGCGAAATTACCATTGGAAAATTACTGGAAGACAAAGCAATTGATGCTGTTTTTACGGTTAATGAATTGTTCGCCGTTACCATAATCAAAACCGCCAACAAAATAGGCCTTAATGTCCCTACAGATCTAGCTGTTATTGCCTTTACCGATGGTATTATTTCAAAATATTCAACACCTACGATTACCACCGTAAGTCAAAACGGAATAAAAATGGGAAACAAAGCCGCAAAAATGCTAATTGAAAGACTCGAATCTGAAGAAGATGAAGAAGACGAAAATTATAAAACCGAAGTTATTGAAACGCATTTGATAGAAAGAGAGTCTACAAATTAAATTTTTAAATTTATAAAGAGAATGAGGACTTTTAAAAACATTTATTTTCAGTCAAATTATCAATTTTGTAGACTAAAAAATCTAAGAACACTAAAAATCTAATTGATCTAAGTAGTCCATCCCGTATTAGATTCAGCACTACAACCTTGTAGTGAAAAATGTTTCTTATTATTTGTTTGCGAAAAACGTTAGTTTAAAATATATTTTTATATTTACGACATCAAACCTTAACTTTTACTTCGAAAATAAGATGAGTTTTGATAAGCATAGCGCTTATCGTTTAATTTTTTAAATTACGATAATGGAAAAGCGTAGATTAAGTTTCTGGCAAATCTGGAACATGAGTTTTGGATTTCTGGGGATTCAAATGGGTTTTGCGCTGCAAAATTCTAATGTTAGCCGTATATTTCAAACTTTAGGCGCAGACATTGACGACATTCCCATTTTGTGGGTTGCCGCGCCAATGACAGGTTTAATCATTCAACCCATAATTGGTTATTTCAGCGATAGAACCTGGACAAAATTAGGTAGAAGAAAACCTTATTTTTTAGCGGGTGCTATTTTTGCTTCCGCAGCCTTATTCATCATGCCCAATTCACCCGTTTTATGGTTTGCGGCAGGAATGTTATGGATTATGGATGCGTCAATCAATGTTTCCATGGAGCCGTTTCGTGCCTTTGTAGGCGATAACCTTCCAGAAAAGCAACGCACAATGGGATTTGCGATGCAAAGTTTTTTTATAGGAATTGGCGCTTATTTTGCTTCGAAATTACCGTTAATTTTGACACATTTCGGTGTTGAAAATACCGCTCCGCTGGGAATCATTCCTGATTCTGTAAAATACTCCTTTTATATTGGTGGAGTTGCTTTCCTAATTGCAGTCCTATGGACGGTAATTACATCCAAAGAATATTCTCCTGAAGAACTGGCAGCATTTGAAAACCATAAAAAAGACACCTTTGAAAAAGAAAACTATTCTACGGAATGGTACCAAAATAACGGCAAATCACACTTAAACAAAGGGTTGATCTTCTTTGCCATTGGAATACTATTTGCTTTTGCCATTTTCCATTTTGAATTAAAGAAAGACTTATATGTACTGGCCCTTGGTTTAATCGCATTGGGTGGTCTGGCTATGATTATTTCGGGATTAATGCAAAAAGCAAATAATACCGAAAATGGATTTGTAACCATTATGAATGATTTTCAGTTCATGCCAAAAATCATGAAACAATTGGCCTGGGTTCAATTCTTCTCTTGGTTCGCCCTTTTTTCAATGTGGATTTATACCACTTTGGCAGTTACACAACATATTTATGGCACAACAGACACTACTTCAACAGCCTACAATACGGGTGCAAATCAGGTTGGAGAAATGTTTGCAAATTACAATCTGATTGCCGCATTAGCCGCTTTCTTGCTTCCTTTATTAGCAAAAATAACCAGCAGAAAATTTACTCACTTCTTGGCATTAACACTAGGAGGATTAGGACTCATTTCTATTTATTTTATAAAAGATCCCAGCACTTTTAATATGGAATGGTTGCCAATGATTGGAATCGGAATTGCTTGGGCTAGTATTTTATCTATACCCTATGCGATGCTTTCCGGAGCGTTGCCATCAAATAAAATGGGATATTATATGGGGGTTTTTAACTTTTTCATTGTTATCCCACAATTAGTTGCCGCCTCGATTTTAGGGTTTTTGGTCTCTCAATTTTTTAACAGTGAACCAATTTATGCGCTGCTAATAGGCGGCTTTTCAATGATTCTTGCCGGAATAATTGCACTTACAATTAATGATGAATCGAAAATTACAATCAATGACTAAAAAAGCATTTATATTCGACCTGGACGGAGTGATTGTTGACACGGCTAAATACCATTATTTAGCGTGGCAAAAAATCGCAAATGAATTAAATATCGAATTTACACACGAACATAATGAATTATTAAAAGGAGTAAGCCGCGTGCGCTCTTTGGATATTATATTAGAATTAGGAAAAGTGGAAGCTTCACAAGAAGATAAAGACCGATGGTTAGTTCAAAAAAATGAAGACTACTTATCCTATTTAGTCGATATGGATGAAAGCGAAATTCTTCCGGGAGTATTTCCAATTTTAAAATTTTTAAAGGAAAACAACCAACACATCGCATTAGGTTCTGCCAGTAAAAACGCCAGACCTATTCTGGAAAAAACAGGACTACTCTCGTATTTTGACGCGGTTGTAGATGGAAATGATGTGACTAATGCTAAACCAGATCCGGAAGTATTCCTGATGGCTGCTAAATTACTGAATGCTACTCCCGAAAACTCAATAGTATTTGAAGATTCAGTAGCGGGAGTTCAAGCGGCAAATATTGGTAATATGACCAGTATTGGAATAGGTGATGCACGCACTTTGCACGAGGCAAAACACATCTTTAATGATTTTACAGCTATCGATACCCACTTTATAGAAGAATTAATAAAAGAATAAAAAAACAAGATTCAAAAAAGGAAAAAAGGAAAAGATTGTATGCAACCCACTACAATCTTTGAATTTTTAAATCATTGAATTTTTTAAATTAGAAAAGAATGAATCAAGATTATATAAAACCAGACAATTGGTCTATCATAGAAGAAGGATTTGATGCCGAGTGTGTAAAATCATCTGAAAGTCTGTTCAGTATTGGTAATGGTGCCATGGGACAACGTGCTAATTTTGAAGAAACATACACGGGAGAGACCTTTCAGGGAAGTTACATTGCCGGCATCTATTATCCTGACAAGACTAAAGTGGGTTGGTGGAAAAACGGATATCCGGAATATTTCGCCAAGGTTTTAAATGCTCCAAATTGGATTGGTATTGACATTGAGGTCAACGGAGAGAAACTGGATTTGAACAACTGTTCAGCAGTCAATAATTTTCGCCGTGAATTGAATATGAAAGAAGGTTGGTACAACCGCTCTTTTGAAGCTACTTTGAAAAACGGAACGGAAATTTCCGTGAGTGTACGTCGCTTCCTTTCTTTGAACCTAGACGAGGTGGGGGTGATTAATTACGAAATCACACCTTTGAACAAAGATTCAAAAATAGTTTACAAACCATATATCGATGCTGGCGTAACAAATGAAGATGCCAACTGGGAAGAAAAATTCTGGGAACCACTTGATGTAAAAAAGTCAGGAAATGAAGCATTTGTAACGGCACAAACATTTAAAACACATTTTAAAGTAACCACATTCATGCACAACAGCATTTTGAATAATGGTGAAAAAACGGCTATTTCTCCTTCTAATATTGATGCAACTGCTGATAAAATTCAATTCAGTTATGATGTAATTGTGGGGCAAGGCCAAAAATCATCGATCCAAAAAATTGGTGGTTACACGGTTTCCTTAAACCATGAAAATACCGTTACCGCTGCTGAGAAAGTAATTCAATCCGCTTTAGCATTAGGATATGACAAAATGCTGCAGGACCAAATTGATGCTTGGGCAAAAATTTGGGAAATGTCTGATATTACCATTGATGGTGATGTAAAAGCACAACAAGGAATTCGTTTCAATATTTTTCAGTTGAACCAAACCTATTTAGGAAAAGATTCCCGTCTGAATATTGGCCCTAAAGGATTCACCGGAGAAAAATACGGTGGATCAACGTATTGGGATACCGAAGCCTATTGCATTCCTTTTTACATGGCAACCAAAGATCAGGAAGTAGCCAGAAACTTATTGACATACCGTTACAATCAATTGGACAAAGCCATTGAAAATGCTACCAAATTAGGATTTACAAATGGCGCTGCTTTGTATCCAATGGTGACCATGAACGGTGAAGAATGCCATAACGAATGGGAAATTACCTTTGAAGAAATTCATAGAAACGGAGCAATCGCATTTGCCATTTATAACTTTTACAGATACACTGGCGATTACAGCTACATTCCTGAAAAAGGATTGGAAGTATTAATCGCAATTGCTCGTTTTTGGCATCAAAGAGCGAATTATTCAACTAATTTGAACCAATATGTAATTCTTGGAGTTACCGGTCCAAATGAATACGAGAACAACGTAAACAATAATTTCTACACAAATTATATTGCCAAGTGGTGTCTGGAATATACGTACGAACAAATTCAAAAAGTGTCGCTGGAATATCCTTCGGATCACAAAAGAATTACCGAAAAAGTAAAAATCACGGATTCCGAATTACAATCTTGGAAAAAAGTTTCGGACAATATGTACTTTCCGTTTTCGGAAGAATATAATGTATACTTGCAACAAGACGGTTTCTTGGACAAAGAATTAGTTCGCGTAGCTGATTTGGATAAAATCCAAAGACCCATCAATCAAAAATGGTCTTGGGATAGAATTTTGCGTTCGCCGTATATCAAACAAGCCGATGTTTTGCAATGCTTCTATTTCTTTGAAGATCATTTTTCGAAAGAAGAACTGAAAAACAATTTTGAATTTTACGAATCTTTTACGGTTCATGAAAGTTCGCTTTCGCCTTGTGTACATTCAATTCAGGCGGCACTGTTAGACAAAATGGATATGGCATACACATTCTACTTAAGAACTTCGCGTCTGGATCTTGATGATTACAACAAAGAAGTGGAAGAAGGCTGTCATATTACATCTATGGCCGGAACTTGGATGAGTATAGTAGAAGGTTTTGGAGGAATGAGAATTAAAGAGGATACACTTCATTTTTCTCCAAAAATCCCAAAAGAATGGGAAGGCTATTCGTTTAAGATTAATTTTAGAAACCAAATTTTGAAAGTAGCAATCAATCATAAGGAAACTACATTCTCAATTATTGGCGATACCAAATTGGCAATCGTAGTAAACGGAAAATCCGTTTTGGTAACGCCAGAAAGTTTAGCGACCGTTTAGAAACGATTGTTAAAACTTAACATTAATGCTGTCACTTGATCCAGATTTTCATAAGTAAAATACAATCCCAATGCACATTGGGATTGTTTATATGACACTGATTCTAATTGGAATTATCCCTTACATAATTCGATGAAACAACACTGATTTTTTTATAATTCTCATTAAAATTTAATGTAATTAATGTATTTCACTATGAATAAAATTATTTCTTTACCTGTCCAAAATAGAAGTTTTCTAAAAAAAATAACCTTATTCCTTTTTTTTATGTCTGCAACGTTACACGCTCAAATCGACAAAGTTGAACCGCCTTTTTGGTATGCAGGAATGCAAAATCCAGAACTGCAGATTCTTTTTTACGGTAAAGACATTTCTCAATACCAAGTTACGGTTTCTAAAGGCATAAAAATAACCAATGTTGAAAGAACGGAAAATCCCAACTACATTTTTGTCACCATTGATACTAAAAAAGTTTTGGCCTCTGATTTCGTGTTTACTTTTAAAAACAACAACAAAAAAACGTTTACACAAAAATATTCTTTCCAGCAAAGAAGAGCAAATTCCGCGCAACGCAAAAGCTTTGACTCTTCGGATATGATGTATTTATTGATGCCGGATCGTTTTGCCAATGGAAACAGAAACAATGACAGCGAAAATTCGACCAAAGAAAAATACAATAGAGAATTACCGGGGGGAAGACACGGTGGCGATATTGACGGAATTATAAAAAACTTGGATTACATAGCATCGTTGGGAGCTACAACGATATGGACCACGCCACTTAATGAGGATAATGATGCTGCTTATTCATATCATACGTACGGTCAATCTGATGTATATAAAATAGATCCGCGTTATGGAACAAATGACGATTATGTTCGGTTGGCTTCTGAAATGCACAAAAGAGACCTGAAACTGGTGATGGATTACGTCACGAATCACTGGGGAATTGAACATTGGATGATGAAAGATTTACCTACAAAAGAATGGATTAATCAATTTGATACTTTTACACAAACCAATCATAAAAGAACCGTTATCCATGACATTAATGCATCTGAAATTGACAAAAAAATAACGCTTGACGGTTGGTTTGTTCCAACGATGCCCGATTTAAATTTGAAGAATCCTTTGACTTTAAAGTACTTGATTCAAAATGCAATTTGGTGGATTGAATACGCTGATTTGGATGGTTTCAGAGTTGACACCTACAATTATTCAGATCCAAAAGGAATCGCAAAATGGACAAAATCCATTACGGATGAATACCCAAATTTTAATATTGTAGGGGAAGTTTGGATGCAAAGTCAAGCGCAAATGGCATATTGGCAAAAAGACAGTAAAATTGCTGAAATACAAAATTACAACTCGTATTTGCCAAGTGTAATGGATTTCACCTTGTATGAGGCAACCAGCAAAGTTTTTAATGAAGATGACGGCTCATGGGACAAAGGAATGGTAAAATTATATGACAATTTTACGAATGATTTTCTGTATCCAAATATCAATAATATGTTGATTTTTGTAGAAAATCACGACACCAATCGTTTCAATCAAACCTACGAAAACGACATTAGAAAATACAAAATGGCAATGACCCTTATGGCTACCGTGCGTGGAATTCCACAGTTATATTACGGAAGCGAGATAGGAATGGCTGGCGATAAAAACAAAGGAGATGCGGACATTCGTAAAGATTTTCCTGGCGGTTGGGAAGGCGATAAAAACAATGCTTTCGTCAAAGAAGGAAGAACTTCGGGACAGAATGACTATTTTAATTTTACTTCTAAATTATTTAACTGGAGGAAAACGAAAGCGGCGGTACATTTTGGAAAAATGACACATTACATTCCGGAGAATAACATTTACGTTTATTTCAGATACAATACAAATGAAACAATTATGGTTTTGATGAACAATAGTACTGAAACCAAAACAGTAAACACAAATCGTTTTAGAGAAAACATCAAAGATTTTAAAACCGGAAAAGATGTTATTTCTGAACTTACCTTTGACGTTACAAACAAAATTACAATAGAACCTAAATCGGTTTTGATTTTAGAACTAAAGTAATTTGAACCAATTAGGTAATTTATACTCACTTACATGAACTTGTAATTCTCATCGGTTTCAAGAAAAATCAATCATTCAATGCTAAAAAAATGAAAAAATATTTAATCCCACTTTTATTATTCACCATGACAATCATAAGTAGTTGCTCCAGTACACAAACGGTTGCCGAGAGTAACAAAACACCTTTCGTTTGGGAAGGTGCGAATGTTTATTTTCTAATGACCGACCGTTTTAATAATGGTGACGCTTCAAATGACATAAACTTCAACAGAACCAAAACAACAGGAAAACTTCGTGGTTTTGAAGGTGGCGACATCAAAGGGATTTCTCAAAAAATTGACGAAGGTTATTTTGATAAATTAGGAATAAATGCTATTTGGTTTACACCAATAGTGGAGCAAATACACGATGCCGTTGATGAAGGAACGGGTTTGAGTTATGCCTTTCATGGATATTGGGCTAGAGACTGGACGAACTTAGATCCTAACTTTGGAACAAAAGAAGATTTGGCTGCATTAGTTCAAAAAGCACACGCGCACGGAATCCGAATCATTCTTGATGGCGTGATCAATCATACCGGTCACGTAACCTCCGAAGATACCGTTTGGCCAAATGATTGGGTGAGAACAGGACCCAATTGTGATTACAAATCGTTTGAAAACACAACCGCATGCACATTGGTTTCTAATCTTCCGGATATAAAAACAGAAAGCAATCAAGCTGTAGCGCTGCCTCCTTTTTTAATCGAAAAATGGAAAAAAGAAGGGCGTTACGAACAGGAAATGAAAGAATTGAACGCGTTTTTCGCTCGTACGGGATATCCAAGAGCACCAAAATATTACATCATCAAATGGTTAACGGATTATATTGCAGATTACGGAATTGACGGGTACAGAGGCGACACCGTAAAACATACAGACGAAACCGTTTGGGCCGATTTTAAAACCCAATGTGATTATGCTTTTAAAACTTGGAAGAAAAACAATCCAACAAAGGTTTTAGACAACAACCCTTTTTACACGATTGCCGAAGTGTACAATTATGGCATTAGTGGAGGACAAGATTTTGATTTTGGAGACAAAAAGATAAACTATTTCAAAAATGGTTTCAACAACATGATCAATTTTGAATTTAAATGGGATGCGCAAAAAGACTATGAATTTATATTCTCCAAATATTCAAACAAGCTGAATAATGACTTGAAAGGATATAGCGTTTTGAATTATTTGTCATCTCATGATGATGGCGGACCTTTTGATGGAAATCGCACCAAAACTATAGAAAGCGGAACCAAATTATTACTGAGCCCCGGACTTTCTCAAGTGTATTATGGGGATGAAAGCGCTCGTTCCTTAATAATCGACGGAACACAAGGCGATGCTACCTTGCGTTCGTTCATGAATTGGGAAGCCATAAAATCAAATCCTGCAACCCAAAAAACGCTGTTGCATTGGCAAAAATTAGGGCAGTTCAGAAGAAATCATCCAGCCGTTGGAGCAGGGATTCATAAGCAAATTTCGGCTCAACCCTATACTTTTTCCAGAACATTCTCTAAAGAGAATTATTCAGATGCGGTGGTGGTTGGATTGGATTTAGCGATTGGTACCAAAGAACTTGCGGTAGGTTCTGTTTTTAAAGATGGAACTAAAGTCAGAGATGCCTATTCCGGAAAAGAAGCAATTGTTTCGAATGGAAAAGTAAGTATTGATTCTGAATTCGACATCGTTTTATTGGAATTGAAAAAATAATTTTAACTCGTCGAATTTAATTAATAAAACTTCAATTAATATTAAAAAAAAACTAACCACATAGAAACATAGAAAAAGAGTAGGACGGCCCAATTCTTGGGTTCACATAGCTATGGTTTTCTTTAAAAAACTGCAACGGCTTTCAAAATTTATGATTTATGTTCCTATGTGGTTAAAAAAATCAATTAAATTGAATTATATCCAATAGGTTAATTTCAAAATAATTTCAACCAAACGCCTTTAGAAATGAAGGCGTTTTTTTATGGTTATCTTTACCAAAAAATAAAATAAAATGCTAAAAATTGCACATCGTGGCGCAAAAGGATACGAACCTGAGAACACCTTCGTTTCGTTCCAAAAAGCATTAGACATGCAAGTGGACGGCATTGAACTCGACGTGCATTTAAGTGCTGATGGCGAGATAATCGTTATTCACGATGAAACTATTGACAGAACGACCAATGGAAAAGGTTTTGTAAATGCATTATCTTTGCGCGAATTAAAAGCTTTTCGAATAAATGGAACACATGAAATTCCAACGCTGGCAGCGGTTTTTGATTTGGTAAACCAAAATTGTTTTATCAACATTGAGCTCAAAAGTTATGAAGTTACAGAAAAAGTAGTTTCGCTAATTGAAAAATACGTTACCAAAAAAGGATGGAACTACGACCGTTTTTTAGTTTCCAGTTTTGATTGGAACGCGCTTCAACAAGTGGCATTTTTAAATGATAAAATTCCAATTGGCGTTTTAACGGAAACCGATTTAGACTTGGCTTTGGCTTTCGCCAAATTCATTCAGGCTAAATCCATTCACCCGCATTTTCATTTATTGACACAAGAAAACACGGCGAAAATGCAACAAAAAGACTTGCAGGTTTTCCCTTGGACCATAAATGAATTAGAAGATATTAAAAAAATAAAAACATTCAACGTAAACGGAATCATCACTGATTTCCCAAATAGAATATGAACCAGAATTTTGATATAATAATAGTAGGCGGCGGCGCAGCAGGATTTTTTACAGCGATTAGTATTGTAGAGAAAAACCCAAAACTGAAAGTCGCGATTTTAGAACGCGGAGCTGAAGTGTTGCAAAAAGTTCGCATTTCCGGTGGTGGAAGATGCAACGTAACACACGCTTGTTTTGAACCGAATGAATTAGTGAAATTCTATCCGCGTGGCGAAAAAGAATTACGCGGTCCTTTTCATCAATTTGGTTCTGGTGATACAATTGAATGGTTTGAGAAACATGGCGTAGAATTAAAAATTGAACCTGACGGACGCATGTTTCCCGTTTCGAATTCCTCACAAACAATTATTGACTGTTTCCTAACAGCCACACAAAAACTGGGAATTACAGTACTTACTGGACAAAGTGTACAATCAATTTTCAAGAAAGACGCTTTTTGGAAAATAGAAACCCAAAGCGAGAATTACATAGCCGAAAAGCTCGTTTTAGCTACGGGTAGCAATCCTAAAATATGGGAAATGCTGCAGACTTTTGGACACGCTGTTGTCAGCCCGGTTCCTTCCCTATTCACTTTTAATATCAAAGATTCCAGAATAAAAGAATTACCCGGAGTTGCGGCGCAAGTAACCGTAAAAGTAAAAGACACCAAACTCAGCGCAACAGGACCATTGTTAATTACCCATTGGGGAATGAGCGGACCGGCTATTTTGAAACTCTCCGCTTGGGGAGCCCGCGTCTTGCATGATAAAAATTATCAGTTTACCATTTTTGTAAATTGGTTGAATGATGAAGATACTGCGGATGTAGAGAAAAAGCTAAAAGATTTAAAACAAGAACACGCAAAAAAATCGGTTTCAAAGAAATCTCCTTTCGAATTAACCAATAGATTATGGGAAAGTTTGGTGCTCGCTTCAGGAATTGAAGCGGAGACGAAATGGGCCGATTTGTCTAAAATTCAATTGCAGAATCTTGCGAATCAATTAACGAATGGCACTTTTCAAGTAAATGGAAAAAGTACCTTTAAAGAAGAATTTGTAACTGCCGGCGGAATTGATTTAAAAGAAATCAACTTCAAAACCATGGAAAGCAAATTCCATGAAAACCTGTATTTTGCTGGTGAAATTGTAAATATTGATGCGATTACAGGCGGATTCAACTTTCAGAATGCGTGGACTAGTGGGTTTATTGTAGCGAGTGCTGTTGGATAAAATTCTAAAGCAGTAAATTTTTATAAATCACTCAAAATCAAAAAGGAAGTCTAAGTTATTGAGTGAAAGTTTTTTGTAAATTTGTAAAAAAATAAGTTATGACAACGATAAGATTAAAAATAAATGAAAACACTAAAAAAGGCAAAGCCTTTTTAGAAATGGCTCGTGTATTTTTTGAAAATTCAAAAGAAATTGTGCTTATTGAGGAAGATGATAAAAGCCACTATAATCAAGAGTTTGTAAAAAAAATTAAAAAAGCAAGCAAAGAAAAAGGTAGAGTCATGGAAAGTGCAGAGGAATTATGGGAAAGTATCAAGTAATCATTAAACAAACGGCTGAAAAAGATTTATCAAAGCATAAAATATCTGGAGATGTTGCTGCTATAAAAAAAATCTTAAGAATACTTAATGAATTGAAAGACCATCCGTAAACAGGTGTAGGAAAACCAGAAGAGTTAAAATATGAATTAAGAGGTTTTTGGTCAAGAAGGATTAATAAAAAAGACCGACTAATATATGAAGTTCAAGAAGATATCGTAACTGTTTTTGTAGTTTCAGCATTGGGTCATTATGCATGAATAAAATTAAGTCGACAGAGGTTGACGAAATGAAATATTTTGTAATTTTTTAAACACTACTAACACCTATTTTTCTGACTAAATCGTAAATATTGACGCGATTACAGGCGGATTTAATTTTCAGAATGCATGGACAAGCGGATTTACTGTGGCGAGTGCTGTTTAGAGCGAAGTCTTTCTAGTACAATACTTTAATTAAGAGAACTTTGGTTTTTGATTAACAAGATTTTACCATTTTGTTTTCATTTTGATGAAATTATTTAAATATGTTTGTAATCAAAATATTACGAATGAATAAAACCTACTTTTTTGTTTCCATAGTCTTTTTTACACTTCAATCTGGTTTCTCACAAACTGAAAAATTAATTAAAGGCAAAGTTTTACACGAACAATTTCCTGTAGAAAAAGTTGAAGTTGCTAATTTCAATTCTAAAAAAGTCAGCATTACAAACTCAGCTGGGGAGTTTTCTATTTTGGTAAAAGCGGGCGACGAACTCATTTTTATCTCAAAAAATCATGACATCAAAAAAATTGTTTTGGATCAAAATACCATTAGCAGAAACAATCTTGTAATTTCATTGATCCTTAAACCGGAAGAATTAGAAGAAGTATTAATTACAAAAATGCCGTCAATAAAACTAAGTACTGACAAAGCATACGAACAAGGAAAAATTGACCAATTAGCTGTAGAAAAGTCAGCAAGAAGTTTAAAAACGGGCGTATACAATGGTAGTATTGAAAACGGAATGGATCTGATTCGAATTGGCAAAATGATTCTAAAGCTATTCTTAAAGGAAAAAGAGGCAGTTAAAAAAAAGGGTACTGAGATTGAATTTAAAGCATTGGCTACAACTACCTGCGATCAAAAATTTTATGTTGAAACTTTAAAATTAAAACCAGAAGAAATAGCCCTTTTTCTTCAATTTTGTGATAGTGACCCAAAATCGAAAACACTTACAGAAAATAGTAATGTTTTATCGCTGATGGATTTTTTATCTACCAAGAATATTGAATTTAAGAAGTTATGAGGCTTTAAAAAATTATACAACTTTTTTTACGCAGCAAACTGATCAATGTAAAACTGAAGACTGAACACTATCCTCTATTCAGCCACCATATACTTCCATTTAACACCGCGGCAAAACTTACCCACGCCAAATATGGAAGAAATAAATAGCCCGCAATTTTATTGATTTTGGCAAATTGAATGTACGTTTCAAAAATCATCAACCACAATACAATAATTTCTAATCCAGCTAACATCGGGTTGTGTAAGCCAAAAAATAAATACGACCACAATGCATTCAGTGCCAATTGTATCGCAAAGAAAATCAACGCTTTTTTTACTAGTTCTTTTTCGGTTTCTATTCGGTCCCAAACTAATCCGGCAGCAACACCCATCATCACATATAGCATACTCCAGACTGGTGCAAAAATCCAATTGGGCGGATTAAAACTAGGTTTTATTAAGGTTGGATACCAAGTGGTAATGGCAGAACGAGTAACCGTACCAGAGAAATAACCAATCGCAAGACACGTAACAACAACAGCTAATATTCGGGTAATTTTATTCATTTTTATATTTTTCTAATGTGAGCCAAATTTACTCAAATCTTTCTAACGATTAACTATCCAATCGAATAAACAAATAACGCAAAAAAAGTATATTTGCATAAATTTATACATTCATGATTTCAGCAACCGATTTTATTCCATCACAATATACACATTCGATTGAAGAAGGCAATTTTCAATGGAGCGCTCCCAGCAATATTGCCCTTGTAAAATATTGGGGGAAAAAAGACAATCAAATTCCTGCGAATCCTTCGGTGAGTTTTACGTTGAATAATTGTAAAACGATTACGAAATTGGCTTTCGCCAAAAAAAATACTTCAACTGCGCTAAACATAAAAGATGATTTTTCTTTTGACTTACTTTTTGAAGGACAATCAAAAGAAGATTTCAAGCCAAAAATCCAAAAATTCCTGGAGCGAATCGAAATCTATTTGCCGTTTTTGAAAGACTACCATTTTACGATTGACACGGAAAATACGTTTCCGCACAGTTCGGGAATCGCTTCATCAGCATCTGGAATGGCAGCTTTGGCGATGAACTTGATGAGTTTAGAAAAAGTATTAAATCCTGAAATGACCGAGGAATATTTCTATCAGAAAGCGTCTTTATTAGCACGTTTGGGTTCAGGAAGCGCTTGCAGAAGTGTAAAAGGACAAGTTGTAGTGTGGGGAAATCATGCAAATATCTCCGGAAGTTCGGATTTATTTGGCGTGGAATTTCCAAATGCGGTACATGCTAATTTCAAGAATTTTCAAGATACTATTTTACTAGTTGACAAAGGTGAGAAACAAGTTTCAAGTACCGTGGGACATGATTTGATGCACAACCATCCTTTTGCCGAAAGGCGATTTGCACAGGCGCACGAAAATTTAGACCAATTGATTTCAATTTTCGAAAGTGGGAATCTGGACGAATTCATCAAAATTGTAGAGAGCGAAGCCTTAACTTTACATGCCATGATGATGACTTCGATGCCTTATTTTATATTAATGAAACCGAACACGTTGGAGATTATAAATGCGATTTGGAAATTTAGAAATAAAACTAAAATTCCAGTTTGTTTCACACTGGATGCCGGCGCAAATGTGCATGTTTTATACCCTGAAAATGTAGCCGAAAAAGTTTTACAATTTATTAAGAACGAATTAGTTGGCTATTGTCAAAATGGTCAGTACATTTGTGACGAAATTGGAAATGGCGCTGTGTTGATTTGATTTATTTTTTTCCTATCTTTATTTTTTAAAGAGCTGAAATTATGGATCTTCAATCAGAGAAATTAGAATTGATAAAAATGTTGTTAAAAACAAATGACAAAGTTATAATTGAGGCTGTAAAAAACATTTTCAAATCAGAGAAAAAAGATGTTTGGAAACAATTATCTCCCGAACAAAAAGAACAAATTGATCTGGGAATCCAAGAAGCAAATCGCGGCGACCAAGTTGATTTATAAAAAGCACTTTACAAATACCTAATTATCAACCCCAAATTGCTAATTTACAATACCATATGAAAGGACCTTTATTTTATTCAAAAATATTACTCTTTGGAGAATACGGAATTATCCGTGACTCAAAAGGGCTTTCAATTCCATATAATTTTTATAATGGCGCGCTTAAAAGGGATGAAAATCCAACTGAAGAAGCCATTAAATCTAATGGTAACTTAAGACGTTTTGTAACGTATTTAGAAACCTTACAAAATGAACAATCCGATTTAGTTACTTTTGATTTAGCAACGTTGAAAAACGATGTGGAAACCGGAATGTATTTTGATTCCAGTATTCCTCAAGGCTATGGTGTAGGTAGTAGTGGCGCACTTGTAGCCGCCATTTACGATAAATATGCACAAAATAAAATTACGGTTCTGGAGAATTTAACGCGTGAAAAATTATTGCAGTTAAAAAATATATTTTCTCAAATGGAGAGTTTTTTCCACGGGAAAAGTTCTGGTTTAGATCCTTTGAACAGTTATTTGAGTATCCCGATTCTGATTAATTCTAAAGATAATATTGAAGCAACCGGAATTCCAACACAAAGCTTTGACGGAAAAGGCGCAGTGTTTTTATTAGATTCTGGAATTGTAGGTGAAACGGCTCCAATGGTGAATATTTTCATGGAAAACTTGAAAGACAAAGGTTTCCGTGCCATGTTGAAAAATCAATTTGTGAAATATACAGATGCTTGTGTAGAAAATTTCCTTGGCGGAGACATGAAATCATTGTTCATGAACACCAAGAAATTATCAAAAGTAGTTTTGAATAACTTCAAACCAATGATTCCGGAACAATTTCACGGAATTTGGCAACAAGGAATTGACAGCAATGATTACTATTTAAAACTATGCGGTTCTGGCGGTGGCGGTTACATCTTAGGTTTCACCGAAGATTTAGAAAAAGCAAAAGCATCGCTAAAAGATTATAAACTTGAGGTCGTTTATCAGTTTTAAACATCCTCTCCTCAACCCTCTCCAAAGTAGAGGGAGGAGAAAAGCTAAAATAGCATCCTTATTATTGGGAGCACATTCTTAAATAAATCTAAATGTTAAGCAGGCAGCACAAACTTCTCCTAATGAAAATTGCAAGTTTGTTCTCTGTGGTTAGAGGCTATAACATTCCCGTCATTATTTTGGCACAATACCTTTCGGCCATATTTATTTTGGCTCCTGAAAAAAGAGCGTTGGATATCCTGCTTGACTTCCAATTATTCATTCTGGTTTTCGCTTCATCCCTCACGATTGCTTCGGGATATATCATCAATAACTTTTATGACAGTCAAAAGGATTTAATCAATCGGCCAAATAAGTCGATGCTGGATCGATTGGTGAGTCAAAAAACCAAACTAAATGTCTATTTTACGCTCAATTTTATTGTGGCTTTGATGGCTTTATTTGTTTCCTGGCGCGTATTTTTATTCTTTTCGGGCTATATATTTTTCATCTGGTTTTATTCCCACAAAATAAAAAAATACCCAATAATAGGAAACCTGACTGCTGCTTTACTGGCTGTTTTGCCTTTTTTTGCAATCCTGTTGTATTTTTACACTCGGATTCCATTTGAAGAAATTGAAAATTATAAAAGACAATTAGGCGTCATTTTTTCTCATGCGGCTTTTTTGTTTTTGCTATTGTTGATTCGGGAAATGGTAAAGGATTTAGAAAACCTAAAAGGAGATTTAGCGAATGATTATAAAACGATTCCTATTGTTTACGGAGAAAAAATTTCAAAAAAAATCATTACCTTTTTGACTATTCTGACAATTCTTCCAGTGTACGCTTTAATCGATATTTACGATGTGGGTTACATGGATGTATATTTTTATTTTTGTCTGATTATTCTAATTTTCTTCTTATTATACTTATGGAAATCAAATGCGAAGCCACAGTTTTTACTGCTTCATAACACCTTAAAATTCCTAATTGTAGCTGGTGTTTTTTGCATAGTGTTGATTAATCCGAGTGTTTTGTGGCACGGAAAAAGGTTGTTAATGGTATAATTTGGCCATTTATTACTATTATAAAATAGGATAAAAAACCATTACCTTCAATGCTCACAGATACCCCCATTGGCTTCGCCCCGATTACTTCACATAGCTTTTATTCACATCGGAGTTCAGTGAATTTCATTTGCAACGGCATCCTTTCTTGTCTTGAACTTGTTTCAGGATCCTGAAACAACTTCAGGACAAGAAAGATAAAGTGGAAAGCGGGAAATAGCTCCAAAAAACGAAGCTAAAACGTATTAATTAGCTTATTAGCTAGGCAGTTAGCGTTTTTATAATTGGCTGTTATTGATTGTCAACTATATAAACAGTATCTTTGCACAAATTATTGGAATATTATGAATAACAAGGAAGGCAATAATAAGAAAAGTGGTCCAAGAGCAGCTAGCTCAAGACCAAGTTCGAATAAGCCAAAACCTGCCATGCAGAAGCGCGCTCAAGGGCCGAAAAAAGTTAAAGTAAATACTAAAGTTGCCGATATCGCTACTGATAAAGTAGAGAAAAAACCAAATCAAGCACCAAAGAGACCGAAAGTAAAAGACGAAATTCGTTTGAATAAATACATTGCTAATTCTGGTGCGTGCTCGCGTCGTGATGCTGATATTTATATTCAATCCGGGACTGTGAAAGTAAACGGAATTCCTGTAACCGAAATGGGATACATGGTAAAACCTGGGGATGTTGTAAATTTTGACGGTGCCACTTTGACTCCGGAGAAAAAAGTTTATATCTTACTTAACAAACCAAAAAACTTTACAACTGCGATGGACGAAGGTCAGGAATATCGTAATGTATTAGAACTGGTGAAAGGTTCTACAACTGCAAAAATTGGCGCAGTGGGAAGAATGGACAAGAATACAACAGGTTTGCTATTGTTTACGAATGACACTGATATGATTCGTAAGTTTACGTTACCAAGTCAAAAATCATCAAAAATATACCAAGTGTCATTAGACAAAAACTTGAAATTTGAGGATTTAGAAAAAATAAACAAAGGTTTGACTCTTGACGGTCACCGCGTTTTTGTGGAAGATGTAAGTTACATCGATGGTGAAGCGAAAAGTGAAATTGGTTTGCAACTACGATCCGCTAATGTGAAAGTGGTTCGTAATATTTTTGAACACTTTAGTTATGATGTATTGCGAATTGACAGAGTTGCTTTTGCTGGCTTGACCAAAAAGAATTTACCAAGAGGAAACTGGAGGTTGCTTACTGAACAAGAAATCATCAATTTGAAGAACGTTTAATATTTCTTTGAAATTATAAAAATGAAATCCCTTTTGCACAGCGAAATGGGATTTTTTTAATTACAAATCCAACCCAACATCAATATGACACCTGAAAAATTACAATCAATTGCTTTTAAATGGTTTGAAACTTTCAATAATAAAGAATTAGAAAAACTATTGTCTTTGTATGACGAAGATGCCGTTCATTTTAGTCCAAAACTAAAAATGTACAAACCGGAAAGTAACGGTTTTGTTACTGGCAAGGAAGCCTTGCGGGAATGGTGGAAAGATGCTTTTGAGCGGATGCCAAGTTTGAATTACAAAGTAAAATCGGTTACTGCCAATGGTGACCGCGTTTTTATGGAATATATAAGAACGGTTACTGGAGAAGAGGATTTGCTGGTGGCTGAAGTACTGGACATAAGGGAAGACAAAATTATTGCTTCCCGAGTATATCACGGATAATACCTTTTTAAAGAACAATAAAAAACCCTACAAAACATTATTTATGTTGTAGGGTTTTCGTTTTAAAAGAAAATTATAATTATCCTTTTAATTTTTTAAGCGGTTCTGATTTTTTGTTTAAACCACGTTTTCTCAACAGCGGTTCAATACTTGGTTCAGCACCACGGAAACGTTTGTACAGAACCATCGGATCTTCGGTCCCGCCTCTTTCCAATACATTCTCACGGAATAATTTAGCTTTTTCAGGATTAAATAAAGTAGTTGTCTTGAATGCTTCAAAAGCATCCGTGTCCAAAACTCCTGACCAGATGTAGCTATAATAGCCGGAAGAATAGCCTCCAGAGAATATATGACTGAAATATGTACTGCGATATCTTGGGATGATCGATTGAATTAACCCAATTTTTGTCATCGCTGCTTTTTCGAAAGTATTTGCATCAACGGTGATGTCTTTGGTTTGAGAATGGTATTCTAAATCCAATAACGAAGCCGCCAGATATTCCGTTGTAGCAAAACCTTGATCAAAAGTTCCTGCTTTTTTTAATTTATTTACTAAGGCTTCTGGAATTACTTCGCCCGTTTTATAATGCTTTGCATACATTTTCAACACTTCCGGTTCTGCTGCCCAATTCTCCATAATTTGAGAAGGAAGTTCCACAAAATCTCTCGGAACACTTGTTCCCGCTAAACTTTTATAGGTCACATTCGACAACAATCCGTGTAAAGAATGTCCAAATTCGTGAAAGAAAGTCGTTACTTCATCAAAAGTCAAAAGTGCCGGAGCATTTGCTGATGGTTTTGTGAAATTACAAACGATAGAAACTACCGGAGCGACACGTTTTCCATCAACCGTTTTCTGACTTCTGTACGAGGTCATCCAAGCACCGCCACGTTTTGATTCACGAGGATGAAAATCCATATATAAAACACCCAAATGCGTACCATCTTTTTCTGTCACTTCCCAAACAGTTGCGTCTTCATGGTATTTTGGAACGTTGGTCAACGCCTTGAATTGTATTCCGTATAATTTTTCGGTTACCTGAAAAACTCCTTTTCTAACATTCTCTAAACTGAAATACGGTTTCAACTCTTCTTCGTCTAGATCAAAACGTTCTTTTCTAATTTTCTCTGTGTAATATCTCCAGTCATACGGTTGCACAGCACCTTTTATGCCTTCTTTAGCCATCATTTTCTGAATATCCGCGGCTTCCGTTTTTGCTATTTCCAAAGCTGGTTTCCACAAATCATTCAAAAGCTTATTTACATTTTCCGGAGTTTTAGCCATTGATTCTTCCAAGACATAATTGGAATGTGATTTATAGCCCAACAATCGTGCTTTTTGTCCACGAAGATTTGCTAATTCAACGGCATTCTTCTTATTATCAAATTCATTGTCCTGATTGCCTCTGGTTTGGTACGCATTCCAAATTTGCTTGCGCAATTCTCGATTAGAACTGTATTGAAGAAATGGCATCACACTGGAATTAGAAAGGGTGAAAACCCATTTTCCTTCTTTGCCTTTTGCTTTGGCATCAACAGCAGCAGCATCAATTAATCCTTGTGGCAATCCGGCTAAATCTTTTTTGGAATCAATAACCATTTCGTACGAATTGGTTTCCGCCAAAATGTTCTGACCGTATTTCAAACTGATTAACGAAAGATCTCCGTTTATTTTACGTAATATTTCTTTATCAGCATTTGATAAATTGGCACCACTACGAACGAAATCTTTGTACGCATTGTCTAAAATTTTAGCTTGTTCTAAATTTAAGCCTAGCGTTTCTTTTTTGCCCCAAAGCATTTTTACTTTTGCGAATAATTTCTCGTTCAGGTAAATATTATCTCTGTGCGCGGAAAGATTTGGCGCCATTTCTTTGGCAATATTCTGAATCTCTTTATTGGTATTCGCCGAATTCAGATTAGAAAAAACCGTGTTCACATTTGACAATAATTCCCCGGCATTTTCCATAGCAAGAATCGTATTCTCAAAAGTGGTCGGCTGCGTATTATTTGCAATTGCATTAATTTCAGCTTGATGCGAACTGATTCCTTCTAAAATAGCCGGTTTGAAATGTTCATTTTTAATTTTGTCGAAAGGCGGCACATTAAATGGCGTGTCGTAAGCTTGAAAAAATGGATTCATAGTCGTGTTTTCTTTTTTCTCTTGTGCTTCAATTGTTAGCATATTCCCAATGACTAACAAAATGAAAAAGGATTTTTTTCTCATTTAGGTGTAATTAATTAGAATAGTAAATTTAGCAGAAATCTATTAAAAACAAGGGGTACGATAGCGCGTTAACTAAATTTTATGACAAACAAAGATATTTTTGCAAACGAAAAATTACTCTTACATTTGAAATTGAAAAAAAAAACAATAAATTAGCTCAATCTATTACCAAATATTCATATGAAAAAAATAACCACACTTTTACTTTCCGTAGCCACTTCATTATTGCTGGTTAATTGTAAATCGGAAGAAAAAAAACAAGACTTCAGCAGTCTGACAAAAAATTACTTTGACGACAAAAATGCTATGAATCCGCTGGATGCGACTCAAAGTGGTCAAAACCAATACAACGATCAGTTGCAATTTGAAATGACGGACAGTTTCAGAAAATCGCAAGAAGCTTTCTTTAATAAATACCAATCGGCATTGCAAAACATTGCCGTCGACGATTTATCCGAAGAAGAAAAAAACAGTTACGAAATTATTAAATGGGAAGTTGAGATTGGTAAAGACTTATTGAAACAACCTACAAATTTACTTCCTGTGCATCAATTTTGGGGAACTCACCTTACGATGGGACAATTTGCGGGAGGAACTGGTGCGCAACCTTTTAAAACTGAAAAAGATTATACCAATTTCCTGAAAAGAATGGACAAATATTCCGTTTGGATAGATTCAGCGATGGTGTATATGAAAAAAGGAATTGCAAAAGGTGTTGTATTACCAAAATCGTTAACGGTAAAACTGATACCACAATTTGCAGAAATGGCGACGCCAAATGTAGAAGACAATTTATTTTACTCGGCTATAAAATTGATGCCTGCCTCTTTCCCTGACGGCATCAAAGAAGATTTAACAGCAAAATATACTGCGACAATCAATACCAAACTGATTCCACAATATAAAAAAATGGCCGATTTCTTAACTAAAGAATATCTTCCTGCCTCCAGATCTACAAGCGGAATAGGAAGTTTGCCTTTTGGAAAGGATTTATATGCCACGTATGTAAAACAATGGACCACAACCGAAATGACTCCCGAACAAATTCATGCATTGGGATTAAAAGAAGTAGCGAGATTGAACGCAGAAATGGAAAAGGTAAAAACCCAAGTAGGCTTCAAGGGCACTTTATTGGAATTCTTTGAAGAGGTTCGAAACAAAAAAGAATTAAAACCTTTCACAAAACCAGAAGAAGTTATCGCAAACTTTCAAAGCATTTACACACGGATTAAACCAAATGTTGATAAATTATTCGCATTGCAACCCAAAACGAAATTTGAAATTAGAAGAACGGAAGCTTTTAGAGAAAAAACAGCCAGTGCGGAGTACAATCAAGGAACTGCTGACGGTACGCGCCCCGGTATTTTCTATGTTCCAATTCCTGATGTAGCAAATTATAATATGTATGGCGATGAGGATTTGTTTTTGCATGAAGCGATTCCGGGTCATCATTTTCAAATATCCCTGCAACAAGAAAATCAAAGTCTTCCTGATTTTAGAAAATTTAATTGGTTTGGCGCTTATGGCGAAGGTTGGGCTTTATACACGGAAAGTTTAGGAAAAGAATTGGGATTGTATCAAGATCCATATCAATATTTTGGGATGCTGGGCAATGAAATGCACCGAGCGGTTCGATTGGTAGTTGACACCGGATTACACTCCAAAGGTTGGACCAGAGAGCAAGCCATCAAATATTCCTTAGCAAACGAAGCCGAAAGTGAAGCCAGTATTATTCCGGAAATAGAGCGTTATATGGCAATACCAGGACAAGCATTGTCGTATAAAATTGGTCAATTAAAAATCATGGAGCTACGCAAAAAAGCGGAAACTAAAATGGGCTCTAAATTTGATATTAAAAAATTCCATGAAAAAGTATTGGAATCCGGAGTAATGCCATTAGCATTATTGGAAAAGAAAATTAATGCGTGGATTGAAAACAAATAATTTTCAATTATAGGTATAAAAAAAGCTTCTCGATTGAGAAGCTTTTTTTGTGCGGATAATAGGACTCGAACCTACACGCCTTGCGGCACCAGATCCTAAGTCTGGCATGTCTACCAATTTCACCATATCCGCGAAATTCTGAGTGCAAAGATACACTTAACTTCCAATTTTCAAAGCAATTTTTACAAAAATTATTCATACTCTTTTTTGTATTTTTGAAATTATAAATAAATTCAAATAATGGAAAATATTAAAGCATACGTTCAAGAACACAAAGATCGCTTTATCAACGAGTTAATCGAATTATTAAAAATCCCATCCGTAAGTGCCGACACCGCCTATTCACACGATGTTTTTGAAACAGCTGATGCCGTAAAAGCCAGTTTAGAAAAAGCAGGCTGTGATTTCGTGGAAATTTGCGATACACCGGGATACCCAATTGTTTATGGTGAAAAAATCATAGATAAATCCCTGCCAACAATTTTGGTTTATGGTCATTATGATGTTCAACCACCAGATCCTATGGAGTTATGGACTTCTCCTCCATTTGAACCCATGATCAAGAAAACCGAAATCCATCCTGACGGCGCTATTTTTGCCCGTGGCGCTTGCGATGATAAAGGCCAGATGTACATGCACGTGAAAGCATTGGAATATATGGTTCAATCGAATACTTTGCCGTGTAACGTGAAGTTTATGATTGAAGGCGAAGAGGAAATTGGGTCCAAAAGCTTGAGCTGGTTTGTAGAACGCAATCAGGAAAAACTAAAAAATGACGTGATTTTAATTTCGGACACCGGAATGATTTCTAATCAACAACCGTCAATTACAACAGGGTTACGTGGATTAAGTTATGTAGAAGTCGAAGTTACAGGACCAAACCGTGATTTACATTCCGGATTATATGGAGGAGCGGTTGCCAATCCAATCAATATTTTAGCCAAGATGATTGCTTCACTTCATGATGAAAATAATCATATTACCATCCCTGGTTTTTATGATAATGTAGCAGAATTATCGTTGGAAGAAAGAGCTGAAATGGCCAAAGCGCCTTTCAATTTAGAAAATTACAAAAAAGCATTGGACTTAAATGACGTTTACGGTGAAAGCGGCTATGTAACGAACGAAAGAAATTCCATTCGCCCTACTTTGGACGTCAACGGAATCTGGGGCGGCTACACCGGAGAAGGTGCCAAAACCGTGATTGCAAGCAAAGCTTTCGCTAAAATCTCGATGCGTTTGGTTCCTAATCAGGATTGGGAACAAATCACGGAATTATTCACAAAACACTTCACAAGCCTTGCTCCTGCCGGCGTTACCGTAAAAGTAAAACCACATCATGGCGGACAAGGTTATGTAACGCCAACAGACAGTATTGGCTATAAAGCCGCGAATATGGCGTATACGGAAACCTTTGGCGTTCCCGCAATTCCCGTGCGTTCCGGAGGAAGTATTCCTATCGTGGCGTTGTTCGAAAAAGAGTTGAAAAGCAAAACTATTTTGATGGGATTTGGTCTGGACAGTGATGCCATTCACTCGCCAAACGAACATTTCGGAATCTTCAATTACCTGAAAGGGATTGAAACCATTCCGTTGTTTTACAAATATTTTGTCGAGTTATCTAAATAAATTTCCTTCATTAAATACTACATCCGCTCTAAACAGGGCGGATTTTTTTTGGGCGTTTCCCGCTGAAAATAGCGGGTCAGGCTGTCCGTTCTCAATCTTTTTATTTTTTGAAACAAAAAAATAAAAAGGATTTCCACTCCCATCCTTAACGCAAATCCCTGACCACCAATATATTTTTCATAAAAATTTGTTTATTTCAATTTATATTCTACATTTGTAGAGCAATGTTTTAATCTGTAGAATATGAAAGTCCAAACTCCTTATAAAATTATTATTATTCTTTTATGCATAAGCCTCAGTGGCTGTAAAATTAATCAAACCAAAAACGGATTAAAAACAGGTAAATGGAATGAAAGTGAGAAATATATGAACATCGAATCCAATGCAACAGGAAGATACAAAAAAGGAGATAAAACAGGAACTTGGAGAGCATTCATCAGCGATAAATTACTTTCAAAAGAAAAGTATAAAAAAAACAGTTGCCACATCATCAAATACCACGACACTGGAACGATTCAACAAATAGGTGTTTCCAAGAAAGCCATTATAAATTCAAAAACCGAATGGCTACCCACAGGAGAATGGAAATTCTACGACTCCGAAGGGGTTTTACTTGGAACCAAAATTTATGAAAAAGGAATACCAATTCAAGAAATTTACACCAAATAAAAAATAAACATGCAACAACTAACGAACGCCGAAGAACAATTAATGGAACACCTTTGGAAACTCGAAAAAGCATTCATGAAAGACTTGCTGGAAGCCTATCCAAAACCAAAACCGGCAACTACAACCGTGGCTACTTTATTGAAAAGAATGATTGACAAACAATTTGTAGCGTATAATGAATTTGGAAACTCTCGGGAATATTACTCTTTGGTCAAGAAAACCGATTATTTCTCGAAACACGTCAACGGATTGATAAGTAATTTTTTCAACAATTCGGCTTCGCAATTTGCTTCTTTCTTTACCACCGAAACTAATTTATCGCAAACGGAACTGGAAGATCTCAAGAAAATAATAGACAGTGAAATTCAAAAAAAGAAAAAATGAACGACTTTCTAATCAAATCGACAATTACTTTATTCGTATTACTGGCAGTGTATTATTTGTTTTTGGAAAAAGAAAAAATGCATGTATTCAATCGGTTTTACTTATTGTTCAGTCTTGTTTTTTCGATGGTGATTCCATTTATAACCATCGAAGTTATTGAGAAAATAGTACAACCTATAATCAATCCAGGAAATATCCAAATACTGCAAGGAAGCGCAGTAATAATAGAAGAAACAAACTATCTGGCAATAGGATCATGGAGTTTATATGCTGTAGTAACGCTCATTTTGGCGGTACGTTTTATCAGCAATATCATCAAGATTTCGACTAAAATGAAGTCGAATACAGCAATTGATTATAAGAATGCCAAATTGATGTTGATCCCCGAAAAAACGCTACCGCACACTTTCCTGAATACGATTTTCATCAACGAAACGGAATACAACAACCGTCAAATTGAAGCTGAATTGTACACGCACGAACTCACGCATGTAACCCAAAAACACACTTTGGATATTTTATTCATTGAACTATTGAAAACCGTTTTCTGGTTCAACCCTATTTTTATTTTTTACAAAAAAGCCATACAACTCAACCACGAATTTCTTGCTGACGAGAAAGTAGTGAAATCGTATAACAACGTTCCGTTCTACCAATCTTTATTATTATCGAAAGCGAACGAGAACCAAACTTTTTACTTGGCCAGTAATTTGAATTATTTAATAACTAAAAAACGATTACTTATGATGACAAAAACCACATCAAAAACAGAAGCTTTATTAAGAAAAGCGATGCTCATGCCGATAGTAGCTACATTATTATTTTTACTGTGTACGAAAGTCGCTGCACAAGAAACCAATGTAAAAAAGGAAACTACTCCTAAAAAGTCCGAAAATATATTTAAAACGTATTATGACAAAACTACTTTTAAAATCAAAGATGAAAAAGGAAAGGTCGCCAGCGAAAAAAAATACAATGAACTAACTCCTGTAGAAAAGAGAGCTATACCTTCTATCTTGTCAAAACAAAAAAAATTACCTACAAATGAGGAACTTCTGGCGACTTTAAGCAAAGGAGCTCCCGAAATAATTGAAATAGACACATTCAATTCTGAAAATAAGTTTGTCCAAAAAGGGGAAAATGAAGTTTATAATACTGCTGGAATAACCGAAAAACCAGATTTTCCGGGAGGAATTATGGAATTTTACAAATTTGTCGGCAATAATTTTAAAACTCCAGAACAACCTAACTTAAAAGGAAAAGTATACATCACCTTTATAGTAGAAAAAGACGGCAGTTTAAGCGACATAAAAAACATACGAGATATTGGTTTTGGAACCGGTGAAGAAGCGATACGTGTTTTGAAAACATGCCCGAAATGGATTCCCGGAAAACTGAACGGCGTTCCTGTTAGAGTAATGTATAGCTTACCAATCACAATTCAATCTGGAAAGGTGTAATTGTAAAAAAAAGAAATCCGCTTCTACTTCTGAAGCGGATTTATAAAACTAACGTTTTATGGATTTTAGATGGTAGGGAATTCGTCACCTCGAAATTTTCTACTTTGCAGAAAAGGTGATGCGAAACTTTAATTTCACTAAATTCCATCTATATCGAAACAGCTGTTGTGCGATTTTTGCTTTATTTAATTTCAGATTCAGTAATCTTTTTCTTGTCCATTTCTTTTTCTAATACTTCTTCAGCAATTATTCTTTGGTCGTATTTTTTCATTGGTGAATTAGACTTATATAGAACCTTACCGCAAGGTACAACTTTGCTAGAACCATCTAAATGAATTTCTTGGTCATCAAAGAAAATATGTGCTCCAAAAGCTTTCAATACATTATCTTTCGATAAACCTCCCATAAAATATGCTTCATCTACATATACACCCCAATGCCTTAAAGTTTTGATTACTCTCATATGACTTGGAGCATTTCTTGCAGTCACTATTGCAATTCGTAATGGAGTCAATTCAATTGTCATTGGAAGTTTTTCTTGAATTTTGGATAACTTTTTAAGTAACTCAGCGAAAGGACCTTCATTTAATGGAACATCCTCATTTTCTTCTTCGTGCTTATGGAATGCTTCTAAATCTTGTGTTTTATATATTAGTTCAGATTCTTCTGAAAAAACTACAGCATCAGCATCAAATGCAAATTTGACACGTTCTGTCTCGGGATTGTAGTCTAAAGGTGCGTTATAGATTAAAGCAGTAGCACAATTTGAATTATCAATAACTTTTTGTACTTCTTTTTCGTCTTTAGAAAGAAACAAATCAATATCAAATGCATCTAAAAAAGGTGATAAAGGTTCACCTCCGGAAAAAGCCCATCTTGTTAAGGGTAAGTCATAATGTTTAATTGCTTTTAATACTCTTACTCCAGTTTCAGGACTATTCCTGGACATAACCACAACTTCCACAATTGGTTTTTTTGGGTCTACATAGTCATTTAACTTTAATAACGCTTGTATTAATGGAAAAGCTGTTCCTTTTTCAAGTAATTCATCTTCGTGTTCTAATTGATATTTTCTAAAACCTACAATATTTTCCTTTTTGAAGATTTCATTTTCTTTTTCAAGATTAAATAAAGCTCTTGAAGAAACACCTACTACTAAAATTTCTGAAAAGTCTAATGCCATAATTATTCCTTAATTGTTAAGAGGTTTATTTTTGCCCGGTCGCGCAACGTTTTGCTGCTTTGAGATGGCTGGACTTTAATAAACGCCCAGTTTTCGGCTTAACGAAAAATTGATGCGAAACTATAATTCCACTAAATTATAGCTAGCTCAAAATGGCTGTTAGATACCGTAATTTATTTTGTTATTATGTTCTCAATATTTGATTCGACATACTCTTCAAGATCTTGTGAATTTTCAATTCCAATTACTCTTCTAAGTCTATTGTTTTTAAGTTTTATATCTAAAAATTCTCTTCCAAATCTTTGTTTAACCATTATAAACTTTATATCGTCAAATAAAATTTCGCTCTGATTTGACCTAAGTAGATTTAGAATGAAAATGACAAAATGTGCTATTCCAATAAATAAACCTGTCCAAAGTAAGAATTGATCGCTTGTTTTCAAGTATCTCCAAACAGAAATTGTTCCATAAATTGTCCAAATACCTGAACTGAATAATTGAATTCTGTTTAGTTTCCTTGAATTGTCCGAAATTTTGACCTTGTCGGCTTCAAAGGAAATTTCACCTTTTTTTAGTTTAAATGTCTGTATCATTTTTTTCTTATTATGGTTGCTAACTTTATGCCACTTTGAGATGGCTGGAAGTTCGTAAACACTCAATTTTCGGCTTAACGAAAACTTGATGCGAAACGGTAATTCCATTAAATTCCAGCTAGCTCAAAACAGCTGTTGTTCCTAGTACTTTATTAATCAATTTAGTCTAGTTTAGATAAAATTTCATTAATAATATCTGCATTGTTAGCTTCCTTTTCTGTTAATGGTTTCTCTGTTAACGACTTCGTTTTTAAATATAACTCTAAACTAGATTTTGAACCAAAAACAAATCTTTCAGAGTTTGCCATTTGCTGGTAGTTAGAGGTTATTCTTGCACTTTTACTTCTAACATCTTCATATGTTTTTCTGAATATTCTATTCTCATTTCCTTTTTCCACTTCTGGAATTAAAATCAACATATGTTTTGAATCTAAAGGTAGGTATAATAAATTTTCGTGATTAAAAGGAACAACTCTTTCCGTTTTTGGGTTACTTGCAACAACAGGATTATCACTAGTAACATATTCACAATTTTCATTATTTAATTTTGCGACAACAATTGCATCAAATTTACTTCGCAATGCAATTAGTTTAAATGCTGTTTCTAATTGGATTAAAATCATTCCGGGTTGACGCTCATCATTAAACTCTTTTGTGAATTCTTCCAAACTTTTTCCAGCAATTGAGATTTTTTCTCCTTCATAATTGAAATAATCTTTACCTGTTTGCTCGCAAAGTTCAAACATTTGAGCAAAAACTCTACTCATTAAATTTCGACTTAGATTTACCCATTTTGTTGTTCTGTAATACATTGTCACAACTGTTGAAATAATTAAGCTTCTTTCTTCGGAAGTAATTTCAATTTTATTCGGATTGATTAATATTTCGTATATTTTATCATAATGTTGTTCTAGTTCATCTGCATAAAATTTTTCTATTGCCATTTTCTGTTCAATAGTTTCTCCAGAAAGAGTATAAAGATTTTTTTCTAAAGCAACATTTTTAATATTCCTTTCAAATATTTTCTCGTTTTCATTTTCAATGTTCGGAAGAACATTAATGAAATTCTCTGCGCCATTTAGAAAACCAAAATGTTTTAAGTATGTTCGAGGAACATAATGTTGTCTTTTTACTAAATTTGCCATTAAATGTTCTTTTTATTACGATTTTCCAGAGTATTACGCACAACTTGCATGTAGGTCTGATAAAATCAGACCTATCACCCCACATTTAGAGAGATAGGTCTGACAGCGAGCAGTGTTTATTTCTTCCCAAATATATTAAAATTTTCTTACAATTTAGTAAAATAAACAGCGTGTCTTTGGAATGCGTTGCGTGAGGGATGGCAACGAAAATCCTTTATGTTTTTTCTTTAAAAACATAAAGATTGCAGCGAACAGCCCGACCCGAAGTTGCCAGGAGGAACGACGAAGCAATCTGCAGGGTCACTCCCAAAAACACTTCTCAAAAAAACAGGACACTAAATCCTCTTCATATTCTCTCTAAACTCTTTACGAAAACTCCATAGTGTTAACGGATGTTCAATTGGTTCCCCCGCAAAAACAGGAAAGGCTGTTCAAACCGGGTTTTTTTGTTAGCGCTGCGCAAGCAACGAAACTCTGGTTGTTTCTGATAATTTTAGTCAAATAATTCATTAGTAAATAGATTTTGCTCAAGAATTATTTTGTCTTCTAAACCTTTATCCACAAGCCATTCTAAAAATCTTAAGACTTTGTCTTGTTCCATCATTCCACAATTAAGTTCATTACCAAAGTGAGGAATTGTAAAGGATAAGGATTTTTCTATATCTATATTCTCTAGATCATACTTACTTAAGCTGCGTTGTAAAATAATTGTTGATTCTTCCAGATTATTTTTCACAAATAAGAAACCACTTTTTGTAGCCTTTATAAAACGCGAATAATATTCTTTGTGCTGTATTAAATTCTCTCTTTTTGTCAATACAACAGGCGAATAACAGTAAGGAATTTTAAATTGATCTAATGTAAACTTGTTTAACTGAATGTTCTTTCCATTTGCTTCAATACCTTCCCAGTTGTCAAAAATCCAGGTCGCGTCAGCTTGACCATTTAATAAAGTATTCCAAATACCAAGTTTGTCAGGATAAACTAATTTCAAATCTCCTTCCCCTCCGTCGTTCTTTATCATTTCTTTTACAATGTAGTCTTCATAACGTGCTTTGTATGAGGCATACGTTTTGCCGTCAAGAAATTTTGGTGCTGTAATATTTGATTTTTTGAGTGATACAATAGAACTTAAATCTTCCTGCAAAATGGCATAAATCGCTATTGCATGAACCTGATTTGCTTTATTATTCAAACTTATTACAGTCTCAAATGGAGCAATTGCAAAGTCAGCAATATCAAGTTCTAACTTTTTTCCTGGTGTCATCAGGTAATTATCATCTTTAGGATTTAAAATCTCAAGGTCTATTCCTTGTTTACTGTAAAACCCCAATTCTTTTGCGATTAAAAATCCAATGTGATTTGTGTTGGGTGTCCAGTCAAGTGCTAGTTTAAGGTTAATCATTATTATGTATATTTTATTTAAAATTACTGCTTACTTTTAAATAGCCAAAACAAACCTTCGTGCACACGTATATTTTGGTAGATTAGCAAAAGTTTGTTTCGCTTTGCGTTTTCCAAATATAATTAAATTTTCTTACAATTCAGTAAAAAAAACCGCTCAACATGTAGAATGCGTTGCGTGAGGGATGGTAGCGAAAATCCTTTATGTTTTTTCTTTAAAAACATAAAGATTGCAGCGAACAGCCCGACCCAAAGTTGCGAGGAGGAACGACGAAGCAATCTGAAGGGTCACGCCCATACTTCGGCTACGCTCAGCATAAATAAAGAATTTTAAAAAACAAATCCGCTTCAAAAGAAGCGGATTTATCAAACTACAAATCTAAAAAAAACTACTAACTAAACTCTTTATCAGGATTGTATCCTAAATACGGCATGGATTGTTCCTTGAAAACAACACCGTATTCCTCTAATTCTTTCAAAATAGGAACATAGACTTCTTTACGAATGGGTAATTGAACTCCAGGAGTTGTAATTTTACCATTCAGTATTAATAATGTTGCCATTGCAACAGGTAAGCCTACTGTTTTTGCCATCGCTGTATACGTCTGGTCGTCGCCAATGCAAACCATTTTGGAATCAATTTGTTCTTTTTTGCCATTTAATTCGTATCCAAATTTGTGATACATGACAATCATATCTTTATCATCTTGCTGGAGCGTCCAACTATCAGTCAAGATTTTTTCCAGAATTTGTGCCGGAGTGGCATTCTTCAAACTTACTTTTTTGTTTGGATTGAACAAATCGAGTTCCAACAATTTGTCCCACATAATATCATCCTGATCAATTTTAAGAATCAAACGAGTCTTAATTTCCACTGAATCCGTTGGATGATACGGCAAGAAAGAATTCACAAATTCCCTGTAACTCATGTTTTCAGAATCCTCCATGACGTAACTGTCATCTGTCATTCCTAATTGCACAAACATATTCCAAGCTTTAGAAAAACCGACTCTTCGGATTGTTCCTCTGTATAAAGTAAGTATATTATCTAAACCATAGACACTTCGGTATTTTAGGGAATCCCGATTCGAATAGCCTTCAAATCGCCCATATCCTTCCACCTGCAAAAACTCGGTTCTTCGAAACAAATTACAGTACGGTATGTATTTATACGTTCCTTCCTGAATAAATTTGGCAGCGCCTCCTTGTCCTGCCAAAACCACATTGCGTGGCGCCCACGTAAATTTATAATTCCAGAGATTGGTATCGGATTCTGGCGCAACCAGTCCACCACAAAATGACTCAAAAAGAAGTATCTTTCCTCCTTTATCCTTTATTTCATCAATCACTTTCATGGCACTCATGTGGTCAATCCCAGGATCTAGCCCAATTTCGTTCATGAAAATGAGATTATTCTCTTTCGCCGCCGCATCTAATTGCTGCATAGCATCACTCACGTACGAAGCGGTAACAAGATGTTTTTTATAAATAATACAATCTTTGGCCACTTGAATATGCAAATGAGCCGGCAACATCGAAATGACAATATCAGCAATTTGAATCGCTTTTTTTCTTTGATCTTCATCAAAAATATCCAACGCAATAGCCGTTGCATTGGCGTGATTGTTCGTCTTTTTTTGGGCTAAAGCCAAAGACAAATCACCTATAACAAGATGCAAATTCTCTTTTTCAGATTTATTTAAAAGATACTGAATTAGAGACGAAGCTGATCTTCCTGCCCCAATGATTAAAATTGTTTTCATTTTTTTTATTTATAACACAAACATACAAAAATGTTGTATTTATAACAAATTGAAGTGAAATATTTTGGGTTAAATAAATAGGCATTTGTACTATTTAACGGTAAGAAAGTAAAACAATAATTGTAAATACTTTTAAATTCATTTGAGATGAAATACTTTTGCAGTAAAGACTAGCATAATGAAAAGAAAATTAATTATCACAGCAGCCATTCTAGGCATGATCGCTATAATTTTAGGTGCTTTTGGAGCACACGCCTTAAAAAAAGTACTCTCTATCGAGCAATTAGTTACTTTTGAAACTGGCGTTCGCTACCAAATGTACCATGCGCTGTTTTTATTGTTCATAGGACTACTGGACAACGTCACTGAAAAAACAAAAAAAACAATCTGCTTCTTAGTCGTTTTTGGTGTAATTTTATTCTCCGGCTCTATTTATTTATTGGCTACAAACGACCTTACTGCTTTTGATTTTAAATCAATTGGATTTCTGACACCCATCGGCGGACTACTGTTAATAATGGCTTGGGGTGTTTTATTGGCATCTTCTTTAAATAAAAAAGCACAAAATTAAAAGAATCAAAGGCTAACTGAAATATAATTTCTATTTTTGCTGCCTATAAAAAAGTAACTACAACAATAAATTTATGGACAATAACACACTTTTCTCGCAATCGATTTCGTTAAAAGAATTAGGAATTGAAAATGCAAAAATTCATTACCAGTTATCCCCTGAAGAATTACACGACATAACAATAAAATCAGGTCAAGGAGTTGAAAGCTCAACAGGCGCTTTAGCAGTTAATACAGGCGAATATACTGGCCGTTCTCCGCAAGACCGATATATAGTAAAAGATAGCATCAGTGAAAATAAAGTTTGGTGGGGAAAAGTAAATATCCCTTTTGAACCAGCTGCGTTTGAAGCGCTTTACAACAAAGTAACTTCCTACTTATCTAACAGAGAAGTTTATGTAAGAGATTCATACGTATGCGCTGATCCAAATTACAGATTAAATGTTAGAGTAGTCACAGAAACGCCTTGGGCAAATTTATTTTGTTACAATATGTTTTTAAGACCTGAAACGGAAGAATTAGCAGACTTCGACCCAGAATGGACTTTACTTTGCGTGCCTAGCTTTATGGCAGATCCAATTATAGACGGAACACGTCAGAGCAATTTTGCAATTCTTGATTTTACACGGAAAATAGTTTTAATAGGCGGAACCGGATATACAGGTGAAATGAAAAAGGGAATTTTCTCTGCCTTGAATTTCATTTTGCCAGTTTTCAAAAATACGTTACCAATGCACTGTAGTGCCAACGTTGGGAAAGATGGTGATACAGCTATCTTCTTTGGATTATCAGGAACCGGAAAAACAACTTTATCAGCTGATCCTAACAGAAAATTAATTGGTGACGACGAACATGGCTGGACAAATGAAAATACCGTTTTCAACTTTGAAGGAGGCTGTTACGCGAAAGTGATAAACCTTTCTGAAGAAAATGAACCAGATATTTTCCGCGCTATAAAAAAAGGAGCAATCCTGGAAAATGTAGTATTTAAAAAAGATACTAATGAAGTTGATTTTGAGGACATTTCCATCACACAAAACACCAGAGTGAGTTATCCTATTTATCATATTGATAATATTCAACCAGGATCTATCGGCGAAAATCCAAAAAATATATTTTTCTTGACTGCCGATTCGTTCGGAATATTACCTCCAATTTCAAAACTAACCCCAGGACAGGCAGCATACCATTTTATATCAGGATATACTGCGAAAGTTGCGGGTACAGAAGCCGGAATTACAGAACCGCAACCTAATTTTTCTGCTTGTTTCGGCGCACCATTTATGCCATTACACCCAACTAAATATGCGGAAATGTTGAGCAAAAAAATGAAAGATGCCAATGTAAAAGTGTGGTTAATCAATACAGGCTGGACAGGAGGACCTTACGGAGTAGGAAGTCGAATGAAATTAAAATACACGCGAGCCATGATCACCGCCGCCTTAAACGGAGAATTGGACGATGTGGCTTACGAAAATCACGCAGTATTTGGCATTGCAAAACCGCAAACCTGTCCAAATGTTCCTAGTGAAATATTGAATCCTAGAAATACATGGGAAGACCCAGAACAATACGATAAAAAAGCAGTAGAGTTAGCCCAAAAATTTAAAGATAATTTCGCCAAATTTGAAGAATTTGCTAATGCTGAAATTATGGCAGGAGCTCCTTTAGCTTAAGTTAATTATAATTCAAAAAGCTCTAGAGCCGTTCGTAAAGAGCGGCTCTATTTGTATATACAAAAGGCTAATTAAAAACATCTCAGCCACATATACCAATATTCATTTTTTGGCGTTAAATTTGTAATTACCACAGGAACTCGACAGGCGAACTGGCGAAGCAATCAATCAAAAAATCATAAATCATGTTAAAACAATTTTTCATTCTTTGCTCCGGAGCCGACAAGGATCTTCTTGAGGGCTGTTCCGAAGGCGAACAAACCAAATATGTAGGCATTGGCGCCACCGTTTTCTTTACTGCGGTCATGGCTTTTCTTGCCAGCTCGTATGCGCTTTTTACCGTTTTTGACAGCATTTATCCCGCAATCGCATTTGGTATCGTTTGGAGTTTGCTCATTTTTAACCTCGATCGTTTTATTGTTTCAACAATTCGAAAAAGAGATAAATTTGGAAGTGAATTTCTGCAGGCTACGCCCAGAATTATTTTAGCGGTAATCATTGCTATAGTGATTTCGAAACCATTGGAAATTAAAATTTTCGAAAAAGAAATCAATACCGTTTTATTGAAAGAAAAAAATGTGATGGCTTTGAATAATAAAAAAGAAGTGGCCAATTATTTCAAATCAGATTTGGATAAAAACAAAGCTGAAATAGCCAGTTTGAAATCGGAAATCACAAAGAAAGAGAAAGAAGTTAATACACTTTATGAAACCTACATCACCGAAGCAGAAGGAACTGCAGGAACGAAAAAATTAGGGAAAGGTCCTGTTTTTAAAGAAAAAATCGCCAAACATGATCTGGCCAAAAAGGAACTGGACACTTTACAAAAAACCAACTTAGCTAAAATTGCTGAAATGGATAAAAATACAAAAACGCTACAAACCAATTTAGACAAGAAAGTCACCGAAACCCAACCTATAATTGATGGATTTGATGGTTTAATGGCACGAATAAACGCCTTGGACAAATTACCTTGGTTGCCTTCATTTTTCATTATGTTGTTATTTCTCGCTATAGAAACTTCCCCTATTATTGCAAAACTTTTATCTCCAAAAGGCGAATACGACTATAAATTAGAAGATCTGGAAACAGCGTTGAAAGCAACAATCGAGCAAGACAAATACCAACGTACTTTGCTCGTAAAAACTAGTGCTACAATGCATGATAAAGTCTACGGAGATATTGCTGACGACACCAAATTGTATGATTTACAACGAAAAAATGCTACCGATTTATTAGAATTACAATCCAATAATTTTGTAGAAAAGCAGAAAAGAACACTTTAAGTCGAAAGTCGAAAGTCCTAAAGTCAAAAGGAAGTAAATATCTTTTGACTTTAGGACTTTCGACTTTAAGACTAATTACATGTAACTCAAAATTTCTTTTTTGAAAGCGTCGTATTCGCCTTGTAAAATCAATCCGTTATCTAACAATTTTTTATAATTCTGCAATTTTTCAAAAAGTTCGTCTTGCGAAAAATCACTTAATGATTTGTCTTTTGACGTTACCGCAACCTCCTCAAATTCCTGATTTTCAACAGTAAAATTAGGTTGTGAAACCGGCATTATTTCAGCAAAACTTGTCACTTCTTCTGTTTCCATTTCTTCGATAATTTCCACTTCTTCGATTGGAACAACCGGAACTTCATCCATTATTGTTGCGTTTAATACAGAACCAACTTTTAGTATATCCAATTGTTCTTTAGCATACGTAAAAATCTTGCGCGCTTGGATTTTAGGAATATAATCAATAGAAACTTCCATGTTTGTTCGGGTCGTAAATGAAAACTCAGAACCCAAAATATTTTCTTTCACAAAAGTTCCTTCAACCTCATCCCAAGTGTAATCAATAAAATTCATCGATAGTCCCAGATTTTTGGGCTGACAAATGATAATTCTTTTATTCGTCATCACAATACTATCCGGCAAAACAGTAATCGCTGGTTTTTTTTGAACAGCAATATATCCGATTTCTTCATTTTTCATCAATAAATCACTTAGCTTTGAAGCGATTTTTTCAATGGCTTTTGGGTCTTGTTCTTCGTTTAAAAACTTTTTAAATTGTTCTTTCATGTGATATGCTGAATTTATTTCAGTAAGTATTTATAATTTTAATCCTAATTTATTCGCAAAAGTAATGCCTAATTGTCAAATTCTTGAATTTCGTTTTGTAATTTCTTTGTTAAACTTTTGAAAACCAATTCATAGGAATGATCAATTAACACTTTGACTAATGCATCCGCAACTGATTCATTTACAGCAATTGTATTCCAATGGGTTTTACTCATGTGAAAACCCGGTTGAATAGCATCGTATTCAGCGCGCAATTCCTGAGCACGCTCTGGATCACATTTTAAATTAACTGATGGCTGTCCTTTTTCCCACTGACTTAAAGAAGACAATGCAAACATTTTTCCACCCACTTTAAACACCAATGTATCTTCATCAAAAGGAAAATGTTCCGTCACTCCTTTTTTGGAAAGCGAATATTCGTAGTATGTTTCTAAGTTCATTTTATGAAATTATTTTCATTCAAATTATTTTCTTTTCCATCATTTTTTCTGGATTTTCCAATGCTTTAAAACCAAATTTCTGATATAAAAAATGAGCGTCTAAAGTAGCTAATCTCCAAATTTTAACCTCTTTCAGTTTAGGTTCTGTAATCATACTGTTTATTAGAATCGAGGAATACCCTTTCCCTCGATGTTCTTCAACAATAAAAACATCCATTACATAAGCGAAAACCACATAATCAGTAATTACACGTGCGAAACCAATTTGCTTTTCATTTAAATAGATCCCAAAACAAAATGAATTATCAATCGTGATTTGAACTTCAGTCATTGTCCTTCCTTTTGCCCAATATGTATCTTTCAGAAACTGCTGAATAAACATAACGTTTAGTTTATTTTTATCATTTGAAACGGTTACCATATATCATATAGTATTGGTTTACTGGGACTGGCATCATTTTCAAAAGACGCAATTTGTAAATTCAATAAATAACTGCCATCTTTCACTTCTTCATCTACAAAAATCATCTCGGTAATCGTACAATTCAATCTGGCATCTGCATTCAGATTATTGACATCTTTTACATTCCAAAAAGCTTTGTGCGCCAATAATTTTCCTTCATCTTTTTCTTTATCAACACTTGGCAAATCAATTAATAAATGCTGAATTCCGATTTCGCGAATAAAACGCGCCGCCTCTTCATTTAGATAAGGCGGATTCGTATTCGAATATTTTAAAGATTTTTTTATTTTAAAATTAGGTAGAGTTCTAATAATTAGGGCTTCTTTTGGAACACCTAACTTTAGCGTCAAATCGAGCGCAGTCGCGATGTTATCCAATGTAATCACCAAATCTTCTCCTTGCAATTCCGGCTCAACCGAAATCAATTCAGCCAAAAATAAAAATTGTTTCAACGATTGATTTATGCTGTAAAATTCTCTTGTTATATGACCCAGACATTCGGTGTGCGTTCCATGTCCGTGTGGATTGAAGAAAATATTATTGAAATTAGTAGAAGATTTTCCTTCCGAAACTTTCCCAATCCAATCCCCAAAAACTACCGGTTCAATGACTGGTTTCTCGATATACCACGCAATTGGATTCTCATCCGTATTCGTCAACGGAATCGAAATATCAATGGGTTTTGATAAATCGACTTTAAAGTTATCAATAGTTGCTATCATAATTATTCAACCACGAAGGGCACTAAGATTATCACCAAGATCACAAAGCATCGTGGACTTTGCGCCATCTTTGCGTTCTTAGTGGTTTATGTTATTCCAAATTTAAGTAAAACAAATCACTTGCAATTCCATCTGTCAAAAATTTTCCTTTCGGTGTTGTCTTCAAAATATTGTTTTCGATAAAAACTAAATCATCATCAAGAAATTTCTGCGCCTGTTTGTCCAGATATTCCAAATATTCAGTTCCAAATTCAGTTTTAATTCTATCCAAAGAAACTCCCCAAATCGTACGTAAACCCGTCATAATATATTCGTTGTAACGGTCATTAATTGAAAGGATTTCTATTTCGTTGGGCAATTTATCTTCTTGAATGGATTTTAAATAAAGGGAATTATTCGACACATTCCAACTTCTCGAGATGCCATCATAACTGTGCGCCGAAGGACCAATTCCAATGTATTTTTTCCCCAACCAATACGCCGAATTATTCTTGGAAATAAAAGTTGACTTTCCAAAATTCGATAATTCATAATGAATAAAATCATTTACTTCGAGCATTTCGACCAAAATAGCAAAATGTTCTTGAGCAACTTCATCTTTTGGAGCTGCAATTTTACCGGTTTGAATTAGTTTATTCAAAGCCGTTTTTGGCTCTACCGTCAACGCGTAACTGGAAATATGCGGAATCCCGAAAGACCAGGCTGTTTCAATATTTTGCTTCCATTTCTCGTTGCTCATTCCCGGAATTCCATAGATTAAATCAACGGAAATATTGTCGAAATATTGAGTTGCTACTTCAAGGCATTTTCTGGCTTCCGCCGAATTGTGAGCACGGTTCATCATTTGTAAATCATCTTCAAAAAAAGATTGGATTCCAATGCTTAACCGGTTAATTTTGCTTTCAGACAATTCAATTATTCGGTGACTTGACAAATCATCAGGATTGGCTTCTAGTGTAATTTCAGGATTTTCTGCAACAGAATAGTTTTTATACACTTCAGCAATCAGGAAATTAATTTCTTCGGAAGTTAAAACACTTGGCGTTCCTCCGCCAAAATAAATAGTCTCAACAATTTCGTTTTTAAATTCATTTTTACGCATCTGAATTTCTTTCGCAATAGCCAAAACCATCTCTTCTTTCTTCTTCATCGAAGTCGAAAAATGAAAGTCGCAGTAATGACACGCCTGCTTGCAAAAAGGGATATGGATATAGATTCCGCTCATTTATTAGTGTTCAGTGTTCAGTTTTTTAGTATCCAGTCTTGAGAAAGTGTTTAGTGAGCAGTTATTTAGTAATCATATATGTACTGAATACTAAAAAACTGAACACTAATCACTCCTTTTTAACTCCAAACTTTTCAGGGTTCAAAATCATATAATTTACAAGTTTTCCAATTTCTAAACTTTCAGAAATAAATTCCTGATAAATAGCTTCAGAAATATATTTACAAGATAAGGAAAACTCTAACCACACTTGTGTTTCTGAATTTTCTCCATCAGAATCGGTCAACTTACTATAAAAATGTTTTGGGTAAATTCTCTTTCTATATGCTTCGGCAATAGTTGCAGGAACACTCCTTGAAGAACGTCGAATTTGATCCGTTAATGAGTAGGTTTCTTCCTTTGGAAATGATTTTGTTATTTCAAAAATCTTCATTGCTAATGCAAATGATTTTTTATAGGCTAATAAATCTTGGAATCTCATATAATACATTTTAGAAAACTGAACACTCTAATTTAAGGAATACTACTGAATACTAAAAATTTGAACACTGCTCACTACTTTTTAACTCGTTCTTCGTTTTGTTTCACAAAAGCATCCCAACCGGTATAACTTTTCTCTCCCACCACTTTTCCAGAATTGAAAAAATGACAAACCGCAGCTGCTAATCCATCTGTACTGTCAAGATTTTTAGGCAATTCTTTTAATCCTAAAAGTTGCTGAAGCATTTTGGCAACTTGTTCTTTGCTGGCATTTCCATTTCCGGTAATCGCCATTTTTATTTTCTTAGGTTCGTATTCAGTAATGGGAATGTCTCTCGAAAGTCCTGCTGCCATTGCCACTCCTTGTGCACGTCCTAACTTCAGCATCGATTGTACGTTTTTACCAAAGAAAGGCGCTTCAATCGCAATTTCATCCGGATTGTGCGTATCAATCAACTCAATCGTACGTTCAAAAATGATTTTCAGCTTTTGATAATGATTGTCGTATTTGGACAATTGCAGTTCGTTCAGTTGCAAAAATTCCATTTTTTTATTGACAATTTTTATCAATCCAAAACCCATAATCGTGGTTCCTGGGTCAATTCCTAATATGATGCGTTCGTTTGCCAATGATTTAGTCTAAAGTTTAAAGTCTAAAAGTTTAAAGTTTTGTTACTTTGCACAAATGATTACAATTCCACACAAAACTAAGCAATTCCTCGTACTTCTGATCAAAATTTTGATTGTGGGCGGTGCGTTTTATTTTATATACAATCAATTGGCCAACAACGACAAACTGGATTGGCAAAAATTCATTGTTTTATTCCAAAAAAATCAATCCATTGGCGGAATTGCGTTTATTATGTTATTAAGTGTTTTGAATCGGTTTTTTGAAATCTTAAAATGGCAAAACTTAGTTGCATTTATCCATAAAATATCGTTAGGAGCAGCAACAAAACAAGTTCTTGGCGCATTAACCGCCGGACTATTTACACCAAATGGAATTGGAGAATATGCCGGAAAAGCACTATTTTTTGATAAATCAAACGCAAAAAAAGTGATTTTCTTGAACCTGATTTGTAACGGAATCCAAATGATATTAACCGTCATTTTTGGAATTTTCGGGTTGTTGTATTTTAACTCGCAGTACAATGTGATTTCCACAAAAACGGCAGCACTAATTTTTGGATTTCTAATACTTCTTTTCATAATTTTATTTTCGGTTAAAAAAATTACTATTAAAGACTATTCGATAGAAAAACTGATTCAAAAAATTAATGAAATCCCAAAACCCATCCATCAAAAAAACATCTTTTTAGGTATTTGCCGGTATCTGGTTTTTTCGCACCAATACTACTTTTTGTTTTTGGCTTTTGATGTTGACTTGCCTTATTTTACATTGATTGCGACCATTTCGTCTGTTTATTTTTTAGCTTCCTCCTTACCTACTTTTCAATTTCTGGACTTTGCCGTCAAAGGAAGTGTTGCGGTTTATTTCTTTGCGATTTTAGGCGTTAACGAATGGATTGTGATTTTCATTTCGACTTTAATGTGGTTTTTAAATGTGGTTTTACCGGTAATAATTGGCGCTTATTATGTGTTAAATTATAAAATCCTCTCCCCAACCCTCTCCAAAGGTGAGGGAGACGAAACTTTATAAAACAATTATGATTACAATTATTTTACATATCATAATTTTCTCCTATTGCTTTGCGATAATTATACTGATTTATGGTTTTACCAAAGTGAACACAATTGAATGTACCAGGCTGACGCCAAAAACAAAATTCTCCATTATTATTCCTTTCCGGAATGAAGCCGAAAATCTGCCTGTTTTATTAGAAAGTTTGTCGAAGCTGAATTATCCTGTGGAATTATTTGAAGTGATTTTAGTTGACGATGAATCTGAGGAAAAGTTCATCATTCCAAGTTTAAAATTTAAAGTTTCGGTTGTAAATAATGTCAGGTTTTCGAATTCACCAAAGAAAGATGCGATTGGAACTGCGATGCAAATTGTAAATTCGGACTGGATTATCACCACGGATGCGGATTGCACCGTCAATACAAACTGGTTATTATCCTTGGACAATTATATTCAACTTAATGATGTTGCTATGATTGCCGGAGCGGTAACGTATGATTGTAATAATTCATTTTTGCACCATTTCCAACAGTTGGATTTAGCGAGTTTACAAGGCGCGACCATTGGTAGTTTTGGTATTGACAAAGCATTTATGTGTAATGGCGCTAACTTTGCTTACAGTAAATCGTTTTTTAAAAAGTTGAATGGTTTTGAAGGAAACGATAAGATTGCCAGTGGCGATGATGTATTCCTGTTGCAAAAAGCAGTTGCTAAAGTACCTGAAAAAGTGCATTATCTAAAATCTCAAAACAATATTGTCACCACAAAACCATTGAACGACTGGAAATCGTTATTCTACCAACGCGTTCGATGGGCTTCAAAAACAAGCTCGTATCAAAGTACTTTCGGGAAAGGATTGGGATTATTGGTTTTTATTGGAAATTTGTGTTTGGTTTTAGGTATTAGCTTTTGCGTACTCGGTTTAGTTTCGTTTCCAAATATCTTCTTATTATTCCTACTGAAATTTATTGTTGATACTGTCTTGATTTACAAAGCCAATCATTTTTTGAATAAAAGCAAAATCAGCTATTTGATTTTGAGCAGTTTGTTCTATCCGTTTTTTAGCACGGGTGTTGCGTTGTATTCTTTACTTGGTAAATATGAGTGGAAGGAACGAAAATTTTAGATTGCAGATTTTTGATTAACGATTTTTGATTTCTGAAACGATACTTCTTGTTTTACACTAAAGCCCTTGCCCAGATGGAAACGGCATCCTTTTTCTTTTTTCTTTAAAAAAGAAAAAGATACAGTGAACAGCTGGAAATAGCTTCTAAAAAACTACTCTACTTTTAGAATAACCGGAAGAATAAATTGTGTTTTTACGGGAATTCCGCGCTTGATGGCTGGATTGATTTTTGGGAAATCAACCAAACGGGCTTTCAGAATACTATCGATTTTGATTTTGTCGTAGGTCACGGAATCTTTGGGAAATTGAGGCTCAAATTGCAGGGTTGCATTTGGGAAAACTGTAACTTTTACTTCAATTGTATCGAGTTCAGGATAGAGAATCGACAAAGTGTCAACGCTCAGTTTCTGCTGAATCAACTGCGTTAGAACTTCAAAAAAACATTGTTGGCGTTGTTTTTTATCATCAATTTTTTCGCAATCTACCACTGATGGATATTCATCGACTTCTTTCCAGTTGATGGATTTCAGCTCCTTCTGCAACAATTCCTTTTCAGAAGGAATTTGCTTGTCAAAGTATTGACAGGAATTAAAAAATAGAAATACTAAAAAGAGGTAATACTGCTTCAAGGCTTTGTTTTTGAATTGGACTAATATTTTATAAAAATACAATTATTTTTTTTGGGATGCTTTCGAAAGTAAATAATCTTCGTAGTTTTCAGCAAACCATTTCTTTTTGTTTTCGATTGCAATTTTTTTTTGACCTGAATCCAGAACCGTCAATCGATCTGAAAAAGTTGTAGTCTGTATCATATCCTTATAATATTCCTCCTTTGTTAATATTAAACTAAGGCCGGATTTTTTATCCAAATATTCAAAAAATAATGCGTCAAACTCTTTGAGGAAAAATCCAGTACTTTTGCCCTCTCTGCGTTGTAAATGGTCTCTTTTAAAAGCAGGTCCTTGCCACTTTCATTTTTCTCGTGAGCGCTTACCGAATAAAAAGAAAGAGTAAATAAGAGTGTTACTGAAAATAATTGTATTAATTTCATCTTAAACATTAGCGTAATACGTGTTGCTTTTGTGTTTTCAAAATTACTAAAAATAAATTTATGGATATTCTGCTTTTAACTTTAGGTTTCGCATGCGTTGTTACAGGTTTATTTGGTAGTTTTTTACCAATTTTACCCGGACCAAGTGTGAGTTGGGTTGGATTAGCATTACTCTATTTCACAAAAGCTGTTCCGGCTAATTATTGGATTCTGGGGATTGCATTCTTAATCACTGTAATGATCTCGGTTTTAGATTACGTGATTCCGGCAAAGGGAACTAAAAAATTTGGCGGAAGCTCGTATGGCATCTGGGGAACAAACATCGGTCTAATTATTGGAATTCTTGCTCCTGTTCCTTTTGGGTTCATTATCGGTCCTTTTGTTGGTGCGTTGATAGGCGAACTTATTTATGACTTTAAAGACCACAACAGGGCTTTGAAAGCGGCTGCAGGTTCCTTTGCGGGGTTTCTAGCTTCCAGTTTTATGAAATTTGTGGTTTGCGTAATGTATTTGGGATTGTTTGTGTGGATTGTATGGAACTATAAATCCCAGTTGTTTTAATGTACCTTTAGTTTTAGAACTATATTTAAAAGAAAAAGCCTTTCCATTACGAAAGGCTTTCTTAAATGAGCGGTCTGGACGGGACTCGAACCCGCGACCCCATGCGTGACAGGCATGTATTCTAACCAACTGAACTACCAAACCTGCTTTATTTTTAAATCAAAAAAGCTATCCACAAAAGTGGAAAGCTTTTCATTGGTCTAACTACTAAACCCGCTACGAGTTACAAATTCGTAGCAAACAACACAACTAACGTTAAAAACCTTATGGGGCAAAAAAGCCTTTCTGTTACGAAAGGCTTTCCCCAATATTGCGGTCTGGACGGGACTCGAACCCGCGACCCCATGCGTGACAGGCATGTATTCTAACCAACTGAACTACCAAACCTCTGCGTTATTGCGGTGGCAAAGATACAATAGATTTCCGTTTACGCAAGCGTTTTTTGAAAAAATAATTGATAAAATTTCACATCAATATCCAAAGTTTTGTTTTTCAACCAAGTATGTCATTAAAACTTTTTCAAAACTTTCATTCACACTCACCGGAATATATTTTATTTGGTTTTGAGAACAGGTTAAAGCCAACTTCTTGAAGTAACTTTTAACTTGCTTTTCGTATTCTTCTTTCACATTATCCGCAAAAATCGCTACTTCTTCTCCCGTTTCCACATCAATAAACTTTCTTGGAGCGTTATCAAAGTCAAAATTTAACTCTGTCTTATTATCGACAACATGAAATAAGACCACTTTATGCTTATTGTGTTTTAAATGTTGCAGCGCATTAAACAGCGCTTCTTCTCCCGTGCCGAGACTTCGGGATTCGGGACCGGATTGAAACATATCCGTAAATAAGATAATCATCGAACGACGGTGAATTTTTTCCGCTATTTGATGCAAAAAAGTAATAGTATCCGTGTTTTTCTTTGTCACAGGTTTTTCTAAAAGACCTTCGAGTGTATTTAAAATCATTCGATGGTGGCGATCACTGCCTTTTTCTGGCGCGTAGTACTCATAAGTATCTGAAAACACACTTAATCCGACAGCATCTCGCTGTTTCTTCAACAGACTCATTAAAACCGCCGAAGCCAACACCGAAAACCCAATTTTGTTCTCAAAAAAGTTCTGACTTTCTTTTAATTTCGGATAATGCATTGACGAGGAATTATCGATAATAATATGACACCTCAAATTAGTCTCTTCCTCAAATCGTTTGGTGTACAAACGATCGGTTTTGGCAAACAACTTCCAGTCAATATGTTTAGTGCTTTCGCCAACATTATAGACTTTATGCTCGGCAAATTCAGCCGAAAATCCATGAAACGGACTTTTATGCATACCTGAAATAAAACCCTCCACAACCTGATTGGCCAGCAACTCCAGATGCTGGAAACTGGAAATTTTCTCTATTTGCGATTCGATCTTCATATTCCAAATATATTAAAAGATTGAACAATTTAAAAATTAAACCATTACAGAAACTAAATTTAACAACGGAAATAAATTTAGCTTAAACAAAAAAAGGCTTGACTTTCGTCAAACCTTCTCTCTGAATCCTTACGGATTCTATATAAATCATAATCTACCGATTACAACAAAGCGTCTAAACTATCTGCGTAAGTTTGTTTTGGAGCAACTCCTACTTGTTTTCCTACTACTTCACCTTTATGAAAAACCAATACTGTTGGGATGTTTCTAACACCATATTTAGCAGCAAATTCTTGGTTCGCATCAACATCAACTTTACCTACAACAACTTTACCTTCGTATTCGTTGCTCAATTCATCAATGATTGGACCTACCATTCTACAAGGTCCACACCATGCTGCCCAAAAATCCACCATTACCGGTTTGTCTGATTTCAAAACTACTTCTTCAAAAGTAGCATCTGTTATTGCTAATGCCATAATATTTTATTTAAAGTTTAGCGTTTGAATATCTTAAAGTTTCAAACTAGAATACAAATTTAGAAATTAAAAACAAATCAAACACTATTCTCAAATTAGTTTTGACTATTAACCTATTATCAATTCCTATCCATAACTTTTATAAAATACTTTTTCCTTCTTTCTTGAAGCTATTTCCCGCTGTACGCTATATCTTTTCCGGCTTAAAAAAGCCGGAAAAGGATGCCGCTCCCATCAGGGCTATTAACCCGTGTTTCCAAAACGAATTTTTTTAAAACAAAAAAGGGATGCTTTTTCAAACATCCCTTCACCTTTAAAAAGTTGTATTACAAGCTATATTTCAATCCAAGTGTCAAACCAAGACCACTGATTCCAACATAAGAACTTAATTCATCCATTGGTTTAGTAGAATTCAATCCATTAGGATTTGTCGCAGCATTATTTGAATTAACATCCAAACGATTTACATAATTCGTGTGAATTTGAGCTTCAGTTCTGCCAGCCAAAGCATTTTGACCATTCATAGTAAATTCAGTAGTTTCTTTCGATTTACCATGAACGGTAAAATTACGGTATTCTAATTCTGCAAATGCCGAAATATTTTTTCCCAATTTATAAGAGGTCCCTAGTACCGCCATAAAACCAACAGTAGGATTCGGTTTCACCTTGTCCACACTATGAATGGCTGCAGTAGCTGGACTAGCGACACCAGTTGGTGCAATTGCATCTGTAGTAATTTCTAAATCCCCATACACTGGCACAAGAACTCCAACTTTAGTATATGGTTCAAAACCATTCTGCTCTCCTAAAAACAAAACTAAAGCAGGTGCTAAATCAAAAGCACTGATTTGTCCCACTGATTTAAAATTGTAAACAGGACGACCACTAGAAATAAAAATTATATCTGTAGTAGTTTGAGCCATCGTTTTATCAGCACTAGAATAATAATTAATTCCCATTTCTGCTCCCAAACGAGTATTGAATCTGTAACCAACTGCTGCTCCACTTCTAAAACCTTCACCAAATGAACCTGTAACACTCTCTTCAGAAACTAATTTTCCACCTACGTATACTTTATTCAAAGCTGCATTTCCTCCTACAGTAGGGAACTCAGTGGCAGCCGTTTGAGTAAAATAAGATCCTGCTACTTTAAAATACCAACTTTCTTTTTTTTCCGTTTGCCCTACCATTGTGATCGAACAAATCGCAAATCCCAATAAAAATAATTGCTTTTTCATAATTTCGTTTATTATCATTTATGTAAAAATAAACCATTTTTGATGAAAAATTAATGACAAATGCGATGAATAATATGTTAAATAAAAACAAAAGATTACAATTGAAGGTTTAGATAAAATTTAAAATGACACTAATTACACAACAGACTTAACATGAGATTCTACAGATTTCGTTTATAATCCGTGGATTTTTAATTCAATTTGAAGTTAACCTGCATTTTTTCCAACTCCACCAGCAGTTCGTTTGAGATTTTTATTTTCAATTTTCTGCTTGGCATAGTAAGTTTGGTTACAACTTTAATCTCTTCAACTTCTTCCACTTTTGCCAAAGTTTCTGTCTCCGGGATTTCTAGCGTTTCCATTTCAGAATCTTCATTATCATCAATAAAAGCTACCTCATCATTTTCAATCTCAACAGGAGCAACAGCAACAATTCGTTTCGTTTTTTCCAATTCCATGATTTCAAAAGACACTGAGTTGTCGCCTTTATTCTCTTGAAAAAGATGACTTAATTTATGGATAAAATCCGCTTGTAAATCTTTAATATTCAAATATAAAATCAGTTTTTTAGCAAACGTTGACAGTACATCCTGTAATTGTTTTACTTCTGTAAACTGCAATCTGGGCTCGCTTTTTTTTCCTGTGTCTTGATTGACCCAGCCTTCTTTTATCAGAACTTTTATAAAAACAAACTGATTGTTGTATAAAAAATGATAGAACTTCAAATATTCCTCTCCAAAAATCTTAAACTCAAAACTCTCGTCAAAGCCTTCTAAAGTAAAGATTGCCCAATCTTTACCATTCTTTGCGGTTCTGCGTTGAAAATTGCTTACAATTCCGGCAAATGTTAAGCTTTTGCCCACATACATTTCCATGTTTCTAAGCGCTTCCAGCTTAGAATTACAAAAATATTTCATTTCAAATCTAAAATCATCCAGAGGATGACCCGAAATATAAATCCCAACAACTTCTTTCTCTCTTGATAATTTTTCCATCGTACTCCAATCCTCACAAGGTGGCACGATCGGTTCAGCGATTTGCACATCGCTGGCATCACCAAACAAACTCACTTGCGATGAATTTTCGTTTTCCTGAAATTTAGACCCATACCGAATCGCTTTTTCATAAAATGTAATTCCGTCGCCATCATCATGAAAATATTGCGCTCGTGTTGTTCCTAAAAAAGAATCGAATCCTCCGGCCAAGGCCAGATTTTCCAATGCTTTTTTATTCGCTGCACGCAAATCAATACGTTTGGTCAAATCAAAAATAGACTTGTATTTTCCGTCTTTTCTTCTTTCTACAATAGTCGCTACTGCACCAGAACCCACGCCTTTCACGGCTCCCATTCCAAAACGTACCGCGTAATCATCGTTAACGGTAAACTTGTAAAATGACTCGTTGACATCGGGTCCCAAAACTTGTAATCCCATACGTTTACATTCTTCCATAAAGAACGAAACCTGTTTGATATCACTCATGTTATTGGACAAAACCGCAGCCATATATTCGGCTGGGTAATTGGCTTTTAAATAAGCAGTTTGGTATGCAATCCAAGCATAACAAGTCGAGTGTGATTTATTAAAGGCATATTCCGCAAAAGCTTCCCAGTCTTTCCATATTTTTTCTAATTTATCTTCGGCATGACCTTTGGCGGCCGCCTGACTGATAAATTTAGGTTTCATTTTATCTAAAACATCCTTTTGCTTTTTTCCCATCGCTTTACGCAAAACGTCGGCATCACCTTTGGAAAAATCCGCTAGTTTTTGAGACAAAAGCATTACTTGTTCCTGGTAAACGGTAATTCCGTACGTATCTTTTAGTAATTCTTCGCAGGCATCAAGATCATATACAATTGGCTCTTCACCATTTTTTCGCTTGACGAAACTTGGTATGTAAGCAATCGGTCCCGGACGATACAATGCATTCATGGCAATCAAATCGGGAAAAACCGTAGGCTTCAATTCCTTCATGTATTTCTGCATTCCCGGACTCTCATACTGGAAAATCCCCACCGTCTCTCCTCGTTGAAAAAGCTCATAAGTCTTTAAATCATCAATTGGAAATTCATCGGGATTTAGGTCAATTCCACTTCTATATTTAACTAATTTGACCGTATCTTTAATCAGAGTCAGAGTTTTCAAACCCAAGAAGTCCATCTTTAATAAACCCGCACTTTCCACCACCGAGTTGTCAAATTGCGTCACATACAAATCCGAATCTTTGGCGGTAGCCACCGGAACAAAATCAGTAATATCACTTGGCGTAATAATCACTCCACAGGCGTGAATTCCTGTATTTCTTAAGTTTCCTTCTAAAACTTTGGCTTGCTGAATCGTTTCTCCACCCAGATCATCTTCATTCGCTAGTCCTATTAATTCTTTTATTTTATCAAATTCTTCCGGACGAACCGCTTTTTTAATTACATCTTCTTTTTCATTTAAAAAACGGGCTAAATTCCACTTAGAAGGCATCATTCCCGGAATCAATTTCGCAATTTTATCTGCTTCAAACAAAGGCAAATCCAAAACACGAGCGGTATCCCGAATGGCTGATTTTGTTGCCATTTTACCGTAAGTGATAATTTGTGCCACTTGTTTCGAACCGTATTTCCGGATCACATAATCCATTACGCTGCTTCGTCCCTCATCATCAAAATCGATATCAATATCGGGAAGTGACACACGATCCGGATTCAGGAAACGCTCAAAAAGCAGGTTGTACATCAATGGATCGATATTGGTAATCTTCAAACAATACGCCACCACCGATCCAGCTGCAGAACCCCTTCCTGGCCCTACCGAAACGCCCATACTTCGCGCCTCGGCAATTAAATCTTGTACAATTAGGAAATATCCCGGATAACCAGAATTAGAAATTGTTAATAATTCAAAGTCTAGTCGTTCCTGAATTTCTTCGGTGATTACAGGATATCTGCGATTAGCACCTTCTAAAGTCAAATGTCTTAAATAGGCATTTTCCCCCCGTACTCCTCCATCAACTGCATCTTCGGGATTATTAAATTCAACAGGGATTTCAAATTTTGGCAATAAAACTTCCCGCGCCAAATCGAAAATTTCAATTTTATCCACAATCTCCGAAATGTTCGAAATCGCTTCGGGTAAATTTGCAAAAAGCTGCTTCATTTCGTCTCCCGACTTGAAATAATATTCCTGATTGGGCAATCCATAACGATAGCCGCGACCACGACCAATAGGTGTGGTTTGTTTTTCGCCATCACGCACACAAAGCAAAATATCGTGCGCATTTGAATTTTCCTTGTCTATATAAAACGTATTGTTTGTCGCAACAATTTTGACATCGTGTTTTCTTGCCAATGAAATCAAAGAAGCATTCACCCGATTTTCATCTTCCTGATTGTGGCGCATCACTTCGATATAAAAATCTTCCTTGAACTCGTTTTTCCACCAAATCAAGGCCTCTTCAGCTTGGTTTTCACCAATATTTAAAATCTTATTTGGAATTTCGCCATAAAGATTTCCAGACAAAACAATAATGTCTTCTTTGAATTCCTGAATAACTTTCCTGTCGATTCTAGGCACATAATAAAAACCTTCCGTGTAAGCGATGGAAGATATTTTCGCCAAATTATGATAGCCTTTTTTAGTCTTCGCCAAAAGCACTATTTGGTATCCATTGTCTTTTACTTTTTTGTTTTTATGGTCCTCACAAACAAAGAATTCGCAACCTACAATTGGTTTCATCGGAACTTCGGTAGGCTCTTCACCATTTTCGATTGCCGCTTTATTCTTGGCCTCAGCCGCTTTATTATGATATAAAATATCGCGGACAAAATGAAAAGCACCCATCAAATTCGCATGATCCGTCATAGCAACCGCAGGCATTTTTTGTTGTGCCGCCGCTTTTACCAATGCCGCAATACTAATAGTAGATTGCAACACCGAGAACTGCGTATGATTGTGCAAATGCACGAAAGGCGCATCTGTAAGTACTTTTTTATTCTCAGAAAGCGCTGCTCTTGAAACGGTCGGAGCTTGTTTTTCGCCAAACTGTTGGCGGATTTTATCTGAAGCTTCCTTAAGATTAATATGTTTTAAACCAATGAGTTTAATCTCGCTTGGATTTTTATTTTGAAAATCTTGAAAATAACTGGATGGAACATCTAATTCCTCCTTTGTGAAAATATCTCGACGAATTAACTCTAAGAAACAACGCGTAGTTGCCTCGACATCGGCAGTGGCGTTGTGCGCCTCACCAAAAGGTTTATTAAAAAGATAAGAGTGTAATTCCGTTAAGGTTGGCAATTTGAATTTTCCACCTCGACCACCTGGCAATTTCAACAAAGAAGCGGTAATTTCAGTACAGGTATCTAGTATCGGCATCGAACTCATCTGGCTTTCAACACCCATTCTGTAAAATTCGCAACCCATAATATTGATGTCAAAACCTAAATTCTGACCAACGATGAATTTGGCTTTGCCTAATGCGATATTGAATTTTTCTAAAACTTCTGCTAACGAAATCCCATCGGCTTTCGCCAATTCTGTAGAAATTCCGTGAATCCTTTCAGCGTCATACGGAATATTAAAACCTTCGGGCTGGATTAAATAATCTTGATGCTCTATGAGTTTTCCCACATCATCGTGCAACTGCCAAGCGATCTGAATACAACGTGGCCAGTTGTCCGTATCAGAAATAGGTGCGCCCCAACGCTTTGGTAATCCTGTAGTTTCGGTATCGAATATTAAGTACATAAATCCCCTCCCCAGCCCTCCCCGAAGGGAAGGGTGTCAAAATCCTTAGATTCGGACCGTGTATTTAACTGGTTTTAAACACTTTAAAATTAATAAAAGTAACCAAAAATGAATTTCAAATTTAGTTTTTTTCGAATGAAATAGAAGCAAATAATCAACAAAAAACAAATATATTTTTCAGGATTATTCTCCCATTAAAACCACAATCATTTTCAACAAATTATCTTAGCAGCATCTTGTTAAAAAGATAAAAAGAATCCGTATTGATTTTTTGGATGTCGTAGTATTTCATCAAAAAAAATACTGAAATACGGTTGAAAAATATGTCATTTACTAATAAAATCAGTTTTAAAAACAACTTCAACTAAAGTCAAATAACAAATTTAATATTAAAAAAAAGTCGATTTTATTGCCATTTAATTACATATTTATAAATATAATAGCTTTTTATAAGCATATTTTAGCAATTCGATAATTATAAAAACCCGCCAAAAATTAATTTTTTATTATATCAAAATAAAAAACTACGTTACTGTAAAAAAAGCTTAAAAGCTAAAAATCAGTAAAGAAATGCTCTAAAACGGTTTTGGGTATCGTATATAATGAAATATTAAAAAATAAAGACTTGATTCTTTTTTTAGTTTTGCTTTCATTGTTATCGTCATAGCCAATTTGGCTATAAAAAAATACATTAAAAACATATTAAAATGAGTACTACATTATTCGACAAAGTATGGGATTCGCACGTGGTGCGAAAAATTGAAGATGGACCGGACGTGTTTTTTATTGACCGTCATTTCATCCATGAAGTTACTAGTCCGGTAGCTTTTTTGGGTTTAAAAGAAAGAGGAATTTCAGTTTTATACCCAGAACGTACTTTTGCTACTGCCGATCACAATACCCCAACTATAAATCAACATTTACCAGTTCAAGATGCATTATCTGCCAATCAGCTAAAAGCATTGGAAGACAACGCAGCAGAATATGGTATTTCTCACTGGGGATTAGGTCACCAAAAAAATGGTATCGTTCACGTGGTAGGTCCTGAAAACGGAATTACATTACCTGGCGCCACTATTGTTTGTGGAGATTCTCATACTTCTACTCATGGCGCTTTTGGTGCTATTGCTTTTGGTATCGGAACTTCGGAGGTAGAAATGGTGATGGCTACACAATGTATCATGCAGCCAAAACCAAAGAAAATGCGCATCAACGTAAATGGTGAATTGAGCAAAGGCGTGGGTCCAAAAGATGTTGCACTTTATATTATTTCTCAATTAACTACTTCTGGAGGCACAGGATATTTTGCGGAATATGCAGGAGATGTTTTTGAAAACATGTCTATGGAAGGTCGTATGACCGTTTGCAACTTGAGTATCGAAATGGGTGCTCGTGGCGGTATGATTGCTCCGGACCAAAAAACATTCGATTTTTTAGAAGGACGGTTATACGCTCCAAAAGGCGAAGCTTGGGACAAAGCGGTAGCGTATTGGAAAACATTAAAAACAGATGCTGATGCCGTTTTTGATACCGAATTAAATATCAATGCTTCAGATATTGAACCAATGATTACCTATGGAACAAATCCTGGAATGGGAATTGGCATCTCGGCAACTATTCCAAATGCTAACCAGGTTAAAGGTGGCGCCGAAACATATAAAAAATCTTTAGCCTACATGGGTTTTAAAGAAAATGACGTAATGGTTGGCAAACCAATTGATTTTGTTTTCCTAGGAAGTTGTACCAATGGTAGAATTGAAGATTTCAGAGCTTTTACAGAAATTGTAAAAGGCAGAAAAAAAGCCGACAATGTTACCGCATGGTTAGTTCCAGGTTCGCATGTTGTAGAGGCACAGATTAAAGAAGAAGGGCTGCTGGACATACTTAACGAAGCTGGTTTCGTATTGCGTCAGCCTGGTTGTTCCGCTTGTTTAGCAATGAACGATGACAAAGTACCTGCAGGAAAATATGCGGTAAGTACTTCAAACAGAAATTTCGAAGGTCGTCAAGGTCCGGGTTCAAGAACTTTATTGGCAAGTCCAATTATGGCAGCTGCAGCTGCAGTTACTGGAATGTTGACAGATCCAAGGGAGCTAATGTAAGCCCCCTAACCCCCGAAGGGGGAATTTCTCGAAATACGAAAACATTTTACAAAAAAACATACGTCCTTCTACAACTCCCCCTTCGGGGTTTGGGAGGCTAATCTAAAAATCAAATGGCATACGATAAATTTAACATCCTTACGAGTAGCGCAGTGCCGTTACCGATAGAAAATGTAGATACTGATCAAATCATTCCTGCGCGTTTCTTAAAAGCAACTGAACGTGTTGGTTTTGGCGATAACCTTTTCCGTGACTGGAGATACAATGGAGATGACACCCCAAAAGCAGATTTCGTATTGAATGACGCAACTTATAGCGGAAAAATATTGGTAGGCGGAAAAAACTTTGGTTCAGGTTCTTCCAGAGAGCACGCAGCTTGGGCAGTTTACGATTACGGATTTCGCGCTGTTGTCTCCAGTTTCTTTGCAGATATTTTCAAAGGAAATTGCTTGAATATTGGTGTTTTACCGGTTCAAGTGAGTCCTGAATTTGCTGAAACAATTTTTGAGGCTATTGAAGCGGATCCAAAAACAAAATTGGAAATCAATCTTCCGGAGCAAACTATCACTTTATTAGCAACTGGTCAAAAAGAATCTTTTGATATTTCTGGTTATAAAAAAGACAATATGGTCAACGGTTTTGATGATATTGACTATTTACAAAACATCAAAGAAGAAATTGTTGATTTTGCAAACAAGCTTCCTTACTAGAAACAAACACGACTTCAAATTACGGAAGTCAAAACCACTTTTAGCATCAAATTTATAATGGAAAGAAGAAAAATTGAAATAATGGATACAACACTCCGTGATGGTGAACAAACCTCGGGAGTATCATTTTCTGCTGCAGAAAAATTAACCATTGCGCAATTGTTGTTGGAAGAATTAAATATTGATAGAATCGAAATTGCTTCAGCAAGAGTGAGTGAAGGAGAGTTTCAAGGTGTAAAAGGGATCATGTCATGGGCTTCAGAAAAAGGATATAGTAACCGCATTGAAGTCTTAACTTTTGTCGACGGAGGACTTTCTATTGAATGGATGAAAAATACTGGTGCAAAGGTGCAGAATTTATTAACTAAAGGATCTTTGAATCATTTAACACATCAGTTAAAAAAAACACCCGAACAACATTTTACTGAAATTGCACAAACAATAGCTTTAGCTAAAGAAAATAATATTGAAACGAATGTTTATCTGGAAGACTGGAGTAACGGAATGCGCAATTCACCTGAATATGTCTTTCAATATTTAGATTTTTTGACCAAGCAACCGATCAAAAGAATCTTACTACCGGACACACTAGGCGTTTTAATACCTTCTGAAACTTTTGAATTTATTTCTAAAATTGTAACGAAATACCCAAATACCCATTTTGATTTTCATGCACACAATGACTACGATTTAAGTATCGCAAATGTAATGGAAGCTGTAAAAGCTGGAATTCAAGGACTTCACGTAACCGTAAACGGAATGGGAGAACGCGCCGGAAATGCACCACTCGAAAGTACTGTTGCTGTAATTAATGACTTTTTTCAACAAATAGAAATCGGTGTCAAAGAATCTTCATTATATTCTGTGAGTAAATTTGTAGAAACTTTTACCGGTTATAGAATTCCTGCTAACAAACCTATTGTAGGTGACAACGTGTTTACGCAAACTGCAGGTATTCATGCCGACGGAGATAATAAAAACAACTTATATTTTAATGATTTACTTCCGGAACGTTTTGGCAGAACGAGAAAATATGCATTAGGAAAAACATCTGGAAAAGCTAATATTGAAAAAAACCTTCAGGAATTAGGTTTAAAATTAAATCCGCACGACTTAAAATTAGTCACCCAACGCATCATTGAATTGGGCGACAAAAAAGAAACAGTTACCAAAGAAGATTTGCCTTACATTATCTCTGATGTTTTGGACAGCCAAACCTATCAGGAAAAAGTTGTTGTCGAGTCTTATATATTATCTCATGCAAAAGGCATGCGTCCATCAACTACTTTATCCTTAAAAATAGATGGCGAAATTATTGAAGAGCACGCGCAAGGTGATGGTCAATTTGATGCTTTTATGAATGCATTGGCAAAAATATACAAAAGCAAAAATTTAGAATTGCCTAAATTGATCGATTACGCCGTACGAATTCCTCCAGGGAGCAGTTCTGATGCATTATGCGAAACCATAATCACTTGGACAAATAATGAAAAAGAATTTAAAACCAGAGGATTAGATTCGGATCAAACGGTTGCCGCAATTATAGCAACCCAGAAAATGTTGAATGTAATCCCCTCCCCAGCCCTCCCCGGAGGGGAGGGAGCCAAGCCGAAATTGGAGCTTGAAAATTTGGAATAAAATTAAAGAGATTTAACACATACTATAAACCCAATCCTATTCCACCTAGTCTCCCCCTCCTTCGGAGGGGGCTGGGGGGAGGAAAACACTATTAATATGAAATTTACCATAGCCCTTTTAGCCGGAGACGGAATTGGACCCGAAGTAATCAATGAAGCTGTAAAAGTTTCGGATGCAATTGCAAAAAAATTTAACCATGAAATCACTTGGACTCCTGCACTTACTGGAGCTTGTGCCATTGATGCCGTTGGAGTTCCTTATCCTGACGAAACACATGAAATTTGCATGAAAGCAGATGCTGTTTTATTTGGAGCCATTGGACATCCAAAATATGATAACGACCCAACGGCACCCGTTCGCCCGGAACAAGGATTATTATTGATGCGTAAAAAATTAGGTTTGTTTGCCAACATTCGTCCAACGTTTACTTTTCCTTCATTGATCGACAATTCTCCCTTGAAAAGAGAACGGATCGAAGGAACTGATTTGGTATTTTTAAGAGAACTTACCGGAGGAATTTATTTTGGAGAAAAAGGAAGAAAAGACGGTGGCGAAACAGCTTATGATACTTGTAGTTATACAAGAGTCGAAGTACAACGTTTGGCTAAAAAAGGATTTGAATTAGCCATGACACGAACCAAAAAACTGTGCTGTGTAGATAAAGCCAATGTAATGGAAACTTCCCGATTGTGGAGAGAGACAGTACAAGCAATGGAAAAAGACTATCCAGAAGTTGAAGTGAATTACGAATTTGTCGATGCGGTTGCGATGCGGTTGGTGCAATGGCCGAATTCCTATGACGTCTTGATTACTGAAAATTTATTTGGAGATATTTTAACGGATGAAGCATCTGTAATATCTGGCTCAATGGGATTAATGCCATCAGCATCTGTAGGAGAACACACTTCTTTGTACGAACCTATACATGGATCTTATCCACAGGCAACAGGTCTAAATATCGCTAATCCATTGGCGACTGTATTATCAGCAGCGATGATGTTTGAAGATGCTTTTGGATTAAAAGGAGAAGCAGAAGCGATTAGAACAGCAGTTAACAAATCGTTAGAGCAAGGAATTGTAACGGAGGATTTAGTGTCAATGGGAAGTAAAGCATATAAAACGAGTGAAGTTGGTGACTGGCTGGTTGCTAATTTATAAAAAATGTAGAGACGCACTGCAGTGCGTTCTCTAGATAGCGTCTGTGCATTGCTCTCTACCGTATACAAACAAAAAAGGTGTCAATTTACATTGACACCTTTTTATATAACTAGAAAAAAATATTAATATCCTCCTCTGTTTCCACCACCACGGTTTTCTCCACCACGGCTGCTTCCACCACCATAACCACCGCGTGAATCTCCACCACGACTGTTATTGTTAAAACTTCTTCTTTCACCTTCTGGCTTAGGCTCAGATTTGTTTACTACTATCGCACGTCCTTGAACAGTAGCTCCGTTCAATTCGTCAATTGCCTTTTGAGCTTCGTCATCATTTGGCATCTCAACAAAACCAAATCCTTTACTTCTTCCAGTAAATTTATCAGTAATAATTTTAACTGAATCAACTGCTCCGTAAGCCTCGAAAGACTCTCTTAAATCTGCTTCCTCAATACTGAATGGAAGGCTTCCAACAAAAATATTCATATGTACTTATTTAAATAATAGAACAAATGTACTGCATTTTTATTCTAATCTACTATATATAAGCTTATTTATGTTTTTATTTTAAATTTAAAAACAATATTAATCTGATAAAATATCGTGCTTCTGTGATGTAAGAACGCAAATTGCCATCATTTATGGGACTTGCAAACTTACTGGTACCTTATAAAAAACACCTTGCTGAAAATTCAAAATACCACCTCCTAAAGGATTACCATCTACGTTCTCTGCTTTAAATTTGAATGTCCCTGATATGGTATTACCCACATTATCATATTCAGTTATAACAATTTCACCGTTACCAATGCCAATTCCAGTTGCAAATGAAATTTCAACAGTACCATTTGTCAGTACATAAACAGCTGTTTTGGAGCTACTGGTGCCCAAAGGATATTTTTGCGCTTTTGTAGAAGTGGTTCTTAAAGTCAAAACCTCATCTCCGGTATATCCTTCGATTATCAAAGATCCATCAGCGGCCAAAAAAGCTTTAGAATCCACTGCTCTCCAAAACACATTGTCTTTCATTCCTTGAAAATAAGGGTTGTTAAAACTAATGTCTTCCTCGCAAGAAATTAGAAAAAAAACTACCACCAGAAACATTAAATATTTTTTCATAAAAAAGTGCTTTAGAACAAACAAAAATAATGTAATAATGCTTAAAAAAACAGAACCCTAATAAAAAAGCCAACCAAAATTATACTTAAGCTACTCTAGTTCATTAAATTATTGTTCGGATTAGCAATTATCAATAAAAGATGTATCTTTGCACCCTTAATTAATCGAGGTCGAGTACCTCAAAATTTAATCATAAGATTATGTCAGTAAAAATTAGATTACAAAGACACGGTAAAAAAGGAAAACCTTTTTACTGGGTTGTAGCAGCAGATGCTCGCTCAAAAAGAGATGGTAAATACCTAGAGAAAATTGGTACTTACAATCCAAACACAAACCCAGCAACTATCGACTTAAACCTTGATAGTGCAGTAAAATGGTTACACAATGGTGCTCAGCCAACTGATACTGCAAAAGCAATTCTTTCTTACAAAGGAGCTTTATTGAAACATCACCTTGATGGTGGTATCCGTAAAGGAGCTTTAACTCAAGAACAAGCTGATGCAAAATTAGCGGATTGGTTAGATGCAAAATCTGGAAAAGTTGATGCTAAAAAAGAAGGTTTAACTAAAGCACAAGCTGACGTTAAAGTTAAAGCTTTCAAAGCAGAACAAGATGTTAACGCTAAACGTTTAGCTGCAGCTGCTCAAGCAGAAGCTGATGCTATCGCTGCTGCAACTCCAGCTGTTGAAGAAGAAGTTGCTGAAGTCGAAGCTGAAGAAGCTCCTGCTGAAGAAGAAAATAACAAAACAACTGAAGCATAATTTTAGAAGGCGAAAATGCGTAAAGAAGATTGTTTCTACTTAGGTAAGATCGCTAAAAAATTTAGTTTCAAAGGAGAAGTTCTTGCCTATCTAGACACGGACGAACCTGAGTTATACGAAAACTTGGAATCAGTGTTTGTTGAATGCAACAAACACTTGGTTCCTTTTTTTATTGAAAGCAGTTCATTGCATAAAAATGACTTTCTCCGAATTCGTTTTGAAGACATGAACACCGAAGAAGATGCCGATGCAATAATAGGAAACGCTATATATCTTCCTTTGAATATGTTGCCAAAACTTACCGGTAACAAATTCTATTTCCATGAAGTAATTGGTTTTGAAGTTGAAGATAAACGCCTTGGTGTTGTCGGGAAAATTCAATCCGTGAATGATACTACTGCCCAACCTCTTTTTGAAGTTTTAAACGGTGATCTAGAAATTCTTATTCCAATGATTGACCATTTCCTTGTGAAAATTGATAGGGAAAACAAAAAAGTCATCATGGATTTACCAGAAGGACTTATTGAAATGTACCTTTAAGTTAGTGTTCAGTATTCAGTTTTTAGTGTTCAGTTCCTCAAAAATCGTTAATCTGCAATCTGAAATTAGAATTTTCTATGTCCAAATTCCAATTCAAACAATTTTCCCTTGAACAAGATCGTTGTGCCATGAAAATTGGAACTGACGGAGTTTTACTTGGCGCATGGACTCCTATTGAAAACAATCCTATTAGTATTTTAGATATTGGAGCGGGAACAGGCGTAATCGCTTTAATGCTCGCACAAAGAAGTAATGCGGAACAAATTGACGCTTTAGAAATTGACGAAGAAGCCTACGAGCAATCCGTAGATAATTTTGAAAACTCCCCTTGGAGTGATCGCTTATTTTGTTTTCATGCCGGTTTAGATGAATTTGTAGAAGAACCTGAAGACGAGTACGATTTGATTGTTTCCAATCCACCATTTTACACTGATGATTACAAATCTGATAACGAACAACGCGATTTAGCCCGTTTTGCTGACGCAATGCCTTTTGAAGATTTAATCGAGGCCGCAGATTTATTGCTTTCAGAGAACGGAATATTCGCAGTAATCATTCCTTTTAAAGAAGAAGAAAATTTCTTGGCTCTAGCCAAAGAATATGAACTTTACCCTTTAAAAATAACTAGAGCTAAAGGAACTCCGATTACCGAAATTAAGCGTAGCTTATTGGCTTTCAGCCGAAAAGAAAGTGTGAATTTTCCAATTGATGAATTAATTATTGAAACTTCAAGACATCAATATACTCCCGAATACATTGAATTGACAAAAGATTTTTATTTAAAGATGTAAAAAACTTGCTTTAACCCACTTCCTAAAATTTCATAGTTTCCTATTTAATTGAACCTTTAGTTGTACTTTAAATACTCGAATTCATTACAAATCAAATACGTTAAAATATAACAATTGTTAATCGTTTTGTTATATTTCTTTATGTAAATTTGTACTCTATAAAATTCATAAAACCATGAAACCAGACTTATTTCAATCTCCAGATTATTATAACTTAGACGATCTATTAACGGAAGAACACAAATTGGTGCGCGATTCTGCACGTGCATGGGTAAAAAAAGAAGTATCGCCTATTATAGAAGATTATGCGCAACGTGCTGAATTTCCGAAACAAATCATAAAAGGTTTGGGAGAAATTGGTGGGTTTGGTCCTTATATTCCAGTAGAATATGGCGGTGCCGGTTTAGATCAAATATCTTATGGATTAATCATGCAGGAAATTGAGCGTGGAGATTCTGGCGTTCGTTCCACATCATCTGTACAATCCTCGTTGGTGATGTATCCAATTTGGAAATACGGAAACGAAGAGCAACGCGTAAAATATTTACCTAAGTTGGCTACCGGAGAATACATGGGATGTTTTGGATTAACGGAACCTAACTACGGTTCTGATCCAGGCAGTATGATTACAAATTTCAAAGATATGGGTGACCATTATTTATTGAATGGTGCCAAAATGTGGATTTCTAATGCTCCGTTTGCTGATATTGCTATTGTTTGGGCAAAAAATGAAGAAGGCAGAATTCACGGTTTAATTGTCGAAAGAGGAATGGAAGGTTTCACCACACCAGAAACACATAATAAATGGTCCCTTCGTGCCTCTTCAACTGGAGAATTAATTTTTGATAATGTTAAAGTTCCAAAAGAAAACTTATTACCAAATAAATCTGGATTAGGAGCGCCGCTTGGCTGTCTTGATTCCGCACGTTACGGAATTGCCTGGGGCGCTATTGGTGCTGCCATGGACTGTTATGATACTGCTTTACGCTATGCGAAAGAAAGAATTCAGTTTGACAAACCTATTGCAGGAACACAATTGCAACAAAAGAAATTGGCTGAAATGATTACTGAAATCACCAAAGCACAATTGTTGACTTGGAGATTAGGTGTTTTGAGAAATGAAGGGAGAGCTACCACAGCTCAAATCTCAATGGCCAAGAGAAATAATGTAGATATGGCAATTCATATTGCCCGCGAAGCCAGACAAATGTTGGGTGGAATGGGAATTACCGGAGAATATTCTATCATGCGACACATGATGAATTTAGAATCGGTGATTACCTACGAAGGAACACATGACATCCATTTGCTAATTACCGGCATGGATATAACCGGGATTCCAGCTTTTAAATAGTTGTAAACGATTATTAAAGTATTAATAAAATTGATAGTAAAAGCTTCTTGGAAACAGGAAGCTTTTTTATATTTACATAAAAAATAATACCTATGAATATTGAAACGATCAACAATAGCATTCAGCCCCAAAAAGAACTATTGTTACAACATTCTTTATACAAAAAAGTAAAAACCGTTGAGGATTTACAATCTTTTCTTGAAAATCATGTTTATGCAGTTTGGGATTTTATGTCATTACTGAAAGCATTACAATCTAAATTGACTTGCACAACAACTCCATGGTTTGCCACACAAAATCCTGAGACCAGATATTTAATTAACGAAATTGTCCTTGCGGAAGAATCTGATTTAACAAAAGACGGGAAGCGCTCAAGTCATTACGAAATGTACATTGAAGCAATGGAAGCGTGCAACGCTAACACGGATGGAATCAAACAATTTCTAAATGAAGTGGATTCGCTTAAAAACATATTTGTTGCGATTAAAACCAGCCATTTACACCCAAATATTAAAGCTTTTTTAGACTTTACTTTCAGAGTTATTGAAGAAGGGAAAACGCATGAAATAGCGGCCGCTTTTACTTTTGGAAGAGAAGATTTAATTCCAAGTATGTTCACTGAAATCTTGAAAAATTTTCAAGCAAATTTCCCGGATACTGATTTGAGTAAACTCATTTATTATTTTGAAAGACACATAGAACTGGATGCTGACGAACACGGTCCAATGGCAATGAAAATGATAACAGAACTTTGTGGAACGGATGCACAAAAATGGTCCGACGTAGAAGAAGTTTCAAAATTAGCCTTAGAAAAACGCATCGGACTTTGGGATGCCATTGAGGAAACAATTATGATGAAAGTGGAATTAGCATAAAATTTATTCTTCCTTATAAAATAACTTATTGTTTGAAATTAATTATCTTATTTTAAAATAATGAAAAACACCTTCTGATAATAAGTACCGATGAAAAAAATAGCTTTATTAGCTATTTTTTTTATCTTTATTTTTTAAATTAAATAAATGTCTTCCCAAGAACGATTAACCAGAGCTTATAAAGAAGCACAAAGAATTCCTTTTGACAATCAATCAAAATTCATCCTTTTTAGCGACTGCCACAGAAGCGATAATAGTTTTGCCGATGATTTTGCAAGTAATCGAAATGTGTATTTTCATGCAATGACTCAATATTATAATGATGGCTTTACGTATTGCGAATTAGGAGATGGAGATGAATTATGGGAAAATATCTTCTTTAAAACTATTTTTGAAGCACACAAAAACGTCTATCTTCTGCTTAAAAAATTTCACGATTCCGACAGATACCTAAAAATTTGGGGGAATCATGAAATGACTTTTCGAGATAAAGATCATGTACAAAAAACTCTTACGACATATACAAACACACAAAACGACAAGCTTGAACCTTTATTTACCGGCATCAAATGCCATGAAGCACTCGTTTTAGTACATCGGGAAACCAAACAGGAATTGTTTTTGACACATGGTCATCAAGCTGATTTTATGAATTACGTAGGCTGGAAAATCAACAGATTTATGGTCCGTATTTTATGGAAACCACTCCAAATTTGGGGAATATCCGATCCGACAAGTCCTGCTAAAAATTACGTGGAACGAATAAAAATCGAACTCCGAATAAAAAAATGGATTGAGAACAATAATCGCAAAATTACCATTGTAGGCCATACTCATCGTCCAAGTTTTTCTTATCCAAATGAAAAATCAACACCTTACTTCAATGACGGAAGCTGCGTACATCCCAGAAGCATTACCGGAATTGAAATAGTAAATGGAACCATAACACTTATAAAATGGTTTATCGACACTAAGGAAAATGGCATTCTGCAAGTTGTTAGAGAAGTACTTGAAGGCCCAACAAATCTAAAAGATTATAAATAAAGAAAGCGTTTGTCAAGGCAAACGCTTTCTTTATTTAATTTTCCGGAGCCAACTCCAATTCTAATCCTTCGAGGCTTTCGGTGATTGGGATTTGACAGCCCAAACGACTATTTGATTTGACGTAAAATGCTTCTGAAAGCATCGCTTCTTCATCATCGCCCATTTCTGGTAAAGGCACTTCATTCAACACATAACACTGACAAGAAGCACACATGGCCATTCCGCCACAAGTCCCTTCTACAGGAAGCTCATAAGCTTTACATAATTCCATGATATTCATGGCCATATCTGTAGGAGCTTGTAATTCATGCACTACTCCTTCTCTATCTTTAATTTTTATTAATACATCCATAAATCAGCTATGAGTTATAAGTTATGAGTTGTGTGTTTGCGTAAGGGATAGAAGCTAGCTACCGAAGTAGCGCGTATAGCCCGACCGTTTTAAGAAAAAAGGCAAATACTCGTTGTATTGAGTAGCCTTTTTTCTTAAAAGGGGCACGCCCAAAAGATTTATAGAATATTTACAACAGTTTCTATTTGTGGTGCAAACTTTTTGATGGTGGTTTCCACGCCTGCCCTTAGTGTCATTTGGTTTACACTGCAACTGGTGCATGCGCCTTCGAGACGTACTTTTACATGTTTGTCGTCCTCGATGGAGATTAATGTGATGTCACCGCCGTCAGAATTTAAAAAGGGTCTGATTTCTTCAAGTGCTTTTTGCACTTCTACAAATAATTCTTCTGTTGTCATAATTTAGACTTATTAGATTTTCTGACCTTTTTAGGTTTTTAGATCTCTTAGTTTGTCTAAGTAGTCTAAAAATCTAAGTAGCCTATTTTTTTACTGCGGAACAACCAGCCATAGTTGTAATTTTAACAGCCTCTGTTGCAGGTAAATTTTCGTTTCTGCTTACTACTTCCCGCACCACATTTCTGGTGATTTCCTCGAAAACTGTTTCGATAACGGAACCCGTTTGCATCGCTGCCGGACGACCGTAATCTCCTGCTTCACGGATGGATTGTACGATTGGCACTTCACCAAGGAACGGAACACTTAAATCCTCTGCAAGATTTCTGGCTCCTTCTTTTCCAAAGATGTAGTATTTATTTTCAGGTAATTGCTTCGCCTGTTCGCTTTCGCTCGAGTCTTCAGGTGTGAAATACGCCATGTTTTCAATAATTCCTAAAACAGGAACATTTATAGCTTCTGACATGAACATAGAAACTCCTTTTTTAGCATCGGCCAAAGCTACAGCTTGTGGCGTACTTACAATTACAACACCTGTGATAGGTAATGATTGCACGATAGAAAGGTGAATATCTCCTGTTCCCGGAGGCAAATCAACTAACATAAAATCTAATTCTCCCCAGTCCGCATCAAAAATCATTTGGTTCAATGCTTTGGAAGCCATAGGTCCTCTCCAAATTACGGCTTGACTCGGTGCTGTAAAAAATCCAATCGAAAGAATTTTCACCTCGTAGCTTTCCACGGGTTTCATTTTTGATTTCCCATCCACCATGACAGAGATTGGTTTTTCATTTTCTACGTCAAACATGATTGGCATCGAAGGTCCGTAAATATCAGCATCCAAAATTCCTACTGAAAAACCCATTTTCGCTAGTGATACCGCTAGATTCGCGGTTACCGTAGATTTTCCTACTCCTCCTTTACCAGAGGCAACACCAATGATATTTTTGATTCCCGGTATTGATTTTCCTTTAATTTCCGGTTTGTCCGGAACTTCAACTTTACTATTGATTTTGATTTTAGCATCTGGAGATACTAATTCAAGAATTGTTTTTTTGATATCGTCTTCAGCACGTTTTTTAATGTGCATTGCCGGCGTGTGCAATACTAAATCTACCACAACCTCATCGCCAAAAGTAATCACATTTGCTATCGCGCCACTTTCAACCATATTTTTTCCTTCTCCGGCTATAGTAATTGTTTCTAAAGCTTTAAGAATGTCTTTTCTGTCTAATTTCATTTTTAGTTTACTGTTTTCTATTGGCATTTTAGCGCCAGAATATTATCTTTATTTAAACTGATTTCAGATTACAAAGATACTATGAAAAGTTCTTATTTTAAAGGATTTGTATCGGATTTATTGATGCGAAAATTGATGTTGGTTATAATCTAATTAAAGTTTTTAATCGGGAAACAGTATTATGAAGACGAAAAATCTAATCAATTATTCCAATCGAACATCAGGTTGCCAGAAATGCTTCTCGAAATCCACAATTTGGTTGTCAATCACAACAATTCCCTCGTTTTCCAATAATTGTTGCATCAGATTGGTTCCGTCAAAATGCAATTTCCCTGTGAGTAATCCTTTTCGGTTCACGACACGATGTGCCGGAACATCTTCAAGACTATGCGAAGCATTCATTGCCCAGCCAACCATTCGAGCAGAACGCGCGGTTCCTAAAGACTTTGCTATGGCGCCATACGAAGTGACTTTCCCATAAGGAATTTGTCTGGCGACGGCATACACTCTTTTGAAAAAATTGTCATTTGACATGGTTTTACATCTAATAAAAAAGAAATTCTTATGGTTTTGGTTAAAAATCTACTTTAAATAATACCGAATAATATTGATTAAAGTGATTAAAGAGATTAATCCTGTAATGCTTCCTATGATGGTATTCATATTTCGCATAAAATAATCTGTCTTGTCTTGTATTTTCTGAAAGAAAGTAATATAACAGTAAAACACTAAAAAAGAGCCTAATACGACCCCTGAAACAAAAATAAAAACATGAAACATTTCGAAATAAAACAAATTGTAAGACGCTAACGTAACACTTACAAAAACATAATAAGGAATGGGGAAAAAGTTAAGTACTGAGAGCAGCACTCCAAGAAAAAAACGAGTGGAAGTGCTCTTTTTTTTAATTATTTCTTTTTTCTTTTTGGGTTTTTTAGCAATCAACAAGAAATAGACTGTCAATGATGCAAATATTCCCAAACCCACTTCACGCAGCAAAACAATTACATCCGGGTGCTCTTTAATAAATTGCGCAAACAATATTGCGAGCGCTGCCTGAAAGAAAATTACAATTACCGCACCCAGAACAAACCAGTAAGCACTTCTTTTTCCTTCTTTGAGATTTACTTTAGCTGCTGTCATATTGATTAATCCCGGAGGCGTAATCCCTATAAAGGCAGTAATAAAACCCAATAGTAAAGAAGTAAATAAATTCATAGGTAAAGTGCAAGAATCGAAAAAGTAAAACTATTCTTTAATTTTAAATCGAATATACGTAATTGCTTTGTTAACTTCCAAATATTGTTTTTCATAAAAAGTTTGAAATGCAGTCACTTCCTCCGGACTTCCCTCGTTTACGTATACATTATGATTGGCGTACAAAACTTCATGTCCTTCGCCGTGCAACAATCCAAGGGTATATCCATGCATGAATTCACTGTCGGTTTTCAAGTTTACAACACCTTCTTTTTTGAGGATTTTTTTATACAATTGCAAAAACTCCGAATTTGTCATTCTGTGTTTCGTGCGTTTGTATTTGATTTGTGGATCCGGAAACGTAATCCAGATTTCATCTACTTCGTTTTCAGCAAAAATATGGTTGACTAATTCAATTTGGGTTCTGATAAAAGCCACATTGTATAATCCGGTTTCAACTGCCGTTTTGGCTCCACGCCAGAAACGTGCTCCTTTGATATCGATTCCAACAAAATTTTTATTTGGATACCTTTCAGCAAGACCAACAGAATATTCCCCTTTTCCACAGCCTAATTCCAGCACTAATGGATTTTCATTTTTGAAGAATTCCGAATTCCATTTACCTTTGAGCGGAAATAAATCTGCTACCACTTCTTCTCTTGTTGGTTGAAAAACGTTTGTAAATGTCTCGTTTTCCTTGAATCTTTTTAATTTATTTTTGCTTCCCACTTTTTCAAAATATTTCGGCAAAATTAGGGAAATATAATAGACCGAATGGTGAACAAGTGAAAAAATGAAAAAACGTTTACGAAATCACTATTGTCTTAATCGTTTTTTATGAAATCTTTTGCAAAAATGTTTCCAAAAGAAATGACAATTGTACTATTTCAACTCTTAACTTCATTGTTAATTCACTTTTTACCAAGAAAATATTTCTGTATCTTTATACAAATAATCATGCTATGAAAAACGTTGTTTTATCTATTGCACTACTATTATTCAGCTTTTCACTTGCTTATGCTTACCATACCAATGCCAAAAAGATTACCAACACCTATGTTGCTCAAACATTCCCAAAATACAAAGCAGAAAGATATTTCGTCAAGATTGACAGTTCGATTATTTCGAGATTTTTTAAAACATATCCGAATTTAAAAAAATACAAATCGGATGTTCAGATCTTATATAAAAAGAGAGATTATAATTCCATTTGGCTTGATGGTAAAGGAGTTATCGAGTTTTCCAATTTATTATATTCCAAAGTAAATCAACTTGAAGAGGAAGGGCTACTTTCCCGATTTGCCTACAAAGAACGAACTGACTTGATTTTCAATAAAAAAACACCAAACAATCTTACCACCACCGAAACAGAGCTTTTACTATCAGCAATGTATATCTTCTATGCAAAAAAAGTATATAAAGGCATCGACATCGAAAAAATCAGAGAAATTGGATGGTTTTTACCAACAAAAAATCTCTCATACGAGACCCTTCTAAATTCTTTGTTGTCGGATCCAGAATTATTGGATAAAAATGAGAAACAACTCTTTAGTCAGTATTACAAATTGCGTACTGTTTTAAAAAAATACCGCCAAATAGAGCAGAATGGAGATTGGAATTTAATAGTTAGAGATTCTTCAATACTGGAATACAAACCTGGTGATGACTCACGGACCATTGGTCAAATCAGACAACGACTCACTGTAACCGGAGATTTAGAGCAAGATTCCAAAAGTAATTTATACGATGAGGAGTTAATGACCGGAATACTGAATTTTAAGAAAAGAAATGGCTATAAACCTGATTATATAATTACATCAAGCCACATTCAAAGAATGAATATTCCTATTGAAAATTACATCAAAACCATTATGGTCAATATGGAACGTTGCAGATGGATTGCTCCAGAGTTGACAAAAGCGGAAGAATACATCATTATAAACATTCCCTCTTTTAAACTGATTTACAAAAGAAATGGCATAACCGAATTAGAATCGAATGTGTTTGTGGGCGGAACCATGAATGAAACCGTCATTTTTAGCAGTAATATCAGCCATTTGATATTTAGCCCGTATTGGAACATACCGACAAGTATCGTTCAAAGCGAAATAAAAACGGCTATGGATCGCGACAAAAACTATTTGGCAGATAATGACATGGAATATAATAAAGGCAGAGTAAGGCAGAAACCCGGTCCTAAAAATCTTTTAGGAAAAGTCAAATTTATGTTTCCAAGTGCCTCCGATATTTATTTACACGATTCGCCCGCCAAAAGTTTATTTGATTCTGAATACCGGGCGTATAGTCACGGATGTATCAATGTAAATAAAGCACAGGAGTTGGCTTATTTAATTTTAAAAAATGATAAGGACTGGCCAGCTGATCGCATCAAGAAAGCCATGGACGGCGGCAAAGAAACCACATGCATCCTAAAAAAGAAAATTCCGGTTCACATTGGATATTTCACTACCTGGGTAAATGATTCCGGTGAAGTTAGTTTTTTTAATGACATCTATCAACGTGACGACCGTTTAGCGGAACTTCTTTTTTCTGATGACACCAAATAAAAGGACTGTACTCACGGTTTAATTTCGAACTTAACTTATTGATTCAACGGAATAAAACACGAAAAAAATAGAGGCATTTCGTAAGAAAGAAATGAATTCAATGATTTAAGCTAATCTGTTAAACTTTTTTTAGCATCAATGTACTAATAATCAATTAAATAAGATTATGCGAGATTTTTTATATTATATTTGATATTCTAAAAACCCAATTTATGAAATCAAAACCACACCCAATTAAAACACAACTAGTGTTAGCATCGTCCATTTTACTGTTGGCTGCTTTTTCTACTTTTGAAAAGTCAGACAAAACAATTTCCGGAATTAATACAGAAAACATGGACACATCCATTCAGCCAGGTGATAATTTTGATGCGTATGTCAACGGCGCTTGGATGAAAAAAACTAAAATACCGGACGATAAAGCCTCTTATGGCGTTGGCTACATGGTACATGAAAAAGCACAAGAAGACGTTAAGGCCATTATTGAAGCTTCCTCCAAAGGTAAGTTTGCAACAGGTTCTGATGAACAAAAAATTGGGGACTTTTACGAAGCCTTCATGGATACTAAAATAAGGGATCAAAAAGGAATTGTGCCGTTACTTCCTGAATACAAAAAAATTGACGCTATCAACAACTATAATGATTTGGCTGCTTATTTTGGATATGCCAATAAATCCGGAATCAACATTCCTTTTTCCGTTTCGGTAATGGAGGATTTAAAAGATCCAACCCAGTACATGCTTATTTCCTGGCAGGGTGGTTTAGGATTACCTGATAGAGAATATTACTCTCTTGTAGATGCTAAATCTAAGGAAATCCAAAAAAAATACGTAATCCATATCGAGAAAACGTTACAGCTTGGAGGAATTGCCAATGCTCCCGATTTAGCCAAAAAAATCATGGCGTTAGAAACAACTTTGGCTGCCCAACACATGAAAAAAGAACAAACCCGTGACATAGTAAAACTGTACAACAAATATGCTATTTCTGATTTGGACCAACTTATGCCTGATTTTAATTGGGACAACATGCTAAAAAACGCCGGAATTCTTAATCAACAAAACATTGTTGTTGCACAAATTGATTATCTCAAATCGCTCAATAACATTATTAAAACAACACCTTTAACTACTTGGAAAGGTTATCTGAAATGGAATGCTATTCATGGAGCGGCAAGATCTTTGAACACGGCTTTAGACAATGAAAACTTTGACTTCTATGGCAAAACCCTGAACGGAATCCGAACACAACAACCATTATGGAGAAGAGGTGTTGACAGGGTCAATAATAACCTTGGTGAAATAGTGGGAAAGGTCTATGTAAAAAAACATTTCTCTCCTCAAGCCAAAGAAGAAGTAACACTGTTAGTCAAAAACCTACTTAAAGCCTACGGGGAAAGCATAAAAAACTTGGACTGGATGAGTTCGGTAACAAAAAAACAAGCCTTGGACAAACTCTCTAAATTCACTCCGAAAATTGGTTATCCTGACAAGTGGAGAGATTATTCAACTTTAAAAGTTGTTAAAGGCGATTTATACGGAAACCAGCAAAAAGCCACTGATTTTGAATACAACAGACAAATTAACAAATTAGGAAAACCTGTTGACAGAACTGAATGGGGAATGACTCCACAAACCGTAAACGCATATTACAATCCGCCACTTAATGAGATTGTATTTCCTGCCGCGATATTGCAGCCGCCTTACTTTAATTTAAAAGTTGAAAACGCAGCAAACTATGGTGGAATTGGCGCAATAATCGGACACGAAATAGGCCATGGTTTTGACGACCAAGGAAGTAGCTTCGATGGTGACGGAGTGCTTCGCAATTGGTGGACACCGGAAGATTTAACCGCTTTTAAGCAAAAAACAGGTGCATTAGTCGCACAGTACAATACCTTCAAAGTATTTCCTGACCTCAATGTAAATGGGGAATTTACCCAAGGGGAAAACATTGGCGATTTAGGCGGATTATCCATTGCCATAAAAGCATATAAAATGAGTTTGGAAGGAAAAGAATCACCTGTTTTAGATGGCTTTACGGGTGATCAACGAGTATTGTTAAGTTGGGGACAATGTTGGTTAAATAAAAGTCGGGAGGAAGCTTTGCGAAATCAAATTGCTACCGATCCGCATTCACCCGCAAAATTTAGAGTCAATGGTGTAGTGCGTAATATTCCTGAGTTCTATACCGCTTTCAAAATAAAACCAACAGACTCATTGTATCTGGCTCCCGAGAAAAGAGTCAAAATCTGGTAATTATCCGATTTATAGATTAATGAAAACCTCTGCTTTTTTCGCAGAGGTTTTTTTGTAAAAAAAAGAGAATAACTGATTAGCTAATAAGATAAATTTATTGCTTCGATTTTAAGGTTTGTATCAACGCATCTTCCAGCGTTGACTTTACTTTAACGACTTCATTGGAATTTTCATTTGGAATCGTCATCGATAGAACATATTGTTTTATTTTCCACTCGGTGCCTATTTTTACTAAAACACCCGAACCTCTACAAATTTTCATTTGTGTATTCAGCAATTCGTCAAACCAAGCTGTTTTACCCGTTTTATCAAAATAAATATGGCGTTCTAATGCGGTGAAATTCCACGCTTTTCCTTTATCAAAATGTGGCTTTGAATAGGCTTTTAAAGCTATTTTATTCCAATTCTCTGTCGCATCAGTACCAATGAAAACAGCATCATCAGTCATAAAAGAAAAATAATCGTTATAGTTAGCATCTGCCGCAGCTTTATGCCAGGAATTTAATGTGGCGTTGATATTTGCTTTTGAAATTGATTGGTTCTCCATTATGCTTTTGCAACCCGATAAAGTGACAAAAACAAGAACAGTCAGTAGTATTTTCATGTGCTTTTTGTGTTCATTCATGATTTTTATTCCATTTTATGTTTATTTTTCCATCAACGTCAACGGCTAATAAATGCAATACAATTCCTTTATTTCGATTTTCAGCTCTTTCATTTTTATCCGTGATACCCTCATCCTTTTTTGGATTTCTCAATGGAATAGTGATCGCTAAATTTGTCCCTCTGTTAAACGAATAAATGCCGTTTACATCTAAGTTTAAAACGCTGGAGCTCACTTTCAGATCATTAACAGCTACAATATCGCCATTGATTTTAAAGTTTCCTGACAAATCTCTAAATACGATGTTGTTCACATTTCTAAAAGGAAAAGCAAATTTTCCAATATTTGTAATCGGTTTAAAATCGATTAAAGTCCCTTGATTCACATCGAATTTAGCATCGCCGGAAAGCGAATTTTTCTTTAATTGTCCGCCGGAAAGCAACGTTCCTTTCAACGATGCCGAAGACGTCAAAAATCCTTTTATGTTTTTAGGCTCAAAAGATTCAATCCCAAAATTATTCAACGAAGTCAGGAAACGGGAAATATTCACCCGATTGATCTTCGCATTGGATTCCAAAAGGAAATTATCCCCATATGGAGCTAACTGACCGTCAAAAGAAATTATCCCGCCAGAACTTTGCACCCAGCCATTTTTCACAATTAATTTATTGTTAAGTAATAAAATGGTAGCTTTAGCATTAGTCGCTTCGAGTTTACTATACACCATTTTATCTGCTTTAACATTTAACACCATTTGGCTTTTTTCAATCACGGAATACAATTCATCTGAAAAATCATCTTTTTTATTCTTGGTTTTTGAAGCTTTTTTACCCGAACTGGTAAAAACACCTACAAACTGTTTCACATCCAGAAAAGGAGCATAAATATCCCAATTAACGAGCATTTTTTCAGGATTTTCATAATATAACGTCAGGAAATTATTAATTTTTCCTTCCATAAAAACCGTGTTGCGACGGTCTTTAAAATTAATTTTTTTTATCAACAAAGCTTGCTCCGTAAAATCAAGCTGAATTTCTGTTTTTACGAAAGTCAAATTCCTTGGACCATAATTAACTGTTGCATTTTTAACTGCTACACTTCCTGTGAATAACGGTTTCTGTATTTTTAAATCTCTAATATCAAATTTGAAATCCAAATTCACTTCAGCTTGACCATTAGAAAAATGCATTAAATCCTTGTTGACTATCTCATTCAGTCGGGAAACGGGAAAATCCGATTTAAAACTTCCTGCTGCAGTGGTTTTTTCAAAATTGGAAATAATCCCGATTGGAATTGCAAATGGAATCGTTTTGTATTTCCCCGAAAATTCTGTTAAAGTAATTGTCGAGTTAGTGTCGTTGCAGCCTGCTCCTTTTTTATATTGGTTGGTGAATGTAGCGCCAAAACTACAGTGGGTGATAATTCCGTCAGGTATCGTGAGTTCATTATTTTTTATATTCGTAGTCACGACAATCTCCGGATCACCTTCAGCATTCATATCGCCCACAATCGTACAACCCACATTTATTGGCTTTTTTAAGTCAAATTGATTGATTCGACTACTAATATTAGCGCTCAATAATTCTGAAGCATCTTTCCACAAAATGTCGGTTTTAATAACAATATCAAAAGGAGACTTGTTTTTGTCCAAACTAAAATGTGCGTTAATATCAAAAAGTTCTATTCCTATTTTGAGATTTTCGGTTGCTACACTGATTTGGTTTTTCTGGTCCGAAAAGTCAACAACCAAAAAGCCTTCAACTATTTTTTCCTTTATAAAACTACCTCTTTTGGTATTGAAAGCCATGTTTTTGGCAAGCGTTTTCACGTACATTTTGGTATGCCAATTGTCATCTTCAAAATCTACTTTGCTTCGTAAAGCTAAAACATTAAAATCAAACAATTTATTTCCCATTTGATTTTCGGAAATGAAATGCACTTGGTCTAAAACAATTTCATTGATGGTGGAAGTAGTCGAACTTTTTGAATTTTTACCTTTTGGCTTTGGTTTAAAAATACCGGTATTTACGATTCCGTTCTTTCCTTTAAATAAATACAAAGTCGCTTTTTGAATTTCGATTTTATCGATATTAATTTCATTGGAAATCAAATCCCAAAGATTAATCCTAATCTCAATTTGTTCCGCTTTTAGGAGGGTCCGCTTATGAACAACCCACAAACTATCTTTCAATTCCACTTGGCTTAACGCCAAAGTCATATTGGGAAAGCCCTTTAAAAATTTGTATCTAATATCGCCAATATCAATTTTTCCTGTAATATTTTCGTTGATTTTAGTATTGATTTGGGTAATAATTTCCGCTTTGTTATTTTTAAAATAAAGTGCTAAAAGCCCAGAAGAAAGCATAAAAAACACAACTACTCCCAAAAAGAAAAAACCAATTCTTTTGAAAATTTTCTTAAAACCCGTTGTTTTAAAATATGTTTTTGTTTCCTGCCAAAATTGGTTCATCTGAATTTCTTTACTGTTCTCAAATAAAGATAGCATAAAAACTGGTTTTCCTACTGCTTTAAATCTACAAAATATGATTCGGCTTCCTAAACATCCGTTTGAGCCTTGTACCTTTTACTATTTCAAACTTCGGAAAGTATTTGAAATAATAACACCCTCAAAAAAGTGGTATTAAACTTTAAATTAAAACCTTACCTCTATAATAACAGGAGACAAAAACGGCAAAATAGTTGTGTAAAAAGCACTATTATTTTCATAATTTTTGGATTTTAAAAAATTTATCCAACGCTAAATTTCGTTTTAGAAAACAAAAACAAAATCGCAACTAATTTATTAATAAGTACTTATAAATTATTTTTCTTTCCCTTTTACTGTTAAACCACAGGTCATATTTTAAAGTTGAAAAACTCAGTCCGTCCAATTCTGGTAGTACGGCACGTGATTTGACGTATTTTTGTAGGCCCATAATTGTGTTCTTCACAAATTAAAAGTTGACTTATGAAAAAATTATTTTCGCCAATACTAATTGTTGTTTTTACGATACTATTTACTGCCGTTTCCTGTAAAAAGAAAAGCAATATTGATTTGCCAATAAATCAAACGAGTACAAATACCATTGAAGTTGCTTTTGACAGTACGCAAATCAAAACCTTCTTTAAAAAATATCCAAAACTGAAAAATTATCAGGGCGATGTAGAAAAATTATACCGTAAACATCAATTTCATTACATCTGGTTTGACAAAGATGGACTTAATGAATTTGCGGGTTTGTTGTACAATAAAGTGAACAATTTGGCTGTTGAAGGAATCGAAACCGTAATTCCTTACAAGGAAAAATTAGAAGATATCTATGACAATCCGGAGGAAAATCAGAAAGCGAATATTGACACCGAACTATTGAGCTCTTCACTGTACTTTTTTTATGCTGATAAAGTATACGATGGTATCAGTACTCAAAAAACGAAAGATTTAGGCTGGTTTTTGCCAAGAAAAAAACAATCGTATGTCAATTATTTAGATTCATTGTTAATCAATCCTACGCTTATCAACAAAGATGAAAAAGGGGTTTTAAAACAATATTACCTGCTTAAAGACGTCTTGCAGGAATACCGTAAAATAGAAAAAAAAGGCGGGTGGAAAACCATTGCGTTAGATCCAAATGTCAAATCGTACAAACCTGGTGATAGTGCCGCTACAATTGCGCAAATCAGAACGCGTTTATTAATTACTGGTGATCTTAGCCGAGATTCTAAAAGCGCTGTATATGATGATGAATTAGCAACCGGAATTTTGAAATTTAAAAAAAGAAGTGGCAATACCATTAACAAAACAATTCTGCCGGAACATATCAATTATATGAACGTTTCCGTTGCAGCCCGTATCAAAACCCTCATGGTCAATATGGAACGCTGTAGATGGATTTCAAATGACATTACCAAATCTAAGGAACTAATTGTTGTGAATATTCCAGCGTATGAACTGACTTTTTTCAGAAACGGAATCCCGGAATTACGTTCCAAAGTTGTGGTGGGAAAAACGATGCATAAAACCGTTATTTTTAGTGCCCCAATGAAATATATTGTTTTTAGACCGTACTGGAATGTGCCCGCAAGTATTTTAAAGAAAGAAATTCTTCCTGCCATCGAAAAGAATCCAAATTATTTAGCCGAACATGATATGGAGTGGAAAGATGATTATGTGAGACAAAAACCCGGCCCGGAAAATTCATTGGGACTTGTAAAGTTCTTATTCCCAAATTCGAATGCGATTTATTTGCACGATACGCCGTCCAAAAGTTTATTTGGTAAAGAAGACCGTGCGTTCAGCCACGGGTGCATACGTGTAGCCAAGCCAAAAGAACTTGCTGCGATGATTATGAAGAACGACAAAAAATGGAATCCTGAAAAGATAGAAACTGCAATGAATAGCGGGGAGGAATATTGGTATACGCTAAAAAATAAAATTCCGGTCTATATTGGTTATTTCACCGCGTGGGTAAGTGATGATGGAGTTGTACATTTCTATGAAGACATATACAAAAGAGATGAAACTTTGGCGACGTTATTATTTGACAAATAAAGAGCACCTTCTTTCACTCGAGAATAATTAACAAAAAAAATGACACTGTCTTATTTAGACAGTGTCATTTTAGTTTTATGTTTGTTTGCCTACGGGCAACTATTTAGTGCGCTTTCTGTTTTTCGAAAGCTGTGTCTAATACTTTTTTGATTTTGTCTAATGCACCTTGAAAGGCTTTTTCGGTAGTATCGGCATGATTGGTAACTGCAACGGGCTGCATATTATTTGGTCGGGCTTCTATGAGGCATCGTTTGTCATTGACTCCGGATTTATCACTGTTTTCGTCACCAAGATGCACTTCTAATCGGGTTATTTTATCTTCAAAACGGGACAAAGCTGTTCCTACTTCTTCTGCGATATACGCTTTCAAACGTGCGTTTCCTTCTACATTGTTGTCTGTGTTAATCTGTACTATCATATTTTTATTTATTTAATGTTGACTTTCAAATTTACCGATTGCAGTGCAAAAAAACGACTGAATTAATAAAACATTGGGAAAATAAAAGAAAGAAATTCTGGAGTTGATGATGGGGAAATGAATTTTAATTTCAAGTTTACGATTTTACTTTTTGGGTTTGTCTCGAAATAATTTCGGATCGTATTTTAGTGATGCAATCCTCCAGATTTTTTTTTATTTCCAAACTCCAAAAACGAAGCACTTTCCAGTTTTGTGATTCGAGATAATTGTTGACTTCAATGTCTCGTTTTATGTTGCGTTCTATTTTCTTTTGCCAAAACTCTTTATTAGAATTTATACGGTATTTATAATTCTCCCAATCTTTGCCGTGGAAGAATTCGCTGTCTACAAAAATAGCTATTTTGAGTTTTTTAAAAGTTAAATCTGGTTTACCAAAAACAGTTCTGTTATTTTTACGGTAGCGATAGCCGAGATACCATAAAGCTTTTGCCAAGCGGATTTCATCTTTGGTATCTGTACTTTTAATAGACTGCATCCTTTTTCTTCTTTCAGCAGGGTTTAAAAAATCCATTAAATAAAATTACAAAAAAACACTTTAATTTTTTGTGAATGTAGAGTTAAAATTATTTAAAAACAGCGGTAGTTAATATTGTTTTTAGATCTAAATGTTGTGATGAGCTTACTGTTTTTGAATATTGAGAAACTATCTCTATCCAATCAAATATCTTTTTGTCTTCTGTTGTTTTAATTTTCCAATATTCCGAAAGTTCTTGTGCAGAAATTTCACTTAATAACTTAACAATCTCGTTTAGATTTTGAAATAAATTAACTATTTTTTTTGGAACCTTTTCATAGGTTTTACTATTAAACTCATATCTTATGGCGTTACCTCCCGCAGAAAAAGGGTCTCTCATATTAGGACAAATAACATTCTCTCTATTTATCAACCATATTCCTAATCTTCCATATTTCTTTGGGCTTCTACCAAATAATTCCGGAAAATAAATTCTCGCTTCATTAACTAATTTTCCTTTACTTTTTGGTGATAAATCACTCCAAAGCTTAATAATCATACTTGACGAACTACCATTTTCTTGATCCATCCACCAAATATCCTGACCAGGTTTTAACTTACTTCTGTAATAATCTACGATGGGCCTTATAGGATTTTCTTTATTTCTTAAATCATTATATTGTACACTCATTTTATCAAAAATTGTTTTCCCAGCACCTAAATTCATATCTATAAGGTATCTCGGAGAGTGAGTCACCACAACTTCTGACAAACATTCTTCATATGGCCTACATTTAAATTCAATCGGATTCGCTAATTTAGCGAACAACATATAAATTCTTTCAACATCATTAACTCTGGAAGATTCAAGTACACTATTTCCAGTTGTCTTCCAATGATTTTGAGTCGTTGTTTTGACTTCTATCCCATAGTATTTTTTTGCAATTATATCTGGAAATTTTTGCCCACCAACCCATTCAATTGTATCTGCAAAAGGAGTTCCAATAGCCAACTCAGTCATCAAATCAGAAATGTAAGGTTCTAATTTATTACCGGTTAGTGACAGAAAATTATTAGTCGTTTGAGCAGTAGTGTTAAGTTCTGAAAGCGTAGCACCTAGCAGTAAATTAAATTCATCTCTGTGTGGCTCAGAATTAGCTGAATATATCATAATATTATTGTTTAAAATACAAAGACCAAACTTCTTCTAACCTTTTAGCCAAATTATAAGCTAGTAATGGAGGAACTGCATTTCCAATAATTTTATACGATTGTGAGGGACTAATTAGATAAGAACCTTTTCTTCCATTCTTATTCTCAATAACAAATTCATAATCTATCGGAAAAGTTTGTATCAATGCACATTCTCTAGGAGTTAATCTTCTTTGTTCCAAGCCAGCTGAAAGTTCATCATCATAATTGCCTCCATTACTGGCATCAAGTCTTCTAAACTCTATATTACCGTGGTGTTCGGCTCTAATAGTCGGAGCTATCCCATTAAGTTTAATTTCAATTTGTCCTTGACAATGCTTACCCATAAATTTTGCTTTGGAAAAATTCTTTTGGGATAAATCATCGCTCATTTCAGGCTCGTCCACCAAACTAAAAATTTCTTTAAGTTGAACTGGATTTTTTAAATCTGAATCCTTTATGGTGTAAGAATGCGTTCGATTTGGATATGGATTATATTTTTCCGAAATGCTTTGTTTCTCTAATTCTACAAGAGCCGATTTTTTTAAAGCCGATTTTTTAATTCCAATAAATATAACTCTTTCTCTTGATTGAGGAACACCATAGTCTGCTGCATGCAATACTTTAGGATTTAAAACTATGTATCCATTTTTTCCAATTGAGGAAAAATCATGTTGGATAATTTCTTTAACATTAGATAGATTTACTAACCCTTTTACATTTTCAGCAATAAATATTTTCGGCTTTGTTATTTCAATAACTTCTCTCATCCACATGTATAGTTTACCGCGAGTTTCTTCAGATACGGATTCATTTACAATGAATTCACCCTTATGATTTTTATGTGATTCAAATCCATTTCTCTTTCCGGAAATACTAAAGTCTTGACATGGAAATCCACCAGTAACGATATCTACATTTTTTGGAAATACTTCAGTCCCAGTTTTGTGAAGTTTGACTAAGTCTACTATACTATCAGTATGGAACATTTCAGAATTATGCCCTTCTTTTTGGAAATGATTAACCCAAGCATTCCTAGCATCACTTAAAATATCATTTGCGAACACAGTTTTAAATCTTGTTTTTTTTAACTTAACAAGCTTATCATTTATTATTTCTTCAATAAAATCTGGTTTAAGTTTTTCATTAATAGATGAATTATGAACAGTAAATCCTCCTTCAAATCCTAAATCCATTCCACCACATCCTGAAAATAAAGAAAGCACATTAAGCATACTTGACTTATCTTTTTTATTTGTATCAATTATTGATTGAGATTGACTTAAAAATTTTAAATTTAATTGTGGCTCATTAAAAATCAATTCTTCAACAACATCATTTTTATATTGTAGCTCTTTCATTATCATTTTTTAAAACTATTATCATTGAAGAATTCTATAAAATCAGTATCGAGTGCAAGGATTATTTTTTCAATTATTGTTATTGAAACATTTCTTTTTCCTTTTTCGATGTCAGAAATATAATTCCTGTCAACATTCGAAATATTAGCCAGTTGTTCAACAGAGAAGCCTTTTTGCTCTCTTAACTCTTTTACTTTTTGACCAAATTTTTCTTTAATCTCCATATTTGATAAAATTAGTTTTACGCCTACAATTGACCCGCCTACAATTGACCTCATTAATTTTTAGTTTTCAACTTGATTTTTTGATAAGTAAATTTATTCAACAAAAAAACGCTACTCTTTCGAATAGCGTTTTTTGAATTTCTTATCAATTTATGATGTGATTGCTTCGTTCCTCGCAATGACAATCGTTTGGAAAATCGAATGCCCTAGCCCTGATAGCAGTGGAAATCCTTTATTTCCGCCTTTTCGGAGGATATAAAGATTGCAACGAATAGCAGGAAATAGCTCCTGAAATAAATCCTGTTATTCTAATTCTGGTAACAATACGACTCCCATGTTGAATAAGGTAAAAGCCTGAATATCTACATTTTCCTGAATGGTTGCCGCCACTGACTTTCCGGCGCCGTGTCCTGCATTGATGTCAATACGGATTAGGATTGGGTTTGTTCCTGTTTGTTTTTCCTGTAATTCGGCAGCAAATTTAAAACTGTGCGCCGGCACTACTCTGTCATCGTGATCGCCCGTAGTGACCATCGTTGCCGGATATTGAATCCCTTTTTGTATGTTGTGTACGGGAGAATACCCTTTGATATAGTTGAACATTTCCTTGCTGTCCTGAGCCGTTCCGTAATCATACGCCCAACCTGCTCCTGCTGTAAAGGTGTGGTAGCGCAACATGTCCATCACTCCCACTGCCGGCAAAGCGACTTTCATCAAATCCGGACGTTGCGTCATGGTAGCGCCCACTAGCAATCCTCCGTTTGACCCACCACGAATGGCCAGGTATTGTGAAGACGTGTATTTCTCCGCAATCAGGTATTCTGCCGCTGCGATGAAATCATCAAATACATTTTGTTTTTGCATTTTGATTCCCGCATCATGCCATTTTTTCCCGTATTCGCCACCACCACGTAAATTTGGTACGGCATAAACGCCTCCGTTTTCCATCCAAACGGCATTGGCAATACTGAAACTTGGTGTTAAACTCACATTGAATCCTCCGTAACCGTACAGCATCGTTGGATTTGTTCCGTCGAGTTTCAATCCTTTTTTATGGGTGATAATCATCGGGATTTTGGTTCCGTCCTTAGAGGTATAAAAAACTTGTTTGGACTCGTATTGCTCGCTGTTGAAATCCACTTTTGGTTTTTGATATACCGCTGAAGTTCCTGTTTGTGGTTCAAATGAAAAAGTAGAACCCGGTGTAATGTAATTCGTGAAGGAATAATATAATGTTTTCTCTTTTTTCTTTCCACCAAAACCACCTGCGGTTCCTATGCCCGGCAACTGAATTTCACGAACTAGTTTCCCTGAATAATCGTATTGTTTTACCAACGAAACGGCGTCTTTCATGTAATTCGCAAAGAAATACCCGCCACCTGTTGAAGGAGACAACACATTCTCAGTTTCTGGAATAAAATCTTTCCAGTTTTCCGGTTTTGGATTGTTGACATCCACGGTAACGATGCGTTTGTTGGGCGCATTCAAGTCGGTTTCTATGAATAATTTTCCACCTTCGTTTTCAATGATGTTGTTGTCGCTCTTGAAATTATCCACAATTGTCACAATAGGACTGTTGGGCTTTGTCAAGTCTTTGATGTACAATTCGTTTCCGTAAGTAGAATTTGACGCGGTGATGACTAAATAACGGTCATCTTCCGTAACTCCACCACCTACATAGCGGCGCTTTTGGTCGGCACCAAAAACCACTTGATCCTGTTTTTGCGAAGTTCCCAACTTGTGGAAATACAATTTATGCTGATCGGTTTTCGCCGATAATTCGCTTCCTTTTGGTTTGTCATAACTGGAATAGTAGAATCCTTCATTTGCTTTCCAAGACACACCGCTAAATTTCACGTCGACGATAGTATCTTCGATTATTTTTTGGGTAATGGCATCCATGATAATAACTTTTCTCCAGTCGCTTCCGCCTTCTGAAATGGCATAGGCTACTTTAGAACCGTCTTTGGAGAAATCCAAGCCGCCAAGCGAAGTGGTTCCGTCTTTAGAAAACGTATTGGGATCCAAGAAAACGGTTTCGGTTCCTTTGGTATCTTTTCTGTACAACACCGATTGATTTTGTAAACCGTTATTTTTGTAATAATAAGTGAAATTTCCTTCTTTGAAAGGCGCTCCTATCTTTTCATAATTCCACAGTTTTTCCATTCTTGCTTTCAAGACATCACGAAACGGAATTTGCGCCAAATAACCATAGGTCACTTCGTTTTGGGCTTTTACCCAAGCACCGGTTTCTGCCGACTTATCGTCTTCGAGCCAGCGGTACGGATCCGGAAGTTTGGTGTCGAAATACACATCCACGGTTTCCCCTTTACTAGTAGTGGGATAGGTTATAGGTTTTGGATTTGGGTTTTGGCCAAAAGTCGCCATTGCAGATGATACAGCCATTATTAAAAAAGTGTTTTTCATATGTTGATATTTATTGTTTTTCATCGGTTATATGTAATTGTTTTACCTGTTCGCTATGCTCGAGTGGCATATTATCATTGGTGCTTGCGACCCAATTACCTTCATGCCCATTTCATTAGATTCTGTTTAAGGTTGTTACAAAAATAGGGAAAATAGTTAGTCTTCTAACGGTGAGAAAGTCTTAAATAAAACTAAAATTCGCTATTCTTACGAATAGGATTTGGGATGAATGAGATTGCTACTATTTTTTTCTTACCACGAATTGCTTGAATTTTGCTCGAATTATGGTTTTGATTAGAGTTGTGGATTTCAGAACTAATGCAATTGTGTCCGCACTGCGGACACAATTCAAACTAGCCAACAGATGACACCTACTGAACTAATTTACACTGGTTTTACAGGTAGATAATTCTCATCTTCAAGTCAATATTTGTGTGCAGACGCTAGATTATTCACTTTCTTTTCCTTGCTCAAAATTCTGTAATTCAATATTTACAGCTTCCAACAACTGTTGTTCTGTTGGCAGGTATAATTTATATTTACTGGCAACAATATTTTTTTCGTTTTCCGGCAGCGTAAATTTTACGACACCGTCATTTTTATTGGCACAAAGCAAAATACCAATAGTTGGATTTTCACGAGGCAGTTTCTCTATTCGATCGTAATAATTGACATACATCTGTAGTTGACCAATATCCTGATGGGTGAGTTTATCTGTCTTGATTTCGATAATGACGAAGCATTGTAATATTCGATTATAAAAAACTAAATCTGTAAAAAATTCATCACCGTCAATGTGTATTCTTTTTTGTCTCGCGACAAATGAAAAACCATTTCCCAGTTCCAATAAAAAATCTTGCAAATGCGTAATTATTGCGCTTTCTAAATCTCTTTCGTAATAAGCCGCTTCCCGTTTTAGTCCCAAAAATTCTAAATACATCGGGTCTTTTATAATCTCTTTAGCATCCGAAGGCAGTTTTTCATTTTTAGCTACAGCAAGTACGCTTTCTTTATCATTGCTCATTAGAAGACGTTCATATAAGCTACTGTTAATTTGACGTTCGAGTTGCCTTGATGTCCAATTATTCTTTACACTTTCCGCAACATAAAACTCTCTTTTATATTGATTGTCAATTGCCAAAAGGAATTTATATTGTGTCCAACTCAATTGCGTCCGCAGTGCGGACGCAATTGGAAACATTCGGTAAAACTGTCGGTATCTCTCTAATTGCCTCACTGAAAAACCACTTCCATATTCTGGTTGTAATTGTTGCGAAAGAAATTTAATTAAGTACGTTCCATAGTCCGCACGGTCTTTTCCTTCTTGTTCTTCCTCAAAAATACGTTGCCCAATATACCAATACATCAAGGTTCTTTCATTGTCCACCGCTTTAATCGCTTTGTCTTTCGAAGCTGCTATAATGACTTTAATATCAGGAATTACAGATTGGTTTTGTAGCATCATTGTTTTGGTTTATAAAATTCATTTATTCTGTACACAATAATACGAAAAAAGCACTGAAACAGTAATAAATGCTTTTTGTTCTTAAACCCAAAAAAACGCTACTCTTTCGAATAGCGTTTTTTGTTTTTTACTGAAGCAAATAAATTACAAATTAAAATTCACTCCCAAAATAATGTTTCTTCCAATGTTTGAAATACCATCTGTTTTTAGCCGAGAAAGATGTGCAATGTATCTTTTATCAAATAAATTATTCCCGTTGATGTTGACATCAAAAGCGGTTTTACCCAGTTTTACAGTTCCGCCAAAACCTAAATTCACTAAGTTGTATCCACTCGATTCTGTTTCAAATCCGCTTACATTTTTTTGATTGAACGTACTGGAAATATTTAGTGTTGCAAAACCATCTTTTAACCAGTTTTTGATTTTGAATTCGGTTCTAATGGTGTTATTCCAATTGTTTGCCGGGATTAACGGTAAGTAATCTCCGTTTTGTTTTTCACCGGTTACAGTTTCAAAACTCGTTTCAAAATGCAACCAGTCCAATGGATGCGGATGAAAATGCAGTCCGATTTCGCCTCCATATAATTTGGCATTATTCTGAATATAATCAAAAACAGCGTTCTCTGCAACCATTTCTCCTGTTGGCGAGGTGTAGATATAATTGTTGATGTGATTGTAAAATCCGTTTACAAAAAACTCAAAATGATCCGTTTTATATTCTAAATTTAAATCCGTTTGAACGTTTTGCTCGGTTTCTAAATCACTATTTCCTACTTCATAGCGATTCGTTCCTTCATGAACTCCATTAGAAGTTAATTCGGCTAAATTTGGCGCTCTAAATCCTGAAGCTACATTCAACCGCAACGTCAAATCATCGGCTAGATTAGTTTTGTAACCCAACGATGCATTAAAACTGTCGTATGATTTATTGATGGCTTCAAATGAACCTTCTTCACCTGCAATTCCTTGTGCATCCGTAGTGATATTTCTATTATCAAAACGCAATCCGGCTTGCAACACATTCGTATTCCACTCATAATTAGCTGTCCCAAAAACACCAAAATCATTGGTAACCGCATCCGGAATTAAATATTCTTCCCCTGAATTTGTATTAGTTTGGTGCATTCCCTGAACTCCAACAATGGTTTCTATTTTTCCCATTTTTGGTAGATGGTATTTTGCATTGTAATTGAAAGTCTTCAGTTTCATGTGTAGAACGGCCACATTGCTGTCTTCAAACTCGCTTCGATCATTGGCAATATATCCTAAGTCGACATCCAACTTTGATTTTTCGAAAAAGAAAACATTGTTTAAACTCAACAAATGATTGAAAATTCCTTGTTTTGGAAATCCAGTTTTCTTACTTATCGTTTGCTCCGCGATACCATCTTCCGGAATTCCCAAATCTAATTCATTGTAATTGTAACGTAGTACACTTGAAAACTTGGCATTACTATAACCAATTCCTGTTTTGAAATCGGTTTCATTGTACCGGGTATTTGTCACTCGGTCGCCATCAGCACCGGAAGTCGAAGACCGAACTGGCGAAGCACTTTTATAATCAGAATGGGTGTTGTAACTTCCCCGTGCCATAAATTTCCAGTTGTCTGTGGAGGTTTTCACACCCAAAGAGGAATTGCTTCCGGCGGTATTCGAGAAATATTTTTGACTAAAGTTCGCTTTAAAAGTATTCGCATCAGCAAATTTTTCGGGGTTAAAATACAATACTCCTCCCAATGCATCGGAACCGTACAACAAAGAAGCCGGTCCTTTAATCACCTCAACACTTTCTATTCCTGAATCGTTCAATCCCAAACCGTGTTCGTCACCAAACTGTTGATTTTCTATTCGAACACCTTGAGAATACACCAAAACACGATTGCCGCTCAAACCGCGAATCACTGGTTTCCCAATAGATGTTCCGGTAGAAACCTGCGAAACTCCCGGGATAGTCGCCAATCCTTCAATTAACGTAGCAGTTCCTTTTCGTTGTAAATTTTTGATGCTTTCATGCTCCACTTTCATCACGTTTTGCGATTGTATTTTATTGAAAGCGGTTGAAACAATAACTTCATCCATTTCGAATATTGCTTCCTCAAGGATAACATCAAGTATGTTTTCTTTTTGAAGACTGCTTATGGTTTTATTTTGGGTTGCAAATCCTAAAAATGTAAAGCTGATTTTTACGTTTGCGCTCGGCAGATTGGAAAATGCATATTTTCCGTTTTCATCTGTTGTGGTTCCTTTATGCAATTCTGATGCATAAACTGAAACACCCTTTATGGGTTGGTTCCTTAAATCGGTAACGGTTCCCGAAAGGGCATTTTGCGCTTGAAGCATTGCCGAAAAACCCAAGAATAGGCCTATAATAAATTTTTTCATTGAAAATGATTGTATAGTTTTTCCTCTGCCCAGCCCTCTACAAAGGAGAGGGAGCCGAGACCGGAATTATTTAGTAAATAATACGTGTAAAACGTGCTGAAATGAATTCAAAAGAAGCTGAAATGAATTCAGCTTAAACTATCTACGGGTGGACCTCGGAGGGAATACAAACTGCCGGAAAACGAAATAACCGTCTCCGCTGCAGTAAAAAAATACGGGATTTCTTCAATACTGGAGTACAATTGATAGGAGAAATCATTTGGAGTGCTGTAACTTCCAAAAGAGAATTCACAAACGTAACAATGGTCAACTTTCTGGTGTTGGTGCGTTATCTCTGTACCGGTAACATTGTATTTATGGTGGCACTGCTTTTCGGAAAGCTGTTTTTGCAAATGCTCATAGGTGTGCAATGACTGAAACAGCATTGAGAACAAGACTGTAACAATCAGAGAAAGACCTACTATGAGTTTATTCTTTTTCATTCGAGCCAAAGGTAACAAAAACAGGAAAAAAGAAAACCATTTGTCTCACAAAATATATTTTTGCGAAACAAATGGTTTCATTTTAAAAATAAAAATCGATTTAAACCAATTTGGCTGCAATCAAATATTCTGCAATTTGTATTGTGTTAGTCGCTGCTCCTTTTCTCAAGTTGTCCGCAACAATCCACATATTCAATGTGTTTTCCTGGCTTTCGTCACGACGAATTCTACCTACAAAAACGTCATCTTTTCCTTGCGCATACATTGGCATTGGGTACGTGTAGGTGTCATTATTGTCCTGTACGACTACTCCATCGGTATGATGCAGAATGTTTCGTACTTCGTTTAGGTCAAAATCATTCGAAAATTCTACGTTTACCGCTTCACTATGTCCGCCTACAATCGGTACACGTACTGCAGTAGCCGTGACAGCAATTGTATTATCGCTTAAGATTTTTTTAGTTTCACGAACCAGTTTCATCTCTTCTTTTGTGTATCCATTTTCTTCAAAAGAATCACATTGTGGAATCGCATTTCTGTGAATTGGATATTTATACGCCATCTCACCTTGAACACCTGCGTATTCATTTTCCAATTGTTGCAGTGCTTTTACACCTGTTCCGGTAATGGATTGGTAGGTAGAAACAATTACACGTTTGATATTGTATTTTTTGTGTAAAGGTGCCAAAACCAATACCATTTGTATTGTAGAGCAGTTTGGATTCGCAATAATTTTATCTGCTGCAGTCAATTCAGCTGCATTGATTTCAGGAACGATTAATTTTTTGGTCGGGTCCATTCTCCATGCCGATGAATTATCAATAACAGTAGTTCCTGCTGCCGCAAATTTTGGAGCCCACTCCAATGACGTGTCGCCACCTGCAGAAAACAAAGCAATATCCGCTTTCATGTCTACTGCCGTTTGCATGCCCACTACTTTATATTTTTTACCCTTGTATTCAATTTCTTTACCCACTGATCGCTCAGAAGCAACCGGAATTAATTCTGTTACAGGAAAATTTCTTTCTGCCAAAACTTTCAACATTACTTCGCCAACCATTCCGGTAGCGCCTACAACTGCTATTCTCATCTTATATATTATTACTGAATATTGAATTTGAAGTACAAAAGTAACCAATATTAAAACCAAAACAAGTAGCTTCACAAAAAATAACAAAATGTTACATTTATAACATATGCTGTTAGGAATAATTCTATGGCTTTTATTCCATTGCCAATCTGAGAATCTAAGGACTAATTTTCTTGACGAAAGCACAAAGTAAAACCGCTTCAAATATGAAGCGGTTTCTGAAATGTGTTCAGAATAAATTAGAATGTATAATGTAGCAAAAATTACTTTTTTAATAAATCTCTGATCTGAATCAATAATTCTTCTTGAGTTGGCCCAACAGGAATAGCTACAACAACCACTTCTTTTTTCTTCGCTTTTTCGGCGGCTCTCAATATTACAAAAACAAAAAATGCAATAATAACAAAGTTAATAATAGCTTGGAGTAAATTTCCATAAGTGATTACAGCAGCCCCAGCCTTTTTTGCTGCAGCCAAATCAGGATAACTGCTCCGATCCAAAGTGATGAATTTTTGGGTAAAATCGATACCGCCAGTTATCAAACCAACGATAGGCATTATAATATCATCTACAGCAGATCCAACAATTTTGCCAAATGCACCAGCAATAACAACCGCAGTTGCTAAACTTAAAACGTCTCCTTTCATCAAAGAAGCTTTAAAATCCCTGAAAAATCCCATAATTTATTTAATTTTAGGGTTACAATTAATCTTTGTAAAATGAATATAATATAAATTTTACCCCAATTGACCGTCTTTTACCAATATTTATTTATTCCCTGTAAAATACCCGTTTCACTCGTTGAGAAATACTAGTAAGAATTTCATAGGAAATTGTGTTTAATTTCTGCGCCATGTAAGTCACCGTTGGGCTTTCGCCAAAAATAATCACCTGATCTCCTTCTGCACATTCTATAGCAGTGACATCAACCATCAGCATGTCCATACAAATACTGCCAACAATGGAAGCTTTTGATTTGTTAATTATTACATAACCTAAACCGTTTCCCCAACCTCTGGAAATTCCATCAGCATATCCAATAGGAATCGTGGCAATCTTAGTGGGTTTGTCCGCAATAAATCGTCTGCCATAACCAACACTTTCGCCAGCAGCAATACTTCTGATTTGTGAAATTATAGATTTTAGTGTACCCACGTTTTCCAACTTCTGCTGTTCTTCCGCATCATTAGAAACACCGTAAAGTCCAATTCCCAACCGAACCATATCGTATTGTGAATCTGAATAATTGCTGATTCCCGAAGTATTCAAAATGTGCCGTAAAGGTTTTATTTGTAATTCTGTCATCAATTTGTGTGATAATTTTTCAAATAAATCAATTTGTGAATTTGCAAAATCCTTGAATTCCAAATCATCACTTGTGGCCATGTGAGACAAAATACTTTTTACTTTAACAGTTTTATTTCCTCTTAAAGTCGCAATCAAATCAGCAATCGTATTGTCCTCAAAACCCAAACGGTGCATGCCCGTATCGAGTTTGATATGTATCGGAAATTGATTTAAGTTCTTTTGTTCTGCAATCTTAAGGAACGCATGAAGTCCTTTTAAACTATAAATTTCAGGTTCTAACTGATGATGAATAATCGCAGAAAAACTGGTCGTTTCAGGATTTAAAACCATAATAGGTAAATGAATTCCAGCACTTTTCAACGAAATTCCTTCATCGGCGAAAGCCACGCCGAGATAATCCACTTTGTGATGTTCTAATAATTTAGCGATTTCAAAACCGCCATTTCCGTATCCAAAAGCCTTCACCATAACCATCATCTTCACATTCGGCTTCAATTTCGATTTAAAGAAATTCAGGTTATGACTAATCGCATTCAGATTGATTTCCAGAACTGTTTCATGTTTTTTTTCTTCTAATAAAGAAACAATTTCTTCAAATTGAAACGTTCTCGCTCCTTTGATTAGAATAGTTTCATTGGCAAAGTCCAAGTTTTGAAAATCAGCGACAAATGCAGCTGTGTTTTTGTAAGTGACACAATGAGCAAATTTATTTTCGTACGCCGAAATGGTTTCTCCAATTCCAATAATACGATCAATTTTATTCGAAACAATTAACTGCGAGACTTTTGTATACAATTCGTCATTAGCCAAACCACTTTGAAAAATATCCGAAAGAATCAACGTTTTCCTTTGGTATTGCTTCTGACTTTCGAGAAAATCTAACGCTATTTTTAATGACTGAAAATCCGAGCTGTAACTGTCGTCAATAATACTACAGTTGTTGATTCCATTCTTAACTTTCAAACGCATTTCTACCGGATACAACAATTCCATTCGATTTTGAATGGTTTCTTCATCGTATTTAAAATACAATAAAACCATTAAACACGAAATTGAATTTTCGATTGACGCCTTATCCTGAAATGGAATTTTTATATCAAAATGTCGTTGCCCAAATTGAACATTTAAAACAGTCTTGTCTTTAGCACTTTTTTTTGAAACAAAAACATCAGCATCTTTGAAGTCAAAACTCCAAGAAAAAGTTTTCATTTCGGGACTGATAAAGGTATTGATGATTTCATTTTTATTGTAAATTAAAACTTGAACATGCTCAAAAAGTTTTAATTTTTCCGCTATTTTATTTTCTAAATTTACGAAACCTTCATCGTGCGCAGAACCAATGTTAGTCAGAATTCCAATGGTAGGCTTGATTATTTTCTCCAGTTTTTCCATTTCAGAATGAGTGGAAATTCCGGCTTCAAAAATCCCCAAATTGTGTTGTTCATTGATTGCAATCACAGACAACGGAACACCAATTTGTGAGTTGTAGCTCTTTGGACTTCGAATAATATTGTAATCAGGGCTCAGTAAAAAATTAAGCCATTCCTTTACTATCGTTTTACCGTTACTTCCCGTCAATCCGATAACAGGCAAATTAAAAAGACTGCGATAATTTGCTGCAAATTGCTGTAAAGCAGTCAGCGTATTTTCGACAACAAAAAAATTAGCTTGACCTTCACATTGCACCGGAATATATGTAACCACAAAATTTTGAACTCCAATTGCAATTAAATCCATTATGTATCGGTGTGCGTCATTATTGGCTCCGACCAATGCAAAAAATAAAGTCTGCGGTCCATTTTGCAAAGAACGGCTATCTATAGCGATAGCATCAATAATCAAATTAGTGTTGTTACCAATAAATGTAGCAGGGATATTTTGAATGCTTTTTAGAATTTTTTGGCTCATGGAATTAGAAAGAGATTGAGGTAGATTTTTTATAGAAATTACTTTTTTACTAGTTTGTCTATTTGTAAAACTTCCTCAAAAATAACACTTCTTTTCAAAACGATGACTTAGATCCACCATAATTATGAGCAGTTCCGATTATTTAACGAAAAGAAACAACAGTAATAGCTTTACTAATTTTCGCAGATTACATATATTTGTTTTTAGATAAAAATCAGCAGTTTTGAAAAAAATACTCCCATTGTTTTCCTATGTTTTCCATCCGATATTCATACCGGTAATGGCAACACTATTTTATCTTTTTTATAATGGGAATGACTTTGTAAGTCAGGAAAAACTATTTGTTTTTTTTCAAGTTGTGATTGTAACAGTATTTATTCCTGTTTTGGCATTCCTGCTTTTGCGAGCAACCGGAAATATGGATTCAATTATGGCATCTAAAATATCCCAGCGCAAAATTCCATTAGTACTACATTGTTTTTTGCTTATTCTTTTGGTAAGAAAAAGCATTACTATAGACCGATATCCTGAACTGCACTTTTTTTTGTTGGGGGCGCTTTTGAGCACAATCTTGGCACTCATCCTTTTGTTTACCAATATAAAAGCGAGCCTTCACATGATAGCAATCAGTTCCTTGACGGTCTTTATAATTGAATTAAGTATGCATCTCCAAATTCAGAATACTTTTATTATTGCAACACTGATTTTGCTGAATGGTTTTGTGGCTTCATCCCGGTTAGAAATGAAAGCACACACTAATAATGAACTGATTTTAGGTTTTATTCTGGGAGCAATACCGCAGCTGCTATTACTGGTTCTGTGGTTATAAAATGTAGAATATGATTCCAAAATTCAAAGATTGCATATTAATGGATTCGTCGTTGACCTTCGCTGACTTAAACAACGAATTCAACCCATAATACGCATATAAATTAATCGTATTGTAACCCGATGAAATATAAGCGCCATACTGAAATTTATTGAAATCTTTGTTTCCAGTAACTGACACTTTACCAGTACTTCCATCATAAACAGACTTATCATACAATAAATAACTAAACTTTATTCCAGTGTAAATTCGCCAAAATTTATGACTTTCATAAGTTGAACTCCTCCATCTAAATTCAACAGGTACATCAACAGAGAGTAAGGAGAATTTATTTTTATTGTACTTTGTATTCGGATCAATGTAAGCATAAACCGGCCCTGCATCCGTTGGCGAAATAATTAAATTCTGATTGTAATTATTATACGTAAAACCAAAACCCGAAGCGATGGCAATAGTTCTGTTTTTGTTAATGGGCATGTCTCTCAGAAAACCCGCTGAAAACCCGGAAGAAAATTTATTTTGAGACAAGCCTGTTGGCCTATCGACCAGCGTATTGTACGTTATCGCAAAATAAAACTGATCTTCTCTATATAAGGAATCAACTTTTACAATTGGAGCCTCAACAACAGTGGTGTTTTCTTGCGAAAAAACATTAAAAACAAATAAAAGCAGGAAACAACTAAGGACTATTCGCATATTGTTTTTTGTTTTAAAATGGCTTGTTGCGCAAAAACAAAAATTGTGGTTTTTTATTTCTCGTGATCGCTTTACAAATATACCATTTTGTAGAATTTCTTACAGCCAGAAAGCATAATTATTGATTTTTACATCCTGCTAAAAGTTGAATAAAAAAAATCCTGCTAAAATCACTTAGCAGGATTGTCATTTTGCAGAGAGGAAGGGATTCGAACCCTCGATATGTTGCCATATACACGCTTTCCAAGCGTGCGCCTTCAGCCACTCGGCCACCTCTCTATTTTATAAGATTGCAAAGAACACGAAAAAAAATGAGTTAGAAAAGTAAAATCTAAAATTATATCATTTCTCCACGTAAAGAAGTTTCAAAAATAGTTTTGAAATCCTTTGCTTCACTATTTTGACCCAACAAATACATTAATTTTGTGATTGCCGCTTCGGTTGTGATGTCTTTTCCAGAGATTACTCCAATTTCCTTCATTCCAGTACTGGTCTCATATTGCCCCATACTGACGCTTCCAGCAGAACACTGTGTCACATTGATAATGTGCAAACCCTCGGCAATTGCTTTTCTTAATAGGTTTAAAAACCAATCCTCCGTAGGTGCATTTCCAGCTCCATACGTTTCTAAAACAATTCCTTTGAGATTTGGAATATTTAAAATAGCGGATAAAACTGCTTCACTGATACCCGGAAACATTTTTATAATCGCCACGTTATTATCCAAGTTTTTATGAACCTTGAATTCTTTACTTTCATTTTTAGACAGGAATAATTCGGAATTTAATTTTAAATGTACGCCAGACTCCACCAATTCAGGATAATTGGGGGATGTAAATGCTTTAAAATGTTCCGCATTAATCTTTGTAGTTCTATTCCCTCGATATAATTTATATTCAAAATAAAGACATACTTCGCTGATAACTGGTTCATCGTTGATTCGTAGAGACGCGATTTGGATTGCGGTGATTAAGTTTTCTTTGGCGTCCGTACGTAAATCTCCAATCGGTAATTGAGAACCGGTAAAAATTACGGGTTTCGATAAATTTTCAAGCATAAAACTCAATGCCGATGCCGAATAGGACATCGTATCCGACCCATGAAGCACGACAAACCCATCAAAAGAAGTGTAGTTATCCTCGATAATGATCGCAATCTTAGCCCATCCTTCAGGATTCATATTTGAGGAGTCAATTGGATTTTCGAAAGATATGGTTTCGATTTCACAATCCAATTGTTTCAATTCCGGAATGCGCTGTAATAATTTACTAAAATTGAATGCCGTGAGCGCTCCCGTCTCAAAATCTTTCCTCATACCGATGGTTCCACCGGTGTAGATTAAAAGAATTTTGGCTTTATACAACATCGTGGTATTTTAATTTATTGACAACAGGATTCGCGTACATAGCCAGAAAACCGTCTAAGGCAACTGGATTATCATGATCTATCCGCATTTCAAGTCTGCGTTCGAATAATGATTTTTCATTTTCGGTATGCAAATGCGAAAAGCGATTGGTGTTGTTTACAATATCATACGCAATAAAATTCGTAGGCCACAATTTATAATTGCTTAATATGGCATCGTTAATTATTTGTGCCAAAGCAACTATTTGCTTATTCGAACTGTCATTTTCAGCTTTGATGGCTTCAATTTCCGTGTCTAAAACCTTACCTACATGAATGTGAATCCCTTTCTTTTGTCCCAAAGCACCACTGAGAATCGTCATGAAATCTTCATTTTTTTCTTTGATGTACACTTCATTGTTGGCTTCAGCCATCAATTGAGGCATTTTTAAAGCATCTGTGGGATCATATTCATACGAAATAGAAACGGGTACAATTTTTATTTTCTTGAAATAATCCATCAAGTTTTTTTCATCAGAACCCATTCCAAGCATTTTTAATACGCCAGGATTGGTCTCGTCATTGCCGTCTTTTGTTCTTCCTTCGCGTTGCGCAATCCAGACAGAGCGGTTTTCATGCAGCAATAAATTACCAATATACTCTGACAGCATTTTTGAACTTTGTAACATTTCCCTTGGCGTTAAGCCACGTTGCACCAGAAAGTTCCGATTCAGTTTTGCTAACGTATTCAAGAATGCTTTTTTGACTAAATTATCGCCAATTGCTGAAGCAGTCATCACTAAACCATGCTCAAATAAAGCCGTATTCAACAACGTCGTGTCTAAGAGAATATCGCGATGATTGGATATAAACAAGTAAGAAGTATTAGGTTGTAAGTTTTCAAAACCGGAGGTTGTCAATCCTTCGGAGCTTTTTTCTAAAACCTTTTGAACCGATTGGTAGATGAAATTACATTGAAAATCACGTATGGAATGCGTTTTTCGAAGTTGTTCTTTCCAAACTTCATCTGCAACATCGGGGAAAGTAAAATTCATCAATGCTTTCATCATTGGATGATTAACAACATTCTGAAGTGCTTCGTTTATTTCAGAATCATAAAATGGCCGAATAGCGTCAAATTTCTGCATTTTGGTTCTCAATTTTTGTGTGGGCAAATGAACAAAAAAAATATTAAAATAAGGTGAATTCTAATTTAAATCCCAAAAATAGCTTTCGAATTCTCCGTGGTTATCTCCGCAATTTCATTTGCCGAAAGGCTGTAAATCTGGGCTAGCTTCTCTACTACGTTTAAAATATAGCTACTTTCATTCCTTTTACCTCGGAAGGGGACTGGCGCTAAGTAGGGAGAATCTGTTTCCAGAACAATGTGTTTAAGTTCAATTTGGTTCAGGAACTGGTCGATTTTTCCGTTTTTAAAAGTCACCACACCACCAATGCCCAACTTCATGTTATATGAAATCGCTTGTAATGCCTGCTCATACGTTCCAGAGAAACAATGAAAAATACCAAATAATTCAGGTGATTTTTCTTCCTCTAAAATTTCAAAAATTTCGTCGAAAGCTTCTCGGCAATGAATCACAATGGGTAATTTATACTGTTTCGCCAACTGAATTTGTCTTTTGAAAGCGATTCGTTGCTGTGGCAAATGGGTTTTGTCCCAATACAAATCGATTCCAATTTCGCCTACGGCGTAAAATTTTCTTCTAGCCAATTCGTTTTCTACATGTTGAAGTTCTTCCAAATAATTATCTTTTACATACGTTGGGTGTAAACCCATCATTAAAAAAATAGTATTTGGGTGATTTTTCTCCAATTCATACATGGATTCTGTACAGGTAGAATCGATGGCGGGAATAAAAAAACGCGAAACACCGGCATCAATGGCGCGTTGTATCATTTCGTTTCGGTCTTGATCAAATTCCTCTGAATATAAATGAGTATGCGTATCAGTAATAGTTATAGTTGCTTTCAAGTGTAAAATTTAAGAGTACAAAATTACATGAATAAATGTTGTCGAAAAAATGGTTTTAAAAAGATTCGTACAATTCCTTAAGCAACTCCGCCTATCTTTGTAAACAGTTAAAAATTACTGAAATAAATTCAGCATAAATGAAAAACCTCCACGATATTCTCAAAAAAGAAAACTACAGAAAAGTAAAATTTAAAATTACTAAAACGCAACATTTGTTGATAAAAGCAAAAATAAATGGTGTAACAGGAAATTTTATTCTGGATACAGGAGCTTCAAACAGTTGTGTGGGATTTGAAAGTGTCGATTTATTTTTATTGGACGCAAAAAAATCAAAGACGAAAGCCGCTGGTGCGGGAGCCACCGGAATGTTTACGCAACTGGCTTTGAAAAATCAATTGCAGCTTGGTTCCTGGAAAGATTCTAATTTCGAACTCGTTATTTTTGATTTGTCACATGTAAATGAAGCGCTAACACAACACAAAGCCAAACCTGTTCATGGTATTATTGGCGCTGATATTTTGATGAAAGGGAAGGCGATTGTCGATTATTACAACCATTATTTGTATTTGCTAAAATAGAAAATCCTGTTTAGAACATACTAAACAGGATTCTTTTATATTCTAAAACCTTAGAATTACAATTCAAACGCTTTTTTAGGATTGTTGTCTAACAATAATTCCATTGGGTTTTCTAAAGCTTCTTTCACAGCAACTAAGAATCCAACTGACTCACGACCATCAATAATTCTGTGATCATAAGACAAAGCCACGTACATCATTGGGTGAATTTCTACTTTTCCGTTTACGGCAATTGGACGCTCAATAATATTGTGCATTCCAAGAATTCCCGATTGTGGAGGATTGATAATTGGCGTACTTAGCATACTTCCAAAAACACCACCGTTAGTAATTGTAAAGGTTCCACCAGTCATGTCATCCACTGTGATTTGTCCGTCACGTGCTTTAAGCGCTAATCGTTTAATATCTGCTTCAACACCACGGAACGTTAAGTTTTCCGCGTTGCGAACCACAGGAACCATTAATCCTTTTGGTCCTGAAACCGCAATTGAAATATCGCAAAAGTCGAAAGCGATCTTATGATCACCATCCATCATTGAGTTTACATCTGGGAATAATTTTAACGCTCTGGTTACTGCTTTCGTAAAGAAAGACATGTATCCTAAACCAATTCCACCGTGTTTAGCTTTGAATGCATCTTTGTATTCATTACGAATCAAGTTGATTGGCGTCATGTTTACTTCGTTAAAAGTAGTCAACATGGCCGTTTCGTTTTTAGCGGCAACTAATCTCTCAGCCACTTTACGACGCAACATCGATAATTTAGTACGCTCCGATCCACGAGAACCACCTGTAGGAGTTCCCATTGAAGGCACAGCATTTACGGCATCGTCTTTAGTGATTCTTCCGTCTTTTCCAGTTCCAGTTATGGAAGCTGGCCCTATATTTTTCTCGTCTAATATTTTTCTTGCTGCCGGAGATGGAGTTCCTGAAGCATAAGTCGCTGCTGGAGCTGCCGCTACCGGAGCCGCTTTTGGCGCTTCTGCCTTAACTTCAGCTTTTGGCGCTTCAACTGTTTTTGTAGCTTCGGCAACTGGTGCATCTCCTGCTGGTTTTGCTCCGTCCGTATCAATATGACACACAACTGCTCCAACTGCTACTGCGTCGCCTTCTTCTGCTTTTAAAGTAATGATTCCGCTGGCTTCTGCTGGCAATTCTAAAGTTGCTTTATCAGAATCAACTTCAGCAATTGCTTGGTCTTTTTCTACATAATCTCCGTCTTTTACCAACCAAGTTGCAATTTCAACTTCCTTTATAGATTCCCCTGGTGATGGGACTTTCATTTCTAAAATCATGTTCTATTATTTTAAATTATGAATTTTAAATTTTAAATTGTTCTCGAACAACCTGTGTTTATTGTATGAACTGTTTTTTAGCCCTGATTGCAGTGAAAATCCTTTTTATTTTTTTTTAAAAATAAAAAGATTGCAACGTAAAGCAGGTTCCCGGCTCGTAAAAATAATTATTTTAGTGACATTGCTTTGCTACGTCGCTAGCAACGCCTCGCAATGACTATCTAAATAAATTTTTATCAAAAACCATTCGCAAAGCATCGGCCTGACGGCGTTTTGCTCTTGTGTAACTTCCTGCTGCCGGAGCCGCGTATGCTTTTAGTGACGCCAATCTCCATTTTACTAAATCGAAATTCATCAACATAAAGCTGTACGCCCCCATGTTTTTTGGCTCTTCTTGTGCCCAAACATAATCGTCAGCGTTTGGATATTTAGCAATAATCTCTTTTAATTGTTCTACCGGCAATGGGAATAATTGTTCGATTCTAACGACCGCAACATCATTTCTACCAAGATTTTCTCTTTCGGCAGTAATATCATAATAGAATTTACCAGTACAGAAAACTAATGTTTTCACCTCGTCTTTATTCACTGTTTGGTCATCGAATGTTTCCTGGAAAGATCCGTTTGCAAATTCTTCAACGGTAGAAACCACTCTTGAATCACGCAATAAACTCTTTGGTGTAAAAACAATAAGCGGTTTACGGAACGTTGTTTTCATTTGTCTTCTCAACAAGTGAAAGAAATTGGCTGGCGTTGTACAATCCGCAACATACATATTATGTCTGGCGCAAAGTTGCAAATAACGCTCCATTCTTGCCGAAGAATGCTCTGCTCCTTGCCCTTCATAACCGTGAGGCAATAGTAAAACGATTCCGTTCTGGGTATTCCATTTGTCTTCTCCACAAGAGATATATTGGTCAATCATAATTTGAGCTCCATTACTGAAATCTCCAAATTGTGCTTCCCAAATGGTTAATGTATTTGGGTTCGCCAAAGCATATCCGTAATCAAATCCTAAAACTCCGTATTCAGATAACAATGAATTGTAGATATTGAACTTTCCCGTTGTTCCCTCTAAATTACTTAACAAAGTTACTTCTTCTTCTGAATCTTCGACTTTTACAACGGCGTGACGGTGAGAAAATGTCCCACGCTCCACATCTTGTCCGGAAATACGAACATCAAATCCTTCTTTTAAAAGTGAACCATACGCTAAATGTTCGGCCATAGCCCAATCTAGCTTATTCGTTTCGAAAAACATTGTTTTTCTGTCGTTGATCAGTTTTTGTATTTTGCTGATGAATTTTTTGTCTGAAGGTAAGTTACAAATTACGTTTGCTACCTCAGTAAGTCCTGCCACAGGGAAAGTAGTATCTACTTTTTTCAGCATTTCCACATCAGAGACTTGTTCAAAACCTTTCCATTCATTTTTCATAAACGGTGTGATGATAGTTAAATCCTTTTTACGGGATTCTTCTAAGTTTATCTCCAAGTTTGATTTGTATTCTTGCTCCAATCCTTTTACAAAAGTGGAATCAATTACTCCGTCAGCAAGTAATTTCTCCATATAAATGTCTCTTGGATTTTTGTGCTTTGCAATAATTTTATATAATACAGGCTGGGTAAAACGAGGCTCATCACCCTCGTTATGTCCGTATTTTCTATATCCTAATAAATCGATAAACACATCGCGACCAAATTCCATTCTGTAATCCAATGCAAATGACATTGCGTGAACTACGGCTTCCGCATCATCCGCATTTACGTGTAATACCGGCGAAAGCGTGACTTTGGCAACATCCGTGCAATACGTAGAAGAACGCGCATCAAGATAATTAGTTGTAAATCCTACTTGATTGTTGATTACAATATGAATGGTACCTCCGGTTTTATAACCGTCTAATTGTGCCATTTGCACTATTTCATAAAGAATTCCCTGAGCAGCAATCGCGGCATCTCCGTGAACGGCGATTGGCAATACTTTTGAGAAATCGTTAGGAAAATATTTGTCTTGTTTTGCTCTTGTAATTCCTTCAATTACTGCACCTACAGTTTCTAGGTGCGAAGGATTTGGCGCTAAATTGATATTTATTTTTTTACCGGTGCTAGTAACTTTATCAGCGGTAAGTCCTAAATGGTATTTTACGTCTCCGTCAAAATATTCCTGATCGTAATCTTTACCATCAAACTCTCCAAATATGTCTTGGGTTGATTTGCCAAAAATATTGGCCAAAATATTTAGGCGGCCACGATGTGCCATTCCCATTACAAATTGTTCCACTCCTTTTTCTGCTGCTTTTTCTATCAAAGCATCTAAAGCCGGAATGATTGATTCTCCACCTTCTAAAGAAAAACGCTTTTGACCTACATATTTTGTATGCAAAAAGTTTTCAAAAGAAACGGCTTGGTTCAGTTTATTCAGAATCGATTTTTTTTCATCCAAAGAAAATTTAGGCTGATTGTCATTGACACCTAACTTTTTCTGAATCCACTCCACTACTTCCGGTTTACGGATATACATATATTCCACCCCGATGTGCTGGCAGTATATTGTATCAAGATGCGTTATGATTTCCTGAAGCGTGCAAGGCTGAATATTTATCACCTTTGCGGCATCAAAAACGGTGTTCAAATCTGCGGAGGACAGTCCAAAATTTGTGATTTCTAGCGTTGGTGATGATACACGTCTTTCTCGAACCGGATTTGTTTTAGTAAACAAATGACCGCGAGAGCGATATCCATCTATTAATTTCAATACGTTGAATTCTTTTTGAAGCTTTTCAGAGATCAAACTTACATCTGTATTATTAGAGGCAAAATTTGCTATTTGTTCCACAGGGTTTTCCTCATTGTAAGTTGTCATCCCAAAGTCAAAACCTTGAAAAAAACTTCTCCAACTTGGCTCCACGCTGTCTGGATTCTCTAAATATTGATCGTATAACTGTGCGAAAAATTCTGTGTGTGCTGCGTTTAAAAATGAAAACCTATCCATAATATTTAGTGAATATACCTTTTTTGTTAAAATAGTTTGGCAAAAGTACGATAATACAATAAATTTATAATTTAATTTAAGATACTTTTACATTGAATATTGTTAAAAAACTAAAACTTATGACAAAGAATTGCTTTTTGAATATATCCAAATCATTTTTGACACTAATTGCCGTTTTTTTTTCATGCTGCGTGTTTGCACAACAAGATGATTTGCAACCAGAAACAGAAAATCAATTCTGGAGAAATGTACAATTTGGAGGCGGAATTGGTTTAGGATTTGGTTCCGGTTATACTGATATCTCTTTGGCGCCAAGTGCTATTTACAATTTCAATAAATACGTGGCTTTTGGTGTTGGTGCGCAATATAAATACTTAAAGCAAAAGGATTATTACGCTTCACATTTGTATGGGGGAAGTGTAATCGGATTGTTAAATCCAATAAATCAAATCCAACTTTCGGCTGAACTCGAACAATTAAGAGTCAATGTAAATTTGGATGGATCCAATAGCAATTCACAAGATTATTGGAACACCGGATTATTTATTGGTGCCGGTTACCGATCCGGAAATGCGACAATTGGCGCCCGTTATAATGTTTTGAACGATAAAAATAATATTTACGGCAGTGCCTTTATGCCATTCTTCAGAATATATTTTTAATTACCTGCTATGAAAAAAACCTTTCAATTATTCTGTATATTGTTTGTAAGTTACAGTTTTGCTCAAAACAATATATTGCAGTCTGGCCCTATGGTGGGGTATTGCGAAATGACGGAGGCGGTGATTTGGCTTCAAACCAACAAAAAAGCTTCGGTGAAAATAGCTTATTTCGCACTTGACAATCCTAGCAAAATTTTCTATTCCGAGGTCTATTCGTCTTCAAAAGAAGTTGGCTTCACGCATCACATTATTTTAGATCAATTAAGTCCCGGAAAAAAATATAAGTATGAGGTTATCATAAATGACAAAAAAATCATCTTGCCATACGAAACTTCTTTTTCATCAAAAAAATTATGGGAATGGCGCGAAGATGCTCCTGATTTCACAGTAGCAATTGGAAGTTGTTCCTATTTTAACGAAACTCCTTTGGACAGACCGGGAAAAGCCTATGGAAGTGAGTATGGAATTTTTGAAAGTATTGCCAAAAAAAATCCAGAAATTATGATATGGAGTGGCGATAACATTTATCTCAGAGAAGCGGATTGGGATAGTAAAACTGGGATTTATCATCGCTATACTCATTCAAGGTCAATAAAAGAAATACAGCCTTTGCTGGCAAAAACACAGAATTTTGCCATTTGGGACGACCATGATTTTGGTCCGGATGATAGCGATGGCAGTTTTTACAACAAATTTCTGACTCAAAAAGCGTTTAAAGATTTCTGGGCAAATAAAAGTTACGGCATGAATTCAGCGCAAAACGAAGGCATTTATTCGACCTTTAGCTGGGGTGATGCGCAATTCTTTTTATTGGATGACCGGTTTTTCAAAACTCCAAACAACAGAATCACCGGCGAAAGAACGGTTTTAGGAAACACACAATTAGAATGGCTGATAAATGCCTTAAGCTTTTCCAAAGCCAGTTTTAAAATAATTGTGATTGGCGGACAAGTATTAAATTCAGTAGCAGAAAAAGAAAACTACAGCAATTATCCTAAAGAGAAAGAACGATTGTTAAAAGAAATTCTTGATAATAAAATCAAAGGCATTCTGTTTATAAGCGGTGACCGGCATTTCACTGAATTTTCTGAAGTTCCTCGAGACAATACCTATCCGTTGTACGACTGGACTGTTTCGCCGTTAACTTCTGGCGTTGCATCTGAAAATATCTTAAAGGAAAACAACATTTACAGAACAAAAGGCAGCTTGATTGCGCAACATAATTTTGGTACAATTTCATTCTTGGGTTCTAAAGAAAACCGCCAAATGAAATTAACTATTTTTGATACTGCAGGAACTGAATTATGGAATAAAATAATCTTTACAAAAGACTTACAGTAACTAATACTTGTTCCTAAACCACACTTTTTGCCATTCTCTTTTTAGAATTAAAAAAGATACGTGTTCGGCAAGAACTACTAAATCTGATCCGTCCAGTTTTTTTATTTCTTCTTCAGAAACATCAATTATGTAGAGTAAATTAAGGTATTCTGCAAACTTGTATTGAATGAGTCGGTAGATTTTTTCATGGAGCTGCGCCTTTAATTCGTCAGGTGTGCTTTTTAGAGAACAATCAATGGCTTCGTTAGCCAAATTGAAATCCTTATTCATTTGTTCAATTAATTTCAAATATAAGTTTTCGGCTTCTGCTTCAGTAAGCAGTAAATCGGTATTTTTTGGAACTATAAACATATCTTTAAAATTTCAATGGCAATATCAATTGCAATTTTCAATATTGTTATTATGGTACATTTTACTTTTTGTTAATTTGAAATATCAACTTTCAAAGTCAACATTACTATTGATTTTTGAAATTGTTATTGAAATTGAATTACACTTTCCTTCCCATTAAATTTTCACCAAAACCTTTTAGCATTTCTTTTTTATCGGTACCAATATTCATTTTATCTAAAGTATGGAAAGCCTTTAAAGTAAAATCCTGAATCGCATCCTGAGTTGCCTTTGACGCACCCGAACTATTAAAAAGAACTTTCACTCTCTCTATTTTATTGGTATTATCTTCAGGCTGAACTGAAAACAAGCTTCTCAATTCCTGTGCTTCCTCTCTATTTGAAAAAGCAACTGCTTTAAGGTATAAATACGTTTTTTTGTTTTCGATGATATCTCCTCCTACTTGTTTTCCAAAGGTTTCTGGATTCCCAAAAGCATCTAGAAAATCATCTTGTAATTGAAAAGCCAACCCTAAATTGAGTCCGAAATCATAAATCAAATTGGCGTTTTCTTCAGAGGTCTCGGCAATAATTGCCCCCATTTTCATGGCCGCGGCTACTAAAACAGCCGTTTTACATTCAATCATTTTCAAGTATTCCGGAATGGTAACATCATCGCGCTCTTCAAAATCAACATCCAATTGTTGACCTTCACAAACTTCGAGTGCCGTTTTGCTGAAAAGTTTGGCTAAATCTTTAAAAATAATTGGTTCGTATTGTTCAAAATATTGGTATGCTAAAATCAGCATTGCATCACCCGATAAAATCCCAGTATTCAAATTCCATTTTTCATGAACCGTTTCATGTCCTCTTCGCAAGGGCGCATCATCCATAATATCATCATGTACCAGCGAAAAATTATGAAAAACCTCAACAGCCAAAGCCGCTGGTAATGCTTTTTTATAATCCGCATCAAAAACCTCAGCACTCATTAATGTAAGTACCGGACGCATCCTTTTTCCGCCAAGATCTAATATATAATGTATAGGCTCATATAAATTTCTAGGTTCTTTGGTTTCATATTGTGATTGCAAATAATCCGAAAGGAACTCCTGATACTGGTAAATAGAATGCATAAAATAAATTTTTTGGCTAATTTACAGTATTCAATTTGCATTACAAACTCCGTTTCATTATCAAATGTTAAATAAATCAAAATACGTTGGAAACTATTTTGGTATTCAAAGTTTCCATCTTACATTTGCAGTCGAATTTAACCGCTCAAATACTGACAGTATTTTTGAAGCGGTTGTACGAATTGATTAAATTTATAATACACCCGAGAATTATGAAAACCAAATGGACAATTGACTCCAATCAATCTGATGTTCTAATTAAAATGAGACACTCTATAATTGCTTATTTAGCGGGTACCATCAACAAATTTAGCGGGCATATAGAGATCGAAAATAATGAAATTGAAGACGCATCGATTGAGTTTTCTTTGGATGTAAACAACAAAGACATCAAACTGGAACAAATTGACACGCATTTAAAAATGAATGATTTGTTTGATGTCAACGAATATCCAATCATCAGCTTTAAGTCGACTTCTTTTGAAAAAGTAAATAAAAATATCAATTTTTTAAAAGGAAATTTGACTATCAAAAACATTACTAAAGTAGTGGAACTCGATGCGGAATTTATTGGAATCAATGCTTACAATGGGGATCAAAAGGCAGGATTTGAGGTAAGCGGAAAAATTAACCGTAAAGATTTTGGGCTAACCTTTATTTCATTCAATCAAACTAGCGGAATAGCTCTGGGTCAGGACATTAAACTGATTGCCAATTTAGAATTTACCGTTTAAAACTTCAACCGTAGTCGAATGTTAAATAATTACAAAATTAATGGAAACTATTTCAGTGCTAATAGTTTCCTTTGTACATTTGTCCTCCATTTTAAACTTTAATTAATTGATTTATAACAGAATAAAACTATTTCAGATTACAAAAAATGAAAGAAAAAATTATAAATAAAGCAAAAGATATGTTTTTGAAACTGGGTTTTAAGAGCATCACTATGGATGACATTGCTGGTGAAATGTGTATTTCAAAAAAAACAATTTATAAATATTTTGCTAACAAAGAATTGTTGATACAAGAAAGCACACAAGTGCTTCGTAAAGAAGTTCATGAAATTATCACCGACATTATTTCTAGAAACTACAACGCCATCGAGGAAAACTTCCAAATCAGGAAAATGTTTGCCGATATGTTTCAATCAACTGATACTTCTCCGATTTATCAACTAAAGAAACATTATCCGGAAGTTTACGAAACGGTTTTAGAGTATCAAGTTCAAGAATGTGAAAGTTGTTTCAAGCAAAATATCGAAAAAGGAATTGCTCAGGGCTTGTATAGAAAAGACTTAAATATTGAAGCCTACATCAAACTTTATTATGCATTGATTTTTAGCATTAACGAAAACACCCGTTCCGAACGAGAAGCTTTTGCATTAGAAATGGAAGCCCTTGAATACCACACACGAGCAATGGCTACAGAAAAAGGAATTGCCGAATTAGAAAAAAACTTACTTAATCCAATTACTTAATAATGAAAAAAACAGTTCTATTAATAATTTTGACATTTGCGCTTGGTGCCAATGCACAAAATACAAAATCGCTGACGCTGAAAGAAGCTATCAATTACGCTTTAGAGAATAAAGCCGATGCTAAAAAAGCAAAACTGAAAGTGGAGAACAGCGAATACCAAATTCAGGAAATACGCTCCAGAGCTTTACCACAAATTTCAGCCAACGGTAATCTGACTTACAATCCTGTTTTACAGACAACTGTAATCGATGGAGCTAATTTTGGTCAACCAGGAAGTACTATCCAAGCTAATTTTGGTCAAAAATGGATTTCAACTGCTGGTGTTTCTGTGACACAAGCACTTTTCGATCAATCGGTTTTTATTGGTTTGAAAGCAGCAAAATCTACTAGAGAATTTTACCAAATTAATGAACAATTAACCGAAGAACAGGTAATTGAGCGCGTGGCCAATAATTATTATCAGGTGTACGTGCAACGACAAAAACTAACGGTTATTGATAGTACATATAAAAACACTACTAAAGTACGAAACATAATCAAAGGGCAATTCGACAACGGATTAGCTAAAAAAATTGATTTGGATCGAATTTTAGTTAAAATTTCAAACATCAATACGCAACGCCAACAAGTATTGAATGCAGTTCAAATTCAGGAAAACACATTGAAATTCTACATGGGAATGCCAATAGAAACTCAAATCGTGATTCCTAATACGGCATTTGAAGTGAGCTCGCAATCATTGTCAGAAGTTCCAAATACGTCAAACAGAACAGAATATTTGCTTTTGAAAAAACAAGAACAACTGTTGACTTATCAAAAAAAGGCTGTTGAAGCTGGTTATTATCCAACAGTATCATTGAGCGCCGGGTACAATTATATCGGTCAGGGTCCTGTAATACCTATCGGAGGAAAACCGGCTGATGGCGTATATTGGTCAGATTTCTCCTCAATTGGTTTGAATTTAAAAGTGCCTATTTTTACTGGATTTGGCACTCGTGCCAAAGTAAGACAAGCTGATATTGATTTACGATCCATAAAAGAAGATCTAAACGATACAAAATTATCCCTTGACCTGGCTTTCGCCAATGCAAAAACTCAAATTGACAACAGTTTAACGACAATCAACAATCAAAAAGAGAATGCGCAATTAGCCAAAGAAGTTTTAGACAATACCAGAAACAATTACATTCAAGGGTTGGCCTCTTTAACTGATTTATTAGATGCTGAAAACTCATTGACTGAAGCGCAAAACAACTACACATCAGCCATATTAGATTACAAGCTGGCAGAAATACAATTAATCAAATCAAAAGGAGAATTAAAATCACTTATAAATAACTAAAAAAAATGAAAAAAAACATACTAATCGTTGTAGCAATCGTAGCCACTTTAGGCGTTATCGGATATGTATTAATGAATAACAAAAAAGAAAACGAAGCTAAAACTGCTATTGTAGCAGAGAAAAATGCCAGTATTTCTGTTAAAGTTGCCACGGTAAAAACCGAAGAAATTTCGCTTGATTTCTCTGCCAATGGAAATTTCGCGCCATTACAAGAATTAAGTTTTTCTGCTGAGAAATCAGGAAGAGTTGTTCGTGTTTTAGTTGATGAAGGCGACAGAGTACGCATTGGTCAAACTTTAGCAATTGTAAGAAGCGAACAAATTACGGCTGACTTGCAAACAGCACAAGCTTCTTATCAAAATGCTTTGACCGATTACAGTCGTTTTGAAAATGCTTTTAAAACGGGTGGTGTAACGAAACAACAATTAGACCAAGCCAAATTGAATTTAGTAACTTCAAAATCAAGATTGCAACAAGCAAGAGTAAACATTGGTGATACTAATATCAAGGCGACAATAAACGGAATTGTGAACAAAAAATACATTGAACCGGGATCTGTTCTTGGTGCGGGAACTCAATTGTTTGACATCGTAAATGTGTCAAAATTAAAACTGAAAGTTAATGTCAATGAAAATCAAGTTGCAGGTTTAAAAGTAGGAACTACAATTTCTGTGAAAGCGAGCGTCTATCCAGACGCAACATTCTCCGGAAAAATCTCATTCATCGCTCCAAAAGCGGACGCAAGTTTGAACTTTCCTGTAGAAATCGAAATTGCTAATAATGCTTCAAATGATTTGAAAGCCGGAATGTACGGAACCGCTGAATTTACTGCTAATCAAGGAAAACAATCGTTGATGATTGTTCCTAGAAATGCCTTTCTAGGAAGTGTGAGCAGCAATGAAATATTTGTAATTGAAAACGGAACAGCCAAACTGAAAACGGTTACGGCCGGAAGAATTCTTGGTGATAAGGTAGAAATTTTAAACGGTCTTTCAGAAGGCGAAACTGTAATTGTCACAGGTCAAATCAACCTTCAAGACGGATCTAAAGTGGATATTATAAAATAAGTCTCAAAGTCGAAAGCCTCAAAGTACTAAAGAAACCGCTTCAAGCATAAAGCTACAAGATATAAAAATTTAAATATATGAAATTAGCAGAAATATCCATAAAACGTCCTTCATTAGTCATCGTACTATTTACGATACTAACTTTAGGAGGACTGTTCAGTTACAGCCAATTGGGCTATGAATTAATTCCAAAATTCGAAACCAATGTAATAACTGTTGCCACTATTTATCCTGGAGCGTCTCCAAGTGAGATAGAAAACACGGTAACAAAAAAAATTGAAGATGCCGTCGCTTCATTAGAAAACATCAAAAAATTAGATTCTAAATCATACGAAAGTTTGTCTACGGTTTCTATCACTTTGAATTCCGGTGCCAATGTTGACATTTCAATGAATGATGCGCAACGAAAAATAAACTCCATCATCAGCGAATTGCCAGACGATGCTGAAGCGCCTTCTTTGACTAAATTCTCCCTAAGCGATTTACCGATTATGACTATTGGTGCCAACGGAAAAATGGATGAAGCTGCTTTTTATGATTTAATAGATAAGAAAATAGCTCCTATACTTTCTCGTGTAGCCGGTGTGGCGCAAGTAAATATCATTGGTGGACAGGAAAGAGAAATTCAAGTCAATCTTGATGCGGTAAAAATGCAAGGGTACGGACTTTCTATTCCGCAGGTACAACAAAATATTTTAACTTCCAATCTTGACTTTCCAACAGGAAATATTCAAACAAGAGAACAAAAAATCTTAATTCGTTTAGCTGGAAAATACAAAAATGTAGAAGAGCTAAAAAACTTGGTTGTATCCTCAAAAAACGGAGTTCAAGTTCGTTTAGGCGATATTGCTGATGTTCAGGATACGCAAAAAATCACTGAAAAAATAGCCCGTGTCGATCAAAAAAGTGCAATTATTTTACAAATTGTAAAACAATCTGATGCGAATGCAGTTGCCGTAAGTGAGGAATTATTAAAAGCAATTACTGCTCTTGAAAACGATTATAAAACCTCTCAACTTAAACTGGAAGTTGCAAAAGACAGTACGGTTTTCACACTGGAAGCAGCTAACTCGGTAGTACACGATTTGCTGATAGCAGTATTCTTGGTGGCTTTTGTAATGTTGTTTTTCTTACACAGTATTAGAAACTCGTTGATTGTAATGGTTTCTATACCTGCTTCATTGATTGCAACTTTTATTGGAATATACTTATTGGGTTACACGCTGAATTTAATGAGCTTACTGGGATTATCACTTGTTGTTGGTATTCTTGTAGATGACGCAATTGTGGTTTTGGAAAACATTTACCGCCACATGGAAATGGGAAAAAGCCGAATTCGAGCTTCCTATGACGGAACTGCAGAAATTGGCGGAACAGTAACCTCCATCACGCTAGTAATCGTTGTTGTCTTTTTACCAATTGCAATGAGCTCCGGTTTAGTTTCTAATATTATTACACAATTTTGCGTGACTGTAATTATATCAACGTTGTTCTCTTTGTTGGCTTCCTTTACCATTATTCCTTGGTTGTCATCCCGTTACGGAAAATTAGAACATATTGAGGGTACAAATGTTTTTGGAAGAGTTATTCTTGGATTTGAAAGTTACTTAACCCGATTTATCAACTGGATTTCTGGTTTATTGACTTGGTGTCTGGACCATTACAAAACTACTCTGGCAATTGTTCTGTTCATTTTCTTTAGTTCTATCGCGCTTGTGCCGGCAGGATTTATTGGTGGAGAATTTTTTGCCGCATCAGATAGTGGTGAGTTTTTGGTTCAAATTGAAATGCCAAAAGACGCTTCATTGGAACAAACGAATTTCATGACTCAAAAAGCAGAAGCTTTCTTGGATAAAGAAGAATATGTGAAAAGTCAAATTACAACCGTAGGTCAAACTAGTGAAGGTTTAGGAGCATCGCAAGCTACCGCATACAAATCAGAGGTTGACGTAAAAATGATCGAGCAAAAAGATCGCTCTGATGAAGCCTCAGTATATGCTGCGAAAATAAAACGTAAACTGGAAAAAGTATTGGTTGGTGCAAAAGTTAAAACCGTCCCTGTAGGTCTTTTGGGAACCGCCGAAGATGCAACATTAGGACTAATCGTTACGGGTTCATCTCTTGAAAGTGCCATGGCTTTCGCCAAAAAAGCCGAAGCTGAATTGTATAAAATTCCTGGTGCTACAGAAATTAGATTATCTGTAGAAGATGGAAACCCAGAAATCAATGTGCAAGTTGACAGAGATAAAATGGCGGCTTTGGGATTGAGTCTACAAACCGTAGGTATGACCATGCAAACGGCATACAGCGGGAATACTGATGGGAAATTCAGAGCTGGTGAATACGAATACGACATTAACATCAAGTACAATGCTTTTGACAGAAAGAGTATTAATGATGTGAGCAACTTGATTTTCATTAATGAAAGAGGCGAACAAATCAAACTGTCCCAGTTTGCTATTGTAAAAGAAGGTTCTGGACCGAGTCAGTTAGAGCGTCGAGATAAAACGGCGTCTGTAACTGTAAAAGGACAAAACGTAGGAGTCCCGGCAGGAACAATTGTTGCGCAATGGCAAGAAAAAATAGACCAAATCAAGAAACCAACTGGTGTAAACTACATTTGGGGTGGAGATCAGGAAAATCAATCCGAAGGTTTTGGAACATTAGGAATTGCTTTACTGGCCGCTATTATCTTGGTTTATCTTGTAATGGTTGGATTGTACGACAGTTTTGTTCACCCGTTTGTGGTATTGTTTGCTATTCCGCTTTCGTTTATTGGCGCTCTATTAGCTTTGGCATTGACCAATAATACGTTGAATATCTTTACAATTCTAGGTCTGATTATGTTAATTGGTTTAGTGTGTAAAAATGCGATTATGCTGGTGGATTACACCAATCAGCGAAGAGCAGCGGGCGAAACTATAAGAACCGCATTAATCCAGGCGAATCATGCGCGTCTTCGTCCAATTTTGATGACCACTATCGCGATGGTATTTGGTATGGTGCCAATTGCACTTGCAAGTGGAGCCGGTGCCGAATGGAAAAATGGATTGGCGTGGGTAATTATCGGAGGATTGATTTCTTCCCTATTTTTAACCTTGATTATTGTTCCGGTAATTTATGAAATTATGGAGAAATTAATTGCTAAATTCAGTAAGGGAGAAAAAGTCGATTACGAAGCTGAAATGGTTGCTGATTATGACCACGTCGAGTTAAGCGAAGATGGTTTTAATCCAAAACATACCGTATAAACAGTAATTTTTTAAGATAAAAGAAAGGCTCCCAATAGTATTGGAAGCCTTTCTTTTTTTAAAGATATTTATTTCGAAACAAAAGATTTAACTATAACTTCTTAATCACATCTGTCCCACTTCCCCAAATGATCCATTGGTTTTCTTTAGTGACTTTTATCGGAGCAAAAATTGGGTTTTTAGGCATGAAATACAAACTATCTTTCTCGACTTGCAAGCGTTTCACCGCAAATTCACTATCATTAAAGCAAATGACAATTTTATTATTTGCGGTTTTAAACTTCTATCCCACACTCGAACATCTTTTTAATTATTTCCCACATCAATTATGGACTTGCCTTTAACTTTGATTTAAAAGGTGGACAGTGGATTTTCAATAAGTTCCTTATTCCCATAAATGATTGCGCGTTTATTAGCATTATAAAAATGCTAAAAGCACAAGAAAAAGTATCTAGCAAATCTGGAATTATTGTAAAAACTCCTAATTAAAGCTTTTTTATAAAAATATTTTTTATTTTTTTTAAATAGCAAATAATTGATAATACGCTAATTATGAATTTACAATCCATTCTTTATTTAAAATCACCAAACTACCCTGCTACTCTTTGGCATGCTACTTGAATATCTCTTACCAAATAAGTTCAAAAAAGCGAAAGCCGAAAAGCTAAAGAGTAGGCAAAATTCAAAATAGCTGTATCATGAAAAAAATTACCTTTTTAGTTGCTAGTATCTTCGTATTTGGAGGTAATGTAGCAACAGCCACAGAAAAAATCGATTTTTTTGTAGAAAGAAGATCACTTGTAGATTTTAGAGATGCCGACCCGATTGTGTTCACAGAAAGAGGAATTGAGTTCTTCGTGTTTCCTGACGGACAATTTGATTTTAATACACGTCCTTCAAATAGCTCAAATGACGGTATATATTATAAAATGGGTAAAAAAAATGGTTTCAATACAACGTACGGTGCACCCTCAAATAGTAGAAACGGAAATTATGGTGTAAAAGTAGAACAAGACAATTCGGGCAGAATAAGACGTATTGGAAACGTGTTTATTAATTATGACTCGAATGATAGAGTAAAACGAGTAGGTTCCGTTTACATGACATACAACCGTTATGCGTTGGAACGAGTAGGTGGCTTACAAATTATTTACAACCGTCGTGGTCAAATTGTTGATATCGTTGGAGCTGTAAAAGGCGGCAGAGGATATCAATATGCCCAAAACAACAATGACGAAAACGATTATGATTATGATCATAACCAAAACTCCAATGATCAAGAGCACTACTATTATAAAAACAATGGTACGAAAGTCAAAGTTGAAGACACTAAAGTATCCAATAATACTGCAATTGTAATAAACAGAAGATGATTGTTTGGTTTTGATGATTGGTTTGAAAAATCCCGTTGGTATTCGTATCAGCGGGTTTTTTGTTTGAGCAATTGAGAACTACTAAAGATTCCCAATAATCTTGTCCATAACCCAGCTTGTATGCGATCCTGTTAAACCTGTGGAAGGATGCTTACTATTCCCCAAAAGGTCTTCTCGCATTTGCTTTACATGGTACAACTGAATATTCTCAGGATGTTCAATAAATAATTCCGTTTGCTGCAGTTCGTTAGAAAGCATTATCGGTTCATTTTCAAATACAGAAAACGTTATTTTTCCTTTGCTTCCATAAATCTCCACTTTATCTTCCCGTTCATAGCAACCAAAATTCCAACTTCCAGAACCCGTAATTCCAGAATCATGAACCCAGCACGCAGTCGCAGCATCTTTAGCAGAATACAATCCCTGCTGATTGAGACTAATCCCTGAAACCTCTTTTATATTTCCTAAAAAATGAATAAACAAATCCAGCCCATGACTCGCTAAATCATCAAAATAACCGCCTGTAGCAATAGCGGCATCGGTTCGCCAATTATAATCTCCGGATACATCTGTAGAATTTGCGGATTTACTCAAGTGCCATCTTATATGTCTGATTTCACCAATGCTTTTGGCATTAAGCCACGTTTTAATTTGCTGAAAACGAGGTAGCGTACGCCTATAATACGCTACAAACAAAGGAATGTTTTTGTCTGCAAAAGCATTATAAATTGCAAGACTTTCTTGGTAATTTGGAGCTAAAGGTTTTTCGATACAACAAATTTTACCGGCTGCAGCCACCTTGAGTCCGTACAACTTATGGACATCAGGAGGTGTGGCAATGTAAATTGCATCAATTTCAGGATCATTAATTAGATCATCGGCATTGCTATAAAACTTACTTATTCCGTGTCTTGTAGCGTAATCTGCGGCCTTAACCGCATCTCTTCGCATTACTGCTACTACCTTAAAGCCATCCGTTTTCTGGTAGGCGGGACCACTTTTCAGTTCGGTGACATCTCCACAGCCCAATATTCCCCAACGAATTACTTTTGTACGTTCACTCATAATAAATAATTTTTCACTACTTCTGACGATTGTGCGCTACTGCAAATGTTTCGTAATATAATTAAACTATAAAGAAATTAAGTTGGATAAAGCATGAGAACTAAAAGTACCTTTCTTTCTTTATGGCTTAAAATGCTATTTTTAATCACATCCATCGATTCCACAGCTGTCTCCATCAGTAGCATTCAACAAAGTAACCTTAGAATCAAATTTACCTTCTTCCCATACTTTTTCAAGTGTTTTCACAAATGTTTCCACATGTTGCGCACCTGAAACTGCATATTTATTATCGAAAACAAAAAAGGGAACTCCTTGAACACCTATAGATCGCGCTTCTTCAATATCCTGTTGCACTTCATTTGCGTAAGCATCAGAATTTAGCACTTCCTCAATAGCTTCTGCATTCAGCCCTGCTTCCAGTCCTAACGTTTTCAAAGTATTTAAATCATTAACGTTCTTTCCATCGGTCAAATACGCTTTGAACAGTATTTCTTCTAAATTATCCGCCAGATTGTGTTTTTTAGCTAAATGCAAAAGTCGGTGTGCATTCAAAGAATTTGCTAAAATAGATTTTTCAAAATGAAAATCCAATCCTGAATTTTTAGCATTTTCGGTCATACTATCCAGCATATTTTGAGCCCAATCACTATCCTTTCTATATTTTTCTGCTAAATGCTCTACCATATTGTCCTCAGGAGACGCTATAAAACCAGCGTCTAACTGAAAACTTTTCCATTCAATTTCAACAGCATCTTTATGTTCAAAAAGCGCTAATGCTCCTTCTATTCTCCTTTTTCCTATATAACAATACGGACACATAATATCCGACCAAATTTGTATTTTTAATGAATTTCCCATGATCTTAAATTTAGTAAATGATTAAATATTTGTATATACAAATTTACTCAATTCAATTTTAAAATTTTTGGGTTTTAGCATAAAATTATAGATACTTGAATAGTAAATATTTATTTGAATCACCAACGCGCTTTTAAACCAAAAAAACCATCAAAATTACTTCTGATGGTTTTCTTAATATTTTTAAGCTTCGGTTTATGCTAATAAATCCAACACTAAAGAAGGGAATAAACCTAATGCGATATTCAACACAATCGCAATAACAGCAACGGCATAAATAATAACTGGCGTTCCTTTTCGTTCTTCGTTTGGTTCTTTGGTGTACATCGCCATAATCAATTTGAAGTAGTATCCAACGCTGATAATGGAATTCACCACTGCCACTATTACTAAAGCTAAATAACCCGCTTGAATCGTTTGATTGAATAAAACCAACTTAGCAAAGAATCCGGCAAAAATCGGAATACCAGCCATAGAAAGTAAAGCCGCTGTAAGAATTGCTGCTAACAATGGATTGGTTTTTCCTAAACCGTGGAAATTCACAATATCTTCGTTATCTCTATTTTTACAAACGTACAAAATCACACTAAAAGCAGCGATTCCAGATAAAGAATACGCGGAAGCATAATACAACAAACTTCCTGCGGACGTAGATAAACTTAATAAAGTCATCAACATAAAACCGGCGTGGGAAACCCCTGAAAAAGCTAACATACGTTTTACATTTGTTTGTCTCAAGGCCATTATGTTACCAACAGTCATGGACGCCATAGAAATCACGACTACGATAATTTTGAATGACTCAGAAATATCCGCATTCATTACTGATAATAATTTGTACAAAGTCGCCATCGCAACTACTTTAGCCAAAGTACTCATCAAAGCCGTTGTCAACGCTGGCGAACCTTCGTAGACGTCCGGTGCCCAGAAATGAAATGGAACTGCCGCCACTTTAAACAACATCCCTATTGTTACCAATACAATCCCTATTGGGAACCAAATTGGCAATTCAGCTGATTGTGATAATTCGCTGATTTCAGTAACGTCAAAACTTCCCATGGCTCCGTAAATTAAACAAATACCAAAAAGAATAATTCCTGATGCAAAAGATCCCATTAAGAAATACTTCATTCCCGCTTCGTTACTTTTTAAATTCATACGATCACTTGCCGCTAGGATATAAAGCGCAATCGATAATACTTCTATTCCTAAAAAGAACATCGCTAAGTTTCCAAAAGAAACCATTGCCACCGCTCCTGCCAATAAAAATATTTTTATGGCAATAAAATCTGAGATTTTAGATTGGTGGCTTTCGTAAAAATTATGACCTAAAGCCACCAAGAAAATGGTAAGCACAATAAACAATGATGAAAAAGTACTTGAAAATTTACTCACAACAATCATGTTGTTGTAGTAGCTTTCAGTTGAATTAAATTCAGATATGGTTAAACCCAACACTCCTACTAATCCAATGATCGTTAAAGGCACAATGGCTTTCCTTAAATTAAATATTTCAAATAAAAGGCATAAAACACCTAATCCTATTATAGCTATTAATGTATTCATTTTTTTATTTGACTAGTTAATTCTATTAATTTGTGTTAAAATTTCTTCCAGACTTGGGGTAATCAAATCGGTAATTGGCTTTGGATACATCCCAAAAAAGAATAAAACACCAATTATTAGTACCAAAGTTATTCCTTCGCTGACAGTTACATCAGCAAAAGGCTTTGTATTTGTTTCTCCCAACATCGCATGTTGAAACATTTTCAACATATAATACGCTCCTAAAATTATGGTTGTTCCTCCTAAAATAGCAAACCAAATATTAATTTGCAAAAGACTGTATAAAACGGTGAATTCACCAATAAAGTTAAAGGTAGTTGGCAAGGCAACCGATGCCAAAACCAAAATTAAAAACATCGAAGTAAATTTTGGTGCTTGAGAACGAATACCACCCATTTCAGCAATGGCTCTGGTTTCATATCTTCTAAAAATAATTTCGGCAACGTAAAACAACCCAACAACTACAAATCCGTGTGCGATCATCTGTAAAACCGCGCCGCGCAAACCGTCTAATGTCAATGTGTACGTTCCGGCTGCAATTAAGCCTACGTGTGCCAAAGAAGAGTACGCTAATAGTTTCTTTAAGTCTTTTTGTTTCAACGCTACTATAGAACCATAGATCACACCTGCAATTCCAAGTCCGATGAAAATATACATGTACTCCTTAGCTGCCAATGGCGCTAATGGCAATTGCCAACGAATAACACTGTACAATCCCATTTTTAGCATGATACCAGACAACATCATCGTACCAGCGGTTGGGGCTTTTTGGTACACATTTGCTTGCCACGTATGGAACGGAATTAAAGGAATTTTAATCGCATATGCCAAGAAGAAAGCCAGGAATATCCATAATTGCTCGGTTGCTGATAAGTTCAATTTGTATAAATCTTCTAATAAAAGACTACCCGCTTTTTGGTACATGTAAACAAAAGCCACCAACATAAATAATGAACCTGCCAATGTGAAGATAAAGAATTTAACTACTGCTTTTTTGCGTTCTTCTGTATCTCCATTACCCCAAATTAAAGCTATGAAGTAAATTGGAATAAGAGATAATTCCCAAAAAACGTAATACAGCAAACCATCTGAAGCAAGGAATGTTCCTGCCATCGCAAACGACATAAACAAGATTAACGCATAAAATGATTTTGAATTTTTATATTGATTGCCAAAAGAAGAAAATATAATTAATGGAGTCAAAACTGTGGTCAATAAAAGCATCGCCATTGATAATCCGTCTGCTTTAAGAGCAAAAGAAATATTTGGTTGCGTGATCCACTGATTGATGAAACTGATATTTTCACCTAAATTATAGTGATTTAATAATACAAAAGAAGCGCCTGCAGCAGCTAACCCAAAGAACAAGGCAACTTTTGAAGCCAATTTATCGCCTGCAAGAAACGTTGCAAACGCACCAACCAAAAGTATAATTAATATTAGAGATACATTCATTTGTAATTTTTTATTGTTTTTTAAAGGTCAAATGTAAGAGACTTTTAAAAGATAATTTATTTTAAAATTGAAATTTTGGTTTTAAAAAATCTATTTTATGTTATATGATTATTGAGCTAAAAATAAATAAGAAACGATGGCACAAAGCCCTAATACGAAAACAAAAAGATAAAGACCAATGCTTCCATTTTGTATTTTCTTCCCTTGGTAACCTATTTCGTTCGTAACTTTTCCTAATCCAAAAACCAAAGCTGACAAACCTGCTTCTACAGTGTCTCTGAAAAAACGAGACAAGAAATTAATTGGTTTTACAAAAATAGCATTATAAAATTCATCAACATAATATTTATTGTAAAGCACTTTAGAAAACCCTGTAATGGCCGCGTCTTCTGTGGGAACTGTATTTTGTTTGATGTATTTGGCGTAAGCAATACCAATGCCTATTAATCCGCCAACAACAGCAATAGCCATCAAAACATATTCAGTAGTTCCTAAATGGTGTTCTGCGATTGCTAATTTTGGTAAAACAGGAGTCAAATAGCCATTCAACCAACTGTTTCCAGGCAAACTAATCAAACCACCAATAGTGGCCAATATTGCTAAAACAATCAAAGGAATAGTAATCAAAGAAGGACTTTCGTGCAAATGGTGTTTTTGTTCTGCGGTTCCTCTAAATTCTTGGAAGAACGTTAAGAACATTAAACGGAACATATAAAAAGCGGTCATGATAGAGGCAACCGAAGCCACAATCCATAACGGAATGTTAGTATGGAAAGCCACTAATAAAATTTCGTCTTTCGAGAAAAAACCGGAGAACAATGGAACTCCTGAAATTGCTAAAGAAGCAATCAACATCGTTGCAAACGTAATTGGCATCGCTTTTTTCAAGCCACCCATTTTACGCATATCTTGTTCTCCATGCAAAGCGTGAATCACAGAACCCGAACCTAAGAACAAACAAGCTTTGAAGAAAGCATGCGTAATTACATGGAAAACGGCCACTTCGTAAGCACCTAAGCCTAAAGCTAAGAACATTAATCCCAATTGAGAAACGGTAGAATAAGCTAATACTTTTTTGATATCATTTTGAACCAAACCAATGGTGGCAGCAACTAAAGCGGTAACGGCTCCAACTATAGCAATTATTGATTGGACATCTGGAGTCAAATCAAACAAGAAATTTAATCTGGTAATCATAAAAATCCCTGCAGTTACCATCGTAGCCGCGTGAATCAATGCTGAAACCGGTGTTGGACCTGCCATTGCATCCGGCAACCAAGTATACAAAGGAATTTGTGCCGATTTACCACAAGCTCCAATGAATAAAGCGAAACCAGCAATAGAAAGCCAATACATATCAAGATTCGTTGCAGTGACAATAGCCGTTTTTAAAGTAGCATAATCTAAAGTTGAGAATAAATTACCAAGAATAAAAATCCCAATTAACAAACCTAAATCACCAATACGGTTCATGATGAAAGCTTTCTTGGCAGCATCATTGTACTCTTGGTTTTTATGCCAAAAACCAATTAATAGATACGAACAAAGACCTACGCCTTCCCAACCGATGAACATCACTAATAAATTACTTCCTATTACTAAGGTTATCATGAAGAATATAAACAGATTCAAATAGGCAAAAAACTTGTGCATATTTTCGTCATCGTGCATATAACTAATCGAATATAAATGAATCAAAGAACCAATTCCGGTTACGAAAAGCAACCACAAAATTGACAATTGGTCCAATTGAAATCCAAAATCAACTTTGAAATTGCTGATTTGGATCCAGTCAAAAAGTGAAATACGAATTCCTTCTGATTGAGCAGCTATTCCCCCAAAGAAATAAACAGTTGCGACAAAAGAAACCAAAACTGAAAGTGTTCCGATTATTCCAGAAAGTGATTTTCCAAGGCTTTTACCAAAGAAAACATTGATTAAAAATCCTAAAAAAGGAGCAAGAACTAAAACTAAAGCTATATTGGTATTCATTTCCATTTATCCTTTTAAGTTTTTTAAATTATCGATAGTGATTGACCCTAAATTTCTAAAAATAGAAACTAGAATTGCCAATCCTACCGCAACTTCTGCTGCAGCAACGGCCATGGAGAAAAACACAAAAACTTGTCCCTGCGCATCTTGATGATAGGTCGAAAATGCTACAAACAATAAGTTTACTGCGTTAAGCATAATTTCAATCGACATAAATACGATTATAGCATTTCGTCTGTACAACACCCCAAAAACGCCAATACAAAAAAGTATTACGCTTAGGAATATATAGTTTTCAATACCGATGTGGTTTAAAATATTGTTCATCTTATTTTTGCAATTTTTCTTTTTTAGACAATAATACCGTTCCAATCATAGCAACCAAAAGTAATATAGAAGCAAATTCAAACGGAACCATATATTCATTAAGCAGTATTTTACCCAATACTTTTATCGATTGATAATCCTCACCGGTGGTTACATATTCTCCTACAATAGGTTTTGAGTTGATGAAAATGGCAATCAAAACCAGACAAATCAAGCAAAAAGAAACAATAGCTCCTAATCGCGTAATTCTAGGTCGGTGCACTTCTCTTTCCTCATTTAAATTCATTAACATGATGGTGAATAAAAACAAGATCATAATCGCTCCTGAGTAGACAATAACGTGAACTATCGCCAAGAATTGAGCGTTCAACAATAAATAATGACCCGCAATCGAAAAGAAACAAATCACTAAATAAATAGCACTGTGAATCGGATTTTTGCTAAAAATTGTCAAAAATGCCGTTGCTAAAGTGATAGCAGCCAACACACAAAATATAATAAGTACTGTAGACATTAGTTAGCGTTTTTAAGTTGAGCATTTTTCATTGCGATATCTAATGGCATGACCAATTTGTCTTTTCCAAAAATAAAATCTTCTCTTTCATAACTGGATGGAACCAATACTTTAGAAGTCGTCAGGTAAATAGCGTCTTTCGGACAAGCCTCTTCACACAAACCACAGAAAATACAACGCAACATATTAATCTCATATATCGACGCATATTTTTCTTCTCGATACAAATGTTTTTCGTCGGCTCTACGCTCTTCCGCTTTCATCGTGATAGCTTCAGCAGGGCAGGACAACGCACACAAGCCACAAGCCGTACAGTTTTCACGACCTAATTCATCCCTTTTCAATTGGTGTTGACCTCGATAAACAGGACTCATTTCACGTACTTGCTCCGGATATTGAATCGTTACCTTTCTGGTGAACAAATGCTGAATCGTAATTATCAAACCTTTGACAATCGCAACAAGATACATTCTTTCCCAAAAAGTCATCTCCTTATTAGAGACTAGCTTTTTTCTTCCCGATAAGGATATACTTTCTATTGACATTTTTTATTTTTATTTGAAGCTTAATCCTGCTATTCGTTTCAATCTTTTATCCTGAACTTGTTTCAGGATCCTGAAACAAGTTCAGGATAAAAGGATTTCCACTGCTATCAGGGCTAGGGCTTTTTCGGTACTAATTAAAATCCTAAATAAGTAGCAATTTCTGCTCTCAAAATCACAATTCCGGTGATGATAATATTAATGATCGCCAATGGAATTAGTATCCTCCAACCCAAATGCATCAATTGATCGTATCTGAATCTTGGAATAGTCCAACGAACCCACATGTAGAAAAATATGAATCCACACAATTTGATAAACAAAGCAACAAATCCTAAAAGATTGGCAATATTTACTCCCCAATTTTCAACAACCCAACTCATTCCAGGATAATTATAACCTCCAAAGAATAAAACTGCCAAAATCGTAGAAGAAATAAACATATTTGCATATTCAGCAAATAAATAGAATCCCATTTTCATCGATGAATATTCGGTGTGGTATCCTCCAATAAGTTCTGTCTCGCATTCCGCTAAGTCAAAAGGAGTTCTGTTTGATTCTGCGAAAGCACAAATTAAAAATATAATAAAAGACAACGGTTGGTAAAACACATTCCAATTCATTCCTGCTTGTTGTTCAGAGATCTCTCTTAAACTCAACGTTCCGGTCATCATCAGCAATGCGATTATGGACAATCCCATGGCAATTTCATACGACACCATTTGCGAAGCTGCCCGAACCGCACCAATTAATGAAAATTTATTGTTCGACGCCCAACCACCAATCATAATACCGTAAACACCTACCGAAACAACACCGAAAAAGTATAACAATCCAATGTTTAAATCCGTTGCTTGCAATAAAATATCTCTTCCAAACAAATGCAGCCTGTCTCCCCAAGGAATTACGGCACTCGTCATTAAAGCGGTACTCATAGCAATCGCCGGACCTACAAAAAATAAAAATCGGTTTGGCGTGTTTGGCTCAAATTCTTCTTTCGAAAATAATTTTAAACCATCGGCAAGCGGTTGAAACAATCCAAAAGGACCAGCTCTGTTGGGTCCAACACGATCTTGCAGCCAAGCGGCAATTTTTCGTTCAGCCCAAGTGGAGTACATTGCCATCAACATTGTCAAAGCAAAAACTGCAACAATAATGACACTTTTTTCTATGATAATAGTACTATCCATTATTACCCAAGCTTTTTTGATTAATAATGTCTTCTTCGGTCAATGGAATTTCGGCCATGCTTATTTTCTTACGGTCTTCTTCTCTACCTAAAAGGATATGATCTTCGGTTGCGATTTCTACTTTTTGTAACTTTCTGTTGTATTTATTTTGGTTGATCACCGAGTCTTTTTCGAATGCTCTCGGTCCTTCAATAGTCCAATCTGCAATCTCTTTGTGATCAAAACGACATCCATTACAAATAAATTCATCTACTTCATGGTACTCATCTTTTCTTCCGGTAACTCGTTGAATTTCGTCACCAAACATCCAAACGGTAGTTTTTCCAGAACAAGTAGGGCAATTTCTGTGCGCATTGTAAGGCTTACTGAACCAAACTCTAGATTTAAATCGAAACGTTTTGTCTGTCAAAGCGCCTACAGGACATACATCAATCATATTTCCAGAGAACTCATTATCAACCGCTTTTGAGATACAAGTCGAGATATTCGAATGATCTCCTCTATCCATTACTCCGTGCACACGATCGTCTGTCAATTGATCAGCCACCATCACACAACGGTAACAAAGAATACAACGGTTCATGTGCAATTGAATATTTGGACCAATATTTTCTGGCTCAAATGTTCTTTTTTCTTCAATAAAACGAGTTTCTGATTTCCCGTGCTCAAAGCTTAAATTTTGCAAATCACATTCCCCAGCTTGGTCACAAACCGGACAATCTAATGGGTGATTGATCAATAAAAATTCCGTTACTGATTTTCTGGCTTCGGTTACTCTTGGTGAAGATTTACTATTCACTTCCATTCCGTCCATACAACCTGTTACACAAGATGCCATTAATTTAGGCATTGGTCTTGGATCAGCTTCACTTCCTTTTGCAACTTCCACTAAACAACAACGGCATTTTCCACCGCTCCCTTTTAGTTTAGAATAATAGCACATTGCCGGGGGAACTACTTCTCCACCTATCATACGTGCTGCCTGCAGGATTGTTGTTCCTGGTTCTACTTCTATGCTTTGACCGTCTATGGTTACTTTCATTTTCTGAAATTCTTGACTTTATACGATTACTTTAGAAACTAAATGCTTTACTTTTTCAAAAGGTTCAGCAACAAAATGATCTCTATTTTTTATTTTTTCCGGGAAACGAATGTGGTATTCAAATTCTTCTCTAAAGTGACGAATTGCTGCTGCCACTGGCCAAGCTGCCGCGTCACCTAATGGACAAATTGTATTTCCTTCAATTTTGCTTTGAATGCTCAACAGCAAATCAATATCTTCTTCACGACCGTGACCATTTTCTATTCGGTGTAATACTTTTTCCATCCATCCGGTTCCTTCACGACAAGGAGAACATTGTCCACAACTTTCATGGTGGTAAAAACGAGAGAAATTCCAAGTATTACGTACGATGCAAGACGTATCATTGTAAACAATAAATCCACCTGATCCTAACATCGATCCTGTTGCAAATCCACCATCACTTAACGATTCGTAGGACATTAAACGATCTTCGCCAGCGGCAGTTTTGTAAATTAAATGGGCCGGTAAAACGGGAACAGAACTTCCTCCCGGCACAAAAGCTTTTAAAGGTCTATCCGAACTCATTCCTCCTAAATATTCATCAGAATTCATGAATTCGTAAACACTTAATCCCAATTCAATTTCATAAACTCCTGGGTTTTTAACATGCCCTGAAGCCGAAATTAATTTGGTTCCTGTAGAACGTCCAATACCAATTTTAGCATATTCCGCACCTGAATTATTCACAATCCATGGCACAGCGGCAATTGTTTCTACGTTATTCACAACCGTTGGATTTGACCAAAGTCCTGAAATAGCAGGAAATGGTGGCTTGATACGCGGATTTCCCCTTTTTCCTTCCAAGGATTCAATCAACGCAGTTTCCTCACCACAAATGTAAGCTCCGGCACCACAATGAACATAAAGTTCTAAATCGTAGCCTGAACCTAATATATTTTTACCCAAAAATCCAGCAGCTTTTGCTTCATTAATGGCTCTTTCTAATATTTTATAAACCCACATATATTCTCCACGAATGTAGATATATGAAAGGTTTGCACCCAATGCATAACTGGAGGTAATCATTCCCTCAATCAATAAATGAGGAATAAATTCCATCAAATAACGGTCTTTGAAAGTTCCCGGTTCTGATTCATCAGCATTACAAACTAAATGCCTAGGTTTTCCAGATTTTTTATCAATAAAACTCCATTTCATTCCGGCAGGAAAACCCGCTCCACCACGACCACGCAATCCTGAAGTTTTCACTTCTTCGACTACCTCGTCCGGTGTTAATGTTTTTAGGGCTTTTTCTAATGAAGCGTAACCCCCGTTTTGACGGTATACTTCATAGGTTTTAATTCCTGGGATATTTATTTTGTCTAATAATATTTTTTGTGACATGTTATTTATCGTGTAATATTATTGTATCGTTTTTGCAATCTTCAATTAACTGGTCGATTTTTGCTGCCGTCAAATGTTCTTTGTAAAAATCGCCTAACTGCATCATTGGAGCATAACCACAAGCACCTAAACACTCAACTCCTCTCACTTCAAACAGACCGTCTGGAGTACGTTCCCCCACTTTGACTCCCAGTTTTTCACAGGTATAATCCATTAAATCCTCTACTCCATTTAAACAACACGGAGAAGTTTGACAAAATTCAAACATGTATTTACCAATTGGTTTTTGATTGTACATCGTGTAAAACGAAACTACTTCGTAAACTTCAATCGGTTTTATCAAAAGAATTGCTGCTACTTTATTCATTAATTCGATACTCAACCAATTCTCGTGAGCATCTTGAACTTCATGTAAAACTGGCAATAATGCCGATTTTCTTTTGTCTTCAGGATAATGACTAATTAATTCATTGATGCGATTCATCAATGTTTCTGTCATATTTATTTCTTGTTTGTGATACGTTCTTTCCATTTTTATTTTTTTTGCCACGAAGGCACAAAGTCACAAAGTTTTATTTTAAAATCTGAAATTGATAATCAATAATCTGAAATCTTTATGCGTCTAACTCTCCGGCAATAACATTTAAACTTGACAAAATAACAATTGCATCCGACAGTAAAGCACCTTTTATCATTTCTGGATATGCCTGATAGTAAATAAAACAAGGTCTACGGAAATGTAATCTGTAAGGAGTACGACTACCATCAGTGACTAAGTAAAAACCTAATTCTCCGTTTCCACCTTCCACAGGATGGTAAATTTCAGCAACTGGAACTGGAACTTCTCCCATAACAATTTTAAAATGGTATATCAACGATTCCATACTCGTGTAAACATCTTCTTTTGGAGGAAGATAATAATCAGGAACATCTGCATGGAAGTCATTTCCTTCCGGCATTTTTGCCAATGCTTGACGAATGATACTCAAACTTTCCCAAACTTCGGCGTTACGAACACAAAAACGATCATACGTATCGCCCGATTTTCCAACAGGAATAATAAAATCAAAATCTTCGTACGAAGAATATGGTTGAGATACCCTTACATCATAATCCACGCCCGCAGCACGTAAATTTGGACCCGTAAATCCGTAAGCCATAGCTTGCTCAGCAGTTATAGCTCCTACATTTACCGTTCTGTCAATAAAAATTCTATTTCTTTCGAATAAGTTTTCAAATTCTTTCCAAGCTGCTGGAAATTCTTCTAAAAACACATCTAATTTTCTAAAAGCTTCCGGTGACCAATCTCTTTCGAAGCCACCAATTCTTCCCATGTTAGTAGTCAAACGCGCTCCACAAATTTCTTCGTAGATTTCATATACTTTTTCTCTAAATTGGAACACATATAAAAATCCGGTATATGCTCCGGTATCGACACCAAGAATCGAATTACAAATAATATGATCCGTAATTCTTGCCAATTCCATTACAATAACTCTTAAATATTGCGCTCTTTTTGGAACTTCAATATCCAATAATTTTTCTAATGTCATCCACCAACCCATATTGTTTATAGGTGACGAACAATAGTTCATTCTATCAGTAAGAGGTGTGATTTGGTAAAAAGGACGGTTTTCAGCAATTTTTTCGAAAGCTCTGTGAATATACCCAATGGTTGGTTCCGCTTCCAGAATTCTTTCTCCATCCATTAATAGGATATTTTGAAAAATACCATGTGTAGCTGGATGAGTAGGTCCTAAATTTAGGATCGAAAGCTCGCTTCCATCCTCATTTAGTTGTTCTTTTATTCTCTTAGCATAACGATGCTCCGGTGGTAATAATAGTTCTGACATTTATTTAATGTGAAAAATTATAATAGTGTGTGTTTTTAATAATTGTCGGTTGTTCTTCCAAAGAAACGGTCATCTTTATCAGTTCTTCCACTGTCTTCCATTGGAAATTCTTTTCGCATTGGAAAAGAAATCATTTCATCCATATTTAAAATACGTTTCAATTGTGGATGACCAATGAAGTTTATCCCATAAAAATCAAACGTTTCTCTTTCCATCCAATTTGAACTCAAGAAAATGTTTGATATTGTTTTAATTTCTGGATTTTCACCGTTAATAAAGGCCTTAATTTTAATCCTTTTGTTTTCGTACCAATTGTGCAAATGATACACTACTGCAAATTGATGATCTACATCATTGTCAGGATAATGAATCCCACATAAATCCGTTAAAAAATGAAAACGCAATGTTGAGTCGTTTTTCAAAAAAAGAATTACAGCCGTAATTTTATCGGCAGCGACTTCAAATGAAAATATATCTTTTTCCTGTTTGAATTCAAAAACTTCCGAATCGAATGTTTCGACTAATTTTTCTTGGATTTGTATTGTTTCTAGCGCCATTATTTATTTGATATTATATGAAGCCAATAATTCTTGATACTCCGGAGAACTTCTTCTTCGCACCGATTCATTTCTCACTAATTCCTGCAATTTCATAACACCATCAACAATTTGCTCTGGTCTTGGCGGACAACCAGGAACATATACATCAACCGGAATTACTTTATCGATTCCTTGCAAAACAGAATAGGTGTCAAAAATTCCACCTGAACAAGCACAAGCTCCAACCGCGATTACCCAACGAGGTTCTGACATTTGTTCGTAAACCTGCCGTAAAATTGGCGCCATTTTTTTCGAAATCGTCCCCATAACCATTAGCATGTCAGCTTGACGAGGAGAAAAACTTACTCTTTCTGAACCAAAACGTGCCAAATCATAATGCGAAGCCATCGTTGCCATAAACTCAATACCACAACAAGAAGTCGCAAAAGGTAATGGCCACAATGAATTTGCACGAGCCAATCCTACAACATCATTCAGTTTTGTGGCGAAGAAACCTTCCCCAACAACTCCTTCGGGAGGGGCAACCATATTTATATTTGAATCACTCATTTTTTATTATTTACCATTATAAAATTTGAATCATAAATTATTTGCTATTTACAACTCAACATTTAAAATAAATTTTTACTCCCACTCTAACGCTTTCTTTTTGATAATGTAGAAAAAACCCACCAAAAGCAAAAGCATAAAAATGACCATTTTGACCATTCCTTCGATACCCAATTCCTTGAAATTAACAGCCCATGGATATAAGAAAATCACCTCAACATCGAACAAAACAAATAAGATGGCAACGAGAAAATATTTTACTGAAAAAGGAATTCTTGCATTTCCAACAGATTCGATACCACATTCAAAGTTTCTATCTTTAACTTCAGAGGATCTTTTGGGTCCTAATTTTGATGAAATCAATATAGTTCCTACAACAAATCCTACAGCTAGAATAAACTGCATTAAAATTGGAATATAATTTAATTGATCGGATTGCATACTGTGTTTTTTTTGAATGAAAATGAGGTACAAAGATAACTTTCAAATTATTAAATAACAATTAAATCTTAAAAATACATGCCAACTATAACGATGTAAATTTACAATTTTTATTAATTATAAATAAGGCAGTCCCATTATATTAAGATGTGTTTAACGTTTTAGAAATTCCGCAATTTGGAATTTGGAGTATAATTTATTGGCACCTGGAGGGAAATAACAAAAAAGCGTTCCGATAAAAATCGGAACGCTTTAAACATTCGTAGGCAAAAAAAATATTTTTTTTATGCTTAGATCACTGCTACTTTCGCAGCAACTTTTCCTTTTCTTCCTTCTTCTTCTTCATAGCTAACTCTGTCACCTTCGCGCAATTCTTCCGCGTTGATTCCTGATGCATGAACAAAAATGTCTTTTCCTGTTTCTTCGTCTGTAATGAATCCGTAACCTTTAGATTCATTGAAAAATTTAACTGTACCTGTACGCATTGTAATAGTAATAATAATTTATAATGAAGCAAATGTAATATTTAATATAATACGAAAGACGTTCTTCTCTTTTTATTTTGCAAAAATATTGATATTCAACGTTTTCTAACATATTATGACGACAAACTACAATTAAGCTAGTTTTATATGCAGTTCTTTTAACTGTGATTCGTCAATTATTGATGGCGCATCTATCATAACATCTCTTCCCGAATTGTTTTTTGGGAACGCAATATAGTCCCTAATTGTTTCTCTTCCTCCCAAAATGGCAACCAATCTATCCAATCCAAAGGCTAAACCTCCGTGTGGTGGCGCACCAAACTGGAATGCATCCATTAAGAATCCAAACTGCGCCTTAGCTTCTTCTTCAGTAAAACCTAAATATTTGAACATCAATTGTTGTGTCGCTTTGTCGTGAATACGAATTGATCCACCGCCAATTTCATTTCCATTCAAGACCATATCATATGCATTCGCACGAACTTTGCCCGGATCAGTTTCCAATAAGTGCATGTCTTCCGGTTTTGGAGATGTAAACGGATGATGCATGGCATGGTATCGGCCGCTTTCTTCGTCAAACTCCAATAAAGGAAAATCAACTACCCAAAGCGGTGCAAATTCGGCTGGATTCCGCAATCCTAAACGAGTCGCTAATTCCATACGTAATGCACTCAACTGTGTCCGTGTTTTATCGGCTGGACCAGAAAGCACAAAAATCATTTCTCCAGGTTTTGCACCTGTGATTTTTGCCCATTGAGTTAAATCGTCTTGATCGTAGAATTTATCCACCGATGATTTATAGCTTCCGTCATCATTGCATTTTACATAAACCATTCCGCTTGCGCCAACTTGTGGGCGTTTTACCCATTCAATAAGTCCGTCAATTTCTTTTCGGGTGTAGTTTCCAGTTCCTGGAACTGCAATTCCCACCACTAATTCGGCAGCGTTGAAAACCGGAAATTCTTTATGTTTCGCTACTTCATTCAACTCGCCAAATTCCATTCCGAAACGAATGTCCGGTTTATCATTCCCGTAAGTTTTCATTGCATAATCGTAGGTAATTCTTGGAAATTTATCTACTTCAATACCGTTTATTTCTTTTAATAAATGTCTGGTCAGTCCTTCGAAAACATTTAAAATATCTTCTTGTTCGACAAAAGCCATTTCACAATCGATTTGTGTAAACTCCGGCTGTCTGTCTGCACGTAAATCTTCGTCACGGAAACATTTTACGATTTGGAAATATTTATCCATTCCGCCCACCATCAATAATTGTTTAAAAGTCTGAGGCGATTGTGGCAATGCATAAAACTGTCCTTCATTCATTCGGGAAGGCACTACGAAATCTCTGGCTCCCTCTGGAGTTGATTTAATTAGGTAAGGTGTTTCTACTTCACAAAAATCCAAATCAGAAAGATATTTTCTAACTTCCATTGCTACTTTATGGCGAAAAAGTAAACTGTTTTTCACAGGATTCCTTCTAATGTCGAGGTAACGGTATTTCATTCGGATGTCTTCTCCACCATCGGTTTCATCTTCAATCGTAAATGGAGGCGTCAAAGCAGCATTTAAAACACTTAGCTCTGTCACTAAAATTTCGATATCACCGGTTGCCATATTTTTATTTTTGGCTTCACGCTCAATAACGGTTCCTTTTACTTGAATTACAAATTCACGACCGAGTGTTTTGGCCAGTTCAAAAACGGATTTTTCAGAACGACTTTCGTCAAAAATTAATTGTGTGATTCCATAACGATCGCGCAAATCGACCCAATTCATAAAACCTTTATCGCGTGATTTTTGAACCCATCCCGCAAGGGTAACTTCTGTATTAATATGAGTGGCATTTAATTCGCCACAATTATGACTTCTATACATGATTCAAATTTTAGATTATTTTCTCCTTTGGAGACGGGTGCAAATTTAGGACTAATTATGAATAATGAATTGAGAAATAAGAAATTTTAGTAATTGGTTTTTTGGCAAACATTATAACCAATGTTAAATTTTATTCTAATGTTATTAAATTGTTAAGTAAAAGTTTTTTTATTGTAAAATGTTTTATACATTTGTTAAGCTAATATGAATTTAAAAAACCAAACAATATGAAAAAATATATAATATTAACCGCATTGCTTTTTTCAGGAATAGCATTCGCTCAAGAAAATAACCCAAAATTAGAAGCTGTAGGTAAATTAGTTAAAACTACTTACTACTTTGAAAATGGAAAAATACAACAAGAAGGTTTCTTTAAAAATGGAAAACTGGAGGGGGTTTGGACTTCATACGATATGAATGGAAACAAACAATCTGTTGCTACCTATAAAAATGGAGAAAAAACTGGAAAATGGTTATTTTGGAATGGTAACAACCTAAGTGAAGTAGATTATTCCAACAGTAGAATTGCTTCTGTAAAAACTTGGAAACAAGATGCATTAGTGAATAACTAAATAAAATTCAAATATCATACAAAGCTTTCGTTAATTCGAAAGCTTTTTTTGTGCCTTATGTTTTTTATTTTGCCTTCACATTAAAGTTTTGTCGCATACAATAAAAATGATTTACGAAAAAGACTATTTGCAAACACATATTTTTCTTCAAAAAACATGAATCAGGTATTAAAAAAACTTTACACACATCTAAATTACTGGAACCAATTTTCTTCGTACCTTATTATTAAATAAAAAAGCGATGAATTCAATATAATTGAACCCATCGCTTTTTTTATTTTAGGCTGTTTTCTACCAAAAGATCGTATAGAAAGCAGCAATAATTGAAAGTACAATCAACATCCCGACAGTAAAACCTGGTGACATTTTAAACATAGTACGGTCAATTTCAAGACCATTTGTTTTAACGCCTCTAGCTGTTTCGTACATACTTATGCTGTACATTCCGATTACGCAAATCAAGAATACAAATCCCATTCGGTCAATAAAAGGAATTTCATAAACACCATCAGCATTTGGTACTGAAAAACCAGTCGCATGAAGGAACGATAAGTCAACAAATGCTGGCATAAATTTGAAAAGGATAGATAACATAAATCCACCAATTGTAGCAAACAAAGCCGCATTAGAAGTTGTTTTTTTCCAAAAGAAGCCTAAAATAAACATAGCGAAAACTCCCGGACTTACAAATCCCGTATATTCCTGAATGTATTGAAATCCTCCTTTTTTATCAATTCCTAGAAAAGGCGCCACTACAACTGCAATTAATATCGCCACCACAATTACTTTTTTGCCCACATTAACTAATTTTTTTTCATCGGCATCTACATTTAGTTTTGTTTTATAAATATCCAACGTAAAAATAGTAGCGATACTATTCGCTTTTCCAGCCAATGACGCTACAATCGCCGCAGTCAATGCAGCAAACGAAAGCCCTTTTAAACCCACCGGAAGCAAGTTTAGCAAAACGGGATACGCCCGATCAGGATTTACAGTACCGTCTTGTAACATTTCGGTTCCAAAATGTCCGTTCTGATACAATACAAAAGCCGCAATTCCCGGCAAAACAACAATTACAGGCATTAACAATTTTAAGAAAGCAGCAAACAAAATTCCATTTCTGGCCGTTTTTAAATCAGCTCCCAATGCACGTTGCGTAATGTATTGGTTGCAGCCCCAATAATTTAAATTGATGATTAGCATTCCTCCTATCAAAACTGACAATCCTGGCAAATCCATATAATTAGGATTTGTTTTTTCAAAAATCATGTGGAAATGATCGTTTGCTTGTGTCGTCATCAAATTAAAACCGTTTATCACTCCCGTAGATCCAAATTCTTCTGCAACTAAATTCAACGCTAAATAAGTAGTTACTAATCCACCCAAAATCAAAAAGAAAACTTGAATCACATCCGTATACCCAATCACTTTCATTCCGCCCAGCGTAATCATTACCGCAAAAAACGCCAAGAAAATCATACACAAAGTAATGTCCAAACCTGAGATGCTGCTTATCGCCAAAGCGCCCAAATACAATATAGAAGTAAGATTGACCAAAACATACAACAGCAACCAAAATACAGCCATAATCATGGCAACATTACTGTTATACCTTTGATTCAGGTATTGCGGCATGGTAAAAATTTTATTTTTCAAGTACACAGGAATAAAGAAAATAGCAACAATAATCAAGGTAAAAGCAGACATCCATTCGTAAGTGGCGATCGCTAATCCCATTTTAAAACCGCTGCCGCTCATTCCTATAAATTGCTCCGCACTAATATTACTGGCAATTAATGATGCGCCTATTGCCCACCAAGTAAGTGATCCTTCGGCTAAGAAATAATCTTTACTACTCGTTTCTTCTTTCTTTTTCCTTTTATAAATCCATATTCCATAACCGACAATCAGGATGAAATAACATAAAAAGACAATATAATCTTGGACTGCTAAAGTTTGCATTGGTTAAATGTTTTTAGTTTTGGTTTACTATTTTATAATGAACGTTCGATTGGTTTTTTAAAATTTCAGCACTTTTTTCTGGTGTAATATCTCTTTGTGATTCACCCATCATTTCATATCCTACCATGAATTTCTTCACAGTTGCTGAACGCAACAATGGTGGATAAAAATGCATATGAAAATGCCATTCCGGATGCAACGCTCCATCAGTAGGAGATTGATGAATTCCTGAAGAATACGGAAAAGAGGTTTCAAAAAGATTATCATATTTTGTTGTCAATTGTTTTAAAATAATCGCAAAATCAGTCACTTCCGTATCAGTGAAATCAGTTATTTTATTCACATTTCGTTTGCTGATTATCATCGTTTCATAGGGCCAAATAGCCCAAAACGGAACCAATGCCACAAAATGATCATTCTCAATAACAATGCGTTCGTCTAACTTCAACTCTTCTTTTACATAATCCTCTAAAAGTGTTTTATTGTGCGTATCAAAATAAGCGTTTAGATTATTTTGTGTTTTCTCGACTTCGGTTGGCAATGAAGATTGCGCCCAAATTTGTCCGTGTGGATGCGGATTACTGCAACCCATCACACTTCCTTTGTTTTCAAAAATCTGAACATGATTAATGTAATCTACATTGCCTAAATCCGTGTATTCTTTTTGCCAAGTGTGGATAATATTTTCAATAGCCTCAGATGGCATTTCCGGCAATGTCAAATTGTGTTTTGGCGAAAAGCAAACCACCCGAGAAATTCCTCTTTCCGGTTTCACTTTAAAAAAAGTCTCCTTTTTATTTTCTTTAAAAGCAATTTCTTCTTGCTTCAAAGCGGCAAAATCATTTTCAAAAACAAATGAATCTTCATAATCCGGATTTACCATTCCATTTGCTCGAACATTTCCCGGACACAAATAACAAGTCGGGTCATATTCGGGCAATGCATCCGAAGTTACGGTTTCATTTTGTCCTTGCCAAGGACGTTTCGAACGGTGTGGGGAAACCAAAACCCATTCGTTGATTAACGGATTATAACGTCTGTGCGGATCTTCGTTTATGTCAAAATTTTTCATTTATTTCGCAATATAAAGTGATGTTCCGTTTCCAATTTTGACATCATAAATTTTTAATTCTATTCCAAATGCGTCCTGATACAATCCTGTCAGTTTGTTTTTCACTGCATCTTCTTGTCCTTTTTTAATCAAATTGATGGTACAGCCACCAAAACCACCGCCCATTAATCGGGAACCTATCACTGATTTTTCCTTTTTAACCGTGTTGACCAAAAAATCTAATTCGGCGCAACTCACTTCATAATCCACTGATAATCCTTCGTGCGTTTCGAACATCAATTGCCCTAAAACTACAATGTCTCCCACATCCAAAGCTTCACAAGCCTGCGTTACTCTTCGAATTTCCTTCACCACAAAAAGGCTTCTTTTGAACACATTCGCAGTCATTTTATCTTTCAGACTCAAAACTTGCTCTTCTTTACAATCTCTAAAACTAGTAATTTCCGGGAAATTAGCACTAATTATCGAAAGTCCTTCATCGCATTCTTCTCTTCTGGTATTGTAAGCAGAGCTGAATAAGGAATGTTTGACATTACTATCAAATAAAACTAAGGAATAATCACTGAAATTAGCGTCATGATGTTCGAATTCCAATGTTCTGCAATCAATTTTTATAACTTTATTTTCTAAACCCATCACACTGGAAAACTGGTCCATTATCCCGCAATTTATGCCCACCCAATGTTCTGCTTTTTGTCCCATTAAGGCAATATCAATTGGTTTGATTTTCAAATTAAAAAGTTCATTTAAACCAAATAAAAAGCCACATTCCAATGCCGCCGAAGAGGACAAACCGGAACCCACAGGAATATTACTGCTAAAAACACAGTTGAAACCCTCCACGGTATAACCGTTCTTTTTTAACTGATTCAGAACACCGCGCAGGTAATTTGTCCATACATTATCCGTCTGATTTTGGTCTTCGTTTATATAAACCTCAAACTCGTCATTCAAATCTATCGCTACAATTTTAGCTCTATCCGAATTGTTTTTTTCAAAAGCAAAACAGATGATTTTATCGATGGCTGCCGGTAAAACAAAACCGTCATTATAATCAATATGCTCCCCAATAATATTAATTCTGCCGGGGGAAAGGACAATTTTTTCAGGCTCTGATTTAAAAGTCTGCTGAAAAAAATCAATTGTTTTGTGTACTAAAATGTCATTCATTGTTTAGAAATTGTATGTTTCCCAATTCAATTTTTGGAAACTTACTGTTATTGTTATCGTTTTTTAAATTTTTAGTTTTCAAAAGTATTGTTGCAATACCCGCTTCTGCTTTTTATTTATTTTGAGACACTAAGGTCAATTTTCCGCTCTTTAGTCCAGCACCATTTACTTCAAGTTTTATAGCACCAGCAGTCGTTGTCGATTTTACAAGCACTACCAATTTTCCGCTAAAAAGCTTCATGGTATCTTTATGAAACATTTCGAGTGAAGTGGCATCACCATTGCAGGCAGCTCTGTAAGTACCCGCCCCTGAAACCTTAAATTTTAGCTGGTTAGTCGCAGTAGGACAAAGAATTCCATTTTTGTCAACTACAGATACTGTTACAAACGATATATCCTCGCCATTGGCATTGATTATTTTCCTGTCTGCATCTAAAACAATCTGATAAGGTTTGCCGGCAGTATGTACCTCTTGTTCAGCAACAGCTTTTCCATTGTCATCAAAAGCCACAACTTTGACCGTTCCCGGCTCATATTTTACATCCATCCACATCAGACGATAGCGATTCTGTGGTGTACTTTTGTTTTTTTTCTGCACTCCCATACTTTTGCCATTTACAAAAAGCTCGGCGCTGTTGTAGCTCGTATATACAAAAACGGGGGTTATCGCTCCTTCACGGCCTTCCCAGTTCCAATGCGGTAAGATATGAAGGGTTGATTCCTTCGTATTCCAACGGCTTCGGTATAAATAATAGCGGTCTTTGGGTAAACCCGCTAAATCGTTAATTCCAAAATAAGAACTTCGGGACGGCCAGCTTTCATCATACGGCGTAGGCTCTCCTAAATAATCAAAACCAGTCCAAACAAACTCGCCGATCACCCAAGGTTTATCATCTTGAAGCACAAAATCTTCATCAGGCACATTAGACCAGCTACAGGCTTCCAAATCATAAGAGGAAGACTGAAAATCAGGATATTGTTTCATTTTCTCCTGAACCACAGGAAATTTATAAATCCCTCTGGAGCTAACCGTTGACGCAGTTTCGGAACCTAAAATAAACCCTTGTGGAAATTTTGCAAATGCCTCATCATACAAATGCACCCGATAATTCAATCCCGGAACATCCAGCACAGCTCCAAATCCAGATTCCATAGTCGCTTTTACCTGATCCATACCAACAGTTACAGGACGTGTTGGATCTTCTCGATGAAATATTTCCTGCAGCCATTTGGCTCGTTTTACACCAGCCTCTCCCCATTGATCCGGCACTTCATTTCCAGAACTCCACATCACAATAGAAGGATGATTTCTTGTAGCCTGCACGAGATTTACGATGTCTTTTTCGGCATAATCCTCAAAAAAACGATGATACCCATTTTCTACTTTTGGCTTTGCCCATTCATCAAAACTCTCTGCCAAAAACATAAAACCCATTTCATCCGCCAACTCCAGTTGCTCAAAAGAGGGCATATTGTGCGAACTGCGAATTGCATTACAACCCATATCTTTTAATATCTTCATTTGCCTGCGCAACGCGGCTTTATTTACTGCAACTCCGAGTGGACCAAGATCGTGGTGCAGACAAACTCCTTTAAATTTGGTTATCTTTCCATTCAGACTAAAACCTTTATTGGGCTCGTATTTTATTTCTCGGATTCCAAAACGGGTTGAAATTTCATCTTTTAGTTCTTTTCCAACATACAATTGGGAAACCGCTTTATACAAGTAAGGCGTTTCGGGACTCCACAATTTTGGTTTTTCTACTTTTATGTTTTGATCGAACTCATTTCCGAATTGAAGCGTAGATTCCTCTGAATTTAGTTTCTGTCCTTCGGCATCAAAAACAGTGGTGACTAAACGAGTATTTTCGCCAGAAACTTTGGTCTTAATATTTACTTTGGCCATTGCCGAACTTATAAAAGGCGTCGTTACAAACTGCCCCCATTGGTCAATACTTTCGTTGTTTTTTACAATAACGCTTACATTTCGATACAAACCAGCACCCGGATACCAACGGGAAGCAAATTCCTTATTGGTTAATTGTACTGACAATGTGTTGGCTCCTTCTTGTATAAATTGGGAAACATCAAAATAAAAATAACTGTAGCCGTACGCCCACTCTCCCACTTTTTTCCCGTTTAAATACACTTGAGGTTCGCTCATTGCTCCTTCAAAAAGTAAAATTATTTTTTTCCCTTTTGAATCTTTAGGCAATGTAAATGTATTGCGGTACCACGCTGTTCCTACATGGGGCAAAGCTCCCGTTCTTCCCGTTTTTTCGGTAGCTATATTTTCTCCGTTTTGAACAATGGCAACTCTTTGTTTGTCTACATTTTTATCAAAAGGCCCGTAAATTGCCCAATCATGCGGAATGGTTACGGATTCCCATTTCGAATCATTAAAATTTACTTTATGCGCCTCTTCAAAATCGCCTTTTTGAAATTTCCAATTGCTACTTAACACTTTAATGGCTCGTGTTTGAGACAAAGCCATTTGTGTAAATACTAAAAATACAACAAGAATACATATCAATTTCTTCATTTTTAAACCTATAAAATTATTTAATGTCACGCAATTAAAATCTATTCCTTAATATACTCATACTTCCGCAAAAGGCAAAGCCAAAACTATCCTTTAAAAGCATCTAAAGCCGCTGAAGGTGACCCGTCAGGCTGCCAAGCGCTCAGGGAATAACCGCTCCAACTTTTTTCTCCTTGTGGTTCCCAATAAATTACGCCAAGTCCTTTATTATTTGGTACCGCTTTGACTGCTTTGATTGTTGCTGCTAACATTTCATACGTATTTTGCACTTTGTCATATTCGCCACCAACTTCTACAACCATCACTTCTTTGTCATATCTAGTAACCATATCATTCAAATTATAAGCTAAATCACCAATAGTTTCCGTGTAATTTTTCTTGATCCAAAAAGGATAATAAGACAGTCCAATCACGTCGTACTTTACATTATTTGCTTTGGCACTATCAAAAAACAATCTGAATTTTTCATTATTATTTCCTTCGTCAAGATGAACGATAACTTTAATTTTAGGATCAATAGCTTTTGTAGCTTCATACCCTTTGTTAAGTAATTGTGCCAATTGATTCCAATTTTTGGTACTCCCTTCGGGCCACATCATGCCTCCAGGAATTTCATTCCCTACCTGTACCCATTCCGGCGTAACTCCTGCATTTTTCAATGCCGTTAACACCTCAAAAGTATGGTTGTAAACATCATTTAATAATTCCGGAAAAGTGTGATTTGCCCAAGCTGCGGGTTTCGCTTGTTTTGCCGGATCGGCCCAAGTATCACTATAATGAAAATCAATCATAATGCGCATGCCCAATTTTTGAGCGCGTAAAGCCGCTACAACAGTTTCTGCTGGACTGCAATGTCCGCTTGCTTTATCATTAGAAGGGTTTACCCAAACCCGCAATCGAATGTTATTCATTCCTCTGTCTTTGAGTAATTGCAAACAATCTTTTTCAGTACCGTCGGTATCATAAAACTTATATCCTGTGGCTTCCATTTGTGGCAACCAACCTATATCAGCTCCTATTGCAAAAGTAGAAACCGTTGATATTGACGTTGGTGTCTCATCCACATTCGTTTGAGAATTACAATACGTATAAAACAAAAACGACAGTAACAACGACAATATAGTTTTGAAATTTTTCATCTTAAAAGGATTGAAACTTATAAATTGTTTTATGATAATATATTTCCCCTTTTTTTAGAACCGCATTCGGGAAATGTTCGTTATTAGGTGCATCCGGAAAATTTTGAGTCTCAAAACAAATACCGCTCAAAGCATGATAATTTGCATTTTCTTTTCCTTTTACTGTATTAAAACAATTTCCACCAACATAAATATGAACCCCAGGTTGATTCGTGTAAACGGTCATTTTCAAATTATTGTTTTTATTAAAAAGGGAAGCAGCAAATTCATTTTCCTTTTCTAAAACATAGGTATTGTCTATTTTTGAAGGACACTTTTTAGGATTATTAAAATCGAAAGGATTATTTTCTAATTCCAATAACCTACCCGTTGGTACATTTTCACTAGTTGTCTCTACCATTTTTTGAGAGTTAACGATTAACTCCTGTTCTAAAATATCAGAATCGTGACCATCGAGATTAAAATAACTGTGATGGGTTAAATTTACAATTGTATCTTCGGTCGAAATGGCTTTATACTCTATAATTAATTCATTGTCCTCCGATACCATATAGGTAATTTCTACTGATAAGCCTCCTGGATAATTTTCTTCTCCATCAGCACTGAAATACGCGAAAGTTATTGATGGATTCTTTCCTTTTTTCACATTTTTCGCCCGCCACATTTTTTGACTAAAGCCAATATTTCCGCCATGTAACGAATTATTATTGTTGTTTTTATTTAAATGAAAAGCTTTACCGTTCAAACTAAAAATGCTATTATTAATTCTGCCAGCATAACGTCCAATAGTCGCTCCAAAGTAGGGCGCACTTTCCAGATCAAATGACTTAATATAGGCCTCTAAAGTATCAAAACCCAATACTACATCAACAAATTCACCGTTTTTCAGTGGTATGTTCAATGAAGTAATAGTCGCGCCGTAATTGGTCACTTTAAGCCTCATTCCATTTTTATTAGTTAATTCACACGAATCAACAACTTCACCATCATGCATACTACCAAATAATTCCATAATACAGCTGTCTTTTAAATGTGATATCTCTTTTATTTTCATCTTTTTTTTATTAAATACAAAAAATCAAAAATAAAACAATTGTCTAAAAATACATACCAGTACCTACCAGTTTTTAAGTGTTAAAAAAACCACGAATGTTTACTATTCGAGGGTTAATTACTAAGTCAAAACTTTTGTATACATACCATATTTTTACCTTATTTCACTCCAGTAATTTCAAGGATGACACTTGTTCTTTGTAAATTTACATTTGGATTAATCCCCACCTTCATCAGAAAATCACCTGAAAAAACATTTTCAGAGGGGATCGTAGAACCGGCTCCCTGATATATGTTCAATTCTTTTAATGCATATTTTTTATTTGGATCTAATCCTTTTAAAACGACTGGAAGTGGAGTTGCTGTCAACATAAATCGATTGTTAACCAAATAATTAAAAACAACTGCCTTACTCTTGTCTTTATCAACATACATTAATGCAGAAATATCATTTTCATGTGGATTCACTAAACGATACAAATCACCATGCCAAACAATATCTTTGAATGAGCTATAATTTTTTATTGCTTCTTTGCAGAACAACTTATCCTTATCGCTTAAATGACTAACCACAATATCAAACCCTAATTTACCCATACTTGCTACATCAACTCTGAATTTTAACGGCTGTTTCCCCCAGTCAGTGACATGGTTATCCGTTGTAATAGAGGGAAAAAAATACGAATAATCCCATTGCATAAATATTCTTTCTAAAGGCTCAGTGTCATCACTCGGCCAGAATTCTGTAAAGTATTTTAACAGTTCATAATCTCCACGTCCTCCTCCGCCTGAGCATAACATCATAGGAACTTTAGGATATTTAACACGGATTCTTTCTAGTACTTTACATAACCCTCTTATATAATCAACATATAAATTAGATTGTGGAATACCTTTTTTGTTAAGATAGGCTGAATACGCGTTGTAAATAACCGCATTACAATCCCATTTTATAAATGCCAATTCCGGATTTTTAACAAAAAGGTCGTCTACAATCCCAAATACAAAATCCTGTACTTCTGGATTTGATAAATCAAGCACTAATTGGTTTCTATAATATACTTCCGGTCTTTCCGGTTGTCGAATTACCCAGTCCAAGTGCTTTTCATATAACTCACTTTTAGGATTTACCATTTCAGGTTCAATCCAAATTCCAAATTTAACCCCTTCTTTTTTAGCTTCTTTTACTAAATAAGCTAATCCATGAGGTAACTTCTTTGCATTTTCTTTCCAATCTCCAAGACCTGCTTTATCATCATTTCTAGGATATTTATTTCCAAACCATCCGTCATCTAACAAAAACATATCTACTCCAATGTCCTTAGCATCTTTAAATAAATCTGCAATTTTATTGTCATCAAAATCGAAATAAGTCGCCTCCCAGTTGTTTAACAACGTAAGACGTTCTCCTTCACCATCCAACACCCTATACTTTCTTGCCCAATCATGAAGATTCCTACTTGCCTCACCAGTACCATTATTAGATAAAGCATATATCAAAGACGGGGTTTTAAAAACTTGATTCGCTGGCAAAAGATATTCAGAGGCATATGGACTAACCCCTGCAATAAGACGAAGATTCTTATACGAGTCAACCTCAAAATCTAATTTAAAATTTCCGCTCCAAGCCAATTGCCCCAGCATCACTGTACCTTCAGTTTCTGAAGCAGGCTTCCCAAAAGACAAAATAAAATTTGGGTTTTGAAGCAACATCGCTCTTGTTCCCAGTTTAGAATCTACTGTTCTTATTCCCTGCAAAAGTTTTGACTCAATAGGCTGCATTTCCTTTAAATACTGACCTTGAAAACTAGTCAAGTAAAAATCTTTATTAGTAAAATATAAATTAGCCGATGCAAATTTCTGCAAGAGAACTGCCTTTTTTTCATTATGCTTGATTTCTGACCATTGCTCAATTACATTTTCTTCTGGCCAAACTTTATAAAACAAAGTCACCATAAATGGGTAAACAGGATCTTTTAAAACAATACTTGTAACAGAGGAATTCGCATCAATTTTTTCCGTCTTATGACTTACATATTTAAGTTCCAAAGAGGGATTTCCGTCAGCATGTTTTACTTGAACAGCTGGTTCGGAAAGATTCCAAGTCCCTGCAGGAGTATAGACTCCATTATAAATTCCAGCATTCTCATCCTTGAAATTATAAGCCAAAGAAGCTGATTGATATTCACTGACATTTGCCAGAGGTTTCCCAAAATAGACTGTCATCAAACGATTATTACTATCTGTCTGCAACAACATCATATTGCTATTGGTCGCAATAGGTATTGTAACTTTTTGCGCCCAAAAACTGGTTGCGCTAAACATAAAAAACAATATTAAAATACCCTTTTTATTAAAATAGAATTTCAGTTTTTCTTTCATAATAATTAATTTCAACAGCTACATTTGTATTAGCTTAATTTATTTCACCCCAAATTATAAATACTAAAAAGGAGTGAAATTTTAATTTTTTATTTCTTTTTAGGTTTAATAATAAAGCCATAACTGTACTCTTTGTCTTTCAATTGGTACTGTTCGTGTGGCATAGCGCCCCAACTATTATCTCCACCTAAGCCTCTTTGGGCTAAATCAACACAAATCACAACTTCATTTCGTGGCGTAATATCATTTGTATGACGGTATTTTTTTGTCAAACCTGGATCAAAATCTTCAGGATAATTATGTAATGCGCTTACTCCTAATGGCTGTAAACCTTCTATTTCAATTCCATTTCCTGAATTATTTGTAAGTGTTAACCAACGGACATCCGTTTTATATCCATTTTCTTGAGGGCGAGTGTAAGGAACGTATTGATCAGCAACCTTACTTTCATAAATTCCTTTCAGAGATGATGTGTTTCTATCTTGATAATTCTCCCAAGGTCCTCTACCGTAATAACTAAAATTATCAAACTCTTTTTTGAGAGAGAACAACATTCCAAAACGAGGCATCTCGGCCAAAGGATTGTTTCCTGCCTTGAATGAATTTTGTACGGTTAAACCACCGTCAGAGTCCATTGTGTAAGTAATGGTATAATAAGACGCTACATCTTTTAAGAAAAGGCGAGTGACTACTATTGTTTTATCTCCTACTTCTTTAATCTCCATAGTATCCAAACTACTAAATCTTCCTACAGTTCTCCATACATTACTGCTAACTTGCATGTAATTTCCAAAATCATTATCCGTTGGGGCACGCCAAAAATTAGGAACTGGCATTTGATTGAAAAAATAGTCTCCGTTAGATTTGTACTGTTGCATCAAACCCGTTTTCTTATTTATGGTTACTTCAACTCCGGCTGCACTGAGAGTTACGGTGTCTTGTTCATCTTTAACCGCTGAATTTGTACTTTCAGCTGCTGCTTTGACAAAATACTTATGCTCTCCAATTGAAAACTGTTCACGTGCTACTTCATAATTTTGAGGTAGCACTTCTGTACCTTCTTTTGTGTAGGCAAAAATATTTAAAAGATATTCGACTCCGTTTAGTGATTCTAATTTTGGCAATGGAAGTTGTATTTGTTTCTTGGATTGTGGCACAAGACTTATATCAACAGCACCTGTCTTTATGACTAACCCGTTTTCTAAAACCTCATATTTAAAACAATATTTATCAAGATCAGTGTAACCAAATCCGTTTTCTACTTGAATAATTCCTTGTTTTAAATCAACCGCTGTGAAAAGAATATCCTGATACACTTTTTTTACTTCAAAAGCACCTGGATGTGGCGTACGATCGGGCCAAACTAATCCGTTGTGACAGAAATTCTCATCGTTGGTATAATTTTGGCTTCCCATATCTCCACCATACGACCAATATTTGCGTCCTACTTCATCTGTCATTTCAAATCCCTGATCTACCCAATCCCATATAAATCCTCCCTGCATATTATTGCTGCTGCGAATAATATCCCAATATTCCTGAAAATTACCACTACTATTACCCATAGCATGTGAGTATTCACAGATAATAAACGGACGTTTCACCTCTTTGCGTTTAGCATATTCTCTCATATAATCCATACTAGGATACATGGGACAAACTATATCGGTGTTTTCTTCTTCACCAGCTTGCTCAAATTGAACCAATCGAGTTTTGTCTCTATTTTTTATCCAATTATAAGCCTCTTGAAAAACAGGTCCGTTTCCACACTCATTACCCAAAGACCAAAGAATTACAGAAGGTTGATTTTTATCTCGCTCTACCAAACTGTAAATGCGATCCATGTGAGCTGCTTTCCACTGAGGCAGATAAGCAGGATGTTTTGTTTTATCGAAGGAACCTTGCAATTCAGCACCCATACCATGAGTTTCAATATTAGCCTCGTCTACCAAGAACAAACCATATTGATTACACAACTTCACCCATTCAAGGTTAGACGGATAATGACTGCTTCGCACCGCATTGATATTTAATTGCTTCATCATGCGAATGTCCTTCATCATGGTTTCTTTAGTTTGATAATGACCCGTTTTAGGATTGTGTTCATGAATATTTACACCATGCACCATGATTCGGATGCCGTTAACCAATAACTGTCCGTTCTTTAATTCTACTTTTCGGAAACCGATTTGAGTAGCAACCGTTTCCACGGGCTTTCCAATATCATCTTTAAGTGTAAGCAATAGAGTATATAAATAAGGACTTTCATTGTTCCATAAAAGTGGTGAAGCTACTTTTTCATTAAAGCTAACTGATTCCGTTGAATTTGCTTTTAAATCTACTTTAATCGTTTTTGCAAAAACTTCTTTTCCTGTTGCATCCACCAATTTAGCGTCTACAGTTTGACCATTTTTCGCAACCTTGTTCATGTTCTTAAATTTAACATCAACAGAGAGACTTCCGTTTTTATAAAAATCGTCAAGATCAGGACGGGCAAAGAAATCTGCAATACGAGTATTAGCAGTACTGTAAAGGTAAACGTCACGATCGATCCCTGACAAACGCCAAAAATCTTGATTTTCCAAATAAGAACCATCACTCCATCGATACACCTCAACAGCAACCTGGTTTTTACCGACTTTTACATAGTTAGTAATATCAAATTCCGTTGGACTTTTCGTGTTTTCACTATAGCCTGCTTTTTCTCCATTTATCCAAATATACATTGCTGAAGTTCCTGCTTCAAAATGAAGGTAAACACGGCGTTCGTTCCAATTTTCTGGCAACTCGAAAGTACGTCGGTAAGACCCCACTGGATTATCTGCATGATCAATGAATGGTGGATTTTTGACAAATGGATAGGTAATGTTAGTGTAAATAGGAATTCCATACCCGCCCAATTCCCAGTTTGAAGGAACCGTAATTTCTTTCCAATTGGTTGTATTAAAATCTGTTTTAAAAAAATCTTTAGGACGCTGATCGGGTGTTGGTGCCCAATTAAATTTCCATTTCCCATCTAAGGTAAGAAACCAAGGGGAACGAGTATAATCATCAGCAATAGCAGATGATTCATCAGCATAAGGCAAAAATGCGGCTCTCGCCGGTTCTCTATTAATCTGAAATATTGCTGGATTTTCCCAATCATTAGTCATTGGCTTTTCTTGTGCGAACACAACCAAAGAAATAACGGTAAAAATGCAGGCTAAAATTATTGCTTTTTTCATTTATAATGAATTTTTAAGATCGAAATACTTTTATCTAATAAACTTAAAGATATCGGATGTTTTTTATATGAGATGACAAATGATTAATCCGCTATGATATAGTTTATTAATCATTTGTCAAATTCTTAATTTAACTTTTCATTAATTAAATTGCATAAACCTTAATTACCAATTGGCATTTTGTGTCATTTTTGGGTTATTATTTAACTCACTTTCCGGAATAGGAAAGTAGTTGTATTTAGCCGAGTAATTAAGATAACCACCAACTTGACTTCCTTTGATTACTTTTTCTAAAGTACCCCATCTTCTTAAATCATACCAGTGAATCCCTTCCCGAGCAAATTCAACATTTCTTTGGTGCATAATCTCATCCATCATTTGAGTTTGACTCCATCCTGTCATTACGACAGTGCCTAACTTCGCTCTATCTCTAATTCTTTTTACCAAAGGTATGGCTTCACCAACTTTTCCTTGCATTGTTTTTGCTTCAGCAAGCATTAAAAGCACATCAGCATAACGCATTGCATATTCATTCAGTTCTGATTTCCAATCCCCTTCATCTTTGTTCCACCAGTTTTGATTTTTTCTTATCCATATAGCATTCGCCCCAAACTTTGATGAAAAATCATAATTATAGTAAATACTGCCAGGATAGCTCCAAGCCAAAGTACTTAAAGCTCTAGGATCAAAGCTGCCATCCACAGTTTTCTCTTTGATCATAGCCTCTAATAATTTTTTTGTTGGCAACAGCTCAAACCATCCTCCAACTTCTCCTGGCGCTAATTCTTGAGCCATAGTAGTTGCTCTAGATCTTTCGGATGGATTTCCACCCCAAATAGTAGCACCCCCTTGTCTACTAAACTGAATCTCAAACACTGATTCCTTACTATTTTCGTGCTTACCATCAAATAATTGTGCGTAATCATCCAAAAGACCAAATCCATTTGCGGTTTCGTTATTTACCAGTTTAGAAAATTGCTCTTCGGCTTTTGCCCAATTTTTTAAATACAAATACGATTTTCCAAGGTAAGCGATTGCCGTATTTTTTGTTACTCTGCCTTTTAAAGCTGAAGGATAGATTTCCGGTAGCGGACTTGTTGCTGCAGACTCAAAATCAGCAATTACTTGTTTCCATACTTCCTCTTCTGTCGATTTTTCTTTAAAATAATCTGCTGATTCTTTTACTATATCTGTAAAAATTGGAACACTCCCAAATTCATTCACTAAATTAAAATAATTTAATCCCCTAAGAAATGTCGCTTCAGCAACTAGCTGTGCTCTTTTTGTTTCATCAATATTTTTGATTTGAGGAGCATAATTGATTACTTGATTTGCACGAAATATACCAATGTACATTGCTTTATACATTCCAGTAGTTTCATTTGTACTAGGTGTATTCTTATAAGTAGAAACTGCATAACGCCCCGGAACATCATTTCTGGCAACAAAATTTTCTGTTCTGTTTTCCTTCAACTGCATTGCTTGTATTTCCCAATATCCTGCGTTATTGTTATCTACTAAAACATTGTAAACAGTCGCTAATCCAGATTCCAAATCGTCCTGAGTTTGCCAGAAAGATCCAGTTGTTACTTTACTAGGATTTTGTAATTCAAGATCCTCAGAACAAGAACTTAGCAGAGCAAGTCCTCCCATAAAATATAATATAATTAATTTCTTTTTCATTTTTCGTTGATTTAAAAGTTAAGTTGCAAGCCAAAAATAATAGTCTTACTTAATGGGTACGATTTATAATCTATTCCTCTACCTCCAAGTCCATCAGCCGAAACATCCGGATTGTATCCTGTATATTTAGTAGAAGTGAAAAGATTATCTCCTGCAACATAGAATCGACATCTGTCAATTGCTATTTTTTTACTTAAGTCATTAGGAAACGTATACCCAACTTGAATCGTTTTTATCCTAAGATAAGAACCATCTTCAAGGAAACGATCTGAATAATCAGCGCCATTATCATTTGGATCATCAATATTCAATCTTGGAAAATTAGAGTTAGGATTAAAAGTAAATGAATCTAAAGTTGAAGTAGCATAATTTGTATTTGCTTTTACTGTTGCTAAGTCCGTATTATTTCCATTATATATCTCATTACCTTGAACACCTTGAGCAGCAACGGTCAAATCAATTCCTTTCCAATCTGCTTGAATACGAAGTCCATATTCGAAATCAGGAAAAGCACTTCCTCTAAATTGTCTGTCTCCAGCATCAATTTTTCCATCTCCATTAAAATCAATATATCTTATGTCTCCTATTGCTGCTCTTGGTTGAATAGGACTTCCATTCACATTATGTGCATCCAGTTCTTCTTGTGATCTGAACAATCCATCTGTCTTAACAAGGAAAAAAGAATAAATAGGGTATCCAACTTTACTGTAAGTCACAGCTGATCCATGAAATGATCCACTAGAACCCGCAAGAATCTGACTTCCTGTGCTCAATCCTTCAACACGATTTTTTACACTTGAAATATTAGAATTTATAGAGAAATTAACTTCTCCTACTTTTTGATTAAGTGTTAAACCCATCTCAAAACCTTTATTTGAAACCTCACCGGCATTTGTATAAGGATCATTACTAGACCCCACTGACAAAGGAATTGGCACACGTAAAAGTAAATCTGACGTATTTTTTTGAAAGTAGTCGAAAGTATAATCTAATTTACCATTCCATAAACCTAAATCAAAACCAACATTGGCAGTCGTTGTTGATTCCCATTTTAATCCAATCGCAGGATATTCTGTTTGAATATTACCAATCCAAAGTGTATTTGGTTCTCCTGTACCATAACTTATTCCTGATGTAATTGATCCAAGGTATTGGTAATCTCCAATTTCTTGATTTCCTAATATACCATAACTTGCACGTACCTTGAGTTCAGATACAGGCAAGTCTAGGTTTTTGAAAAAATCTTCTTTTCCGATTCCCCATGCTGCAGAAATTGACGGGAAATTTCCCCATTTGTTTTCTGGACTAAAACGAGAGGAACCATCACGTCTAAAAGTTGCCGTTAGGATGTACTTATTATCGTAAGAATATATCGCCCGTCCAAGATATGAGGTCAATTTACTTTCAGTAGCAAACCCAGAAATAGCTGGTTGTTCTGCACCCGCAAGAACAAATATACCATCTGGCATTCCTTGTACAGAGCCTAAAATAGAACGAAAACTATTTTGATAAACAGTATGTCCTGCTAATAAATTTACAGAATGTTTCCCGAATTTTTTTGAATAATTTAAAGTGTTTTCAATTTGATAATATTGGTTTAAATCACTTCCTTCCGCTAAAGTATTTTTTAAATTCTTGAAGAATCCACCCACCTCATAACGTGGTGTATAGTTATAACTCTTATGCTCAGAAAGCGTTACCCCTATATTTAATTTATATTTAAAGCCATCAAAGAAACTTGCTTCAGCATACGTATTAATCAATGCTTGGTAGTAATCATTTTTTACATCAAAAAGATTCAACGCTGCTACAGGATTAAATATATCGGTAACCGCACCTGATGCACCACCATATCCTCCTATTGCATCTTCATTATAAATTGCAAATCCAGGAATCATAGATATAGCAGCTCCAAGAATATTTCTTCCTTGACCTGGTATGCCCGGCAAATCATTTCTTTTTTCTTTGGTCAACATTACTGTTTCTCCAATTTTAAAAATCCCTTTTTTGTAATCTGATTTAACTCTTAAGTTAACACGGTCATAATTTGTTTCTTTTATAACTCCTTTTTGATTATAGTAGCTTAATGACATATTATATTTCAAATTATCCGATCCTCCAGAAAGCCCTAATGAATAATTTTGTGTTGGAGCATCTCTAAATATTTCATTTTGCCAATTAATTCCCGCACCAGGAACTTGAGGATTTAGCGCAATGTCTAATGGTGCTTTTCCTGCTGCATTATATGCAGCATTACTTACTTTAGCCCATTGCTCTTGATTTAACAAATCTAGTTTTTTAGTCACACTGCCAACACCATAGAAAGAATCAAAGGTAACTTTCATTTCTCCCTTTTTCCCACTTTTTGTAGTAATCAAAATTACACCATTTGCAGCTCTTGAACCATAAATAGCAGCTGCAGAAGCATCTTTCAAAACTTGAATTGATTCGATGTCACTTGGATTTAGATTATTCATTGATGCAACTGCAATATCATCAACTAATATCAAAGGATTATTATTGTTTAGTGATCCAGCACCTCTAATCTGAATTCTGGTTCCAGAACCAGGAGCTCCACCCGCAGACTCTACAGTAACACCGGCAATTTTACCCTGTATTGCACTTCCTAAATTTGTATTACTTTGAGAATCTAATTGTGCAGCTTTTAATCCTCCAACAGCTCCTGTCAAGTCACTTTTTCTAACAGTACCATATCCAATTACAACTACTTCATCTAATGTATTATTTTCTTCATTGAGTGAAACATTTATCAAATTTCTACCTGCAATGACTTCTTCAACTGTTACATACCCGATGTAGGAAAAAATTAATGTAGCATTAGGATCAGATACATTTAATTTATAATTCCCTTCACCGTCAGTCATTGTTGCATTTGTCGTTCCTTTGACTACTACAGAAGCGCCAATAACAGTTTGAAATGTTTTTTGATCTACAACAGACCCTGTTATAATATTTTGACCCTGTAAACTAATACAGGATACCATAATGATTATTGACAAAGTGAGTTTAGATGTTAAGAATGGTTTAATCCTTAACAAATGATTTACGTTTTTAATGGTTTTCATAAATTCATGGTTTTAAAAATTGGTTGGTTAATATTTTTTTTTATTCGTTTAATTATGCTTTTAAAAGAGAGGGAAGATTAGAAGCTTTCTTAATAAAAGATAAAATTGAAATTGAGTTCGAAATTAATTTATTCAAAATTATTATTGCTTTTGTTTAATTTAAAGTAAATTTTTACACTGTATATTAGATTGTTAACGTAAAATATTAATCTTCTTTAGATCTTCTATCTAGGTCTAGCTTGCCTATCAATTCATAGCTTAAGACAAATTTTTACTGCTGCACAATACAACTATGACAGCAACATACCACATGATCTTTAATTCCATTTTCATTAGCTAAATACAAAAAACAAATACCCACTTTATTAGATACAAATCAAACAATCTATGTAATAAAATAGACATAAAATAGAATATGTTTTTTTTTTAATTAATTTTTTACGAAATATTAAAAAATCAAAAATAAAATAAAACTTAATTTTAACATACCAGTACCTACCAGTTTTTATATATTTGTAAAAAGCTTTTCTATGAAAATCATCAATATTCAAAATAATTTGGGTGTCCCAAAATACAAACAAATCATTTTCTCCATAGAAAAAACGATTGAGAAAGGTCATTTAAAAAAAGACGAAAAACTCCCTTCAATAAACAAAGTATGTCTTGAATTTTCACTATCCCGAGACACGGTTTTACAGGCCTACGAAGAGCTGAAAAAAAGAGGATTAATCTATGCTATTCTGGGGAAAGGATACTATATAAAAAGCACTGAAGTAAGAATAAAACAAAGGATATTTTTACTTTTTGACGAATTGAACATTTTTAAGGAAGACTTGTATAATTCATTTTTGGAAAACGTTGGCACTAACGCTCAGGTAGATATTTTCTTTCATCATTTTAATGCTCCCGTTTTCCAAAAACTGATTAATGACAGTAACGGCAATTACACCAAATACATCATTATGCCGACCAATTTAGCGGAGGCCGCCGCAGTGATAAAAACCCTACCAGTTAATGAAGTATACATATTAGACCAGACCAATCCAGAACTAAAATCGTTTCCCGCCGTATACCAAAATTTCGTAAAAGACATTTATGACGGCTTAATGAAAGGAAAATCCAAGTTGAACAAATACGAAAAACTGATTATGATTTTCCCGGGATTCCGCGAGCCGCTGGGTATGAAAATAGGTTTTGAGAATTTCTGCAAAGACTTTGCATTCGATTATGAAATCATTACTGAATTTCAGAATCGAGAAATAAAAAAAGGCGAAGTGTATATTATTCCGAGCGACAGGGATTTAGTGCGCGTCATTGAAAAAGCAAAGATTCAGAAACTGCTATTAGGTAGTGATTATGGTATTATTTCATATAACGAAACACCGCTGAAAAAAGTAGTCGAAAACGGGATTACAACAATTTCAACCAATTTTGAAGTCATGGGAAAGTTACTGGCACAAATGATTTTGAAAGGCAAAAAAGAGCAAATTGAGAACAAAAGTGCTTTGATTATTAGGAATTCATTGTGATATAAAACCAAAAAAACCGCTTCGAAAGAAGCGGTTTTTGTACCCGGAGCCGGAGTCGAACCGGCACGGTTTCCCACAGGTGTTTGAGACCAGCGCGTCTACCAATTCCGCCATCCGGGCTTAGCAGACATGAAATAACAACAGTTATTTCAACGCAATAAAAGAGGTGGTTGTGTTTAAATCAACCGTCAATTACTTTAACACGCTGCAAATGTAAAAAATAATATTAAATGTTCAACTAAAAATACTTAATTTTTTCCTTTCAGAGTTGAATAAATTTTATAAATTTGCACCTCGTTAAAAACGGAACACACAACTAACTACACCCGAGGTATATACAAACTTACGGCTTTATTCAAATGACAAAGCCAACAGTATGAAGAGCAGCGGAATAAAAACAATAAATTAAATGTCACACCTAGAACCAGAAGCTAAAATTTTTGCTTGTTCACAAAGTGTCTATCTGGCTGAGAAAATCGCAGAGCAATACGGAATTCCATTAGGGAAAATTACAATGTCAAAATACAGCGACGGTGAATTTCAACCTTCTTACGAAGAGTCTATCAGAGGATTACGCGTTTTTATCGTTTGTTCAACTTTTCCAACGGCAGATAATTTGATGGAAATGTTACTGATGATTGATGCTGCAAAACGTGCTTCGGCAAGACACATAACAGCAGTAATTCCTTACTTTGGTTGGGCGAGACAAGATAGAAAAGACAAGCCAAGAGTTCCGATAGGAGCTAAACTAGTAGCTAATTTATTAGATGCTGCAGGCGCAACAAGAGTAATGACCATGGATTTGCACGCAGATCAAATTCAAGGATTTTTTGAGAAACCGGTAGATCATCTTTTTGCATCGACAATATTTATGCCTTACGTTAAAAGTTTAGGTCTAGACAATCTGACTATTGCTTCTCCAGACATGGGAGGTTCAAAAAGAGCGTACGCCTACTCTAAATTTTTAGAATCGGACGTGGTGATTTGTTACAAGCAAAGAAAAGAAGCGAACATTATCGATACAATGGAGTTAATTGGTGAGGTAAAAGGTAAAAATGTAATCTTAGTAGATGACATGATTGATACCGGAGGCACTTTGGCGAAAGCCGCAGATTTAATGATCGAAAAAGGAGCTTTAAGCGTAAGAGCCATTTGCACGCATGCTATTTTATCAGGTGATGCGTACGAAAAAATAGAAAATTCTAAACTATTAGAATTAATAGTTACCGATTCTATTCCATTAAAGAAAGAATCAAATAAAATAAAAGTGTTGAGTTGTGCACCACTTTTTGCTGAAGTCATGCACATGGTGCACCATAACAATTCCATTAGTGGAAAATTTATAATGTAATACATAAGTCGTAATGTCAAATGTCTTAAAATTGTAAAGTCATGCTGATAGCCAAAAGCTAAAGGCCAAACAAGTAATATTATTTAATAACTATATTTTTTTTACAATGAAATCGATTACAATTAAAGGATCAGAAAGAGAAAGCGTGGGTAAAGTTGCGACTAAAGCCCTACGTAATGCTGGATTGGTTCCTTGCGTATTATACGGAGGAAATCAGGCAGTTCATTTCTCAGCAGAAGTTATGGCTTTCAAAAACTTGGTTTACACTCCAAACGCTCACACAGTTGAGATCGATCTTGGTGAAGGAAAATCATTTAACGCAATTTTACAAGACATTCAGGTTCATCCGGTGTCTGACAAGATTTTACACATTGACTTCTTTCAATTATTTGATGATAAAGAAATCACTATGGAAGTTCCTGTGAAAATTGTTGGAACTTCTCAAGGAGTTCTTGCTGGTGGTGTTTTACGTTTAAATACTCGTAAACTTAAAGTAAAAGCTTTACCAAAAAATCTTCCAGATTTTATTGAAGCTGACATTACTCCACTTGAAATGGGGAACAAATTGTACGTTACTAAATTAGTTAACAACAACTACAAATTGGTTCACCCAGACAACACTGTTGTTGCTCAAGTAAGAATTTCTCGTGCGGCTATGAAAGCAGCGCAAGAAGCAGCAAAAGCAGCAAAAGCTCCTGTAAAAGGAAAGAAAAAATAATATTTTTTCAATCATTTAAGAAAGCATCAGTTGTATAACTGATGCTTTTTTTATGCGCATTACTTTTTGTCATTTCGAGGAAAGAATTAATCTCATTATTCCATTTTTTATTACTAGGAGCACAAATACCTCCATTTCAATCACGAATCTTCCTGCTGTCCGTTGTATCTTTTTCCTATTTACCGGGTCAGGGTTCAAAACCCTGACCCGGTAAATAGGAAAAAGGATGCCACTTCCATCAGGGCTACTCAGAACTATTTTGTTCTCAATAGTGATTTTCTAAAAATCTAATAGTCCGATACTCTAATTAAGTCTATTTTTGCAGCATGATAAAATGGATTTCAAATTTATTCTCATCACCAAAAACACAAGACAGTACAACTTGTATGAAACCAGAGGTTCACGAACACAAAAAAAACAATATAGAAAGCGTGAGTAATAAATTTTTAATAGTTGGACTCGGCAACATTGGCGCCGAATATGTAAACACAAGACACAACATCGGATTTAAAATAGTGGATTTCCTCGCCCGAAAAGAAGGAGTCAATTTCGAAACCGTAAAACTAGGCGCACTGGCCGAATTTAGATTCAAAGGAAGAACCTTTTTACTGCTCAAACCAAACACCTACATGAATTTGAGTGGCAAAGCAGTTCAACACTGGATGGACAAAGAAAATATTCCGCTTGAAAATATTCTGGTTATTACCGATGATTTAAATCTTTCCTTCGGAACCATTCGCATCCGACAAAAAGGAAGCGACGGCGGACACAACGGACTTAAAAACATCAACCTTGTGCTGAATACACAAAATTACGCACGATTCCGTTTTGGCATCAGCGATGAATTTAAAAAAGGAAAACAAGTTGATTATGTTCTTGGAGACTGGGACGATACTGAAAAAGCAGCACTTCCGGAGCGATTAGAACTAGCATCAGAAATCATAAAATCTTTTGGAACAGCAGGATTAGAAATCACCATGACCGCATACAACGGGAAATAAAAGATTCATAATGTCAATCCGAAAGAAAAATTATTTAATTTTATCCTACAGTTTTGTTCTGTAGATTCAAAATCAACCACATACTTGCTCAAAAAACAGAATAACAACCAAAAGCCTTTTTAAAAATCATATTATTAAATTATCTTGATTCTTTTAAGTCCAAAAATACTGACACCATGAAAAAAATTACTTTTCTGATATTCATATTCTTATTCACAATCAACTGGACTTTTGCACAGGTGAATATTACAAATGAAGTCATGCTATTTGGCAAAAAGAAAATCATAAAACAAGGCTCCGTAATTCGCTGTGCTTCTACAGAATATGAAGAATACTTGCAGTCTAAAAATCCAAACAGATTATCGACTACAGAATTTGAACAATGGATAACACCAAAAATTGAACTCGAAAAAAACAAAAAAAGGAATGCCTCAAAAGAATACAAAACAAATGCAATAATAACAATACCCCTTGTAGTTCATGTAATTCATAATGGAGATATTTTAGGTGTTGATGAAAACATATTTGATCAACAAGTGATTTCTCAACTACAAGTACTGAACGAGGATTTCAGAAAAAAATCAGGCACTCCTGGTTTTAACACCAACCCAGTAGGAGCCGACGTAGAAATTGAATTTGCTCTTGCAAAACGAGATCCATCTGGCGTTTTATCAAATGGGATAAACCGTGTAAACTTAGGACAAGAAAGCTGGTCTACTGATGAAATTAACGATTTTGTAAAACCCCAAACACAATGGGATCCTGAAAAATATCTTAATATTTGGGTGGTAAATTTGACTAACACTGTACTTTTGGGATATGCACAATTCCCAAGCGCCTCGGGTCTATCAGGATTAAACACAAGTGGCGGCACGGCTGTCACTGATGGTGTGGTGATTGGTTATCCCTATTTTGGCTCATCAAATTACTTCCCAGAAGGAACTTATGTTACAAATTATGACAAGGGAAGAACAACTTCACATGAAGTGGGGCACTGGCTAGGACTAAGACACATTTGGGGAGATGGTGGTTGTGACGTAGACGATTTTTGTGAAGATACACCTAATGCAGGACAAGGAAATGAAGGATGTCCCGTAGGTGTTGATTCATGTCCAGCATCTCCAGGTTTAGATATGATTGAGAATTATATGGATTATACTGATGATGCTTGTATGAACATTTTCACAGCAGATCAAAAAGCACGAATGATTACTGTTATGAATAATTCGATTAGACGCGCTTCATTAAAAACTTCTGATGCGCTTGTTCCCGGAGTAACATTCGCTAATGATGCTTCCACGATGGTTGTAAACTTAAACATTGTTTCTTGTAACAATACCTTTGCACCTGTTATTAAAATAGTAAACAAAGGAAGCACAGCATTGACAAAAGCTTCAATCAATTATGGAATCGACAATACCAACTTGCAAACTTATAATTGGACTGGAAATCTTGCCACAAATGGAACGCAGGATGTAACCTTAAATAGTTTGACTACAACTGGAGGAAATCATAATTTCAGCAGCACAATTATTAGTGCCAATGGAACAGCGGATCAAAACAGTTCCAACGACAACAGTACTATAAATTTTGATATCACAAAAAATTACTCCACCAATACAGTTATCCTTACCTTACAATTGGATCACTATGGCACAGAAACCACTTGGAATCTTACAAATTCTGCTGGAACCATATTGTATAAAGGAGGACCATATACCGATAGTGCGGTAACCTCACCTCTACCAGCTCCAATAAAAACAAGCTTTGACCTTGTAAACAATGAATGTTACACTTTTACAATATTTGACACTGATAACGATGGAATCTGCTGTGATTACGGAGAGGGATCTTACACTTTATCAACACCAGCGGATGAAATTATTGCTACCGGAGGAGCCTTTGACGCAACAGATTCTAAAAGCTTTGCAATTGGATCATTAACAAGAGCCGATGTAGAAAACTTAAACTTGGTTTACCTCTACCCAAATCCCACATCAAACCTATTGAATATAGTTGTGGGAAATAAATTAGAAACTCCGGAAAACTATAGTATTATCAATACTTCTGGTCAAATTATAAAATCTAAAAAAATCGAATCTGAAGAAGACCTCCGCGTAAATGTTTCGAATTTATCTCAGGGCATTTATTTTTTAAAATTATCGAAAGGTAAATCTGAAACGAATACAATTCGATTTATTAAAAAATAAAAAATCACGATATAACTAAAAAAGGATTGAAGTTTTCAATCCTTTTTTAGTTATATCAATTAGATACCTTAAATTTGCGCTTTTATAAAACACTTGCTTTGAAGATTTTTCATTCTATAAACGATTTCGCTTCCACAAAAAAAACAATCTTAACGTTGGGTACCTTTGATGGAGTTCATATTGGTCACAAAAAGATTCTTAATAAACTAACACAATTTCAAGGCGTTGGGAAAGAGAACGAGAAATATGAAAGCTTGGTGCTTACTTTTTTCCCACATCCTCGCATGGTTTTACAGGAACATTCTGATATAAAATTGCTCAACACCATCGATGAAAAAATAGATTTGCTGGAAAAAATTGGCATCGAAAATTTAGTGATTCACCCTTTCGATGAAATGTTTTCGAGATTAACTGCCGAAGAATTCGTAAGCACTATTCTTATTGATCGATTTCACATTCACAAGATAATTATTGGGCATGACCATCGCTTTGGAAGAAATCGAACGGCCAACATTGATGATCTTATCAATTTTGGGAAAAAATATGATTTTAAAGTAGAACAAATATCCGTTCAGGAAATCAATGATATTTCCGTAAGTTCCACCAAAATCAGAAATGCTTTAATGGAAGGAGATATGGCTTTGTCCAACGAATATTTAGGGTATGAATATTTTCTAACGGGAAATATCGTTCAAGGAAAACAATTGGGAAGAACCATTGGTTTTCCAACGGCTAATTTAAAAATCGACGAAAATTACAAACTAATCCCCAAAAACGGAGTTTATATTGTAAAAAGCTTAATTGATGGCCAGACCATTTTTGGAATGATGAATATTGGTTTTAATCCAACTGTTAACGGAAAAAAACAGTCTATTGAAATTCATTATTTCGATTTTAATTCTGATTTGTATAATCAAAAAATCAAGGTTTCAATACTGCAGAGAATTCGTTCAGAACAAAAATTTGAATCGGTAGATCTCTTAAAAAATCAACTTAAAAAAGACAAAAAAACAGCCCTCAGCCTCTTGCAAAAATTTTAAATCGGAATAAAATCTTTTGTGTTTTCCATAAAAATTTATTATTTTTTCTGTAAATTTGATAGAATATACCTAATTCCACAAAAAGGTATAATTCTTTAATTTTAAAACTGGATGTATGAAACTACCTAAAGAATTAGTAAACGGATTTATTATTTTCATTGGAATTGGACTTTATTTCTTGCTGATGGAGCTTTTAGGCTTAGCCGATATTTATTTATTACGTCTGTTTAATGTTTTATTTGTGTTTTATGGAACGTACAAAACATTAAAATCTAATTTCGCTGAAGGCAAAATCATACTAGTTTCTAATGCTGTTTCCGCGCTACTAACAGCACTAACAGGAATATTCTTAAGCATTATCGGTTTAATTATTTATAGTTACGTAAGAGGCGGAGACGCATACGTTGGGTCATTATCAAAAACTTTTTTATTTGGTGGTGAGCCATCTGTAATGACATATTCTATTTCTTTATTGTTTGAAGGAATTGTATCCGCAGTAATTGTTACATTCATGCTCATGTTATATTGGGATACGCGTTATTCCTCAGACAAACACGGTGCTGAATCTTAAGTCAAACTGCTGTTTACAGCCCGTATTTTTCATTAAAACAAGCACCCCACTTAGAATATTAAAATCTGTTTTTAGCATGTTTGCTTATTAATAATTCCCAATTCTTCGTGCCTTTAAAGCTTGGTATTAAAATCACCGCAACCCGAATTTAAAAATTCAGAAAAAGCCTTATGTGAATATTTAACTTTAGTCATAAAAAATTTCACCTCAGCCTTTTCAAGACTATTACATTGGTTCTTTAGAACAATTTAACTACTTTTGAAGCATCAAAAACCAATATCGATGAGCATTACAAAACACAATTGGACCAAAGACGAAATTATCGCAATATATAACAAACCCATGATGGACTTGCTTTATGAAGCAGCTTCTATTCATAGGGAACATCATGATCCTAACGTGGTTCAGGTTTCAACTTTACTCTCTATAAAAACAGGCGGGTGTCCAGAAGATTGTGGCTATTGCCCACAAGCTGCACGGTATCATACTGAAATTGAAGGCAATGATTTAATGTCAGTTAGCCAAGTAAAAGCGCAAGCTTTACGTGCAAAATCCAGCGGATCGTCTCGTGTATGTATGGGAGCGGCTTGGCGAAATGTAAAAGATGGCCCTGAATTTGACCAAGTTCTTGAAATGGTGCGTACCATAAACAAACTGGACATGGAGGTGTGCTGTACCCTTGGAATGATTACTGAAAATCAAGCACATCGATTGGCGGAAGCTGGTTTATATGCCTACAATCACAATTTAGATACCTCTGAAGAATATTATAAAGAAGTAATCTCGACCCGCGGATTTGAAGACCGTTTGCAAACAATAGAAAATGTTCGTAAAACAAATGTCACCGTTTGCAGCGGCGGAATAATCGGTATGGGAGAAAGTATTGAAGACCGAGCCGGAATGCTTGTAGCTCTTTCTACTTTGAATCCGCAACCGGAATCAGTGCCTATAAATGCGTTGGTTGCCGTGGAAGGAACTCCGATGGAAGAAGAAAAACCAGTTGAAATATGGGAGATGATCCGAATGGTAGCAACAACAAGAATCATCATGCCCGAAACCCAAGTTCGTCTTTCTGCAGGAAGAATGAACATGAGCCGCGAAGGTCAAGCCATGTGCTTTTTCGCTGGTGCCAATTCCATTTTTGCGGGAGATAAGTTATTGACGACTCCAAATCCTGATGTAAATGAAGACATGAAAATGTTTGAAATGTTAGGATTGATTCCACAAAAACCATTCACAAAAGTTTCTCAACCGCAAACTGTTGAGGCGCAAGATTCTCAATTTGCTCCATTAGGTGAAAAACCAAAATGGTCAAGACCTGGACATACTATCGAGCGAAATCTTGAAGCATCAGGTAAAGAAAAATAAACTTTATTTTGAATGAATATTTAAACCATCTTGTCTCGCAGGATGGTTTTTTTATAGTTTATTTCAATGCATTACTTTCTTGGTAACTGAATAACCATCCTGCAAAAGAAGTTTTACTAACACGACTTGGTGCCCAACCAGCAAATTCAACACCGATAAATTAGCAGCATTTATCTCCTTTTTTTGATAAATTTTTCTTCCTCCCAAATTGTATATTGTAACCTCATCTATCAATTCTTTGGTTGAGTTTATTAGCAACTGTTTGTTTTTACTCGATACAAAAACGGATTCATTATCCTTTACAAATTCATCTGAAGTCAAGAATTTGTCAGTATAACGCAATACAAAGCGATTATCAAATGTTCCTAACACTGTAGTAAAAACATAGCTTTCGTTTGTTATATTAACAATGCTATTGTTTAATTTATCCTCAATAAAAACATTTTTATTGGATAAGAATCCATCTGCCTGATCAATTTTAATCCTAAAAGTTCCCTCAAGTGTACTTCTGAATCCCAATCTAATTTCATCTGTTTCTTCAAATGGCAACGCTCTTCCTTGAATGACTAAATTCTTATCCTGATTGATGCTGTAAAAATCTAGAAACTGGTTACCGTCTAAACTTTTGCCATCTAACGAACTATCAAAATCATTAGTGGCTCCAGTTGCATATCCTATCAAAATTTGTTTAAAAGCACCTTCCGCATTACTCAAATTTAACCAAATACGATGTTTCTCAATCTCATTTGATTTCAACTTTTTAGGTGAACTTGATTTAAAAAAATTACTATTCTGCCCAGCCACACGCATGCTGTTATCAAAAATGGCTGGTCCTCCACCATTAATACTGGTCACAAAAAACGATTGTCCGGAAGCTATTTTACCATCAGGAATTGTATTATTAACCCCCAAATTGGTAGCAGCACTTGTACCTATTCCTCCCAATAAGTTATAAACTGCATAATCATCTGAAGTGTAAACATTTTTAATGATTGCAGTGTTGTGTGTCCAAAGATAGATAGTGCCGTCCATAATTCCTTTATTTCTACCAATGAACAAATCTGCGTTTATCGCTGAAGGATAGGGATTGCCAATAAGATTTGACGTGTCAGATATACTGATGGGAACTGATATCTCCCCATTATTTGGCACTCCAATAAAAACAGCTTCATGGCGTGCTGCAACAGTTTGAGAAAAGGTTTGTGGCCCGCGAATAATGTAGCCTTTGCCAACGGACATTGCATTTGTTGGAAGCTCATTAACCCAAGAATTTCTAAAGGCATTAAAGGAATAAAACTTATCCGAAGGCGTATCAGGGGCAAAATCAATCAATTTTTGACTTGAAACTGGCGATGACCAATAGGTATAATCTGTTATCAGAATAGGTGTTGTTTTTCTTTTCAATCGAATGATTCCGGAGTTACTTACTTGGTCTTCGGATTGATACAATGCAGCATTATTTTCTAAAATCAATGTGCCTGAACCAGAATAATCGAAAACCAAACCTAAAGTATTTCCGTCTGGAATTGTAACTGTTTTTCCAGAACTGATCGTACATGAACAGGAATTTACAGTTGCTGATAAGGTATAATTTTCGTTAAAAAAAAGTGTTTTTTCAGCTGACGGCATTCCATTACTCCAAGAAATCCCATTCCAATTAGAGCTATTTGTACAAAGCTTTATCCTAGCCACACGATGTTTTGTTATACCCGAAACGGAATTAAAATTCCCACCGATAAGCGCTTTATTATTTGGAGTAAAACAAATACTGTACAGCGTATTGTTTAAATTCACTGAAAATGTATTGTCATAAACTCCGCTTGCAAGCAGTCGAACCATGCGCTTTGCAGCTGTTCCGTTGTAAGTTCCAGAAAAAGTTCCACCAATTAATAATCGATCATCGGGTTGGATTACTATAGCTCTAATTTCACCATTACTAAAGCCCAAACCTGTTGCAAAAGAGGTATCTAAACTCCCATCACTATTCAATCTCAAAAGTCTTTTTGTGGGAACGCTTTTGTAACTTGTAAATGTCCCGCCTACGATCATTTTATTGTCTGACTGTAACGCGACTGAAAACACATTTTTGTCAAAACCGACTCCAATTGAAAATCCCGCATCTACACTCCCGTCTATATTCAACCGAACCATCCGATTATACGAAATCCCATTAAAAAAAGAAAACTGGCCGCCCAAAACAATCTTTCCGTCTGGCTGTAACAAAATACAATCTACGATAGCATCGGCTCCAGAACCAATTGTAAAACTAGAATCCAAAGTTCCATCAGGTAATAACCTTACTATTCGGTTCACCAAAACTCCATTGTAGCTTGTGAAATTCCCGGCGACAATTATTTTTCCATCTGGCTGTAACAACAAGGCATATACTTGATTATTGAAGCCCGCTGTAATGGAGAAAGTCGCATCAATTTCTCCATTTACCAAAATTCTCGCTATTCTGTTTCTGACAATACCATTGTAATTTGTAAAAACACCTGCAAAAACAACTTTCCCATCTGTTTGTATAACAGCGGTTTTAATAGTGTTATTTGCACCGGTTCCAGAACTATTAAAAGAAGAATCAATCGTACCGTCTTCAGACAACCGCGTAATTCTGTTACATATCGTTCCGTTGAATTTGGTGAAATTTCCGAAAGCCATCGTTTTATTACCTGCTAAGGCAATTACTTTTAAAACAGAATTATCAAAACCCACTCCGGCGGTGAGATAACCAAAATCTAAAGTTCCAGAACCATCTATTCTAGCTAATCGACCTTGAATCTGGGAATCGAAAACAGTAAATGAGCCGCCAAAGTAATAAGAGTTCGTTAAATCCTCTGTAATCGCATTCACTGTACCATTATGCGGTCCGGAACCAATATCAAATTCTGGATTTATCACTCCAGAACTATCCAAAAAAATTACTCTATTAATATCTGTTCCATTATAAGTTCCCGTAAAGGAACCCCCGATCATAATAGAACCGGAAGCATTTACTTTTATAACTTCAACCACACCATTACTAAATCCTGATCCGGAAATAAAGGAGCCGTCGATACTCCCATCAGGATTCAACCGAATTATTCTACCGGCAGTAACATCATTGAATTCTAAAAAAGCTCCACCCACTAAAATTTTCCCGTCAGGCTGAGTTGTAAGAGCAGATACATCTCCATTAAAACCTGTTCCTTGCACAAAAGTAGTATCAACAGTTCCATCGGTATTCAATCGAATTATTTTGCCGCACGGAATTTTATTAAATGAAAGAAATGATCCTCCCAGAATGATCTTCCCGTCATGTTGAATATGAACTTCCTCAACAAGTGAACTTGCACCCAACCCAACTGCGAATGATGTGTCTAAACTTCCATTGGGTAAAACACGTGCTATCCTGGGTGATGCAATGCCATTGTAATTCGTGAAACTACCTCCAATAATAATGCTACCATCTGATTGTAAATCACATGCATAAATAGTGTTAGTTGTAGTTCCCAGTGAAGAGTTGAACGTAACATCTCTCGAACCATCCACATTCAGACGGATTAGTTTTCCAACATTTGCGCTGTTAAAGCTTGTAAAAGAACCTCCTAAAATAATCTTCCCATCCGGTTGTATTATGGCACAATATACTTTGCCATTGATTCCGGAACCTAAATTGAATGAAAGATCTTTGGAGCCGTCTGATAACAGTCGGCATAAGAATGAAGTTGCGGTACCATTAAAATTTAAAAACTCTCCTCCCACAATCAATTTCCCATCCGTTTGCAAAACGACTGTTCTGACAGTTCCATCAAAACCGTCGCCCAGCAAACCATCATCATAAGCGTTAAATGTTACATCTGACTTACCCTGTTGTGGAAATGCTACGTTGATAAAAAGAAAGATGAAAAAAATAGTGAAGTATCGTGCAACTATATTAAAAATTAAACTGATTCCGTTTACCTGAACACTGCGGAAATTCATAACTGTAATAAATAATTATTTTCCATATCGAATAATTTAAATATGATCTATTTTTTTGTTAAAACTCATTTCATAAGAAACAGTCGAGATAACTTTTATAAATGTAGACACAAACTTTATTTATTGCAATACCCACATTTAGTGATATTTACATCTGAAAATTCAAACATCAATAGGAGTGCTTTTTTATTTAAAGTCAAAAAAAAGTCCCATTCTGAACAAGCAGAATGGGACTTTCAATATGACTGGAATATGAAATGTCAATCTTTAATAAACAACTTTTTTAGAAACTACCTTTCCATTAGCTAACGTCAATTTCACCACGACCACTTGATTGCTAAGTTTAATAGTAGAAGTTTGGAACTCATTAGAATTCACGGCAACTTTGTCAAATACTTTTTTCCCCAGCAAATCATAAACAGTAATTCTATTTATAGTTTCAATTTCTGATTTTATCTTTAATTCATTTTTATCTTTAGCAATCAGAATGCTGCTGTCATTTAATTCAAAATCAGCTGACGCCAGAGTTTTATCCGTAAAACGCAGTTCAAAACGCTCATTAAAAGTACCTTTTTCAGAACTGAAACTGTATGGGTCTTCTTTTAAATTGTGAAATACATTTAATACTTTATCTTTTAAATAAATGTTTTGATTGTCTGAAAATAATCCATCCACTTTATCGATGCTGATTATTGCATTTCCGGCAACATTTATACTGTAACCAATAGGAATTACGTCGGTATCTACAAACGGCAAAGCTTTACTTTGAATCGCCATCTTTGCTGTTCCAATAAAACTATACAGCGAAAAAGTTTGGTTCTCATCATACACATAACTATCATATCCAGGGTCAAAATCATTGGTCGAATTCGAACCATAACCCACTAATGTTCCGGTCAAATCACCTGTCCCTTTTTGTAATTTCAGCCAAATTCTATGCCTGTCTTCTTGTGTATTTTTGGTTTTCTTCTGTCTGTAGAAGTTAGTATTGTTTGAAATAACTCGCATGCTGTTGTCAAAGGTAACGTTGCCTACAAAATCATTCTCAACAAAAAATCCTTGACCAGATGCAATATACTGATTTGGATTAGTTAAATTTCCTGTTCCCGAACTTACACCAACAGCTCCAAATAAATTATAAGTGGCATAGTCCGAAGCTAAATAATCATTGCCTGACAAAGTGTGATTGTGTGTCCAAAAATATAAAGTTCCTGTAATGGTTTGGTTGATTGTCCCCGTTCCCAAAAGGTTGGCATTGATAAAAGCATCCGCATCTATAGCAGAAGGATATGGATTTCCTATCAATCGCTCCCCTACACCATCTGATGTTCTGACCGTCAACGGAATTTCAATTGTACCATTGTTAGGTACTCCAATAAACTTTAAAGAATCATCAACAGCAGGCATGCCAGGCGGAATCAATGTTCCTTCTGCTCGGATGGCATATCCTATTCCGGGAGCAAAAACGGTTATGAATGCATTTACATTAGCCCAATCATTATTGTAAATAAAATACTTGTCGCTCTGAGTGTTTGGCGAAAAATCAAGTAATGTTTGTGTTCCATTTGTTGGTGAAGACCAATAGGTGAAATCATCTAAAACAATTGGAGTTGTATTTCTTCTTACTATAATGTTCCCAACATTATTTCCTGTAAAAGTAGTTTGGACTAAACTTGAATTATTTTGTAAAGTCAGTGTTCCAGGAGAAAACACTGTTACTGCACTATTAAGGTTTAAAGAAACAGAATCATTAACAGATACATCTCCCTTAGTAACATTAAATGTGTTAGCAACATCAATATTATTAGCGATAGTATAACTCCCTCCAATACCGGAAAAAAGAATATTGTAATAATTTCCTCCAGCTACCGTTTGTCCTACACCGTAATAATCAACAGTACCTGAAGGGAATGATAACCCATTAGAAGCACCTGAAAAACGGATTGTACCGTCCATGGAATCTAAAATATTATACGATAAATTACCGTTTTTCATATCCAGTATGGCACCAACTGTTGAAATATTTAATGTGTTGGATGTTAAGTTAAAACCATTCATATCAAATGAAGGTGTGCCACCAACCGCAATATTCAATTTATCACCCGTACTAATATTGCCAGATGCGGTTTGATTTCCTGAAATGTTTTTCAATTCAAGAGAAGGTGTTCCGTTATAAGTCCCACCAACGATAGTTTGACCACCCGCTGAATTATTATAAATCACTTTGCAGGTCCAAGTTTTACCTGTAGGAATTGGAGTAGCTGCACTATTAGATGTTATAATTTGTCCATTACCCGCATTTGAAAAAGTATCTCCTCCAATTAATACAAAAGTAGCCATATCAAGCACTGATGACGGATTGGTAATATTCAATATATTGTTTACTGTAATTCCTTTTGCTGCTGTAACGATTGAAAGTATATTCAAGTTCGTGAAATTATAAAAAGTAGAAGCTGTTGTCCCTTCGACTATTTGAGGCAAAGATCCATTAAAATTTACCGTACTAATATCAGGTATAAAAGTTCCATTATTAGTCCAGTTCCCACTTACATTTAAGGTACTTAATCCTGAAATAATTAAAACCGCACCATTAGAAATAGTTATATTTCGCACACTCGTATTTGTACCCAAAGTGGGTTGATTTGTTGCTGCAACTGGTATTACAACATCAGTAGTGGCAGATGGTAATATTCCACCACACCAATTTTCTGCTGTATTCCAATTAGAACTCAAACTACCTAACCATGTTCCTTCTGCACATGAAAGCTTTACATTCAAAATACCTGTTGTGGTAGAACCAAACCGAATCACATCCCTGTTTGTTGCTGCTGAACCAGTACCTCCCCATGAGCCGATACTTTGTGTTGTAATTCCAAATGTTAAGGTTTGCGAAGAAGAGAAACCAGTTAAAAATAATGCGACCGCTGATCCGGTAATTTTTAAATCCCCTGCTATAATTGTTGCAGCAGGAAAGGTTTTATTCCCTGCACCACTAAGAATCAAGTTCCCGTAGACCTGTGTTGCAACCGTCTGAACATCTCCACTGTACTCCACTTTACTTATCGCATTCAGAGCTGTATTTGTAAATGAAGGAAAGGCACTTGTAGCAGTAAGTTTTAATAACCCGTCAGTAAGAACCGATAATGTTGATCCTCCCGAAATTACAAAACCTCCGTTATCTAAAGTTGCTCCGTTAGCAATCGTAAGAGGCGAAGAAGCTCCAAAAGTTTTAATCCCGCTTACCGTTATTATTCCTGTATTCATTACCATAACTCCGCCAGTTGCTGCAAATGGAGTTCTCCACTCTAAACCAGAAACCTGAGACACACTTCTATTATATTGAAGCTTAGCCGCAGAACCATAATTTGGAACTGCTGAAACCGTTGCTGTTCCTTCCATTGAAAGAAAACCATTTATTGTAGGAATACCATTTAGCGTTTTTAACCCGGAATTTGAAAATATCAAGTTATTGAATGTCGATGCTGCTGCCAATGTCTGTGCAATTCCGCTAAAGTTTACGGTTCCATTTCCTGCTATAAAATTAGTTCCTGTACCATTCCAAGCTGTAACACTATTTGCATTAACGTTAAGACTGCTTGAACCACCATTTAATATTCCGTTTGTAAAAGTTACAATACCTGTCAAATTATGTATCAATCCTGAACCTAGATTTAAAGTTCCCCCAGTTCCATTAATTGTTAATGCACCTCCGCTGACAGCACCTGTATAAGTTGCTGTACCTGCAGTTTTTAACATAGATATTGTTCCTGTCGTTGAAAAAGCTCCAATGCTTTGATTTGCTGTCCCAGCTATCGCAACACCGCCTGTAGTTCCCGTTACACTCCCGCTATTATTGATAAGATCTCCATTTAAAGTCAACAAAACAGTAGACAAATCTAACTTTCCGCCACTATTTACCGTTAAAGGAACTGAATTGTTGAACGTTTTAGCCAAATTTAAAGTAATTAATAAACTGCTATTAATAATAACTCCTCCAGAGGCGGTGAATGGAGTTATCCATTCTTCAGATGTAACCGTTCTTGCATTTGTAGTGTTGTATTCTAATGTTGCATTTGAACCGTAAGTAACAACTCCTGACGACACTACAACAGTTGCTGTTCCTGCTAGTGTAAGTTTTCCATTTACTGTTGGGGTCGTTGCAAATGTTTTTATACCTGTACCTGATAGTATTAGATTGTTGTAAGCAACAACTGCAGTTGTTTGATTACCTAATCTATAATAATCGACCGTTCCTGTTCCTGCTATGAATGCACCTCCTGTTCCTGAAACACTTCCCCCAATTTTTACAAGACTCGACCCGCAATTCAATATACCGGTTCCCGCAGATCTTGTCCATATTCCTGAAAAAGTATGCGTCAATCCAACACCAAGATGTAATGTTCCTCCCGAACCATTGACCGTTAATCCAGCTCCACTTACATTGCCTATTAATGTCACTACTCCACCCGTTTTGAGCGTAGTAACTGTTCCTGTTGTGGTAAATCCTTGTATGGTTTGGTTTGCGGTTCCCGTGAATTGAACTTCTGAACTCGAAAGTGTAATAGTCCCAGAAGTGCTATAATTTCCTCCTAACATTAGTCTTCCCGTTCCTGACAATGTAAAATTTCCAGAGTTATTGAAATTTCCAGTTGCAATGGTTAAGCGACCAGTAGTCAGGGTAAAATTACCTGAATTTGTAAAATTACCAGTCAGCGCAATAATTCCTGTTGTTCCCGTCAGCGTTCCGTTGTTTACAAAGAATCCAGTGGTAGTGAGTGTTCTATTGGCTATATTTAAAGTTGCCCCTGCATTAATAGTGACATTTACAATACTGGTACTTGTTCCTACTGTAACTGAATTTGCTCCGGTTGTTGCAATAATAACATCATCCCCCGTTATTGGTGCCACACCTCCAACCCAAGTAGAGCCAGTTGCCCATGTTCCTCCGACAGCAGTACTAGTTCTTGTAGCAGCATTAATGAATGAAAAAGTAAAAAACAACATACAAACAAACACGTGCTTCCTGATATTATCGTTGATGATTTTAGCTGGAAATAAAAGACTTAATGGTTGTGAAGTATCGGTTGAATTATGCCTCTGAAAAATATTATTTAAGAGATTTTTAATTTGGAAAGAAATTAGATTTTTTATCAAAAAAAAAGAAAAATGAGGCAATAATCTCTTGATCATAAGTTGTTTTGGAATTTAAATTGAAACCTGCTGCGCAAATTGGCATTTAACAAAGGTTTAATTTAACAAAAGCACATAAAATTATTATAAAATCAAAATTAAACCGTTAAACAGCAATTTTATTCGTTAAAAAGCACTTTTCTTTATTAAATAATTAAACGAGGAGAACCCAGGATAAATTTCAAAAAATAATTAACATAAAATAGCCCATTTTATTAAAACAAAATGGGCTTAAAACCTATTACTTTAAGTTTTTTTAGTAAATCGTTTTTGCAGTTACCACATTCCCATTTTGCAACACTGTTTTTACAATTAAAAATTGTTCACTTGAACCTAAATTAGGGATTACAAGTTCCATATTTTCAACATTAATTTTTTCGTATAATTTTTTGCCTAGCATATCATAAATAAAAACTTTATCGATTGATTGTACTGATGAATTGATTTTTATCCGCTTGTTTTTCACCGATACCAAAACTTCCGTACCAGTAGTAACAAAATCTCCAACACCCAATTTTTTATCTGTATAACGCAGTACAAAACGATCATCAAAAGTTCCTGTTGCTGTTTCAAAACTATATGCCGCTTTTTTCAAATCGTGAATGCTGTTGCTAAACTTATCCTCAAGATAAATATTTTGAGACGCAAATACGCCATCGACCTCATCAATACTAATTGAAAAAACACCTTCTATAACAGAACTGTATCCTAATGAGACACTGTCATTTTCGTCAAATGGCAAAATCCTGCCTTGAATGGTCATTGCTACATCATCACTAATACTATAGAAATCAATGAAATCATTCCCATTATAACTTGGCCCATCAAAGGAAGAGTCAAAACCGTCAGTAGCATTAGTGACATACCCTACCAACATTTGTTTAAACGCACCTTGGGTATTGGTAAGGTTTAACCAAACACGGTTTCGCTCAAGCGTATTTGTCTTTTTTGTTGCACTTTTTACTTTAAAAAACTGATTATTATTCAATATAGCGCCGTTTACATCCAGTCTCATACTATTATTAAAGTCAATAACTGTTCCGGTTGGACTTAGTTTGCTGCTAGTGAAAAAAGCTTGACCTGCTGCTATTTTTCCAGTTGGTTTATTGATTGTTTGCTCTGCATTATTTATGGAATTACCAGTCCCGATTCCAACCCCACCCGTAAGATTATAGGTAGCATAATCATCTGATGAATACGCATAAACACCCGATCCTGGATTACTAACACCAATTCCTATAGCGGTATTGTGCGTCCAGAAATACAGTGTTCCATCTAGTACGGAACTATTAGCATTTAAAAATCTATCTGCAGATAATGCCGAAGGATATGGATTCCCTAAAAGATAAGATCGGTCCTGGCTAATTCCAGTAATTGTCAACGGTCCATTAAATGGAACTCCCACAAAATTAGCTTGATATACCCCTAGTGGTGCTGGTGGTGCAGAGATATTCTCTGGTGCTCTAATAATATACCCTATTCCTCTTTGCATGAAATCTTGTGGATTTTCCTGTTTCCAATTATCAATTGTAGCATTAAAAGAATAAAATTTATCATAATCCGTATTAGGAGAAACATCAATCAATTTCTGGTTTGAAACTGGAGATGACCAATAGGTGTAATCGTATCGTTTAATAGGAGCTGTTTCTCGTTCGTAAATTATATTACCCGAATTACCAATATTATTTATTTGTATGAGACTCGCATTATTTTGAAAAGTTAAAGTGCCACTTCCATTAATCGTAAGTTTATCTTGAAGCTTTAGTGTGACATTTTGATTTACAATTATTTTTGAATTTGTATTTACTGTGCAAGAACACAATTCCGTATTGCTTGAGATCGTAATAGGTGAAGCTGATGGAGCTGCTATAATTCCTATTTTTGATATCGTAGGTGGAGAAGTCCAAGTTGAACCATTAAAGGTTGTAGTTACTACGTTATCAACAACAACATTAGAGGTAACTGGCGAAGTACAAGTTGTATTGGAAACCGCAAAAGCATACGTTGTTCCTGCAACCAAGCCTCCAACAGTCGTAGTTCCTCCCGTACCCGTTAATCCTGTCAAGCCCGTAGTATTTGGACTGGCAATAATTGTCCAAGTGCCCGAAGCTGGCAAACCGCTTAAAGGAATATCTCCTGTTGTAACGACACAATTGGGCTGATTAACTGTTCCTACAGTAGGCGTTACAAGTGATGAAAATACGGATGAAAATCGTAATCTTGACTGTCCTAAGTTTTCAAAATATTCTAATACAAAATTAGTATTACCGCTTAGATAAACCGTGTAGGTTGTTTCGACATACGAATGAGCACCCCAATTATTTACAACGTAAGTAAGACCTCCGTCTAAACTTAAACGATATCCATCATCACCACCAACTGTAAAAGTGTAACAACCTGCTGGCAAATTTCTATTCATTTTAAATCGTACCGCAAAATTATCAGCATAACTACCACAGAGATTAGGTCCCGAAAGCGATCCGTCAACTAAATTTAAATCAAAATTCTCCGTTTGTGTAACATAACCTCTATAGTTTGTACTAAAGGCATTAGTTGGCGGATTACCTCCGTTTGTATTAGCATACACAAAACCTATCCAAGAACCTGTACCATAAATAACTTGATCTCCTTGTGGTGGCACTAGAGAAATATTAGTTGAACTTGTTGCTGTACCACCAGGGGTAGTTATAGTTATAGCTCCAGTAGTGGCTGTGACAGGTAATTGGGCCGTTATTTGTGTATTGCTATTTACTGTAAAAACCGCATCCACACCATTAAATTTTACTGCGGTTGCACCAGTAAAATTTGAACCAGTAATGACAACAGAAGTTCCGGATGCAGCACATGAAGTATTTGGAGTAAAGCTGGATATTGTCGGGATTCTATGGCCATTTAAAGTAACATTATCTACTAGCAATGAAGTATTAGCAGAACCAGCATCATTTGATTTATAAATATAAATCAAAACATTTGGTCGGTTATTAGCCGCAACAGGCAATACACAACTATTAGTTCCTCCTGTAGTTGTTGGGACATAAGCAGGCGCAATCGAAGTTATAGTTGCACCATTATCAATACTATAACGAATATCAAAACTATTTATATTAGTATTAGTTGTTTTATTACAGTAAGAAAAAGTCATGTTGGCAAACCCAGTAGTATTAACCGCTATTCGATAATGAGCATTAACATTCCAAGAATTACCCGTTAGTGATGATGAAATTCCACTTCCACAAGTATTATCGTTAACAAAATCAATATTTCCAACACCAACAGAAACGCTTGTAGGAGTACCTGCTGTATTATTTATATTTGGATTAGCTGTCCGTGTTTCAAAATTAAATTGAAGAAGAGTTGTTTGTCCATTAGATACCAGAGACAACAACATAAAAAAAACAAAAAGAAGAAACGTAGTATTTAGTGAAAGTATTTTTTTATTCATATCGTATTATTTATTTATAGTATCGCTATATTTAATAAAATTTTTTACTTAAAAAAAAGCAAAAATATAGCTACAGATGCAAGGTAGCTTCTGATTATATACAACCCGCAATTTAATCGACCAAGTACTTAATAATCGGTTGAAATACATATTTAAGCAGTTCTAATTTCTACTTTTCAACCTTTTAAAAATCATTTTTTTTAATCTAACTCGTTTTATAACAGCGTTTATTGCTAATAACATGACAATAGGTTTTTTTATAAAAACAAAAAAATTAAATACCGGTTTACCATTTGGAGCAATATCGATTTAAAGGCTTATTTTTGAAATCAAATTACTTGTAGAAACAATCAACTTTAAGCGCAATAATACTGCTGTAAAACCAAAAAAATGAATCCAGTTTTTTCTGTAAAAGAAGCCATCCATAAAATAGAGTATTACTGCGCCTATCAAGAACGCTGTCACGAAGAAGTTGTGCAAAAATTACGAAGTATGAAAATGGATTCTGATGAAATCGATACTATTTTAGTGCATCTAATCAAAGATAATTTCCTGAATGAAAGCCGCTTTGCCTGCAGTTTTGCCAGAGGAAAACACCGGATTAAGTTTTGGGGGAAAATCAGAATTGTAAGCGAATTAAAATTTCGAAAAATCACACAGTACAATATCAATTTGGCACTCAAAGAAATCAATGCTGCCGAATATCTATGCACTTTTCACACCGTTGCAGAAAGAAACTGGCAATCCATTCCCGAAAAAAATGTGCTAAAAAAACGCAAAAAATTCTGTGATTTTTTGTTGCGCAAAGGCTTCGAGAGTAATTTGGTTTACGAAAAAGTAAAAGAGCTTGAAAATTCGAACACAGATGAAATGGATGTAACGGTTTAGCACCAATTTTAAAATTCATGACGATCCTTACCTAATACTACCTTAATTATTTCAGCCACAAATTACACCAATTTCCACGAATTCCTTTGCCGATTTTTAAAAATTTGAGCAAATAAGAGTAGTTCGTGGTTAACTATTTTTAAAAGTACGCATCATATAAATTAAAGAGTTACAAACTTAAAAGAACACTTACCGCGTTTCCGCCAAAACCAACGGCATTAATTAGTACTTTTTTGATGGGCTTTGTTTGAATTTGTGCTTTCGCAAAAGGAACTCCAACGAACTTATTATGTTGCATCATCAAAATAGCAAGTTCCATACTCAAAATACCTGAGGCTCCAAAAGTGTGCCCTATTTTCCATTTATTGGTAGTTAATAAAGGCAAATTTTCGCCAAAAACTTTTTGTATCGCTTTATATTCCGTCAAATCTCCTCTGATGGTTCCCGGAGCATGCATCACAATAACGTCAACTTCTGAAAAATCGATATTTTGCAACGCCATTTCCATTGATTTCTGCAAACAAGTCGCTTCCGCAGAAATAGAAATATTGTGTTCTAAAATCTCCGTAGCATAACCAATTCCTTCAATGTAAGCCAATGCGTTTTCTTTTTTTCCAATTTCCAGACAACAAATGCCGGCACCTTCGCCAAGAACCATGGTGTTTTGTTTCTTTTCTAAATCAAGTGCTCGATTCGGATATTCTTCTGTGCTATTCGAATAAATTTTCAAAGCGCGCATTTGAGCAATCGTAAAATCAGTTAAAGGCGCTTCACTGCCGCCGACCAGAAATTTATCTGCCATTCCTGCTCGAAGCCAAGCCACTCCGTTTAATACAGCGTGCAAAGCAGTAGAACACGTAATAGAATGTGAAATTTCAGGGCCCGAACTTTGCAAATCATGAGCGACCCAGGAGGAAATATTTCCCAAAGTCGTCGTTGGAGAAGCTAAAGTTTGTGCTTTTCCAGTTTTTAAATACTCCTGATAGTGTTTTTCAAATAAATCAGTGGCACCACGCGAAGAACCAATATTGATTCCAAAAACGTCATTTGAAGTCCAGCCCGCATTATTCATCGCTTGTCGTGAAACTGCCATGGCATACAAAACCGATTTGTCCAAGGATTTATATTTACTGTCTGAAGCTCGCAAAGCCAAAATAACTTGCTCTAAATCATCGAGCAACATAGCAACGAAAGTTTTTTTATGGTCTAAAATGTGTTCCGTAAAACAGTGATTTTGATTGAGATAATTTCCCCAAATTGTTTTTGAGTCAGTACCCAAAGGTGAAATGGAAGCTATAGCGGTTATAGAGATTGTTTTAGACAAAATAGTACTATTATTTAGTGGCAAAGGTCGTAAAGTTTTTCATAAAATTGGTACACTGAGAGCACAGATACTCATGATAAAAGCGGAATTTTATTCTTTTAACCAATGAAAATCCTTTTAATATGTTCAATCTGCGGCCTAAAAAACAGAAATCAATAATGATGAATTTTCTGTGTGCGTCGTTATGAAAAAATAGCACGCAGAGAACAAGGATTTTAAGAGATAAAATCGGTTTTTTTTAATCTGTGAGAATCTGTTAAATCAGTCAAACCTGTCTGTCGGCAGAAAGCACTCTTACCTAAAATCAAACTGTTTCTAATGCATTTTCGACTACTTGATACACTTTTTTTAATTGCTCGTCTGTAATAATGTAAGGAGGCAAAATGTATACAATATTACCAACAGGACGCAGAATTACTCCGTTTTCGATAAAAAAATCATAGAGTTTGTTGCGCAAAGTTCCATAGTAACTGGCGGAACTTTCCGTTTTTATTTCTAATGCAAAAATGACTCCGAGCACACGAGTCGTGGTTACTTTAGGATGGTTATTTATATGTTCTTGAAAGTCCAAATGGCTTTTATTTACTCTAATAATATTCGCTTGCATTTCATTGGTTTGCAACAATTCTAAACTGGCTAAAGCCGCCGCACAACCTGTGGGATTCGCTGTGAATGTATGTCCGTGAAACAACGCTTTATTGATATCATCATCATAAAAAGCATCGAATAATTCCTGAGTAAAAGTAGTAACCGCCATAGGAATTGTTCCTCCGGTCAACGCTTTGGACAAACACATCATATCTGGATTTTCGACCAAAAAATCCGTCGCAAAAGTTTTTCCGGTTTTTCCAAAACCTGTCATCACTTCGTCTGCAATGGTCAGCACATTATTTTTCTGACAGATTCGCATCAATTCATCTAATGACTCCGGATCATACATTACCATTCCTGCGGCTCCCTGAACCAATGGCTCAAAAATAAAACCAGCGCAATTCTGGTTTTTTATAATTAATTGTAACGCATCATAACTTTCTTGTTCTTTTCCTTTTACAGGAACCGGAATCCGAACCACATCAATAAACATTCCCTGAAAAGCTTGTGTGTAAAAAGAAATTCCACTCGCCGCCATGGCCGCAAAAGTGTCACCATGAAAAGCATTTTCGAAAGCAATTATAGTAGTTCTCTTTTCTCCTTTGTTAAAGAAATACTGCAAAGCTACCTTAATTGCAACCTCAACAGCAGTTGATCCGTTATCTGAAAAGAATATTTTTTGTTGGTTTTTTGGTAAAATTTCCATCAACTTTTCGGCTACCAAAATAGCAGGTTCATGTGTAAATCCACCAAACAATACATGTTCTAATGTCGTGAGCTGTTTGTAAATCGCATCGGCAATAAATGTATTAGAATGTCCATAAGGATTCACCCACCAAGAAGCGATAGCGTCAATATATTCTTTGTTATTTTCGTCCCATAGCAAAGCGCCTTTACCTTTTTTAATAGCAATTGGCAACGCCGCAGTTTTGTGCTGGGTGTATGGATGCCAAAGGTATTGGCAGTCTCTTTCTATAAGCCCCCTAACTCCCGAAGGGGGAATATTTGTTCTACTCATAATTATAAATTCAAAAGATTTTCACTAAATCGGTCTGCGTATTCCTTAATTACATTTTTATCAAAATAGGGTTCTTGTTCTATTCTTCCAATACATTTTGCCCCAGTTCTACTCCCGATTATTTCTTCAGTCGCTTTGTTTTCATCGCCAGAAAAAATAATTCCAGCAATTGCTATCTTTCTGTTTTGTAAAGCTTCAATGGTCAATAAAGTATGATTGATACTTCCCAAATAATGACGGGAAACCAATATCACTTTATAATCGGGCTGAATCAAATCTACAACGCAATCATTTGAATTTAAAGGAACAAAAACACCTCCTGCACCCTCTACAACCAAATGATTTTCTGTTTTGGGTTCAATGATTTTATTTAAATCAATCGTAATTTTGTCCAGCTCAGCAGCAAAATGTGGACTTGCCGGAGTATTCAAAGCATAACTATTAGGATGAATCACTGTCTTTTTATTAGACAAAAATGATTTGACCTTGTGGCTATCGGAGTTTTCTAGATCTCCCGCTTGAATGGGTTTCCAATAATCGGCTTCTAAAGCTTCTGTTATAATGGCTGACGCGATGGTTTTACCCACATCGGTTCCAATTCCTGTTATAAATAATTTCATAAATTTTTCTGTTTTACAACGATTCACTAAGTCAAAAATAGTTTCACTCCCTTTTCTTGCAATAAATTAGCCTCCTGAAATTAAAAGATTAGCAATAATTTGCTAAAGCCGTATCATACTTCTGCCGTAAAAACAAAAGTACTCAACAATCGCAACACTTCCGAGATTTCTTCAGTCGAATTATAACTGTGCAAACAAAAACGCAGACGTTCTTGACCTTCGGGAACCGTAGGCGAAAGTATCGCTTTGACATCAAATCCTTTTTCCTGCAATTGGTTGGCGATTGTTTTGACTTTTTCATTTCCAGGAATAATAGCTGATTGTATGGCTGATTTGCTTCGGACAAAAAGTGGTTTTAAACTCAGCAGATTTTTCTGCTGATTAAAAAAAACAATGTTTTCTCTTAATTTTAAAATTGAAGCCGAATCCATTTCTAAATGCTGATACGCAACCAGAATCGTGGCAACGGAATGTGGTGAAAGTCCTGTGGTGTAAATAAAACTTCTGGCAAAGTTTATCAAATATTCTCGCAATTCATTCGACCCTAACACTGCTGCTCCATGGCAACCTAATCCTTTCCCAAAAGTAACTATTAGAGCAAAAACGTGCTCTTGCAAACCCAACATTTGAACTAATCCTTCTCCTTTTGAACCAAAAACACCCAAAGCATGCGCTTCATCAACCACTAAATAACAGTGGTGTTTATCCGAAAGCAAAACCAATTCTTCTAGATTTGGACAATCACCATCCATTGAAAATACTGATTCAGTGACGATATAAATAATAGTATTAGGATTCCGTAAAATCAACTTTTCTAAATCTTCAAAATCATTGTGATCGAATTTATAGGCTTTGGCATTCGATAGTTGAATTCCGTCACGAATAGAAGCGTGACACAATTCATCGTATAGAATTAAATCGCCTTTTTGTGGAACCGAGCCAAAGAATCCAATATTTGCATCATAACCCGAATTAAAAATCAGCGCAGTTTCCGAGTGGTGGAACTTAGCTATCAAATCTTCTGTTTCTTGATACAATTTATGATTTCCAGATAACAATCGCGAGCCAGTTGCTCCATTTTGAATGATTTTATTATTAATTAAAAACTCTTGTGTTTCATTGAAAATAATTTCTGATTTAGCTAATCCTAAATAATCATTGGAAGCAAAATCAATCCTTTTACTTGACAAAGGCAATTGTCGTAAAGCATTATTTTGCTTTCGAATCTCAAGTTTAGCGGATAGATTTTCTGGAAAATGTTTCATAGTCAGCAAAAATAAGCATCTTTTTTGGTTTATTGATTTTGTAAATTACTTGTTTGTTTTTTCATCAAACCTAAAAAAAATCAAGCTTTTTTCTTAAAATCAAAATTCGGCTTCTTCATCAAAAAAAATCAAATGCATTATAAATTAACAATGAAACTAAACCGATGAAAAAAAAATACATAAATTTTTTCGAAAACGGTTTCGATTTATAACCTTCGTAAAATTATGTTAAAAAAAACTTAAAATAAATATTGAAAATGTTAACCAATGAAATAGTTTTTTACTTTCGGCAAATATGAAACGAATTGCATCACTTTTTTTAGTAGTAACGTTGTTTTACAACGTGATGGGATACTATCTGATGTTTGCTTATCAAGAAGAGCAAGCGTGGGTATCTTCTATGGAAAAGAGACATGATTCTGAGTTTCAAGTAATCAAATTGAATGCAACTTTATACTCTTTTATCGAAGACACCGGTTTTGAGTATGTCAATGAAGATGTGGTAATCAACAACAAAAGCTATCACATTTTCAAAAAAAGAATTCAAAACAACATATTAAGTCTGTATTACCTGCGCAATTCACATCAAGATGCAATAAGTCAGGATTTAAAAGACATTGTTGACAATCAATTATTCAACGGATCTTCCTCAAAAGAGTCTCCGGTTAAAAAACTATTAAAATCTTTCCTTAAAGATTACGTACCAAACACTGCTGTTTGTTTCGCTTTTTCGCCTGAAAAAGAAGCAGAAGTTGTAGCGATTAATGAAAATCCAATAGCGTCTTTACGCTCGGGACACCTTGCTTTATCGTACACACCACCTGATTTCGTTTAATTTACATTTTATACCAAAAACATTACAATACTGAATATATAGTGTTTAGTATTAATTTTCAAAATCAATATAACTCCGCTGGGTTTTGATATTAAAATTGATTAGTGTCTGCTACATTGGTATAAATTTACGGCGAGAAGTACCTTATTACTGCAGGAAAATCATTGATTCGCCAATCTAATTCACATTGTTATTTGATTTTTTTGTCAATTTTTTTTAAACAACTAGGACAATATCCTTTCCTTTAAACCGTGAAAACATAGTAGACTCCGAGTAAAAAAAATTGTTCTTTTTGCATCAGTATCATTCGCAGTGGTTTGTAACCGTTCGCAAAGTGTTACCGACAAGAAGAATTCAACGACGAGAGGTACTCCTGTTCAAGGTGATTCAGCTTTTGCTGATTACACAACAAACATAGGATTATTAACCAGATTTTAGTTATTAAGCATCTGAAAATTTGTTGTTTTCTTAATAATTAAAACAAAATGTTTTTAAATACCAAACACCCGCTATTAACAAAAACCATTTTTTAATGAAAAAATTTTACTTAAGTTGTCTGCTGTTGGCATCTTTATTTATGAATGCTCAAACAGAGATTGATGGAATTATGATGAGTAAAGGCAATTTTTGTTTTGGAACAATATACCAACATAGTAGCTGGGACAAGTATTGGGAAGGAACCTTTAAAAGAAAAAACCTCAATTTTGGTACCGTATCCACAAAGTCATTGGCTTTGATGGGAAACTATGGTGTTTCTGATAAATTAAATATTATTTTCAGCCTTCCGTATGTAGAAACTAAAGCTTCTGCTGGCACAATGGGAGGAGTAAAAGGATTACAGGACATCTCTTTTACCGTAAAATACATGCCTTTTGAAAAAACAATTGGCAAAGCCACTTACTCTCTATATGCTTTAGCAGGTCTATCGGCTCCAATTTCAAATTATCCAGCAGATTATTTACCATTAAGTATTGGCCTGAAAAGCAAGACTGCTTCCTTACGATTAATGGGTGATTATCAAAGAGGTCGCTTTTTTACCACGCTATCCGGCGCGTATGTAAAAAGAGCTAACGTAACCATTGACAGAAATTCCTATTACACAACCGAAATACATTACACCAATGAAGTTGACATGCCGAATGCTATATCTATAAACTACAGAATAGGCTATCGCTCCAGCAGATTAATAACCGAAGCTGTTCTTGATAATTGGGTTACGCAATCTGGTGGATTTGACATTACAACGAACAATATGCCTTTTCTAAGCAATACTATGAATGCATTAAAAATTGGTGTGAATACTAAATACACGCTTAAGAAAGTACCGGCATTATCTATTATTGGAGGGTGCAATTTTGTTACAAAAGGCCGAAATGTAGGGCAATCAAATACCTTTTACGGCGGTCTATTTTATGTCGTTAATCTAAAAAAAACAGTACAAGAAGATGAAAAATAAAGTACAAAAAATAGCCTGCAATAGTCTTTTGGTTTTGTTTCTTACGTTGAACTATTCTTGTAGTGACGAGTTAACAGAACGCAATGAGCAATTTCCTCAATTAAATCCCGCCAATACAGATGTATTAGCCGGAAGCTGGAAAACATTCCTATTGACTGCCCCAAATGAATTTTATTTGGATCCGCCAATAGCATCAAACACACCTGCTTTTGCAAGAGAAATTAATGAAATAAAAAGTTACCAAGCAAGCATAACTCCGGAACAGAAAAAAATAATGCAATATTGGAGCGCCGGAGGCGTTTTACGTTGGAATGAGATTATGCGGACCTTAGTGGCAAGACACAATCGTCCACCATATCAAAATGAAGACGAAACATATCCTGCACCATCTGGAGCAAATCCATTTGCGAATCCTCAATTTCCTTTTTCAAATCCTCCTTACGCAGCCAGAGCTTATGCGTATGTGAGCGCTGCGCAATACGATGCGATGGTTGCAACTTGGCATTATAAAAAACTTTATAATAGAGATGCACCATTTATAGTTGACGCAACTTTACCCGTTCTAATCCCGAAGAGCAGCTTACCTTCTTATCCATCTGAAGATGCTGTTTTAGCAGGAATTACTGTTGAATTATTAAAATTATTATTCCCAACAGAAATCGCTTACATCCAAGAAAAAGCAGAGGAACAAAAATTATATCGCATTATTAGTGGTGCCAATGTTCGAAGTGATGTTGATGCCGGAATTATTTTAGGCAGAAAAATTGCCGCCAAATTTATCGCCAGAGCTGCCACTGACGGAACAGGAGCAGCTATTGGCAATCAAGCACTTTGGACACAACTTGAAACTCAAACTGCAGCCGCTGGAGAAACTCCATGGAAATCACTAGATATTCCCGCGAGACCACCGATGTTACCAATGTTTGGAAAAGTAAAATCATTCCTTATGACCCCTGAAATGGTTCTTGCCAGTCGTCCGGTTCCACCGCCTTCCACGAAATCAGAACAATTTGCAAAAGAATTAGCTGAAGTAAAAACCAACAGCAAAAATGCCACTAGAAAAAATATGGAAATTGTTACCTTTTGGGCTGATGGTGCGGGTACATACACACCGCCAGGCCACTGGAATGCTATTGCAGCTGAAGAATTTGTAGCCCAAAATTACAGCGAAGTACGATGGGCCAGAAATATGGCGTTATTGAATATTGCCATGATGGATGCGGCTATCAGTTGCTGGGATGCAAAATACTTTTATTTTAATCCAAGGCCGTGTCAGATGGATCCATCCATAAAAACATTAACAGGGATTCCGAATTTTCCTGCTTATGTATCAGGTCACTCGACCTTTAGTGGTGCTGCCAGTGCCGTATTATCGCATATTATTCCTGCAAAAGCGCAAAATTTTTCAATTATGGCTAAACAGGCTTCTGATTCGCGCTTGCTTGGCGCCATTCATTATAGGAGTGATTGTGAAAAAGGATTTGAATTAGGGAAAAAAGTAGGTGGCTTTGCTGTTGCAAGAGCTACAATAGATGGAGCTGAATAATTAAAATATAAGTTGATAATTTGTAAATGGTTTGTTTTAATATTTGTTATCAACCAAAGCCTAACAGACGTTGGAAACCTGTTAGGCTTTTTTATAAAAAAACTATTCAAAAATGAGTTTTGCCTAAAACAGTTTTTAATTCAGATTTAAAATAAAAAGGGGAAAAAAATACCTGTAATTAATCTTTTTCTATATTTTATTGTTTTTAAACATTTAATTATTGTTTATCGATAATTTTTATATATTTACAAGAAAAAATATGAGAAAAATTATTATTTTAAATTGGGTTTTAAAAATTTTCATAGGATTATTAATCTTAGCTATCCCAATAAACGAGTGCTTACGGTATAACATGTCTAGCGAAGAAATAACTATAATATATAAGGAATCTATTTTCGGAAATTTAAGTCCTTATATAATGTTATTACGAATAGTGGTCTTAATATTCACGGTACTTAATATTCAAAAAGGACTCCAAGCGTTTATTAAAGAAGGCGTTTTTAATTTTAAAAGCTCAGAGAGATTTAAAAGAAGTGGCTACCTTTCGTTGCTGTTAAGCGTTTCTGGGATCATAATTAAACTGTTGGGCATGAGTCAGACGCCAAAGGACCAGATACTATCTGATATTATTATGTATTTGTTATTACTTGCAATTGGAATTGGGTTATTAGCTTTTTCTGATGTAATTAAAAAAGGAAATATCATAGAAACTGAAAATAATTTAACAATATAAAATAGTATGAAAAAATTAAATTTATTAAAAACGATTATCGATTTTGTCTGGATTATGGCATTAATTTTTATTCCGTTCTTATTGTTTTTTATCGGATATTTATCGATTTCAAATGAACCGTTTGATGTTCCAATAAACATGAATGGTATCAAAATTACTGTTTTGGACCTCAATGCTAAAATTGTTTTATTTTTTGCAACCTTGTCTTATCTCTTACTATTGTATGGTTTATATCTAATAAAAAAACTACTCCGATTGTTTCAGTTGAAGATTATTTTCGATAACAAAATAATCTTTTACTTCAATCGAATTGGAAACCTATTTATACTTTCCGGATTTGTATCGGGAATTCCTGCTTTCTTTTATAAAGTAGCACAAGGTGAAATAAAAATAGAAATTGGAGCAAATCCTTTCCTGTATCTTATTTCTCTTGGATTGTTTTTTACGGTTTTAGCCGAAGTTTTTAAAATGGGGAAACAATTGAAAGAAGAAAACGAACTAACCATATAATTATGCCAATCATAGTAAACCTTGACGTAATGCTTGCCAAAAAAAAAATGCGCTCCAATGAACTAGCGGAACGAATGGGAATCACAACAGCTAATCTTTCTATTTTAAAAACCGGAAAAGCAAAGGCGATTCGGTTTTCGACTTTAGAATTGATTTGTGAAATTCTGGAATGCCAACCCGGAGATATTATGGAGTTTGTAAAGGATGAATAATCTCTTGTTGTCAAATTTTTAGCCCAGATGGAAACGGCATCCTTTTACAAAGGTTCCAGCCTTTTGAAGGCTGGAAGCTTTGTGAAAGATATAGTGGACAGCTGGAAATAGCTCCAAAAAAAAAGCCTCACAAATTGTGAAGCTTTAATTTATATATTGAAATCATTTTAGTCGACTAAAACAATAACTTTGTTGTCTTTCATTTCGATTGTCCCAGAATTGATAGCAAGTGTGTAATTTTGGGCATCGAGTTTGGTGAATTTACCTGCGACTTCTTTTGCAAAAGCAAAGTTAGAAGCGGTAATTTTCACTACTCCTTTTTCTAAAATAGAAACAATTGGCGCGTGGTTATTCAAAATCTGAAAGCTTCCATCCACTCCTGGCAATGTAACCGAAGTTACTTCTGCTGAAAATAATTTTGCCTCTGGTGATACTATTTCTAATAACATAATTATGAGTTTTGAATTATGAGTTATGAGTTTTCAAAATTTGAAACAACTCATAACTCATAACTTATAATTTTTAAGCTTCCGCTAACATTTTTTCTCCAGCTTCGATTGCTTCTTCAATAGTACCTTTCAGGTTAAAAGCGGATTCTGGCAAGTGATCTAATTCACCGTCAATAATCATATTAAATCCTTTAATAGTATCTTTAATATCAACTAAAACTCCTTTTAATCCTGTAAATTGCTCCGCAACGTGGAAAGGCTGAGATAAGAAACGTTGTACACGACGTGCTCTTGAAACGGCTAATTTATCATCTTCTGATAATTCTTCCATACCGAGAATCGCAATGATATCTTGTAATTGTTTGTATTTTTGCAAAATTTCTTTTACTCTTTGTGCACAGTCATAATGCTCATTCCCTAAAATTTGAGGCGTAAGTATTCTTGAAGTTGAATCCAATGGATCAACCGCAGGATAAATACCTAACTCAGCAATTTTACGAGACAATACTGTTGTTGCATCTAAGTGGGCAAAAGTTGTAGCCGGAGCTGGATCCGTTAAATCATCCGCAGGAACGTAAACCGCTTGAACAGATGTAATAGAACCTTTGTTTGTAGATGTGATACGCTCTTGCATTGCACCCATTTCAGTTGCTAATGTTGGTTGGTATCCTACCGCAGATGGCATACGACCTAAAAGTGCCGAAACCTCAGAACCTGCTTGTGTAAAACGGAAGATATTATCCACGAAGAACAATACATCTTTACCTTGATCAGTTCCTGCCCCATCACGGAAATACTCAGCGATAGATAATCCTGAAAGTGCCACACGAGCACGAGCTCCTGGAGGCTCATTCATTTGTCCGAAAACGAAAGTGGCTTTAGACTCTCTCATTCCTACTAAATCTACTTTAGACAAATCCCATCCTCCATTTTCCATAGAGTGCATGAATTCATCCCCGTATTTTATAATTCCTGACTCTAACATCTCACGAAGTAAGTCATTCCCTTCACGTGTTCTTTCTCCTACTCCTGCGAAAACGGAAAGTCCACCGTGACCTTTTGCAATATTATTAATCAACTCCTGAATCAATACTGTTTTACCAACTCCAGCACCACCAAACAATCCAATTTTTCCCCCTTTTGAGTAAGGCTCAATTAAATCGATTACTTTAATACCTGTGAATAAAACTTCAGAAGAAGTAGATAAATCTTCGAACTTTGGAGCTGCTCTGTGAATCGACATTCCGTTTTCACCTGTTTTTGGCAATTCCGGCAAACCATCAATTGCATCTCCAATTACGTTAAATAAACGTCCGTAAACATCGGCGCCAATTGGCATTTGAATAGGATTACCTGTTCCAACTACCTCATAACCTCTACTCAAACCATCTGTTGAGTCCATCGAAATGGTACGAACTGTGTTTTCACCTATGTGAGATTGTACTTCAAGTACTAATAAAGTACCATCTTTTTTTGTGATTTCTAATGAATCATAAATTTTTGGAAGTTCAACATCCTTACCGTTGAAAACTACGTCAACTACTGGTCCAATGATCTGGGCAACTTTTCCTATTACTTTCGACATTACTTATGTATTTATTAAATAGCTATTTAGGTTTATGAAATAGTACTAACCGAATTGTATCGATTAAATGCTTTTTTCAGTGTGCAAAGATAATTTTTTAAAATATAAAATCAATAATTTTTTATAAAAAAAGGATATTTTTAATAGATACTGGAGAAATGACTTGGAAACAGACAAAAGATCGCAATATCCTCAAAAACAAATAACCACCACGTCAAGAAACGGGTGGTTATTATTTATAAAAAAAAAGTTCAAATTATTGAATGGTAGCTGGATATTGAATTCCATACAAACCTAAATCAACACCTTTCAAATTAGAACCATATTTAGCATTTATAGCCTCCAAGAATTTGTTAGCAATTAACGCATATCCTCTTGGACTTGGGTGAACTCCATCTAAAGAAAAAGTACCACCTGTAACATAAGCAGCAGTCATGTGAAAAGTACCAAAACGAATTCCGCCATTGTTCAACTGATTCAAAATTGAAGCTGTATCAACGAAAGCCAAATTGTTTGATTCAGCCGCAGCTTTAATCGTTACGTTATAGGCATCTGTCGCTAACTTTATCTCCAAAATCTCTGAAGCTGTCAAAACCCTATTGTCTTGCAATGGAAAAGTTACCCCAACGGTATTAAAAGGAGGCGGAACTCCAGCTTGTGGTGTTCCAATAACTGTTCTGGTTGTAAGCAATACAAAATCTTTGTCAGTAACATTTGCACCACCATTAGCATGACGCGCTTGTCCATAAAGATTGCCCATTAAAGCTGCTTGCTGCGCTGGAACACCCGCTGCAGTTAACTCACTCGTAATTTGAGCACTGTAATTAACCAACGTTTCATCTCTTATCAATAAAGGATTTGTAGCAGAAGCCGTTAATATTTTAATTCTACTTCCAGCACCTAGTTTTGTAAGAATTTGTTTTACTGGCCCTAACAACTGTGTATTCAATTGTGTTGCAGTTGCAGCATCTAACGGAACTGGGTTAAAAGGAACCGTCGTAAAAAACGGTAGATTGTTGATATACGGTAAATTGGCAACAACTCCTTTTTTACCTCCTGCCGCGAGAGCAGTAGCTAATGCATTATAAGCCGCATTAAAAGTACCAGTGGGAGTAATGTCATTCCCCGCAACAGGATCTTGCGAAGTAGGTATACCACCATTGGTAGCATATCCTAAAACATCATTTCCTCCAATAAACAAAGAGAAAAAGGTTGGATTTTGATCTGTAGCATCTTTTATTACGCTTGACATCGCCGTTTTCGCAAATCGACCAAAATATGGATTAGCTCGTCCGTAACCTGCAACTCCTAAATGTATTGCTTTTGCACCTGGAACTCCCATATTGCTGTATGAACCAGAAATACTAGCACCAAAAACTGTTCCCGAAACCCCTGAAACATTTACAGGTCCAGCACCATTGAAATACAAACGTGTTGGGAATTGAGGAACTTGATTTCCTCCAATTGAAAACCCACCTCTGTTGTCATCGGCCATGAATGGATTTGTAAAAGCACCTCCGCCAACTAAAGCAAATTGCCCTGCCAAGATATTAGGGTATGAATTTTTTTGACCGGCTTTAAAAAGAGCTCCATCACTATATCCCGCTGCAAACGAATCTCCTAAAGCAACATATTTAGAAAAATCGGCCGTACCCGCTGTTAGCGGCTCTTCGGCAATTACCTCATCATCGTTATTACATGCTGCGAATGTTAGCGAAATCAACAACAGCCATTTGAAATTTTTTATCATAATATATTTTTTAAAATTATTGACCTTTTTATAATTATGGGTTGATTGTCCAAGAGGCAAACCATTGTTGCCCTATGGCTCCTGCTCCAATAACCTGAAGATAATCTTTTCCACCAATATTGGTAGCACCAATTTTAAGTACAGATTTTAATTTTGGAAAACCATAATTAATTTGAGCATCTAATACAGTGTTTTCCGGAACCATACCGTCAGCAAAAGAAGACTGCCATAAATACTCCGTATTGTATCTTGCATTAACATTGAAACCAAAGTTTTTAAACAATTTAGTGTTACCTATAGATGCTTTAACTCTGTGTTTAGGAGTGTTAAAACCAGCTATAAAACTGGGGTCTTCTTCTTGATTAAAATTGAACTCAGCATAGTTATAATTTACACCAACTTCAAAATCCTGATACACTTTTTTAGACAAACCTACACCAAAACCTAAAGATGTAATTTTTGCAGTAGTATTGGTATATACCTGATACACTCTTCTGTCTCCATTACTCAAAGCAGAAAGCGTACCCAAAGTTGCAGGGTTACCAAAATCAAAAGCGGTATTAACATTTCCGTAATACGGACTAATCACTCTTGAAGTATTCATGAAATCATTATAAATATTATAATATCCATTAATATCAATTGACAAATCATTGTTAACTACAGAACGATACCCTAATTCTATAGCCTGAACCTCCTCAGGCTTAACCAATATTGGATTAGCTACTTTTAATAAAGCTGCTGCTGCAGGAATATTCGATGGACTTGCAGCAACTGCAGCACTGAAAGCCTGAACTGATGTCAAAGTATAAGAATTAGTATAGGCATTTTGACCTGTTAAAGTTAAAGTTGCAGGAATTCCTAATGCTTGACCAGCAGCACTAACTCCTCTAACTTCAGTAAAACGATCTAAATTCTCAGGAGCAGAACCAATTAAAGCAAACGGCCCTAAGTCTAAACCAATGTATTGATCTTGTGTAGTTGGGTTTCTGAAACCTGTTTGATAGGAAACTCTAAAATTATGTCTTTTTGTTGCTCCGGCAGAATAGACAAAAGATACGCGAGGCGAAATATTTCCGTCAAAATTTTGACTTTTATCGTAACGCGCAGATCCTGTGAATTTCAACCTGTCATTCATGAATTTTTTGGTCAATTGCCCGTAAGCACCGTACTCATTATATCTTAATGGACCGTCAAAATCAGTGAAGATTGTTCCTTGTGAGTTCATTTCATATTGTCTGAATGAACCTCCTAATTGAATCTCTGCAAATTTTACCAAATCTTTAAAATTGTAATTTACATCTGAATGGTAAATTTTAGACTGATCGATAAATTTAGCACCTTTAGTTAAATCCGGCTCTGCAATTGCAGCTGCTAAAGCGCTTTTAAATTGTACAGAACCTGGTTCAAATCTTGCACTTCCTGTTGGAGTAACTAAGAAAGATAAACCTGCTGGTTTGATATTGTAATCTGCATAATTTCTTGCATTTGTAGCAGATTGCTGTGCGTTAGTACCTAATACAGCTCCCGATAACTGATACGCAGTAGCATAATTAGTAAACCATTCTGTATCTGATTTTGCAGCCCTGTTAACATTCCACGCAGCAAAACGCATATCATAAGAATTACCAGCATCTTCGTCAGTAATATATCCTCTTACAAAGAAATTTTTCCCTTTTATCTCGATTTTAGATTGTTGCATAAAGAAATCATTCAATGCATATCTGTTCGCTCCTTGATAGATAGTACTTCCTAAACCTAATTTATGTTGTAATATAATTTCGGTTTCACCCTCCCAAGGTTTAAAATGCAAAGAGAAATCTGCTTTTACACTTCTAACTTTATTGTCATTCAAATCCTGCTCGCGGTATCCTGTTCTGCTTACCTGCCCTACGTTAGTGATGAAAGTAGTAACCTCATCACCATACAAGTTCAACCCGTCATAGTTTTGATTGTTAGCGTGTCCAATTGAACCACCTGTTAAACTTCTGTCATCTGCGGCAATCCATTCTGTAGCTCTCAAAAAATTGAAATTTGCTTTGGCTGCAAAATGCTTAGTAAAAGCCTTTGCTGCTCTCAATCCAAAATCAAAATAATCATTCGTACCAGCAGCTTGCTGAGTAGTTTGTCCGTATTTTACGTAAGTACTAATTCCTTGATTCGCAAAAGGATTTTTACTGTTCATGAACAAAATACCATTAAAAGCATTTGCGCCATAAAGAGCGGAAGATGCTCCCGGAAGCAACTCAACGTTGGCAACATCAATATCAGATAGCCCGATCAGATTTCCTAAAACAAAGTTCAATGCTGGTGAAGAGTTGTCCATCCCGTCCACCAACTGCATAAAACGAGTATTGGCAACTGTAGAGAAACCTCTTGTATTTATAGATTTGAACGAAATACTGCTTGTGTTAAAATGCACCTCTTTAAGATTTTCTAAACCATCATAAAATGTCGGTGCAGTTGTACTTTTTATTTGTTGTATACCCATTCTTTCAATAGTAACCGGTGATTCAATCACTCTTTCAGGAGTTCTTGATGCAGAAACTACAATTTCATCCAGTTTATTTTCTTCATCTATAAGCTTTACAGAAATTCTTTGATCAGCAGAGGAAACATTGATCTTTTGAGTTCCAAACCCAACACTTGTAATCTCAATTACGAAAGGAGGCTTTTTAGCAGTTTGTAATGTAAATGAACCGTCTAAATCGGAAATAGTACCCGAAGATTCTCCAACAATTTTTATGTTGGCTCCAGGAATAGGTTGGTTGTTACTGTCTGTAACAATACCTGAAATTGAGTTTTGAGCAAAAGTTAGGCTACAAAAAAACAATGACAAAAAAAGTAAATACACTCTCATTGGGATATAATTTGTTGGTTTATGCCGCCAAAGTACAAATATTTTTAATATTAATAAAAAAGGACTGAAAAAATTTCATATTCTTCAGTTCTTTTGCCCCATTTAAGCTTATTCCACATTTATAATTAATTATTTAATGTTAAAATTTATGCTAAAAACCCAGAATATCATTATGCACGCATATAAAAAATACATTTATCACAAAATAATTATTAATTTTTAGATATTTGATAAAAGTTCAAAAAGCCGCAAAATTTACCGTTTATTTCACTTTTCCAGCGTCTCAGTATTCTTATTTAATAAATTATAAAACACAAAAAAAACCTCGAAAAAAACTTCCGAGGCTTGTTATAAATAATGCAATTATCTACAAATTTATTCTACGGTAACTGATTTCGCAAGATTACGAGGTTGATCTACATTGCATTCACGCATAACAGCAATGTGATAAGATAACAGTTGCAATGGAATAGTAGTAATCAACGGTGATAATGCATCCGAAGTTTCCGGAATTTCGATAACATAATCCGCTAATTCGCGTACTTGTGTATCTCCTTTAGTAACTACCGCTATAATTTTTCCACTTCTGGATTTAATTTCTTGAATATTACTCACGATTTTATCGTAATGCCCTTGTTTTGGTGCAATTACAACCACAGGCATGTGCTCGTCAATTAACGCAATTGGTCCATGTTTCATTTCCGCTGCAGGATATCCTTCAGCATGTATATAGGAGATTTCTTTTAATTTTAAAGCTCCCTCAAGAGCCACTGGAAAATTATACCCTCTTCCCAAATACAAACAATTAGGAGCGTCTTTGAAAACTGCAGCAATTTCTTTTGCTCTGTCATTTGTTTCTAAAGCCTCTCTTACTTTTTCAGGAATAATTTCTAATTCTTGTAAATAGGTATGAAAAGCTGAATTTGACAATGTCCCTTTGGCTTTAGCCAAACGCAACGCAATCATTGTCAGCACCGTAATTTGAGTTGTAAATGCTTTTGTAGACGCAACACCAATTTCAGGTCCCGCATGAGTGTAAGCACCGGCGTGAGTTTCTCTTGAAATAGAAGATCCCACTACATTACATACTCCAAAAACAAACGCACCATTTTCTTTAGCCAATTTTATAGCGGCCATGGTATCAGCCGTTTCTCCAGATTGAGAAATAGCAATAACGATATCCTTACTGTTTATGATTGGATTTCTGTATCTAAATTCAGAAGCATATTCCACTTCAACTGGGATTCTTGCAAATTCTTCAAAAATATACTCTGCAACTAAACCAGCGTGCCACGAAGTTCCGCAAGCCACAATTATGATTCTTTCCGCGTTTAAGAACTTTTCTAAATTATCCTCAACACCTGCCATTTGAATCAAACCTTCATTAGCATGAAGTCTTCCACGATATGTGTCTTTGATAACGCTTGGTTGCTCATAAATTTCTTTCAACATAAAATGATCGTAACCACCTTTTTCAATTTGCTCCAAATTCATTTGAAGCTCTTGAATAGTAGGATTAACTAAAGTATCATCTTTAATTTTACGCACTTTCATTTGTTTGTGCAATCTAATATTTGCCATTTCACCATCTTCCAGATAAATCGCATTAGATGTATATTCTATAAAAGGAGAAGCATCTGAGGCAATAAAAAATTCCCCTTCACCAACACCAATTGCTAGTGGGCTTCCCAACCGGGCAGCAACAATTTCATCTGGAGTTTTTTTGTCAAAAACAGCAATCGCATACGCTCCTACTACCTGATTCAAAGCCACCTGAACTGCTTTCCCTAATTTTAAATTATCTTTTTTCTGTACTTCTTCAATAAGATTAATTAATACTTCGGTATCCGTATCAGAATGAAAAACGTATCCTCTTTTGATCAACTCTGCTTTTAAGGGCGCATAATTTTCAATAATTCCGTTATGAACTATTGCCAAGTCCCCTGAATTTGAAATATGTGGATGTGAGTTTACATCATTTGGAACACCATGAGTTGCCCAGCGTGTGTGACCTATACCAATGCTTCCGTTGATGGTAATCTCTTTTGAAGCTCGCTCCTCAAGATCTGAAACTTTCCCTTTTGTTTTCGAAACCTTTAAGTTCTCACCGTCATACAACATGACTCCAGCACTATCATAGCCTCTATATTCGAGTCTTTTTAATCCTTTAATTACAATAGGATAAGCTTCTCTGTATCCAATATATCCAACAATTCCACACATAGTCTTGGTTTAATTAGGTTTTGTATAATAAATTTCAAGTTTTAATCTTTTGGCCTCAGTTACGGTAGATTTTCCGCTGTACAAAATGGTTCCTAATGGGTTCATAACCGAAGCCTTTGGTGCTTGAGAAATAAATGTATTTGGAGTTTTTAACTTATAAGATGTTATCATTCCAATGTCTTCCGTAACTACGAGACCTAATTTAACATTAGTAGAATCGTTGTTATTAATCAGATTTCTTATTTGATTGGTTACTCTAATTTTATAGGTCACCCCTTTTTTACTAGTGGCAACTTTCTTTATAATGCCATCCAAAATAGTTTTAGATTTTTTTGGATTCGCACTATTAGTAGTGGGGTCTAGGTAATAATCTGTCAAAGGTCGGCTGTTATTAAAATCATACAAATAAATTCTTTGTGGCTCATAAGTGTTGGCCATAGCGGCTGCATCAATATGAAAAACAAGATTTGCTTCATTAATCAATATTTTTTTACCATCTGCCGGGTTTCTTAAGTCATCTAATTGATCTGAAATTTTATTAGGACCTGTTAACACTCCATTAGCATCATATCCTTTTAAATCTGTTTTATCAAAGAGCTCTAAAACCGCTATAGATCCTTCACCACCTTTTAAAAATAATTTCTCATCTCCTTCAGTTGTGTTTCCAGTCGTTGGCAAGGCATTATACGCACTTCCATTACCGCTAAAATCGTTGTTCAATAAACTAACAGTATTTCCTGTCATGTTTAAAACAATCGTTTTCTTTACTCGTGTTGTAGCCCCACCTGTTGTAGAAACTAAATCCTCATTGTAAATAATGGTTATTTTGCCTCCTTTAAAATTCAGCATCGCTAAATTGCCTTGACCGCCTCCGGATTTCTCCATTTTAAAATAAAGACCTCTAAAATAATTTTTAAAAACTTCATTTGAGGCTAACTTACCTGAATTAACCGCATCAATAATCTTGGCTTTAAAATAATCCCTATTCAAATTCAGCTTCATTCCCGGAGCAATGTATGCTGTTGATTTCACCTTCGTTACCGTATCTGTTGTTACAACAACATGCTCTGCAGGGTTAAAAAAGAACTCATCATTCTGAGCCTTATCAACGTTGTCATTTAAACGGGTCGGAATTTTTAAATTATCGAATTCAGTATTCTGATCTGTAAAGTATTTTTGAGATTGTTGAAATCCTCCAATAGGATCCGCATCTCTCATAAAATAACCTGATTCATAAATACTTAATTTCATTTTAGCCTTATCCGGACCATAAATAGAGTCTAATGCATAGACATGACTTCCGTCAGCATTCGTTTTTGTTTGGGCTGCGTCTGTGTAATACGGAATAGAGAGCACTACACTTTCAACAAAAGGTTTTGTACTTACTGAAGTAATAAGAGCAGGTAAAGTTAACTGAGTATTGAAGTTTGCGGTTGTTTCGCCAAAATTTGTACTACTGTAAATTCCCAAAGGATTTACTTCAAGATTATTGGATTGTATTGGTCCTGTTTTTTGATTGTAACCAGAAACACTGTATGTTTCTTTTTTAAAATCAAAATTATTTTCACCGATTAAATCTCCACCAATTTCGTTATAATCTTTATCGCAAGAATATAAAAAAACAACACTTGCTACTAAAAGAATTTTCTTAAAAAAAGAATTATTGTACATACTTATTAAAAAAGTTTAATTTAAAGAACCTCGTTTCTGTAGAAATTTGTATACGCTTCCGCGAATGCATCTTTCGGTGCGAAAGGTAAAAAAGGTTTTCCTGAAGATTCTATAAATTTTGTTAAACTTGGAGAGAGGTTTTCTGAAGCAATAATCACTGCATCAGAATGTTTGATAGTTGCTTTGATGATATTTTCGTAGTTTGGAATCTCAAGATCTGTTATTGCATCGTCTGGAACACCATCAAATTTTACTTTATTAATCATTTCTTCATTTAAAGTCCCTTCAAAAGATTGGCTGTACACAGAAGTAACAATTTTTGTTTCCGAAAACAATGCTTCGTTTTTATAAAAATGCTTCATATAAATAGGTAGCATTGCAGCCATCCATCCATGAACATGAATAATATCCGGAACCCAATTGAGTTTTTTAACTGTCTCAACAACTCCTTTAGCAAAGAAAATCGCACGTTCATCATTATCTGGATACATCACCCCTTCTTCATCAGCAAACGTAGCTTTTCTTTTGAAATACTCGTCATTATCAATAAAGTAAACTTGAATCCTTTCTTTTGGAATAGAAGCCACTTTAATAATTAACGGCATATCCAAGTCATTAACTACCAAATTCATCCCCGAAAGTCTAATTACCTCGTGCAATTGGTGTCTTCTCTCGTTAATATTTCCATACCTTGGCATAAAAATTCTTATCTGTCCACCTTGATCATTAATCATTTTTGGAACGTCATAAGACATTAAAGAGACCTCGGTTTCAGCGAGATACGGCACCACTTCAGATGATACATATAATATCCTCTTATCTTTCATATCGTAATTTACTTAATTTATTGGCAATAAAAACCATGCAAAATTACAAAAATTTATGCAGTTATTAACTAAAATAGTAAGTTTGCATTTAATTTTAATAATACTGCCATGCATATTTTCTACGGAAAAGCATCTTTAATGGACTATTTGAAATCTATAAAAACTATCCATTCCACCATTGGATTTGTTCCAACGATGGGTGCTTTACATCAAGGTCATTTGGCTTTAATGCAGAAATCATTGCTGGAAAACGACACTACCGTTGTCAGTATTTTTGTAAATCCTACCCAATTCAATAATTCGGAAGACTTAAAAAAATACCCCAGAACGCTGGATGAAGATGTAAAAAAACTTGCCAATCTGAATCCAAATATCATTTTGTACGCTCCAACTGTAGAGGATATTTATGACGGAACACCGGTCTCGGAATCGTTCGATTTTGACGGATTGGAAAACCAAATGGAAGGCAAATTTAGACCCGGACATTTCAATGGTGTAGGTACTATTGTAAAACGACTTTTTGAAATTATTGAACCTACTAACGCATATTTTGGCGAAAAAGATTTTCAACAATTGCAAATCGTAAAAAAGATGGTTGCTAAAAATTACTTAAAAGTAAACGTAATTGGTTGTCCTATTTACAGAGAATCTAATCATCTAGCCATGAGCTCCAGAAACGAGCGTTTATCAGCAAAGGAAAGAGATGAAGCTGCCATTATTTACAAAGTGCTAACTAATGTACGTGAGCAGTTTGCAACAAAAAGCACCGCTGAAATCTCCGGATGGGTTCAAAAATCATTCGGCAACAATCCTCACTTTACATTAGAATACTTCACCATTGCGGACGAAGCAACTCTTTTATCGTGTACACGAAAAAATAAAAATAAAAAATACCGTGCTTTTATTGCCGTATTAGTCAACAATATTCGTTTGATTGACACCATTTCATTAAATTAATTTACTTTTGTAGCATGCAAATTCAAGTATTAAAATCAAAAATTCACCGCGTTAAAGTAACCGGCGCCGATTTAAATTACATCGGATCCATCACTATTGACGAGTCATTACTAGAAGCTTCAAATATTATTGAAGGCGAAAAAGTCTCTATCGTAAACATCAATAACGGAGAACGTTTTGATACTTACGCAATCAAAGGCGAGAAAAATTCAGGAACCATAACACTCAACGGACCTGCTGCCAGAAAAGTGCAAAAAGACGATATCATCATCATCATTTCTTACGCAAGCATGGATTTTGAAGAAGCTAAAACTTTCAAACCATGGGTTATTTTTCCAAATGAAAATGACAATTCGTTGACTTAATTTATATTCGAATAAAAAACCAATAACTATTTTTTTAGCTACTTATTCTTTGATTTTGTATTTTAAAATCCGAGAATCAGTAGCTGTTTTTTTTAACGCTGTTTTTCTAAACAAATAAACGCTGATTTCGCCCTTGAAATCAAAGCGCATTCTTAACATTTACTGGCATTCATTTTCAATTAAAAGTAATAATGTTTATATTGCTTGCTCTTATTTAGAGTAAATCATAATTTCTAAAACAAACTAAATCATGAAAAAACTAATACTCTTATTACTCTTTTCTGTTTCCGCATTTTCACAAAAAACTACGATTGCTTTCGATTCTCAAGTGCTTGGTGAAAGTCGGGAAATCACCATTGGACTTCCGCCTTCTTTTGAAAAAAACCCTAATAAAAAATACCCGATTCTCGTTTTATTGGACGGCGATTACTTGTTTGAACCTTTCTTTGGCGCTTTAAATTATGGAGCCTATTGGGATGATTTACCGGAAACCATTATCGTTGGCATCAGCCAAAACAAAAATAAGGAACGATTTGACGATTGCAATTATGACGAAGCAGATGGCGTACCTTCTGGAAAAGGAGCGAAATTTTTTGAGTTTATTGGCACGGAATTACTACCATACATTGAAAAAAAATACCCTGTTGCGCCTTTCCGCATCATCGCCGGTCATGACACGACTGCTGGTTTTTTGAACTTTTTTCTGTATAAAGACAATCCCATTTTCAATGCCTATATTTCATTAAGCCCCGAATTAGCGCCTGATATGGAAAATCGCATTCCGGAGCAACTTTCAAAACTCAAACAACCAATTTTTTATTATCAGTCAAATGGTGATGGCGATGTAAAAAAACTACAGACATCCATCAAGAAATTAGACACCAGTATAAAACAGGTGACGAATCCGTTACTTAATTATAAGTTTGATAATTTTGCAGGAGCTTCCCATTATTCACTGGTTCTGTATTCGATTCCAAATGCTTTGTACCAATTTTTCGACACTTATAAACCCATTTCTTCTACCGAATATTCGGATAAAATTGTCATCCTTCAATCGGGATATGTAGATTACCTGACCAATAAATACGAGGTTTTGTCTAAAAATTTAGGCCTAAAAATGCCCATTCGCGTCAACGACTTCAAAGCTATTGAAGCTGCAATTCTTAAAAATAAAGCCTATTCAGAACTGGATAAATTAGCTGAAATTGCCAACAAAAATTATCCAAAATCAATGCTAGCCGATTATGAATTGGGTTTAATGTATGAAAAAATGGGCGACCTTAAAAAAGCGGCAAAACGTTATCAAACCGCGTCCCAATTAGAGGAAATTGGCAACCTGACAAAAAATATGATGATGGAAAAATACGATGATATGACCAGTCAAACACCAAAAAAATAATGTCAAAAGTAAAAACAACTTTTTTTTGCCAAAACTGTGGCACACAATATGCAAAATGGCAAGGACAATGCAATTCTTGTAAAGAATGGAATACCATTGCAGAAGAAATTATCCAAAAACAAGAAAAAACAGCTTGGAAAAGTGAAACGCCTAATAGCAGTAAGGCACCAAAACCATTACGAATAAACGAAATTGATTCGGCCCAGGAAATCCGAATGGACACCACTGATGGCGAATTGAATCGCGTTCTGGGTGGCGGAATAGTTCCCGGCTCCTTAATTCTTTTGGGCGGTGAACCCGGAATTGGAAAAAGTACGCTTTTGCTTCAAATTTCTTTAAAACTACCGTATAAAACCTTATATGTTTCGGGTGAAGAAAGTCAGAAACAAATAAAAATGCGTGCCGAAAGAATCACACCCAGCGGCGACAATTGCTATATTCTTACCGAGACCAAAACACAAAATATCTTCAAGCAAATTGAAGCCATACAACCGGAAATCGTGATTATCGATTCCATTCAAACGCTTCACACGGATTATATTGAATCCACTCCCGGAAGTATTTCTCAGATTCGGGAAACCACCGCCGAACTAATTAAATTTGCCAAAGAAACCAATATTCCCGTGATTCTTATTGGTCATATTACCAAAGACGGAAATATTGCAGGGCCAAAAATCCTGGAACACATGGTCGACACCGTTTTACAATTTGAAGGCGACAGAAATCACGTGTATCGCATTTTACGTTCGTTAAAAAACCGTTTCGGTTCCACTGCCGAAATAGGAATTTATGAAATGTTAGGAAGCGGATTACGCGAAGTTTCGAATCCTTCGGAAATATTGATTTCACACAAAGACGAGGAATTATCCGGAACCGCAATTGCCTCCACATTAGAAGGCATGCGCCCGTTAATGATTGAAATCCAAGCCTTGGTCAGCACCGCAGTTTATGGAACACCGCAACGCAGCACCACGGGTTATAATGCCAAAAGACTCAATATGATTCTGGCCGTTTTAGAGAAAAGAGCCGGTTTCAGGCTTGGCGCCAAAGACGTTTTTCTGAACATAACCGGAGGAATTTCAGTAGATGATCCCGCAATAGATTTGGCTGTTGTAGCCGCCATTTTATCCTCGAATGAAGATATTGCAGTCAATAAAGATTTTTGCTTTGCCGGCGAAGTGGGACTTTCTGGCGAAATACGTCCTGTAAATCGCGTGGACCAACGCATTCAGGAAGCAGAAAAATTAGGTTTTTCGACCATTTTTGTATCAAAATACAATAAAATTGCATTAAAAAATACCGGAATCAACATTAGATTAGTAGCCAAAATTGAAGATGTGGCGAGTGAATTGTTTGGCTGATATTTAAAATAACATTCCTTTTTATAGGCTCATTGCTGCAAGAAATTACGAATGCTTGGTGTATGAAGTAGAAGCTTTAGTTATAGATTTGTATAGTGAAGAGATTACGAGTATGCGCTACAGGGTTTAACAAATGTCATCTTTTATTTTACTTTTGTAAAATTTTATTACTAACTAATTGCTGGTATTGATGATAAATAATTTAGAAAAAAATTAAAGGCAAATTACACTGTTAAAGAAAAATCTAAGGAATAAATATTGTTCCTCAATAAGGGAACATTAAACTAAAGAAAAATAATCATACTGAAAGTAAGACATAAAAATATGAAGACTCTAGAAAACGATAATGAAATAGAGCGTGTAAAAGCATTGATGGAGTTTGATATAATGGACACTCTTCCGGAAAAAATGTTTGATGATTTAACAAAAATTGCTTCTTCAATTTGTAATACGCCAATATCACTAATCAATTTCATTGATAGTGAGCGTCAGTATTTCAAGTCAAATTTAGGACTTGGGGAAGGTGAACCGGCACCATTGGAGCATTCTTTTTGCGCACATGCGATTGCAGATCCTCAGTCGCATTTCGAAGTTACAGATGCTCGTGTAAATCCTCAATTTGCCGCGAACCCCTTGGTGACCGGTCACCCTAATATCGTTTTTTATTATGGTATTCCACTCGTTACTTCCGAAGGTTTTGCTTTAGGTTCATTGTGCGTCATAGACCAAAAGCCCGGTAAATTATCCGCAGCACAAACTGAAGCACTGCAAAGTTTATCAAATCAGGTAATGTTTTTATTAGATCTTAGAAAGAAAAATAAACTGTTGGTCTCTTATCAGCAAAAATTACAGGAATACTCTTCAAACATGGAAGCTTTTTCGGCAATGGCATCACATGATTTGAAGCAACCGTTAGGTTCTGTTCAAGCAGCGCTAAAAATTATCAAGGTGAAACACGAGGATTTATGGGACGATACCGACCAAACATTCTTTAAATTAATTAACAACACCACTACTAGAATGAACCTTTTGATACATGATTTACTGGATTATGCAAAAGGAGGTTTTATTACCAAAGAGTTTGAGTCCATCGATGTGAACTTATTGATTACATCTATTTTTGAAGAACTAACTGAAAATATCGATGGTCACAAGCCAGAAATCAATATTGACACAATGCCGGTAATAAAAAGTTCACGTACGGCACTGATCGTATTATTCAAAAATATATTGAGTAATGCCTTAAAATATCAAATAAAAGCAACACGCACACAATTGAATATAAAGCTCGAAGAATCGAACTCTATTTTTACTTTTTCAATAGAAGATAACGGAATAGGCATAAAACCAGAATATCTCAAAACTATTTTTGAACCATTCAAACGTTTACATAATCAAGAAGAGTTTGACGGTAGCGGCTTAGGTTTAGCCTCTTGCAAAAAGATAGTTGAAAAACTAAATGGGGAAATCTGGGCAACATCAGAATTAAATAAAGGGACCACAATCCACTTTACAATACAACAAAACAAATTATAAGAAAAAATATTATATAACCACAACACAAAACCCCACGGCTCGGGCATATTAACACAACCATAGCGAAAATCTGCAATCCATTCCCATTACAGTCAGCACATAACACAAAATAGTAATAACCTAAAATGAAATCGTATCCAGAACATTTACAAATCGTCAATACCTTTCATGAACTTGGAGAAACCATTGCTGCTGTCAGGTTTTTAATACAAGAATATGGTTTAGAAAACCCAAATTTTAAAGGCTTTGAATTGAGGGAAAAAGCCAAACCAGAATTTATCCTAATGACTACCGAAGGCGCTCTTGGCGAACCCCAAATTATCCGCATTCCTGAAAACACTTTCAAATATCCGCTGCACTTAATGCTCAATTTGCTACTGCATGAAATGATTCACATGGGTCAAAAAATGACAGAAAACTTGATTGAAGATAAAAATGAAAGAGAATGGCAAGCCTATTACGAAATGCTTTTTCATAAAACATTTCCTTAAATTCCTGAACTTCAATATTTTCACAAACGCTTCTTTGCAAAAAAAGCGTTGGAATACTACAATAGAATGGGCGAAGGTTCTGAACTTCAATTAAAATACGCCGATTAAAAACTGGAAACTGACAATCTGCTGTCTTTTCTGGAGGCAAAAACGAAATAGTACTTTTTAACTTCTTCAACTTTCCTTGAGTCACTTTAAAAATTCCTTATTTTAAAGAAAAACAACAATTCAGAAGAAGAATTAATTATTTTTTGTAACTTTATGTTTAACAATGCATTGCGAAAATAAAATGAAACCTTCACACCAAAATATGACTCATTTATACGAACATTTAGGCAAGGTGTTCTATTATATTGCGGCCATTGAAAAAACCATTGGTAAAGAGGAAGTAGAGAAACTGAAATAAAACCTTAAGAAGGAATCGCTTCCGCTGGAAAACAGTTTCAATGAATATGGCGATGACACCGCTTATTAAGTCGAAATTGTTTTTGACCGGCTGGTCACAAATGAATGGGAATTGGAACAAGTGATTTCCGACTTTAAAATTTTCAGAACAGAACATCAGCACTTGTTCACGCCGGAAATTAATGCCTTAATTCTAAAAACTACCAACGCCATCGCTTCTTCGTTTTCAGGAAAAAATAAATCAGAACAAGTTTTAACTAGAGAACTTACGTTCATTTTAAATGGTTGAAAATTAAATGAATAATTGTTGGGCGTAAATAATAATATTTCAAATAATCAAAAATAAGAAATTGAACCAAATAGAAACACAGAGAAAAAAAGTCAGATAGCCCAATTATTGGGTTTACATGACTATAATTTTCATTAAAAAAGTGAAACGCTTTCCAAAATTTTATAATCTATGTGTCTAGCCTGCACAGGGCGAAGTCAGAGTGGATTTAAAAAAATTAAACACATCGAATTACACCCAACGGATTGAATGAAAATTAAAATAAAGCTGTTTTAAAACAATCTACTTTAACTTAAAAATCAAAGACATGAAAAGACAAACTGGCATTTGGATAGATTCCTCAAAAGCAATAATTGTTGCTCTTGATGGTGATACAGAAAAAATTACTGAAATAGATTCTGAGGTTGAAAACAACGTATATCACAACAGGGAAGGCAACAAAGGCACTTTCTCCAGCGACAGCCATCATAGCACTAACGAATCACAATTTGAGGCTCGAAAAGAAGAACAACTCAATTACTTTATAAAATCCGTTTTGTCTTACGTCAAAAAATCAGATGAACTTATTGTTTTTGGTCCGGCACAAACCAAAACAAGGTTAGAAAAAAAATTAATGGACGGAAATTTAATCGAACCCGGAAAACTAAAAGCAGTAGAAACCGCAGACAAAATGACCTTAAACCAAATTGTGGAAAAAGTAAGACGTTATTACAACCCTTCCGAATATAAAAAACCGGAACCCAACAGCTAATATCCCTACTTCTAAGACATAAAAAAACTACAACTCAGTTATGTTGTAGTTTTTTTATGTCTTAAAATGGAATATCAATCATTTTCCCAATCAACCTTCTAAAGAAAATTATAAAAAACTTTCCTTTAGTATTATTTTCCTTTTCTTTATGTCCAATATTCCAAACGCCTGTTGTTTTAGATTCTATTACTTATTAAACCATTTATGAAAAAACAAAAAATATTTTTAGTTGCAAAAATACTTTTTGTACTATTTGCAGTTTTTATTATTGGTTTTTATATGTTTCGTGATGCCGTTTTACAGCAGACGATTGCAAAAGTTACCCATGAAATGGCAGTGGATTATAATAGTACTTTTACAATAAAAAAAGCTTCTTTTGACGGATTATCGGGCTTGAATCTTACTGAAATAATATTGGTTCCAAAAAATGCCGACACGCTTCTAAGAATACAAAAATTAAAAACCAGCGTCAATTTATTGCGCTTGGTTATGGGCGATGTACAACTTGGAACTTTAGAAATACAAAATGGTTTTGTACAGCTGATAAAAAAAGGGAAAACAGGAAATTACGATGCTTTTCTAAATAAAGACATTCAAACTGAGATTCGCGACGAGAAAAGAGATTACGCACAGTTTGCTTACAACATCATCTCAAAAGCATTGAATTTAGTCCCGACAGATATGATTTTCTACAATCTTTCTTTCCGACTCAATGATAACGGGAAAAAAGCAACCATCAATTTTCAAAAATTGCTATTGGTCAGTAAGCAATTGGAAGCTTCAATAAAAGTTCAAACCAACACCATTTCACAACGTTGGAAAATCAAAGGTTTTGCCGATCCAAGAAACAAAAAAGCCGATATCCGTTTTGTAAATATAGATACTGGCGCCATCCAAATGCCTTATTTAGATGAACGTTTTAACCTGAAATCGAGTTTTGATTCTATCAGATTGAATATTCAAAACATAGATAAAGACGGCGACGAATTACATATTGATGGTTTTATGGCTATTGCTAATTTAAAAATTAACCACCCAAAAATTGCCAGTAAAGATGTATTGCTAAAAAACGCCAGATTTGATTACCGATTTTTATTGGGTTCTAATTTTATTTCAATTGACAGCAACTCAACGGTTCAATTGAACAAGATAAAATTTTATCCTTACGCGGCTTATGAAACGGAAAAAGATACGATTTATAAACTCAAAGTAAACATCCCTAAAATGAAAGCGCAAGACTTTATTACTTCGCTTCCTGACGGTTTATTTGCCAATTTTCAAGGAATGAAAGCCAGCGGTACTTTTGATTATAAATTGGATTTTGCATATAATCAAAACAAACCCAATCAGTTGGTTTTTGACAGTAAATTGAAGAAAGAAAATTTAAAAATTACCAAATATGGCAGAGCCAATCTCAACAAACTTAATGGTGAATTTGTGTATCGGGCACTTATAAAAAACGTGTTGCAACGCCCGGTTTTAGTGGGTTCGGCTAATGCAAATTATACGCCACTGGAACAAATTTCGCCGTATTTAAGAAAATCGGTTTTGACAACGGAAGATCCTTCTTTCTTTTCGCATCGTGGGTTTATCAAAGAAGCTTTCAAACAATCGATTATCAAAAATATTAAAACCAAAAAATTCTCGCGCGGTGCCAGTACCATCAGCATGCAGTTAGTGAAAAATGTTTTTCTCAGTCGAGAGAAAACAGTGTCGCGTAAACTGGAAGAGATTTTATTGGTTTACATTCTAGAAAACAACCGGATTGTGAGCAAGGAGCGCATGCTCGAAGTGTATTTTAATATTATCGAATGGGGTCCAAATGTCTATGGAATTGGTGAAGCGAGTCAGTTTTACTTTCAAAAAACACCCTCGGAATTATCGCTGAACGAATGCTTGTATCTCGCCAGAATTATTCCAAGTCCGAAAAAATTCATGTATCAGTTCAACGATCAAGGGATGTTGAAAGATTTTGCGATACAACAAGAATCGTTCTTAACAAATATCATGTTTCGAAGAGGGCTTTTAACTCCTGAAGACACTATTTACAAGTCCTTACCCATATTGATTTCAGGACCTGCAAAATCTTTTATCAAATTTAAAGTACAAGATTCCACGCAAATTAAAGTGGATTCCGTGGCCGTTGATGACGAATTTGACCTTTAATTCTTAAAATTTAACTACAAAGTTCACAATGAAAGCGCGAATTTCACAAAGATTTGAACTGATTTTTTTTGATCCTAAAGTATAAAACTTCGTGAACTTTGTGGTTAAAATTAATTTATGGTGCCGGGTCAGGAATTACCGCTTGCACCTCATCAATCGCCATTAAAATCTCTTCCGAAAGTGATACTTGAATCGTATTAATATTTTCTTTTAATTGTTCCAATGTGGTTGCGCCAATAATTGTGCTCGTTACAAATGGCTGTTGCGATACAAATGCCAAAGACAATTCTGTTAAAGACAATCCGTTTTTCTTGGCGATTTCCTGATATAAGCGTGTAGCTTCGGTACTTTGTGTGCTGTTGTATCTGGAAAATTGTGGGAATAATTTTATTCTGGCATTTGGATGACTTTCACCTGTAAGAAATTTACCGGACAAAACTCCAAAAGCCATTGGCGAATAAGCCAATAAACCGACATTTTCTCTGATGCAAATCTCAGCGGAACCGTTTTCAAAAAGTCGATTTAAAAGCGAATATGGATTCTGAATCGTTTTTATTCTTGGCAAATCGTTGTATTTGCTTTCTTCCAGAAAACGCATAATTCCCCATGGCGTTTCATTAGAAAGTCCGATGTGATTAATTTTTCCTTCTTTAATAAAACCGTCTAATGTCTCCAAAACGTTATGAATGTTATCTTCCCAACCATCTTCTTGTACTTTAAAACCGCGTTGTCCGAAAAAGTTCGTTTTACGTTCCGGCCAATGCAATTGATACACATCAATGTAATCCGTCTGTAAGCGTTGTAAACTTTGGTCTAAAGCAAATTTGATGCTGGCGGGCGAAAAATCATTTTTCTCACGCATGTATGTGAAATTTGGATTGGGTCCAGCAATTTTAGAAGCCAAAACTATTTCTTCTCTTTTACCTGTTTTTTTGAACCAGGTTCCTAGGATTTTCTCTGTACTTCCGTACGTTTCTTCACGCGCCGGAACCGAATACATTTCGGCAGTATCAAAGAAATTGATTCCGTTTTCTAAGGCATAATCCATTTGGGCATGGCCATCAGCTTCTGTATTTTGTTGTCCAAAAGTCATGGTTCCAAGGCAAATTTTGCTGACTTTTACATCAGTATTGGGTAAAGTGGTGTATTTCATGTTGAAGGGAATTGTATTATATTTTTTCGAAAACAAAGATAAAATTAGTTTGTCGTTACCATTTGCTGTTAACAGAAAATTGAGAAAAGTTTACAAAATATAACCGCAAATTCGCAAATTAAAAGCCTTCAATCGAAAGATAAAATTAGCAAATTGGCGGTAGTTATAGGAAAGTTCTTTTTTTAAACCATTGCAACATTAAGTTTCATTTTGAATAAGCCCTTAAATACCGATATGGTGAAAATTATAACATTAGATGTTTTGATCTTAATTTATCTCATTCAACATTTCGGCAATTTCATCTAATCTTGGAGTCAGAATGATTTCAATTCTACGGTTTTTCGCTTTTCCTTCCGCGGTTGCATTGCTTCCCAATGGTGAAAATTCTCCTCTTCCGGCAGCCGTTAGATTTTCCTTGTTGATTTTCTTGTTTTCACTCAAAATAGCGACAATTGCCGTCGCTCTTTTGGTCGATAAATCCCAGTTGTCAGCAATAGGACCTGAAGCCGTGAAGGCGTCATCATCTGTATGACCTTCAATAAGCACGGAAATATCCGGGTTGTCACCCAAAACTTTACCTAATTCTACAACTGCTTTTTTACCTTCGGAACCTACAGCCCAACTTCCCGAATTGAAAAGTAATTTGTTCTCCATGGAAACATACACTTTCCCGTTTTTTTGTTGAACGGTCAGCCCTTTTCCTTCAAAACTATTCAAGGCTTTCGACAAGGTTTCTTTTAGTTTTTTCATGCTGGCTTCTTTGGCAGCGATCAAATCTTCCAGTTCTTGCAAACGTTGTGCGCTTTTGCTCAATCGCTCTTGTTCGAATGCCAATGCTTTTCCTTTTTCGTCTAATTGTTCCAGCAAATCACGATTTTTCTTCATGTTGCTTTGCAAAGCGTCTCCGCTATTTTTTTCTAAAGCGACATACGAATCCTGCAAGACTTTGAACTTATTTTGAGCAGCCGCGTAATCTGCTTTCAATTTATCCAATTCCGCTTTGGATTTGCTTAAATCAGTTTTTAACTCGTCGCGGTCTAATTCTAATTGGTTTTTAGCTTTTAGCAAATCGGCATTATCATCTGCTAAACTTCTATTTTCTTTTTTGGAATCGGCGTATTTACTTTCTAAATCATTGTATATTTTCTTGGTTACGCAGGAAGTGGAAAGCGCCAGTACTAATAATCCGATGGAAACTCTTTTAATCATTTTGTTGGTATTTATGTTGTTTCTTATGTTGCGATGAAAGCAAAAATTAAATTATAATCGGATGCCCTAGCCCCGATAAAAGTGAAAATCCTTTCTAGTCCTGAACTTGTTTCAGGATCATGAAACAAGTTTAGGACTAGAAAGATTGTAACGGATAGCGGGAAACAGCTCCTAAAATTGTTACTCTAATTCCACTAAAACTGGACAATGATCCGAATGAACGGCATCGGATAAAATAACGGCTCTTTTTAATTTATGTTTTAAAGTATCGCTGACTAAATTGTAATCGATACGCCAACCTTTGTTGTTTCCTCTGGCTCCGGCGCGGTAACTCCACCACGAATATTGGTGCGGTTCGGAATTGAAATGGCGAAAACTATCAACAAATCCCAACTTCATGAATCCATCTAGCCAAGATCTCTCCTGAGGTAAAAATCCCGAAACATTTTTGTTGCGGACAGGATCGTGAATGTCAATTGCCTCGTGACAAATGTTGTAGTCGCCACAAATAATAAGGTTTGGCATTTCTTTTTTTAGTTCGTTGATGTAGGTTTGAAAATCATCCATGAACGTGAATTTATGATCCAATCGATCAATATTTGTTCCCGATGGCAGGTACAAACTCATCACTGAAAAATCATCAAAATCAGCACGAAGGTTTCTTCCTTCGAAATCCATGTGGTGAATTCCGGTGCCGTGAAAGACATTGTTGGGTTTGATTTTAGAGAGAATCGCTACACCACTGTATCCTTTTTTCGTTGCTGAATAGTAGTATTGGTACGGATAACCTGCTTTTGTGATATCTTCGACAGGGATTTGATCTTCGGTCGCTTTAATTTCCTGTAGACAAATAATATCCGGATTTGCGTGTTGCAACCAATCGATAAATCCTTTAGAAATGGCGGCTCTGATTCCGTTTACGTTGTATGAAATAATTCTCATTTAAAAAAAATTTGAATTTCTTCCGGAAAATTATCTTCCCCTGCGGTTGTCAGGAACCCACTTTTTTATTTTCTCGGAAAAAATTATATTGTTTGAATGTGGGTTCCAAATGTAACAAAAAAGTACAAGTTTGATTGAGAAAAATAGAGAAAATGGAGTTTTTTGCTATCTTTGTTTCTTGCTCCAAAAAAAACAAAAAATACATGGGTTTAGTAACCGCGAAAGAAGTTGCAAAAGCAATAAATGCAGATAAGTACGGAGTTTTAGGTACTTTTTCCGGCTGGATGCTGATGAAGGCGCTAAAAATCTCTACCTTAAATAAAGTATATGACAGAAATAAACATCTTCAGGATGTTGCCTTTTTAAATGGAATTCTAGATGATTTACAAATAAAATTTGAAATACCTGAAGAGGATTTAAAACGATTGCCAAAAGAAGGTGCGTATATCACCATTTCAAATCATCCGTTAGGAGGAATTGACGGAGTTCTGTTATTAAAATTGATGCTGGAAAGAGAACCAAATTTCAAAATTATCGCTAATTTCCTTTTGCATCGCATTGAACCGCTCAAAAAATACATCATGCCGGTGAATCCTTTTGAAAATCATAAGGATACTAAATCGAGTGTGGTAGGAATAAAAGAAACTTTTCGCCATTTGAGTGACGGAAAACCGTTAGGTATTTTCCCTGCAGGAGAAGTTTCAACCTATAAAGACGGAAAATTAATGGTAGATAAACCTTGGGAAGAAGGCGCTATTAAAGTAATCCGAAAAGCCCAAGTTCCTGTCGTTCCCATTTATTTTCATGCTAAAAACAGTCGGTTATTTTATTTGCTTTCTAAAATCAGCGGGACTTTTAGGACCGCAAAACTACCGTCAGAAGTATTTAGCCAGAAACATCGTGTGATAAAAGTGCGCATTGGGAAACCGATTTCAGTAAGCGAACAAAACGAACATACTACGCTCGAGGAATACTCAGAATTTTTACGAAAGAAAACGTACATGCTGGCAAATCCTTTTGAAAAAGAAAGCACTTTTTTGCCAACACCTACTTTAAAAATTCTTAAAAGTCCAAAGAAAATTGTCACTCCCGCCAATCAGGACAAAATGACGAAGGAAGTGGATGCATTGCGAAGTACGGATTGTCGTCTTTTACAAAGTAAAAATTACGAAGTGTTTCTCGCTGAAGCAAAAAAAATACCCAATATCCTGCACGAAATTGGCCGTCTTCGAGAAATAACTTTTAGAGAAGTTGGCGAAGGAACCAATGAGTCTATTGATTTAGACAAGCACGATCAATATTACCATCACCTGTTTTTATGGGATAATGAAGCTAATAAAATTGCCGGTGCCTACCGAATGGGATTGGGTTCAGAAATTTATCCGAAATATGGAATAAATGGTTTTTACCTCAATGATCTCTTCCGATTTGAACCAGAATTACATGATATGATGCACAAATCCATAGAAATGGGGCGCGCCTTTATCATCAAAGAATACCAACAAAAACCAATGCCGCTTTTCTTGCTTTGGAAAGGAATTATGCATACCACTTTACGCTATCCGGAACATAAATTTTTATTGGGAGGCGTGAGTATCAGCAACCAATTTTCTGATTTTTCGAAATCACTGATGATTGAATTCATGAAGTCTAATTATTACGATCCGTATATTGCGCAATACATTCATCCGAAGAAAGCGTACAAGGTCAAACTGAAGGATGCCGATAAAGATTTCATTTTTGATGAAGCTGAATCCGATTTAAATAAGTTTGATAAAATTATTGATGAGCTCGAACCAGGAAGTTTGCGTTTGCCGGTTTTGATCAAAAAATACATCAAACAAAACGCGAAGGTGGTCGCTTTTAATGTGGATCCGTTATTTAATAATGCCGTTGATGGATTGATGTACATCCGAATTGCAGATATTCCGGAAAGCACTATGAAACCGGTAATGGAAGAGTTTCAGGCTGAATTGGAACGCAAACTGAGCGAGAAAGAAGATTGACTGCAGAATGCCTGTTTATAAAAAAAATCCCGAACTTATTCGGGATTTTTTATGTATTAAAACCATGCTTTTTTACCAACTTGATACGTTTGGTAAAACTCTTCGTCAGATTTTGTTAAATAAATTATTCCTTCAATAAGTCCCAATAAACCGGTTACGGTTCCACAAGTGCATAAACTAATTACTAACCAAATAATCCCTACTGTAGTGTAACCTAAAAAAAATTTGTGAATCGCTAAAGGTCCTAAAAGAATAGCAAGCAGCCCTGCCGCAAGTCTCTTGTTGTTTTGTCGTACTGGAAGCGGATTATTCCATTCTTCATTTTTCAAGTTTTCCATAAATTATTGGTATTAGCTTGTTTTTCAGCGGTTAAAAATATAAAATTTTATTGAAATGCTTTATCTGTTGGTTCCCAAAGTTCGATCTTATTTCCCTCGCTATCCAGAATCCAACCAAATTTTCCATACTCATAAGACTCCATATCACCCACAATTGTTACACCCTCATCCGATAATTTTTTTAATAAATTCTCTAAATCATGCACTCGGAAATTTTGCATGAATTGTTTCTCACTTGGTGCAAAATAAGTGGTGTCCTCCACAAATGGCGACCACTGTGTAGAACAATCATTACCCTCTTTGTCTTTCCACCAGAAAGTAGCACCATATTGATCGGTTTTTAAACCCAAGTGTTTTGCATACCAAGCAACCAGTTCTTTTGAATTTTTTGATTTAAAAAAGAAACCGCCAATTCCTGTCACGCGTTGCTCCGGCTCTACATCTTTGGCTTGACCAAAATATTTAGTTTTTATCTTATCTACAATTACTTGAGCCAATCGCTGGTGACTTTCAAATGTCCAACCGGCAACATGCGGCGTCAAAATTACATTCTTGGCTTTCAACAAATATTGAAAAGCTTCTGGGGTGTGCTTATCATTAAAAAGAGTCTCGAAAGACAATTTCTCGTATTCCAAAACATCCAAACCAGCACCGAGAATTTTACCGGATTGCATGGCAGCAACCAAATCGGCAGTAACAATATTCTTACCGCGAGATGTATTTATAATCCAAAAGGGTTTAGTAAATCCATTGATAAAATCACTGTCAACCATTTTATCCGTTTCGGGAGTCCACGGAATATGCAAACTTACGACATCCACTTTTTGCTGAAATTCTGCTAGTGAAAGTTGCTTCGCATTAGCATCACCTACATTTTCCTTAATATCGTAACACAACACTTTGACATCAAAACCACGAAGTTTTTTTGCAAAAGATTTTCCCATGTTTCCGTAACCAATAATTCCCACCGTTTTACCGTCGAGTTCATGACCGCGATTGCTTTCCCGATTCCAGTGTCCTGAACGTATCTCGCTGTCGGCTTGGTTTAATTTATTAAAAAGTGACAAAATCATTCCCAATGTATGTTCGGCAACCGCATTTCTGTTTCCTTCCGGAGCCGCAATCAGCGTGATGTTTTTGGATGTGGCATATTCACAATCAATACTCTCTAATCCTGCTCCCACGCGCGCAATAAATTGCAAATTAGTGGCTTTGTCCAAAAATGTTTTGTCAATCTTGAATCGGCTCCGAATTACAATTCCTTGATACTCTTGAATTTTGGCTTCGATTTGTTCTTTTGAAGAATTGAAATCACTGTGATTTATAAATCCGGAATGCTGTAATTGATCCCAAAGTACGGGATGATTGCTGTCTATGTGAAGGATTTTGATGTCCATAATTGTTCGGTTTTTGATACTTCAAATTAACAAAAAAATTACGGTTTATTGTTTTAACAACGGAGATTAAAGTTGTAATTTGTAAATTAGCCCTCTGAATTTTTTATTATAAAATTCATGCTTATAATAAATGAAAACCAAAAAATGAAATTAACAAAAACATTCAAAGCTTTTTTTGAAAGTGAAAAAGCAGGTGGCCTATTATTACTTTTTGTTACGATACTCTCTCTTTTATTAGCCAATTCGCCAATTCAAACCGGCTACATTGCGTTTTGGGAAACCAATATTGGCAGCCATTCGATAACGCATTGGATTAATGATGGTTTAATGGCTGTATTCTTTCTTCTCATTGGTTTAGAATTAGAACGCGAAATGTATCAAGGAGAATTATCCAGTATTCAAAATGCGGCTTTACCCATTTTTGGAGCCTTGGGCGGCATGGTTTTCCCGGCAGGAATCTTTTTACTGCTGAATTATGGAACTATTACACAAAACGGAGCCGGAATCCCTATGGCGACCGACATTGCATTTGCCATTGGTATTCTGTCCCTTTTAGGAAATCGCGTGCCTACATCACTGAAAGTGTTTCTGACTGCGCTTGCCGTAATCGATGATTTAGGTGCCATTGTGGTAATTGCCATATTTTACACAGACACGATTGCTTATCTGAATTTGCTTATTGCTTTTGCCATTATGGGCGGTTTGTTTATCCTGAACCGAAGAAAAGTACACAGCCTAATTCCTTATTTGATTGGTGGAGCGGCGATGTGGTATTTCATGCTGAATTCTGGGGTTCACGCGACGATAACCGGAGTATTATTGGCTTTTGTAATTCCGTTTGGAAATGGTGACAAAAAAACATCTTCGTACCGATTACAGCATTTTTTACACAAACCAGTTGCCTTTTTTATTCTTCCTTTGTTTGCTATAGCAAATACTTGTATTGCCATAAAATCAGATTGGTATGAAGGCTTGAATCATCCCAACACGATTGGAATTATGCTAGGCCTCGTGGTTGGAAAACCATTAGGGATATGGTTGTTTTCGTTTCTTGCTGTGAGTTTAGGGATTTGTACGCTTCCAAGAGATCTAAGATGGAGCAGTATTCTGGGCGCAGGAATGCTGGGCGGAATAGGTTTCACGATGTCTATTTTCATAACCTTGCTTGCTTTTAAAAACGACGGAGAAGAAGTAATTATCTATTCTAAAATTGCAATTTTGATTGCTTCCTTTATTGCAGGAACTGTTGGTTTCTTATGGTTGAAATTTAGTTTGAAATCCGGGAAAGCAAAAAAAATAACCAAATAGTATATAATCTAACTCCATTTTTACAAGAAAAAAGCCTCGTTTAAGAAGCAGCAAACGAGGCTTTTTTAGTTTATTTAAAAGCTATCTCCATGATACTGATTGTATCTTCCTTTTACTTATTAACCCAATAATCAACTACTGTAACTTTATCCGGCGCCGGACTTAAAACAGCTACAAAAGCTTTATGAGCCGGATGAATTAAATACGCATCTCTATCCGCTTCACTCCTGAAAGTCAAAACAAAACAATGAGTCAAACCACTATTTAGGTTTTCAGGACTGTTGTTGATTCCCCATTCATAGGCTTTGATTAATTTGATTTTATGTTCCAAATTCCCAAAAGCAGTTACCACTTTGTCAATTGCTGCGGCATCTGTTCCCGGTTTCCAACCAAACATTACCACATGCCTGAGCAGTTGTTTTTGTTTGTTTTGCTGGGCGTTTACGGTATAACTTGAAATTAAAATAAGCGCTAATAAGAGTAGTTTTTTCACGATAGTTTTTTTTCAAATATAGGATTTATTTGAATGTTTTACACGAAAACGAAATGTTGATATTTATGAAGCTTTAGTAAAAAAATTGCGCAACGTCAAAGATATTTGCGCAGCTTGTATGATAAACACTTTGTAAAAAAGCCTAATTGCAGTTATATTGCTTTAGATAACGCACTAATAACTCTATCTTCTGTCGGTCTTAAAAATAAAAGATATACTATTATCAAAATTCCAAGGATCAATAAATCTTGTTTTAAAAACAAGAAAAATAAGGCTGAACCTTCAAGAATGGCCCACCGAATAATTGAAGCGGTCTGGTAAATAGGAAGATTATCTTCAGGTTTTAGTTTAACGTCGACTTGTTTAAGTTGCGATTGAAATAAAAAATTGCTCACGAAAAAAGCTAAAATCGGGATAGCAAAATATATCAAATCTGAGGAATCAATAAACTCTATTTTTAAACTTTCAATTGAAAGCTGTCCAATAAATAAATAGGCAATTACTGTTCCCGCGGAAATAGCGAGATGAATAATTTGAAGTACTTTGATTTTCTCGTTCATTTTTTTTGATTTTAAAATTTAGTTCCTGCAGACGTAAATTCAGAGACATTTGAGCAGCTTGTATGATGAGCATTTTGCGGAGCAGGTAGTTTTTTCAAATATAAGATTTATTTTATAAAATTAATTCACAATTAAAAGTAGTAAAAAAGAAAAACAACACTTTACAACTTCCACATTTAAATAAAAAAACAAAATTATTACTGATTTTTGATTGTTGATGTAACGTATTATACGAGTTAAAAATGTTTTGAATTCACAATTAAAACTTTTTACTGCAGCATGTCTTACATTCTGTTTGTCAAATACTTAACAATGTGTGAATGTTGCAAATTTAAAAAAAAATTGTGTAAAAGTTTTATTGTAGAGTATACTGATATTTGTGTAAGTGAAAATTAATTCTCTTAATAAATACCAAAAAGATGAACACTGATAAAGCAATTGACACGTTAAATTCGTTAATCCAAATCAACAACGATAGAATTATAGGTTACGAAACTGCTTCAAAAGAGGCTGATGAAACAGATTTGAAAACATTGTTTTCTCATTTTACTGAAACAAGTCTAAAATGCAAATCAGAACTTGTTGCGGAAGTAAAAAGATTAGGTGGAACACCTACAGAAGGAACAACTACATCCGGTAAATTATTTAGAGTATGGATGGATATCAAATCTGCTATGACAGGTAGCGACAGAAAAGCGATAATTAATTCATGTGAATATGGAGAAGAAGCTGCCCTTGAAACCTACGATGACGCGTTAAGTCACGATGAAGATTTATCCGCGGAACAACTGGTGATGATTAAACAACAACATGCTGCTGTAAAAGCAAACTACCAAAAAATAAAAGATTTAAGCAATCTTATGGCTTAAATTTTTGTTTAAGGAAACGGGCAATAGTCAAAATGCAATTTACTAACCCGTTGGTTGAACCTATTTCAAGTAAAAAAATATTGCTTCGCTGTTAATCAAGATACTAAATTTCAGAATCTTGATTAACAAGTGAAGCAATTTCTATTTGGAGTTTTATAGAAAATTCTTTTTAGACTTTTAAAGATTGCATGGTCAGCACGGCAGACCGGCACGCATTATTTAACTAATAATTTGAGGAGCAGGACAAGCCCAAACGACACTTAACCCTTGATTTGTTTCAAGGACGTTTTGATTCCTCGTATCAATGACGAACTGAATCCGTGCATTTCCATTTCATTCAATCCCGCAATCGTACAACCTTGTGGTGTGGTGACACGGTCAATTAACTGTTCCGGATGTACTTTTTCTTCCAAAAGCATTTCGGCAGCGCCTTTTACGGTTTGTGCAGAAATGGCTAAAGCAGTTTGCCAGTCAAATCCTATTTCGATTCCGGCTTGCATCGAAGCGCGAATGTATCGCAATGCAAAAGCAGTTCCGCTGGCCGCGAGGACCGTTGCAGCATCCATTAATTTTTCGTCTATAATAGGAGCAGTTCCCAAACTCTGAAAAAGAGAAACTACTTCTTGAGCCTTTTCTTTGTCTTTTTCATGAAACGCAATACAAGTAGCTGATGCGCCAAACTGTGCCGCAATATTGGGCATGATTCGGATCGCACTATTAGCAGTACCAATTTTGTTTTGTAAATTTTCGATTGATAATCCACTCACGGCCGAAGCGATAATTTTATTGGAAATTACAGGGAGAATTTCGGCTAAAACGGCATCTACTTGGTACGGTTTTATCGTCAAAATAATAACATCAGCTTCTTGAATCTGATGGGTATTGTTGGTGGAAACCGTAGCACCTGATTTTTCGAGATACAGAATGCTGGAGGTGTTTCTTCGGGTTATCGTAACTTGATTTTCTGGTGAAAATTTTGATAGTCCTAATGCGATAGAAACGCCTAAATTTCCTCCGCCAATGATGTGTACTTTCATGCTGGTTATGGTTTTTCCTCTCCCCAACCCTCTCCAAAGGAGACGGAGCCAATATGGGAAAGTGTTAGTTTTTGTTGAATTTTTTAGATTCTTTTATAAAAATTAGAATTTAATTTGTCTTAAATTATTTTTATCTATTTTTTTATTTTTGTCCCTTTTTAATTGACAAAAAATAAAATAAAGTTTTTTGAAAAGTACTTTTCACTTTTTCAAAACCCCAAAATCATTTTTGCTATCGAAAAATAAATCAGAATTCCGCAAATATCATTGCTCGTTGTAATGAACGGTCCGGTTGCCAGCGCGGGGTCAATTCCAAATTTATCCAGCAATAACGGAATAAAAGTTCCTATTAACGAGGCAATTATAATTACAGACATTAATGCTATAGTCACAATAATCCCAATGATGAATTCGACATTCAACAGAAAATGACTTCCTAAAAATAATATCGTAGCCAGAATTACTCCGTTTAATAAACTTAGTGAAACTTCTTTGATCAATCTATTAAACAAGGATCCGCTCAATGAATTGTTTGCCAAGCCCTGCACAATAATTGCCGATGATTGCACCCCTACGTTTCCTGCCATAGCGGCAATAAGTGGCGTGAAAAAGAATAAATTTCCGTGCAGAAGCATCGCTCCTTCAAACAACCCCAACACTCTTACGGTGATGAATCCGCCCAAAAGCGCCAAAACCAGCCAAGGCAATCGTGCTTTTGTATGTTCAAAGATGCTATCATCCGCTTCAACGTCTTGGGAAATACCCGCCGCTAATTGATAATCCTGATCGGCTTCGTCTTTTATTACGTCTACAATGTCATCAATAGTAATTCTTCCTACTAATCGTCCCATTTCGTCTACGACAGGAATAGCTTCTAAATCGTACTTTTGCATGATCCGGGCCACCTCAACATCTTCAGTATCTACTTTTACGGAGTTTAGTTTTCGGATGTAAACATCATTAATTGGTGTTCTGGAAGAGGTTGTCAATAAGTCCTTTAGCGACAAACGTCCTTTCAGTCGGTCTTCATCGTCCACCACATAAATCGAATGGACTCTGGAAATATTTTCGGCCTGAATGCGCATTTCTTTTACACAAGTAAGCACATTCCAATTTTCATTGACTTTAACCAATTCCTTGTGCATGATTCCACCTGCGGTATCTTCGTCATAACGCAATAAGTCAACAATATCTTTGGCATGCTCAACATCTTGAAGTTCTGATATTACTTCGGCTTTCAAATCTTTAGAAAGCTCCGCAATAATATCGGCCGCATCATTCGTTTCCAGCTCATCTAATTCTTCCGCAATCTCTTTTGCTGAAAGCCTGCTTAATATATTCTCCCGCAAATCATCTTCCAGTTCAAGAAGAATTTCGGCGGTTTTTTCACTGTCTAAAACTTTAAAAATATAGGTCGCTTCATTAAAATCAAGCTCATCGAGAATTTCAGCAATATCAGCATGGTGCATGTCATTCAATAATACTTCCAATTGTTGGTCGTTTTTATTTTGAATGAGTTGCTCTAATTCCTGAATTAATTCTTTGCTGATTTTAAACTCCATCGGCTTCTATTTTTTGGGTAAGTTCTATGAACTGTTCTACATTTAATTGTTCTGGTCGAAGGTTGAAAATTTCGTCTTCTCTCAAACTATCCGACAAATTTAAGGTTTTTAAACTATTTCGTAACGTTTTGCGTCGTTGTTGAAAAGCCGTTTTCACTACGGTAAAAAACAATTTTTCGCCGCACGGCAAACTGTAATCTTTCTTCCTGCGCAAACGTAAAACTCCTGATTTTACCTTTGGCGGCGGAATAAAAACATTCTCATCTACTGTAAATAAATATTCGGCATCATAAAAAGCCTGAACTAAAACCGACAGAATTCCATAGGCTTTGGTTCCTTTTTTTTCACAAATACGTTTTGCTACTTCTTTCTGAAACATTCCTGCAAATTCCGGAATCTGATCGCGGTATTCCAAAGTTCTGAACACAATTTGTGTCGAAATATTATAAGGAAAATTACCAATTATAGCAAATTGTTTCCCTTCGAAAATATCGTTAATATTGTATTTCAAGAAATCTTTAGAAATGATTCTGTCTTTTAATTTTGGATAATTTTGGTCCAAATACGTCACTGATTCCGAATCGATTTCAATAACGTAGGTGTTCACTGGCTTCTCCAACAAATATTTTGTCAAAACTCCCATTCCCGGACCTATCTCTAATATATCCTCATATCCTTCTAAGTTCAAGGTGTCAGCAATGTCTTTTGCAATGCTTTCGTCTTTCAAGAAATGTTGTCCGAGGTGTTTTTTGGCTGTTACTTTTTCCATGTTTATGCTGAATACTTTCAGTATTTTTTATTTAGCTAATTTTATTGGTTTTTATTTATTTCTCGCAATTGCTGAATATCCAATAAATCCTTAGGTCTGTTTGCTTTAATTTTGCTTGTTATTAAATCTTCTAATGACAGTACATTCCATTTTAAAAAAAGATTGTCATTCACTTCTACTTCCTCGCTATTTTTAAATGCTTCTGCAAAAGTTTTGTTTACGGAAAATTTTGTGATTAATTCTAAATCCAAGTCTACAGGAGAGAATTTAACGGATATATTTTGTTCTTGTTTTTTTACATTTTCTGGAAAATCATCAATTTCATATCCCATATCATTAAAAACCGCTACTAATTTTTTAAAGTTTTCATCCGTTGTCTCTATCCAAAAATCGACGTCTGCGGAGTGGCGCTGGTATCCATGAAAATTTACCGCACCTCCACCCACCATTAACATTCTTACTTCATGTTTATTGGCAATAGAAATAAATTGATTGATGTTTTCTTCCCATTTTTGAAACATATCAGTTTGCTTTTATTTGAATAATAAAATTCGAATTAGTGTCTTTTTTATACTTCATTGGAAATTGATTAACCTTTTCCATCAAACGCAAAAATTGATAAAAACGTTCTGCTTTGGACAATTTCAAAAAATCCTCCAATTGTTTTCTGTTGCTTTCTTCTTTGGTTTGAAAATAGAGTTCCATGACTATTTATAATCAGCAATCAATTCCAATTCCGTTCTAAACGCCAGCATTTTATCTCCAAATAATTTCAATCCTTCTTCACGAAAAGCCGGTGCATCTTCCTGGTAATATTTCTCCAAAGTTTCTTTACTCTCTGTGGCATATTGAACCGAATAGGTCACTCCGCCCATTTCTTCTTCAATTAAAACCCGCACCATTCTTGCGGAAGAGAATTTCCCTGTAGCCAGAATTTCAGGAATATGCTTGTGCTGCATCCAAATCATCCATTGATCGTGAACGCTTTCGTGTATGTTTGTGGTAACGTTGTATAGTATCATTTTTAACTGTTTAGTCGTTGATTTGTTTAATTGGTTATTCGTATAAACAAATAACCAATTAACCTTTTTTATAAATTAGTATCGCCTCGCAATTGTCTGAATTTCTTCCTCGCTTCCACAAAATAAATGCTGTCCTGGTGATGGAACAATACTTTTTCATACAACGGCTTCGCTTTTTCAGGAATCAATTGCTTGTTATAAATTTCTGCAGAAAAATACAACGCTTCATCTATATAAATTCCGTCGCTATGTTGGTCGATAATAGTCTGGTATTGGCTTAAAGCCAAAGCAAAATCGCCTTTCTTTTCATATATTTTTCCTAATCGCAACAAGGTCACAGCTTCTATTTCTTGTCCTTTGTAGTTTTTCAAAATCGATTGAAACTGTGTTATAGCTTCCTGATTTCTGTTTTGATACAACAGATAATCTCCTTTTGCAAATTGCTTCAAAGCTGTTTGTGTCGAATCTGCTACGGTATTGTCGTTAATTAACAGAAAATATTCCAAAGCATCATTGGCGATCAACTGCGTATTGGCTGATTTCAATTCCTTGAATTGCTTCAACGCCCAAGCAAAATCGGTTTTGAAATAACTGGTTTTTGCGGCTTTCAAACTGGCTTCATGCGCCATTACATCATTTTTTAAATCCAATTCAATTTGCGAATAATAGATTAAAGCCTGATTGAATTTTTCTTCGTAAAGCAAAATATCGGCCAGTTCCATTTTGGCATTAGCCACTTCATAATCATTCAATTGCAATTCCAGGGCTCGCTTGACCATTGCCTTTCCTTCCTCAGGTTTTTTTAAATTAAATGCCGTGAAATGTGCCTGAATCAGCTGCAAAGATAAGGTAAAAGGACTTAGCCCAAACTGTTTCAACAAACCGTCTAATGTCGTACTGATGGCTGCAAAATCTTTTTCAGATGCTTTTTCAATTCTCATTGTTACCAAATAAGAATTCGCTTGGATAAGCAATTCTAAATCTTGTGTATTTTCCAATACAAAACTTAAAATTTCTTTAGCTGCTTCTTGATTCTCGTCTTCAATTGCCAACTGCCCTAAATTTACAATGTTAGCAAGCGATTCCGAATTACGTTTATAAATGGCTTTTTCCTGAATAAATGCTTTTTCGAATTCTTTTTGTTGGACATAAAACCAACTCAAATAATGATTCCAAAACAGATCTTGATTTTTTTGGGTTCTTACAATCAGCGCCTTTCTTAATATTTCATTGAAGTTTGCGTCACCTTCATCCATCATAAAACGAACCAGCTGATTTTGGATTCTAATGGAATTTTGAGGATTGGCATATGCCTCATCCAGAAACGTAGAAATCATCATTTCCATATTGGATAATTGACCGTAAAGCAATCCAATTTGATAATTAAAATTAAAATTTTTATCAAGTTCTGAAGCGGTTTGATACGATTTTAGCGCATGTTCGAGCAACACTTTTCTCTCAAAAGCGTTGGAAATTCCGTAAACATCATTTGGATTTTTTTTGATTCGGTCTAACGCCTGTTCGTAGTGAATTTTGGCCTTAGCTTCATTTTTTTGCAACTGAAAATTGTATCCTAATTCTACCAGAAGATTTCCTTGATTGTATTTTTCAAGTCGTTGTTGAATGGCTTTTTCGGCGCTTTCAAACTGCTGTAATTGCTGAGAACAATCTATTATTCTTAAAAAATACTGTGAATTTTGTGGAATCTCCTGCAGCAACTCTTCATAACTGATCTTCGCTTTCTCAAAATCGCCTTTATCATAATAATACTGCGCCAATTGTTCGTTTTGAGCAAACGCAAATAGCGATAAAAACAGGTGTATTAAGAGAACGATTTTTTTCATTTTTTTATCTGTTTTTCTAATTCAGATTTGGATTATGGAATACAGATTTACGTCTTTATTCATTTCCCTTTTTAATCCATTTTCCAACTTCCGGCGCTGTGTAATTTTCCATTTTGCTCAATAAGTCTTCCGCATCATCACTAACCAAAATCATCTTTTGATTGATTTCTTTTAAAAAACCGTTATCAACCATTTTTTGAATGAATTGCAATAATAAATCATAAAATCCATCAACGTTTAAAATCCCAATGGGTTTCTTATGAAGTCCGAGTTGCCCCCACGTCAGCATTTCGAAAAACTCCTCTAAAGTTCCAAATCCACCAGGCAATGCAATTACGCCATCGCTTAATTCATTCATTCTGGTTTTTCTTTCGTGCATGCTTTCTACAATAATTAATTCTGTCAAATTATCGTGAGCCACTTCTTTAGACATCAAAAAACGGGGTAAAACACCAAATACTTTTCCGTTTTCGCTCAAAACACCATCTGCAACTGCACCCATTAGACCAACTTTTGCGCCACCGTAAACCAAATCGATGTTCTTCCTAGCCATTACCTGTCCCAGCAAAATAGCTTGAACCTCGTGATTTTTTTCATTCCCAAAACTGGAGCCACAGAACACCGTAATTCTTTTCATCAACAAAATGTTTTTCAGTAATGTTATGTTTAATTTATAATATCAAACCCGCAATACTGACGCAATACTTCCGGGATTACGATTCCTTCCGGAGTTTGATAGTTTTCTAAAATTCCGGCCAAAACTCTTGGTAAAGCTAGTGCACTTCCGTTTAAGGTGTGTGCTAATTGATTTTTTCCGTCTTTGTCTTTGTAACGTAATTTCAAACGATTCGCTTGAAAAGTCTCAAAATTAGAAACCGAACTGATTTCTAACCAGCGATCTTGCGCGGTAGAAAACACTTCGAAATCATAGGTCAAAGCAGCTGTGAAACCCATATCGCCGCCACAAAGACGCAATATTCTGTATGGTAATTTCAATTCTCGAAGAATATTTTTAACGTGTTCCACCATTCCGTCCAAAGCTTCATACGATTTATCTGGATGTTCTACACGAACAATCTCAACTTTGTCAAATTGATGCAAACGGTTTAATCCACGTACATGCGCGCCATAAGAACCTGCTTCTCTGCGGAAACATGGCGTGTAAGCCGTCGTTAAAACTGGCAATTCATTTTCGTTTAAGATAACATCACGAAACAAATTCGTCACTGGAACCTCAGCCGTTGGAATCAGATATAAATCATCGGTTTTATCATGGTACATTTGCCCTTCTTTGTCTGGCAATTGTCCCGTTCCATAAGCCGATGCTTCATTTACCATATGCGGAACCTGAACTTCATTGTATCCTGCAGCGGTATTTTTATCCAAGAAATAATTGATCAAAGCACGTTGCAACTTGGCTCCTTTTCCTTTATACACCGGAAATCCTGCTCCAGTAATTTTTACTCCAAGTTCAAAATCGATAATATCGTATTTTTTTACTAATTCCCAATGAGGTTGCGCTCCTTCGTGCAAAACTGGAATCTCCCCTTCTTCAAAAACGTTTAGGTTTTCCTCCGGTGTTTTCCCAGCAGGAACAATATCTGCAGGAAGATTGGGTAATGTGTATAATTTTTCCAAAAGTTCAGCAGCAAGTACATCAGCACTTTCAGATAATTTCTTGCTTTTCTCTTTCAATAAAACTGTTTTTTCTTTTAAAATTGCGGCTTTCGATTTCTCTCCAGCTTTCATCAATTCACCAATATCTTTGGATAATTTATTAGATTCGGATAAAATTCCGTCTAACTCCACTTGCGTAGCGCGACGTTTTTCATCTAGTTGTACCACTTCTTCAACAACACTTGTAGCATCGATGTTTCTCTTTGCCAAAGCGGTGATTACTTTTTCTTGATTCTCTCTAATAAATGCAATTTGTAACATATCCTGATTTTTTAAACGCTAACTTGTATAATAATGGTAGCAAATTTAAGGAAATGTTTGATAAGATTGGGACAAAGTTTTCATTTGAAAAAAATACTTAGGGTAGGCATTGATTAAAAACTATTGGGTATGCTGAACTTGAAATCACTTCCTTTTCCAATTTGACTTTCAACGTAAATTTTACCGCCGTGTTTTTTAACAAATTCTTTGCATAACATCAGTCCTAATCCTGTTCCTGTCTCGTCATTCGTTCCGAATGTTGAGTGTTTTTGGTCAATTGTAAATAACCCAGCGCTTTTTTCTGGAGAAATTCCAATGCCATTGTCTTTTACAGAAAACACGGTTTGATTATTTTCTCTTGTCATCGAAAGAAGCACTTCGCCATTCGTTTGGGTAAATTTTATGGCATTAGAAACCAGATTGCGAAGGATTGTTTCAAGCATATCCCTGTCGGCAATTACATATTCGTTTTTTTCTATTTGAGACCGTATGGCTATATTTTTATTCTGGGCAATGTTGGCCAACAAATTGATCGTTTTGTCAGCAACTGAAATTATTTCTAATTTTTTCGGGCTAAATTCAATGCTTCCGGTTTGAGATTGCGCCCAAGTTAAAAGATTTTCGAGTAATGAATAGGTATTCTTTGACGATTGATGAATGAGCTGAATAAATTCGTTGTTCTCGTCATTGTCGCAATGGTCCTTCTTTTCCAATAACAACTCGGAAAGTCCAATGATTCCATTAAACGGCGCTTTTAAATCGTGGGCAATGATGGAAAAAAATTTATCTTTATCCCCTAACAGTTTTTTGATTTGTATTTCTTTTTCTTCTTGCAATAAAAGCAAATAACCAACTCCGCTGATTATCATCATAAGAAATATAATCAAAAACATGATGTTTTGCGTAGGACCAGCATTGTAAAGACTTGTCTTAGTATAAAAAAGAGAGTAAATAGTCCTGAAAATCAAGGTTAGCAATAATATGATGTAATTAAACCCAAGTATTTTTTTGAACAAACTGCTTCGTGTTTCTGTTAAAAATCGTAAAGCGGGAATTATCAACAATAAAAAAATAGATAGAGAAGCCAGGGCAACTCTGATGTTAGCTTCAGCTTTAATCCATACAGCGTAATAAAAACTTAACAGTACAATCGCGAAAAGTAATGCCTGTATTCGATGAGCTTTTTTAGAACTGTCTTTAACCATCATGAGCATAGCGATGGACTCAAGGTAATAGCTTGCAAAAACTAAAGTATTGGGAATGATAATATTTATTGGATTAAATGCACTAGTGTCTGTTCTTAGAAAAAAAGCTAACCAGGCAAAGGATTGAAAAATTTTAGAACAACCAAATACCAACAAATGTGTTTTATTGTCCTTGCTAGAATCCGTCAAACGGAAGGTGAAAACTAAAGTAGCTAAAGCAAAATTACCCCAAAACAATAATCCCAATATATTGCGAATATCCAACACAAATAATTTTGAAAATTGATTTAGTGTTTCCATAAATTTCTAAAGTTATATTTTTGTCTGATTAACCAAATGCTCCTAGTTCGGACAAAAATATACTTAATTTGACATTATCCTAAAAAGCCTGTAATTATTGAACAAAATAATTGTAGCGACTACTCTCTTTTTATCTCATGACCCACAAATTCTTCTAAAGTGGCGAACATGTCATCTACAGAAAGCACTTCAAAATCGGGGTGGGTTTTCAAGAAATTAGCATTCAAAGTAACCAAATTCTCTTCTATTTCGAAAAAAGCGTCGTTGTTGAGTAAATCTCGGATAGGATTTACGCCTTCCAGTTTCCCTTTTAGGAATTTATTGAGCTTGACACTGCTCATCAATTTTACTTTTTTGGATTGCTGTTGAAACAAGTCCAAATGCTTTTCGGCGCCAATCAAAGCCAAACCTTCTTCTATCAGTTCGTTCAGTTCTTTATCCCAACCCGAATTGTATACAAATTGAGCAAAATTTCCTTCGGTATATTGTGATGTGTAATAATCTAAATAATAACTCATTATGGCATCTTCGTGAATCAAATCATCGTTTACGCCTTCCTCACGCATTAAGTTGATTACTGAAATATTAGAGTGAATTACATCTTGGAGATTTTCACTGTTCATTGCTGTTTCTGAAATAATTATTCTACCGAATTCCATAGGTTTTTTATTTGAATATGTGCTGCAAATTTCGGGTAAAATAGTGAGGAATCGAAATGTTTTTTTAGCCACGGATTGCACAGATTAGCACAGATTGATTAGCGTTACTATTCAATTGACATCCTATTCGTCACTAGTCTTTTTCTGATTCATTTTTGTCACTAAAGCTTTCAAACGTATCGCTTTTTCTTTTTTTTCTTCTTGAAGTTTAGTCTTTTTCCGATTCAGCAATTTGGTATGTAAAGCCTTATTTTTGGTATTTTTTTCGGGTCCTTTTGTCATAATTTACAGTCTTTATTAATTCCGTTTGTAAAGATGAAAAAAGCCACATTAATAACGTGGCTTTCCTAATTGACGTACTATTGATAAAATTTTATTACTTTAGTTTTTAATCTTTTGTTCCAAATCCACTGCCATTTGCGGCGGAATCCTTTTCTTTAAAAATAAAATTTGCCCTAAATGACTGGATTGGTGTTCCATAACATGAAACCAACAATACTGGTTTGTTACACCATATCTTTTTTGCTCTGTAGCAAACCAAGCATCATCTTTCTTTTTTAGCTCAGTTATCGTTTTTGTTCTAACTTCATTATATAGATCTAAATAATACTGTATGTCATGCCCTTTTATCTCATTGCGACCACCCTTATCTAAATCTAAAGCCAAACCCCATTTTTTCTTTTCTTCTGGGTTAAATTCTCTGTTTTCAAAGGTTACAACTTGATAATAAGCCTCGGCTGCCGCTAAATGCATTACCAAAGCCCCAATCCTATTAGCTTCTTCATCATGTAAATAATCAATTTCGTATTTATCCATATTTTTGACTGTGTTTTCAACACGGTCTTTTAAATCTTCAAGCATCGAAATCATTGCGCCAATTTGAGGTGAAGCTCCTTCAACATTACCGATCTTTCCAGTCTCTTTTATTTTTATACCACTTCCCTCGATCAATAACCCCAACTTTCCATCAACGTTACTTTTATCAGATATAATTTTATATTCTTTTACTTTAACTATTTTGTTTTTGGATATTCCTAAGTCCCATTTTGGAATATCACCATTCTTTACAGGAGTTTCAAAACTGGCATTTAAAACCGTAATTGGTTCAAAAATGCCTTTTTCATTTTCAATAAGCAATTCAAATTTATCGAAATAGAATTTTCCATTATATAAACACAAGCCACCAAAACTTAATGATTTAGTATTGGTATCAATAATTCCTTCAACAGTATAGGATTGCCAAGCTTTTGCTTTAATTGGTCTATCATTCATGTTATCAAAAAAGCCATCTTCTTCATTTTTGGTATCTACTCTAGCCCAAACCCCAGCCCAAGCCATAGGTTCTTCGGACTCCACTTTTACAGAGGCAATTACTTTAAACTTTTTTGACACGGTAGTTTGAATGGTTATAGTTTGGTTAAAAGAAGTCCAATCGCTTGAAACTTCTTTTTGAATTTGAGAATAAACAGAAAAAACACATAAAAACAGTGACAGTATCGTTATTTTTTTCATTTTAATAAATAGTTGAATTTAATTGTAAGCGTTTAGATTTAAAATACTTTGGCAAAAAAAATGTAAATATAATACTATTTTTTAGAGTTTTATATTGCTGATCTTAAGTTTTTGAATCTTTCAGTATTGTTAGATAACTAAATATGCTTAGCGTAAAAAGTTGTCACCATACGAAATCTTTTAGCCCCGATAGAAGTGAAAATCCTTTCTATTTTTTCTTTAAAAATAGAAAGATTGCAACGGATAGCGGGAAATAGCTCCAAATAAAAATTCTATTGCTTATTTTTGCAGCTTGTTCTGAATTAATTTCAGAATCTAAAAATAATTTTATGATACAGAATCCAAAAAGATATACGATTACAGCTGCATTGCCTTATACGAACGGACCGATTCACATTGGCCATTTGGCGGGTGTTTACGTGCCTTCGGACATCTATTCCAGATATTTAAGATTGCAGGGAAGAGACATTTTGTTTGTTTGCGGAAGTGACGAGCACGGCGTGGCGATTTCGATGAAAGCCAAAAAAGAAGGCATTACGCCACAGGAAGTAATCGATAAATATGATGGAATTATCCGTAAATCGTTCTCTGATTTTGGAATTTCGTTTGATAACTATTCCAGAACTTCGGCTAAAATCCATCATGATACGGCTTCGGAATTTTTTAGAAAATTGTATGAACAAGGTGATTTTATTGAAGAAGTAACCGAGCAATTGTATGATGCGAAAGCAGACCAATTCTTAGCAGATCGTTTTGTGGTGGGAACTTGTCCAAAATGCGGCAACGAAGAAGCTTACGGCGATCAATGCGAAAAATGTGGCTCGACCTTAAATGCTACGGATTTGATAAATCCAAAATCGACCATTACGGGAGAAACTCCGATTATGAAAGCAACGAAACACTGGTTTTTGCCTTTGGACCGTTATGAAGATTTCCTTAAAGAATGGATTCTCGTTGGACATAAAAACGACTGGAAACCGAATGTTTACGGACAAGTAAAATCATGGATTGACGGTGGTTTAGAGCCTCGTGCGGTAACTCGTGACCTCGACTGGGGAATTGATGTTCCTGTTGAAGGTGCCGAAGGAAAGAAATTATACGTGTGGTTTGATGCGCCAATTGGCTATATTTCTTCTACCAAAGAATGGGCTTTGCGCGAAGGAAAAGATTGGGAACCGTACTGGAAAGATCGGGATACAAAACTGGTTCACTTTATTGGGAAAGATAATATTGTTTTCCATTGCATAATTTTCCCGGCGATGTTGAAAGCTGAGGGAAGCTATATTTTACCGGACAATGTGCCTGCTAACGAGTTCTTGAATTTAGAAGGAAATAAATTGTCGACGTCTAAAAATTGGGCGGTTTGGCTTCACGAATATTTAGAAGAATTCCCAAATCAGCAAGATGTTTTGCGCTATGCGTTGACCTCAAATGCACCGGAAACGAAAGATAATGATTTTACCTGGAAAGATTTTCAGGCGAGAAATAATAATGAGTTAGTAGCGATTTACGGGAATTTCATTAATCGTGTCGTGGTTTTAACCAATAAGTATTACAACGGAATTGTTCCGCAACCAAATGTGCTATCAGAAGTTGATGAACAAACTCTCGCTGAATTAAAAGCGTATCCCGCTGTGATTTCAAGCTCTCTGGAACGTTACAGATTCCGTGAAGCGTTGAGCGAATTGATGAATGTGGCCCGTTTGGGAAATAAATATTTGGCCGACGAAGAGCCTTGGAAAGTCATTAAAGACAATCCGGAACGCGTACAAACTCAAATGTATGTGGCATTGCAAATTGCGGCTGCGTTAAGTTCACTTTGCGAGCCATTCTTGCCATTTACAGCCAAAAAATTATCAAGAATTCTAAAAATAGAAAGTCCATTGAACTGGAATACTATTGCTCAAACTTCTGATTTGATTCAAGCGGGACACCAAATTGGCGAGGCCGAATTATTGTTTGCCAAAATTGAAGACGAGGAAATTCAAAAACAAATAGACAAACTAGAAGCGACTAAAACAGCCAACAAAGCCGAAAATAAAGTAGCAGAACCACAGAAAGAAGCGATTCAATTTGAGGATTTCTCCAAAATGGACATCCGTACAGGAACGATTCTGGAAGCCGAAAAAATGCCGAAAGCGAACAAACTTTTGATTTTGAAAATAGATACCGGAATTGACGTGCGTACCATCGTTTCTGGAATTGCGGAGAGTTTCAAACCAGAAGATATTGTAGGGAAAAAAGTCACTGTTTTAGTGAATTTGGCTCCAAGAAACCTTCGTGGCGTAGAAAGTCAGGGAATGATTTTGATGACAACTAATACCGAAGGAAAATTAGTGTTTGTAAATCCAGATAATGATGGAGTTGCGAATGGGGAGACGATAAATTAAACATTCATATATCCACGATTACGTAGAGACGTTGCGATGCAACGTCTCTACTGTTTTAACCAAGAACCATTCAGAAATTATATAAAAAATTATTATATTCGTTATCATCAATGTACAGGAGACGGCAGTCGTTGCAATGCAACGTCTCTATCTGATAAATCCGAACGAAATAATATGAATACCAAATTCCAAAATAAATACCGCATACCCTCTGCCCGATTGAAAAATTGGGATTATGGAAATAACGGGGCCTATTTTATAACGATTTGTACTTCAAACCGGGAACATTTTTTTGGCGAAATCGTTTTGGTTAATGATGAAAATGAAATGCAGTTGAATGAAATCGGAAAATTGACGGATCAATTTTGGGCAGAAATACCCCAACATTTCCCATTTGTTGAATTGGGAAATTATGTTATTATGCCGAATCACATTCATGGAATATTGATAATTGACAAAAAAAATGTAATTGAATCAAATACCGTTGTAAAGACGTTACATTGCAACGTCTCTACAAATAATACAGATATTGTAATAATAAATGAAACAATGTCAAAAATTTCTCCTAAACGAGGAACGATTTCCACCATAATTCGTTCCTACAAATCGGTGGTAACCAAAAATGCGCATTTTATCCATGCTGATTTTGAATGGCAAGCACGTTTTCATGACCATATTATTCGTGATTCCGAATCATTTGAGAGAATACAAAATTATATAGAAACCAATCCTGAACTGTGGAAAGAAGACAAATTTTACAACTAAACTAGTTGCAAAATTATAATTCAGAATTAGCTTTTGTAATTATCCCCAAAAAACATAACACACTATGAATCTAAAAATAATTGCTTTCGACGCTGATGACACCTTATGGATCAACGAAACGTATTTTGATGAAACCGAGAAGAAATTCTGTGGTTTAATGGAAGATTATCTGTCCCATCAAGGGATTTCCAAAGAACTATTTAAAGTAGAAATTGATAATTTAAAATTGTACGGATACGGAATAAAAGGCTACATTCTCTCGATGATTGAAGCAGCCATGAATATTTCAAATAATACCATTCCTATTGAAATCATCGAAAAAATCATTCAATATGGAAAAGAATTACTCGAAAAACCGATTGTTTTATTAGAAGGTGTCGAAGAAACTTTAGCAGCTTTACACGGAAATTACAAATTAGTGGTTGCCACCAAAGGCGATTTATTAGACCAGCGAAGAAAATTACACAATTCGGGTTTGGGTCATTATTTTCACCACATCGAAGTGATGTCAGACAAGCAAGAAATTGATTATTCCGATTTAATAAAACGATTGGAAATACAACCGGAAGAATTTTTAATGATTGGAAATTCCTTGAAATCTGATGTTTTACCAGTTTTGGCCATTGGCGGACACGCCGTTCATATTCCGTTTCATACAACTTGGGCACACGAAAAAATTGACCATAAAGTGGAGCATGAAAACTTCAGTGCTTTCGAAAAAATCACGGAGGTTTTAAGACAATTATAAAACACTAAATCTGCTATCAAAAACAAAAAAATAAGTGCCTATTAATCAGACATTTGAAATTCTGACGAACGATTAAAAAGCAGGATTGTAATCTAATTCGCCATAAAAATTTTTAGATTTTAAAAAAAAATTCTTCTGATCTTGCAAATAATCCAATAAAAGCTCTTTTTGAACCCTATTTTTATAAAATTACAACAAATTCTTATATAATTTACTCTTTTTCGTAAATCTAACGATTTTGTGTAGTAAATTTGCCGAAAATTAAAATTTTCCCAAAATGAAAAAAATTATACTTACGTTAGTTTTTGCTTCAGCAATTACTACAATGAGTGCTCAGACAGAAACTGTAAAAAGTACTGAAAACGACTATAATAAATGGTCTATTGAAATTGCAGGTGGTGTTAATAAAACACAACGACCAATGACTGCTGGTTATTTTACTTCTACGCCAAGTCCTTTCGTGGCTGATCTTGGAGTTAGATATATGTTTAATAACAAATTTGGTTTGAAAGCTGATCTTGGAATGAACAGTTTTGAAGGAAAAAACAATTCAATTGATTTCGACACTAAATATTACAGAGCAGACTTACAAGCCGTTGCTAACTTAGGAAGAATCATGAACTTTGAAACTTGGACCAATACACTTGGTTTAATCGGTCATGCTGGTTTTGGTTTAGCGCAATTAGAAGATCAAAATTCTGCATTGAAAGACAGAATGGGTAACTTCATTGCTGGTGTAACAGGTCAAATCAAACTATCAAACAGAATTGCTTTGACAGGAGATTTCACAACTATCCTTAATGCTGCTCAAGATGCTGCTTTTGATGCTGCAAGTACTCGTAGCGCAAGAGGATTTTCAGGAATTCTTTTTAATGGTACTGTAGGTTTAACAGTTTACTTAGGTAAAAACGAAAAACATGCTGACTGGGTGATTGACAATGAAGGTAGATTCGACGCAATTGACCAAAGATTTATGGCAATTGAAAATAAAATGTTAGACACAGATAAAGATGGTGTAGCTGATTATTTAGATGAAGAAGCTAATACTCCTGCAGGTGCAATGGTGGATACAAAAGGTAGATCAATTGATAAGAACAGCAACAATGTTGCTGACGATACTGAAGCATACATCTTGAAAAATTATGCTGGAAATACTGGTGACGGTTCTGTTATCTACAATAACGATTTAATCAAAAGTTTAATCAACGGTGGTTATGTTGCTGTTTATTTTGATTACAATAAGTCTACTCCAACAAATGTTTCTACAGAAGGTACAGATTTTATCTTGACATATTTAAGAAACAATCCTACTGCTACAGTTGACATTATTGGTCACGCTGACGAATTAGGTAGATCAGAATACAATGATAAATTATCTGCTGCAAGAGCAAATAATGTAAAAAATACTTTGATAAAAGCTAATGTTGACGCGTCAAGATTGAATGTTGTAGCTGCTGGTGAAGACACTTCAGTTGATAAAGATTCAGATGCTGCAAGAAAATTAGTTAGAAGAGTTACTTTCAGAGTAAAATAATTATCTCTCTATATTCTATAAAAACCCTAAAAGAAATTTCTTTTAGGGTTTTTTTATGTCTTTTTGTTTCGATTTGAAAAACATTTGCTCAGTTCCTTAAAACAAAAATTCCAAAAAAACGGATTTATGATTCAAAACATTAGCAGTACTTTTGAAAAATAAATAAAATTATCCCATTTTGAGAACCCTTTTAGATATAGAAAATTGGTCAAGAAAAGAACACTTCCATTTTTTCAGACAATTTGAAGAACCCTTTTTTGGCGCCACTGTCGAAATTGATTGTACTAAAGCATACACAACTGCAAAAGCATTGAAAGCTTCCTTTTTCAGTTACTATTTACATAATACATTGATCGCAGTGAATGCGATTGAATCGTTTCGCTATCGAATTTCAGACAACAATATATATGTTTGTGACCAAGTTAATGCTTCAGCGACTATTGGTCGGGAAGACGGGACGTTTGGTTTTTCATTGATTGAATACAATTCTGATTTTTCGGTTTTTGCAACAAACACCTCTAACGAAATCGAACGTATTCAAACTACAACCGGACTCTTTACCCGATCATTTGACGATGATAATGTCATTCACTTTTCGGCGATTCCGTGGTTAGATTTTACCTCTTTATCCCACGCAAGAAGTTATACTTTTCCGGATAGTTGTCCTAAAATTTCGTTTGGAAAAATGAAAATTGCTGACAACGGCAAAAAAACCATGGCAATGTCTGTTCATGTTCATCACGGATTGATGGATGGTTTTCATCTCGGACAATTTGTGGATTGTTTTCAGGAATTAATGAACCAATAAAAGCGTTCAATTTTTGTTAAAAAAAGTCCCGGTTTGCAGTAAAATTTAGCTGCAAACCGGGACTTACTATTGGGAACTGATTTTATTTTCCTAAAAGCATTACCTCATTAACGACTACTTCGGTGACATATCTTTTTTCGCCATTTTTATCGTCGTAACTTCTGTGGGTTAGTTTTCCTTCGATCGCAATTTCTTTGCCTTTGGTAACATACTTTTCTATAATTTCAGCCGTTTTTCCCCAAGCCACTAATTTGTGCCATTGGGTTTCCTCTACTTTTTCTCCTTTTTCGTTTTTGTAGCTTTCATTAGTTGCTAATGTAAAATTGGCCAACTTTTTCCCTCCGTCAAATGATTTGATTTCCGGATCATTCCCAACGTGTCCAATTAACTGTACTTTGTTTCTTAATGTACTCATGGCGTGTAAAATTTAAATGTTAGTGTATATAAGTTATTTGTTGAATTGTTCTTTCAAATCAACACTGCAAAGATGCGCTGACTGTCAAAAAGTATTCGGTTGCTAACTACTTACTTTCGGTTGTAACTATTTGTAAGCGTTTGTAAATGGGAAAATTTATATATATTTGATAAAATAAAATTTTTATGCAAACCAAAATAAACAAAGTAGAGTTACGAAATCTGAAATTTGATGACTATAAAGAGTTAAAAAACTCTATGGTAGAATCGTACAAGGAAATGGTAGGTTCTTACTGGAGAGAACATCACATTGAAAAATTATTAAGCCTTTTTCCCGAAGGTCAACTGGTAATTTTGGTAGATGGAAAAGTAGTTGGTTCTGCTTTGTCTCTAATTGTTGACGAAAGTTTAGTAGATAAAAACCATAATTATTCGGACATAACCGGAAAATACACCTTCTCTACTCATAACCCAAAAGGAGATGTTTTATACGGAATAGATGTTTTTATTCATCCAAATTACAGAGGACTGCGCCTTGGAAGACGATTATACGACGCCCGAAAAGAATTGTGTGAACAATTGAATTTGAAAGCAATTGTTTTTGCCGGCAGGATTCCAAACTACGGACAACACGCAGGAACACTCACTCCTAAAAATTATATCGAAAAAGTAAAAAGGAAAGAATTGCATGACCCTGTTCTTTCTTTTCAGTTGAGTAACGATTTTCACGTGATCCGAGTACTTAAAAACTACTTGGAAGGCGACTCAGATTCTAAAGAATTTGCCGTTTTGCTGGAATGGAATAACATTTATTACGACGAAAGTCCAAAACTGATAAACCTCGCAAAAAGCGTAATCCGATTGGGACTCGTTCAATGGCAAATGCGTCAATTGAATAATCTGGAAGCTTTATTCGAACAATGTGAATTTTTTGTAGATGTTGTTTCTGGTTACGGAAGCGATTTCGCCTTATTTCCGGAATTGTTCACGGCTCCATTGATGGCGGATTACAACCATTTATCGGAAGCGGAAGCCATACGCGAATTAGCCAAACATGCAGAACCTGTTCGCAAACGCTTTCAGGAATTAGCCATTTCTTATAATATCAACATCATCACGGGAAGCATGCCTTACCTGGAAAATGGTACGTTATACAATGTTGGTTTTCTTTGTAAAAGAGACGGGACTTCTGAAATGTATGCTAAAATTCACGTCACTCCAAACGAAGTACAGCATTGGGGAATGACAGGCGGATCACAAATTAAGACTTTTGATACTGATTGCGGAAAAATAGGCATCATGATTTGTTATGATGTTGAATTCCCTGAATTATCCCGATTAATGGCGGATGAAGGAATGAACATTTTATTCGTTCCGTTCTTGACTGATACTCAAAATGCCTACACCAGAGTCAAACATTGCGCGCAGGCCAGAGCGATTGAAAATGAATGTTATGTTGCCATAGCTGGCTGTGTGGGTAATCTCCCAAAGGTGAACAACATGGACATTCAATATGCGCAATCCGCAGTATTTACGCCTTCTGATTTTGCCTTTCCAAGTAACGGAATCAAAGCTGAAGCAACTCCAAATACGGAGATGACACTGATTGTCGATGTAGATTTAGATTTACTGAAAGAACTTCACGAGCACGGAAGTGTTCGAATTCTAAAAGATCGTAGAACTGACTTATACGACATCAAAAAAATCAATCCATGAACAAAACCTGCTTAGAATGCGAAGAAAAAATTGTAGGCCGTGAAGACAAAAAGTTTTGTAGCGACGGCTGTCGTAACGCTTTCAATAATAAAATAAACAAAGACAGTACTAATTTTATGCGCAACATCAACAACAAGTTGCGCAAAAACTATCGCATTTTATCTGAAATTAATACTGACGGAAAATCAAAAACCACACGGACTAAACTCCTAAGCAAAGGTTTCGATTTTGAATTTTTTACCAATATTTTACAAACCAAAACTGGAAATACCTACTATTTCCTATATGACCAAGGGTATATGCTTTTGGACAATGATTTTTATATGATAGTCAAAAAAGATATTTAACACCAGATCTCCCCCCCAAAATCTACCTAACTAAAAATGAAAAAAGATTATTCCTCCATTTTTGCCGGTTTATTTATCCTAGGAACTCTAGGATTGATTTACTTAACCATGATGCCACATTGGACTTCTAATGAAGAAAGTTCCCTTGCTGAGTTTTCGACCAAAAGAACTTTGACCCAAGTAGAAGCTATTGCAAAAAAACCGCATTATGTAGGTTCCAAAGAACATGAAGTAGTCGCTGATTATCTCGTGAAAGAGCTTAATAACTTAGGACTGCTAACTTCCGTCCAGCAAGGATATACCTTGAGTGATTGGGGAAATCTGGTGCAGTCAAAAAATATATTAGCCCGAATAAAAGGTTCCAATAGTTCGAAGGCCTTACTATTGCTTTCTCATTATGACAGCGCGCCACATTCCTACTCGAAAGGGGCGAGCGATGCGGGTTCTGGTGTAGCGACAATTCTGGAGAGTATTCGTGCTTTTTTATACAATAAAACTTCGCATAAAAATGACATTATTATTCTGTTTTCAGATGCGGAAGAATTAGGATTAAACGGCTCTGCACTTTTTGTAACCCAACATCAATGGGCAAAAGAAATAGGTTTGGTCCTCAATTTTGAAGCACGTGGTTCTTCCGGACCCAGCTACATGCTGATGGAAACTAACAAGGGAAATGCTGGATTAGTGAAAGAGTTCGCTGCCGCAAAAGCGACTTTTCCAGTTTCAAATTCCTTGATGTACAGCATTTATAAAATGTTGCCCAATGATACCGATTTGACTGTTTTTAGGGAACAAGGCAATATTCAAGGCTATAATTTTGCTTTTATCGATGACCATTTTAATTATCATACTGCTCAGGACGATATCCATCACTTGAACAAAAACACACTGGCACATCAAGGTTCTTATTTGATGCCGTTGTTAAATTATTTTTCAAATACCAACTTAAGCACGACACAAGCCAGCGAAGATTATGTCTACTTTACCATTCCGTATACTTTTATAAGCTATCCTTTTAGCTGGGTTTTACCAATGGTCATAATCGCACTGGCGCTATTTATTTTCCTGTTGTTTTTAGGAAAAGCCAAGCGTATTTTATCGTTGCGCGTAATTATAAAAGGATTTATTCCGTTTTTCGCCTCGATAATTAGTACTGGATTAATTACGTTCTTTGGCTGGAAAGCATTGCTAAATGTGTATCCGCAATACAATGATTTACTCAACGGATTTACGTACAACGGACACGCTTATATTGCCGCATTTGTACTTTTGGCTTTGGCGATAAGCATGCTCTTCTATCATTTATTTTCAGAACGAAAAGTAACCATCAATCATTATGTAGCGCCATTATTTATTTGGATTTTGATAAATGGAGCTCTTGCTTTTAGTTTACAAGGAGCCGGATTTTTGATTATCCCAGTGTACTTTGGTCTGATTATTTTTGGTATTTTCATTGTTACTCAAAAATCAAATAAAACATTAAATCTTTTTTTAAGCATTCCTGCTTTGATCATCATAGCGCCTTTCATCCAAATGTTTCCTGTTGGTTTGGGATTAAAAGTGCTTTTTGGAAGTGCTGTTCTTACTGTTTTGATCTTTGCTCTATTGTTACCCGTTTTTGGGGCTTTCGCCAAAAAAGGAATTTGGTCTTTAGTGTTTTTAGTTTTTGCCATTGGCTTTTTTGCAAAAGCACACTCCGAATCAGGTTACGAATATGGAAAAGCCAAATCAAACAGTTTGCTATATGTGTACAATGCCGATACGGATCAAGCCAATTGGGCAACGTATGACACCAATCTTGACTCCTGGACCAAAGGCTATTTGGGTGAAAACCCGAAAAACGCAACCGCTCTGAACGAAATACCATTGTTCAGCAAATACAATTCTGGTTTTACCTATGCTTCCGAAGCGCCCAAAAAAGACATTCTGAAACCAAGTATAGAATTTCTGGAAGACAGAATCGTGGGCAATCAAAGATTTTTTAAAATTAAAATTTCTCCGAATCGAAACGTAAATCGCTATGATATTTTTGCAAATGAAAAAATGGCTATTCATAATTTCAAAGCCAATGGCGTGACCACATTAGGCCAGAAAAATTCGCTTTACCAACGAAAAGGAAAGAAAATATTGAGTTATTATGTTGTTGGAAACGCACCTTTAGAAATGCAGTTCAGCATAAATGCCTCAACAGTTTTAGACATGGAACTGATGGAAAGCTCTTTTGATTTAATGACAAACCCTTTATTTCAAATAGCAAAAAGAGAAAACTGGATGATGCCAACGCCTTTTGTTTTAAATGATGCTGTGGTCATTAGACAAAAAATAAAACCAAGACCTGTATCTGTTGTGAATGCTTTGGAAGCTGCTGTTTCAAATTCTATTATAAAAGATAGTTTAAGCGTTGTGAAAGACAGTTTAGAAAAACCATAAAAAAACGAACTCACTACAAATTATATGCAGATACATACATTACAATCTAAAATACATGATGTTCGGGAACAAAAAGTGATACTTGATTTTGACCTTGCTGCACTTTATGAAGTAGAAACCAAAGTCCTAAATCAAGCCGTAAAAAGAAATATACGACGATTTCCTACTGATTTTATGTTCCAGTTATCTGACGAAGAATATCTTTCTCTAAGGTCACAAATTGTGACCTTAGAGAATAGCGGCAGAGGTAAATATAGAAAATACAATCCTTTTGCTTTCACCGAACAAGGAATAGCAATGCTTAGTGGCATTTTAAATTCGGATGTAGCAATACATGTAAATATTGCTATCATGCGTACTTTTGTCATTATTCGTAAATATGCATTGGAACACAAGGAATTCAACGAAAAATTGCTTGAAATAGAAACAAAATACGATAAGAAATTCAGTGATGTATATGAAGCTTTGAATTACCTCATCAAAAAAGACGAGAAAGACAACATACAAAAAGACCGCAAACAAATTGGCTACAAAAAATAAAAATGAAAAAAATTAGTATTCTGGGTTGTGGTTGGTTGGGTCTGCCTTTGGCGAAAGCCTTATTGAAAAACGATTATTTAGTAAATGGCTCGACGACATCTGCAGAAAAATTAGACGTATTGAAAAATGCAGGAATTGCCCCTTTTTTAATTGTGCTTTCAGAAAATAAAACAACTGAGAACCTAACGAATTTTCTGGAAAATTCTGAAATTTTAATCATCGATGTTCCACCGAAACTTCGCGGTTCAGGAATAGAAAATTTTGTTTCCAAGATTAGAAATGTGATTCCATTCATAGAAAAATCATCTGTTAGAAAAGTGCTTTTCATCAGTTCGACATCAGTTTATAATGATGATGATGCATCGGTAACTGAAGAAACAATTCCGAAACCGGATACTGAAAGTGGTAAACAATTGTTGGCAACAGAACTGCTTTTGCTGAGCAATAGCAATTATAAAACAACGGCATTGCGTTTTGGAGGCTTAATTGGCGACGACCGTCATCCGATACATTTTCTGGCTGGGCGTGAAAATTTGGATAATCCGGACGCTCCGATTAATTTAATTCATCAGGAAGATTGCATTGGTATAATTCTAAAAATTATAGAAAATGGTGCTTGGAATGAAACTTTCAATGCGGTCGCTCCATTTCATCCTTCCCGAGAAATGTATTACAGTCAAAAAGCGCTGGATTTAGATTTGGCTTTGCCAAAATTTAATCAAAAAAATCCATCAATTGGAAAAACAATCTTGAGTACTAAAATAGAAACCGTTTTAAAGTATACTTTTACGAAACCAAATTTATAATGTGAAAACTAAAATTAAAAATGCTTTTTCGTCGAAAGTCAATGCAATTGGATTGCCTATTTTGGCTTTATGCTGGGTCAGTTTTTTTTGGGGAACTACTTGGATTGCTTCAAAAGAAGGTGTAAAACACATGCCGGCGTTACAACTTGCTGCCATTAGACAATTCATTGGCGGACTATTGTATATCTCCTTTTTCTTGTTCAAAAAAACTCCTTGGCCAAAAGGAAAACAATGGAAAACCATTATTATTTTAAGCATCCTCAATTTTGTTTTAAGTAACGGATTAAGCACTTGGGGTATAAAATACATCAGTAGCGGACTGGGAGCAATCATTGGAGCTATTGTTCCTTTATGGATTGTAATCATTACTTTTTTTAGAGGAGAACGATTGGCCAGACTCACGGTTATTGGTTTAATTATCAGTTTTGGCGGCGTCTGTGTTATTTTTTACGATCATTTAAGTGATTTTATGATTTTAGATTTTAGATTTGGAATTGTACTGTCTTTAATAGCCACATTAACTTGGGCATTTGGCACCTTATATACAAAGAAAAAGGCGGCGAGCTTTAATCCGTATTTTAGTTTAGGGTTGCAAATGTTTATATCCAGTATTTTACTTTTTGCGTACAATGGTGCAACAGGAACTTCAGTTAGTCTGAGTGCTATTCCTGCAATTTCGTGGTGGTCGATTGCGTATTTAGTTGTTTTCGGTTCTGTACTGACTTTCATTGCCTTTATCTATGCGCTCCAAAACCTTCCTGCTGAAATAAGCAGTGTTTATGCGTATATCAATCCAATTATAGCCGTGATTTTAGGCGCTGTGATTTTTGGTGAAGTCCTTAATGCAGCCATTGCCATTGGTGGCGGAGTTACGCTGTTTGGATTGTATATGGTAAATTATTCGTTGAGGAAAGGAAGGAGAAATAGTAGCGAAATTATATAAAAATAAAGAGTAACCGTCTCAAAAAAATTGATTCGATTTTTCATTTTCATATTTCTTTAAGAATTTTTTTGATTTTGGAAAGATTTCAGAAAGCTATAAAACTGCCTTTCAAAAAACTGACTATTACAAAGAAAAAGCAAAATACAATTTAAGAACAGTTAGTTAGAAAGTATATATGGTTATGATAGTGCAATATCATATGGCATTACCAATCTGCTAGTCCAAACGTTATTTGGAGGCCAGATTGGACAAAATTTCGCCAAGTTTTGAGAGGAGAAGTAGCAATAAGTGATTTAGGATGTAATTAAGCATGGAAAAACATATATATTTATTTAAGAAAACTTTTGTCTTTACAGGAAGCTTATCTATTATTTTAGCTTTGATTGATTATTTTTTCAATCTAATGTATTTCGACACAAAAGGATACTTTGCAGCATTTCAATTTTTAATGTTTTCAATATTTACTTTATCACTATACTTATTTTTTATTTCATCAGATATTAAAAAAGACAAATTTATTTATTTGAGTTGGTTAAATTATATTCTACTAATTGCTTCTCTTTTATCTTTTAGCTACTGGGGTATAATCTATCAAGACACATTAGCGCTTCTTTTTCCAGCTTATTTTGCAATTATGACTATAATTAATTTAATAGTAATGTCAATCGTCTATCTAATCAAAAAAACAAGAGATCAATATTTTTTTAAAGATTGGATTTTTTTTGTGGGCTTAATCGTTTTTTATATCGTCTATGGTATTATAAACAGGGAAATTAATTCTTAAACAAAGAAAAAGCGGTTTTGAATTTTATTTACAACCGCTAAATTTACAACATAAGTATACAGATTTATCAGCTTTCGCATATCGAACAAGTAGCATTTAGTATTATGAAAACAAGCTTTAGGGTTTGCAATGAGACTTAATGGGGTCTTTTCTGCAACGATGAAATTTATGTATCACTATTACAGTACAGAACAATTAGTTCATAAAAAAACCCATTCTTGCGAATGGGTTTTGCTATAAATAGAAGTCAATTACCAGATTCTTACACGCTTTTCAGGTGCAATGTACATGCCATCATTTGCTTTAATATCAAACGCTTTATAGAACGTATCTATATTTTGCAAAGGAACATAAGCACGGTACATTCCTGGAGAATGCGGGTCTGTTTTTACTTGATTTTTCAAGGCTTCATCACGCATTTTTGAACGCCAGATAGTCGACCAGGAAATGAAGAAACGTTGTTCTGGAGTATATCCGTCAATTAATCCCGGATTTCCGTTTTCTTTCAAATACAATTGTAAACCATCATAAGCAGCATTTACGCCACCTAAATCTCCAATGTTTTCACCCAGCGTAAATTTACCATCTACAAAAGTTCCCGGAATAGGTTGCAAGGCGCTGTATTGAGCTGCAAGTGCTCCAGTTAAAGCTGAGAATTGTTTCAAATCTTCAGCCGTCCACCAGTCTACTAAGTTTCCGTCAGCGTTGTAACGAGATCCTGAATCATCAAAACCATGTGAAATTTCGTGACCAATAACACCACCAATTCCACCATAATTTACCGCTTCATCTGCTTGGTAATTGTAAAAAGGCGGTTGCAAAATAGCTGCCGGGAATACAATTTCATTATTTGAAGGATTGTAATACGCATTTACCGTTTGCGGTGACATTCCCCATTTTTCTTTATCAACTGGCTTACTTAACTCAGCAATATTCTCATTGAAACGCCATTGAGACATATTTTTAGCGTTTTCAAAATAGGTTCCGCCTTCTGCCGGACTTTTAATCGTCAAGGCCGAATAATCTTTCCACTTGTCTGGATAACCAATTTTTATTCTTGATTTATGCAATTTAGCAAGCGCGCTTACCTTTGTTTCTGCTGACATCCAAGACAAATTATTGATTCTGTTTTCGAAAGCTGAAAATATATTTTTGATCATCTTCTCCGCTTTAGCTTTGGCTGCAGCCGGAAATTTTTTCTCTACATATAATTTTCCTAAAGCTTCTCCTACCGCTCCGTTGATCGTTTGAAGTGCTCTTTCGTCACGTGGTCTTTGGCTTACTGCACCCGTCAATGTTCTTCCGTAAAACTCCCAGTTTGCGTTTTCAATTTCTGTCGATAATTGGCTTGAAGCACTATTCAACAAACTCCAGCGCATGTATGCTTTCCAGTCTTCTACTTTGTTTTCTTTAAAAATAGTTTCTAGCGCCGTCATGTATTTTGGTTGTGATACGATTACGGTATCTACTTTTGCCAATCCAATTTTTGTAAAATAATTATTCCAGTTGATTGATGGAGTTAACTTACTCAACTCACTCAATGTCATAGGATTGTATGACTTACGACGATCTCTGCGTTCTACTCTGTCTAATCTTGGTTTAGACATAGCAATTTCAAGAGCCAGGATTTTTTCAGCATTCGTTTTAGCCACTGCTGGTTTATCACCAAGGTATTGCAACATTTTGGCAACGTGTAAAACATATTTCGCACGTTTCTCTTTAGAATCGGCATCCTCAGAAACATAATAATCTCTGTCCGGCAAACCTACGCCTCCAGGACCTAGATTAATCACGTTTCTACTGCTGTTCTTCGCATCAGTTCCCACGCCAGCACCCATAAATCCAATGCCACCGATAGGTTCCATCTCAATCATTAATGCTTCTAAATCTTTGGCGTTTTTAACCGCGTCAATTTTTTTCAAATACGGTTTCAACGGAGCAATACCTAACTTGTTTCTTCCCACGGTATCAAGAATAGACTTGTATAAATTTACCGCTTTGCCTTGATCTGTATTGGATTTGTAACTTGGATTTGTTGTAGCTTCTTTTAAAATCGCTAACGCATCAGCATCCGTTTTTTGACGCAATTCATCAAAACTACCCCAACGGGTTCTATCAGCTGGAATCGCCGTATTATCCAACCAAGTTCCATTCACATAGCGAAAGAAATCATTACTTGGTTTTACGTTTTTGTCCATGTAATTCACATTGATTCCCGGTTCTTTGGCTGCCGGAACATTCTGTGCTTGACTCACCGCAAAACCCATAATTGCAGGAATCACAAAAAGCAATTGCTTATTGCTGGTTTTTTTCATTTTTTTTGTTTTTTAGTTATGTAAACAAAGCTATTAATAATTTTTTGATTTTCTACTAAAATCAAATATATGCGAAAGTTTTGACACCAAAATTTCTAAAAGGTTTAATCATGAAAGAATTAATTTACACGCTTTATTTGGAAAGAATCTGCTTAAAATAAGATTGTGTTAATTTGAATTAAAAACAAATCCCGTTTTTGTACTTTTGCATCAAAATAGCATCATGTCAGATTTTTTTAAAAAATACCGTCTCTTTTTTGGAGTTTTCATTGTTCTTTCGGCAATTATTTTATCCTTATTTTATTCGGCTTTAAAGCCAAAAAAAACACTTCCCATTTTCAATCCCGCAGATGTAAATCCAGAATTAGTAGACAGCACCGTTCAGTACAAAAGCAAATATCATACGATTGCCGATTTTTCATTCATTAATCAAAATGGGAAAACCATCACCCAAAAAGATTACGAAGGCAAAATATATGTCGCTGATTTCTTCTTTACCACTTGCGGCTCCATTTGTCCGAAGATGACGACCAATTTGTCCGATATTCAAAAAGCTTTCGCCAACAATCCAAAGGTAAAATTGCTTTCCTTCACCGTTTTTCCAGAGATTGACAGTGTTCCCGTTTTGAAGGCTTACGCCAAAAAACACCATGTTGATGACAACAAATGGAACTTAGTAACCGGAGATAAAAAAGAAATTTACACGATGGCCAGAAAATCCTATTTGGCTGTAAAATTGGGTAAACCAAGTGAACTCTACGATATGGTTCACACCGAAAATTTTGTTTTGGTGGATACCAAAAAAAGAGTGCGTGGTTTTTATGACGGAACCAATAAAGAGGACATGAAACGATTAATTGAGGACATCACTTTTTTGAGCAGCAAATAACAAGCATAAAGACGGATTTCTGCTTTACAAATAAAGGTTTTCACAAAAGACAACCGCTGTCTCGATTTGTTTTAATTACCGTATAAATGTGATAATTATCATTTGTGTTTGTATTAAAATGTGTATTTTTGCAATCTTAATTCAATCTAAATAAGTTTTGCAAACAACGATACATTCTCTCAAAAAAGGCGAAAAAGCCATTATAAAAGACTTTGACATCGATACCGTTCCATTAAAATTATTGGAGATGGGTTGCTTACCTGGCAATCTTGTAGAATTACTTCAAATTGCACCTTTTGGAGATCCTTTGTATTTGAATATAAATGGTTCGCACGTAGCAATTAGGGTGGAAACCGCAAAAGAAATTGAGGTTGAGATTATAAAAACCAACTTATGGTAAGCAAGCAAAACATCAATGTCGCGTTGATCGGGAATCCGAATGTAGGCAAAACTTCCGTTTTTAATCAGCTGACGGGTTTGAATCAACAAGTGGGGAATTATCCCGGGATTACCGTTGAAAAAAAGATAGGTTTTTGCAAATTACCCAATAATATAAAGGCGAATATTCTGGATCTGCCAGGAACATATAGCCTGAATGCCAGTTCAATTGATGAAAATGTTGTCATTGAATTATTACTCAACAAAAACGACAAATTATACCCTGACGTGGCTTTAGTTGTCACTGACGTGGAAAATTTAAAACGAAACTTACTTCTTTTTACCCAAATAAAAGACTTGGAAATTCCTACTATTTTAGTCATCAATATGGCTGATAGAATGAAATTTAAAGGGATTACATTGGATATTCCATATCTGGAAGCACACTTAAAAACAAAGATTGCGTTAATCAGTTCCAGAAAAGGGTATGGAATTGATGAATTGAAAAAGTTGATTGTAAGCTACCGAACCATTTCGAGCGAACCTTGCCTGAATTCCTCCGTAATTGATCCCGATTATTTCAACAGTTTGCGTAAAGCCTTCCCGAATCAATTGCTTTATAAATTGTGGCTGGTTATTACACAAGACGTAAATTTCCTGAATTTAGAACGAAATGAAATCCGAAGCTCGTTTACCAAATCGCATTCTGATTTAAAACGTTTGCAACAAAAAGAAACCATAAAACGCTATCAATTCATTAATGATGTTTTGAAAGTGGGACTAAAAATCGATTCCAGCGTTGCAAGAGATTACCGCAGCAGATTAGATCGCGTGCTGACACACAAAGTTTGGGGATACGTCATTTTCTTCCTTATTTTGTTTGTTATTTTCCAATCGATTTTTGAATGGTCTAAAATTCCAATGGATTTCATCGATACTTCTTTTGCTTCCTTGAGCACGCTTGCTGCGGAAGGATTGCCAGCCGGAGTTTTAACCAACTTAATTTCGCAGGGAATCATCCCGGGAATTGGAGGAATTTTGATCTTTATTCCACAAATCGCCTTTCTATTTATGTTTATTTCGATACTTGAAGAAAGCGGTTACATGAGTCGTGTGGTTTTCTTGATGGACAAAATCATGCGAAAATTTGGATTATCGGGCAAAAGTGTGGTACCGCTTATTTCTGGAACAGCCTGTGCCATTCCCGCGATTATGGCAACCAGAAATATCGAAAACTGGAAAGAAAGATTGATTACTATTCTCGTAACTCCATTCACCACCTGTTCTGCTAGATTGCCGGTTTATGCCATTATCATCGCTTTGGTAATTCCGGATAATCGCGTTTTTGGTTTTCTGAACATGCAAGGAATGACCTTGATGCTGTTGTATCTTTTGGGTTTTGGAATGGCAATTTTTTCAGCTTATATTTTAAATAAAATCTTGAAAATTAAAGGAAAAACATACTTTGTCGTAGAAATGCCCAATTATAAATTACCGCTTTTCAAGAACGTGGGAATCAATGTAATCGAAAAAACAAAAGCGTTTATTTTTGGAGCCGGAAAAATCATTTTGGCCATTTCTATTGTGTTGTGGTTTTTAGCCTCTTATGGCCCTGGAGAAAAATTTAATAACGCGGAAAAAATTGTTACTGAAAACACCCTGCAAAATCCGTTGACTGAATCCGAATTTGAAAACGCTGTCGCTTCGCAAAAACTGGAAAACTCCTACATTGGAATTATGGGAAAAGCAATTGAACCCGCCATTTCGCCTTTGGGTTATGACTGGAAAATAGGCATTGCCATTATCAGTTCCTTTGCGGCCAGAGAAGTTTTTGTGGGAACATTAGCCACGATATACAGCGTTGGCGGAAGCGACAATGAAGTTACCATCAAAAACAAAATGGCTGCCGAAGTAAATCCGGTTACTGGTGAAAAGATTTTCAACTTTGCATCCGGGATATCGCTGTTGTTGTTTTATGCTTTTGCCATGCAATGTGCCAGTACACTTGCGGTTACTAAAAAAGAAACCAATTCATGGAAATGGCCGGCCGGACAATTAATCTTTATGTCTGGGTTTGCTTATGTCGTAGCATTACTTGCATACCAAATCCTGAAATAAAAGACTATCATTTTCCGTTACCAAAATTTATGTCGTTTGACTAAAATTATTTTAGTCATCAAATTACGATACCGCACTACATATAAATAACAAAAATTTTTTAATAGTATTTGCGTATTTCCCAGCGAAGTTCCAATATGCTTATAATCTTCAAGTTTACAATATTAACAATTTACTGAACCTGAAAATTCTTCCACAACGCACTTGATTTATTGAACAAGTGTTAAAAATTACAAATTTATTATTTTTAATTTGTCTAAATAAGATTTAGGATTTAACTTCGCAGCACAGAATCAATCTAAATAAAAATAATATGAAATACACGATTTCGCTATGTATGTGTTTACTAATCACAACGTTTTATGCGCAAGAAATTGAGCGTCAACAAAGCGATACAATTAAAAATTTGTTGCCAGTTTTGGTTACTCCAAAAATTCAAAGTCCTGAACGTATGCCTGAAATAAAGGAAAACATACTTTTTTCAGGTAAAAAAAATGAAGTAATAAAACTTTCAAATATAAATGGAAACTTTACCACAAATAATGCGAGAGAAACTTTTTCTAGAGTTCCTGGCGTAAATATATGGGAAAATGAAGGTTCCGGAATTCAAATCAACATAGGTGTTAGAGGATTGAGTCCAAATAGAAGTTGGGAATTAAATACCAGACAGAACGGATACGACATCTCCTCTGATGTTTTTGGCTATCCAGAAGCCTATTACAATCCGCCTTTGGAAGCGGTTGAAACAATAGAATTGATTCGCGGTGGAGCTTCACTTCAATTTGGCCCCCAATTTGGTGGAATGTTGAATTATGTTCTGAAAAGAGAATACAAAAAAACGTTTTCATTCGAAACTCAAAATACAATTGGTAGTTATGGTTTAATGAGCAGTTATAATGCCATAGGCGGAAATTTAAAAAAATTCTCATACTATTTGTATAATCACTCGCGCAGTGCTGATGGCTGGAGAGAAAACAGTGAGTATACTGTAAGAAATTCACATGCATTCATGGAATATCGTTTTACCGCCGATACAAAAATTTCTGCAGAATATACAAACATGGATTATGAAATGAAACAAGCCGGCGGATTAACTGATGCGCAATTTCAGCAAAATTCTCAAAAATCTTTACGCGAACGAAACTGGTTTGGAACCCCCTGGAACGTATTTTCATTGCAGTTCGACACTAGAATAAATACTAATTTAACTTCTAACACGAAATTTTTTGGATTAATTGGCGAAAGAAACAGTGTTGGTTTTACAGCAACTCCAAATGTGGCAGATGCCATAAATCCTGCTACAGACAATTATGCAAACCGACGTGTAGATCGTGACTTTTATGAAAACTTTGGTGTTGAAAACAGAAATATCTTCAAGTATACTTTAGGAAAAACAAAACATAACCTAGCATTTGGTGCTAGATTATACAAAGCTAAAACTACAAGACAACAGGACGGTAAAGGAACCACCGGCAGTGATTTTGACCTATCGATCAGTGGAACCTATCCACGTGATTTAAATTTCATAACTGAAAATATAGCACTTTTTGCAGAGAATCAATTTAAAGTTACGGAAAATTTTAGCGTCACTCCCGGCATTAGATACGAACACATAAGTTCAGAAGGAAAAGGATTATTTGGCATAAAAGGAGGGAATAATGTTCCTTTTTCAGAAAAAAAATTAGTGAGAAACAAGGCGTTATTAGGTTTAGGATTGGAATATAAATTTGCGTCTACAAATGTATATGCCAATATTACACAAGCATACAGACCCGTTCTGTTTTCTGATTTAACACCCCCAGCAGTAACTGACGTAATTGATCCTAATCTAAAAGATGCAAGTGGTTATAATGCAGATTTAGGCTATAGAGGCAACTACAATAACTATGTGAATTTTGATTTTAGCTTGTTCTATTTAAGCTATAATAATCGTATTGGTGGAGTAAGACAGTTTACTAACAATGATCCTAGTCAAGGTACTTTTCTTTTCAGAACAAACTTAGGAGAAACAGTGAACAAAGGAATTGAAGGTTTTGTTAATATAAATGTAACGCGTTTTCTTGGTAAAGAAAAAGAATTGGGTAATATAGATTTATTTGCCACAATAAGTTTTATTGACAGCCGCTACACTGATTTTAAAATCTCAACCGCATCCGGAACGGCGCCTAATACAACTATAACGGAGCGTAATCTTAAAGGTAACAGAGTTGAAAATGCACCAAGATACATTCATAATTTTGGATTATCTTGGGGCAAGAATAGCATTTCAAGTACTTTGCAATACAAGATGGCAGGTAAAATTTTTACTGATGCCAATAATACTACCGAACCATCAGCAAATGGTGTAACAGGATTGTTAGGGAGTTACAATGTGTTTGATTTCTCTAGCGAGTATAAGTTTTTAAAAAACTATAATATACGAACAGGAATCAACAATCTATTCGACAAATCTTATGCTACTAGAAGAGCTGGAGGTTATCCAGGTCCGGGAATTTTACCGGGAGAAGGAAGAACATTTTACATTTCCATTGGTGCAAAATTGTAATTAAATATGAAATTGCTGTTTCCTAATCTGAAATAAAAACCTTTGGTATTAACTTTGGAACAAGGGCACGGTTGTAAAAACTTTGTCATTAGTTTAACTCAAAAAAGCAACCATTTTCGGTTGCTTTTTCTTATTTTTACGATATGGATATTCAAGAAATTTTAGCTTTTTTAGCGCTCGGAATAGCACTGGCTTTTTTGATTAAAAAATTCTTCTTCAAAAAGAAAAAATCCGATAAAGATTGCGGTAGTGGTGATTGTGGCTGTAGCTAATGCTACTTTAAATAATCAATTTTCAGGTAATACTCTTCTGGATTAATCTTGCTTCCTTCTTTTGGATACGGCAATACACTAATGCTTTTTATCTTCTTTTGTTTGTCTGACAAATAGCTTGCAAGCCACTTTTTATTGTCTTCTTCATTCTTCATTGAAAAAACCAAAGTCGAATCTTCAATTAATTTTGAATCTTTATATACCGAAACAACGGCTGTAACTTCTCCTGCCCAAATGCAGGTTACGCCCTCCGGACATCGGGAATCATTGGATATCGCTTTTAAAACCAACTGAAATCCTTTTTGATTGGGACATACTTTTTGCTTTATGGTTACGTATTTAACCTTTTGTGATTTTTGGCTTTGCGCCAAAACTATACTGCTGATAATCATAAAAAGCAATAGCACTAACTTTTTCATATATTGTATTTAAAGATTTAAAAATTTTATTGAAAGACCACGAAATTTCTAACTCAAAGCTACGTCCAAAACCATCATTACAATAAATCCTCCAACGAATCCCAGCGTGGCAATATCAGTATTTTTATCTTGTTGCGTTTCCGGTATCACTTCTTCCACAACTACAAAAATCATCGCGCCTGCGGCAAAAGCCAAAGCATACGGTAAAATCGGAGTGAAAAATGTGACTGCAAAAGCACCTAAAACAGCGGCAACCGGCTCCACTAAAGCTGAAGATTGTCCGTACATAAAACTTTTCCATCTACTCATTCCCATACGTCTAAGCGGCATTGCAACGGCAATTCCTTCCGGAAAATTCTGAATTCCAATACCAATGGCTAACGTAACAGCACCCGCGATGGAAGCTTCCGGAATCCCGGCGGCCACTCCTCCAAAAAGAACTCCAACAGCCAATCCTTCCGGAATATTGTGCAGTGTAATTGCCGAAACCAGTAAAGTGGTGCGTTGCCAAGGCGACTTGATTCCTTCAGTAACTTTAAAATTGATGTGAAGATGCGGTAATACTTTATCGATTCCGAAAATAAAAAGCGCGCCTAGGAAAAAACCAAAAGCTGCGGGAATGACTTTTGCAAAGCCTTCACCACCGGTCATTTCTATAGCTGGAGCCAATAAACTCCAAAAACTGGCCGCAACCATTACGCCACCGGTAAATCCAAGCATTCCGTCAAGAACCGTCCGATTCATAGTTTTAAACATAAAAACGAAAGAAGCTCCCAAAGCCGTTAGAAACCAAGTGAACAAACTAGCATACAAAGCGGCTAAAATTGGGTCAATGCTCGTAAAATAATCTACTACAGATTGAAACATAATTATTTGATGTATATATTACTGGCTATTTTATTTGAGACCGTTATTTCTTTGGTTCCAACCCGAATTCTAAAGGAGGAATCAAAACTTTCCTTTTCGATAATTTCAATTTGGGAACCCAAAGCGATTTCTTGTTTGTCTAAATATTTTAAAAAATCAGAGGAGGTGTCTTTGACACCCACGCAAATCCCAATTTGGTTTTTTTCAAATTCAGAAAGCAATTGTTTTTCTACTTTTATAATTCTTCCGTTAGCATCCGGAATGGGATCTCCATGTGGATCTTCAGTGGGATTTCCCAGAAAATCATCTAACTTATTGATGAGTTTTTCAGATTTAATGTGTTCCAATTGTTCGGCAATCTCGTGTACCTCATCCCAAGAAAAATCCAACTTTTCCACTAAAAAACATTCCCAAAGACGGTGTTTTCTAACGATCATCTTCGCCGCTAATTTCCCTTTTCCAGTAAGCGAAACGCCCTGGTATTTTACGTAGTTCACCAAGTCTTTCTCGGAGAGTTTCTTTAGCATATCAGTAACGGATGATGCTTTAGTTTCCATTTTTTCAGCAATGGCATTGGTACTGATATCAGCATCCGAAACTGCCGTAAGGTGGTAAATGGTCTTGAGATAATTTTCTTCTGAAAATGTCATTTGATTTTAGATTGAGGATTAGTATTTTGGTTTCAGATGGCCAAGTCCACATAGCAGTATAAATCCGTTGTTTTTTTCCCTTTACAAAATAATAAATATTTAACTGACAGCAGGACACGAGTGAGGACAGCTTACAACGCTAATAGCTTCTGATACCGAAACAAATTTAACATAAGAATTTAATTTTTTACGATTAGTAGCGGGATATCAATTTTGTGCCGCAATTTATCCACCGTGGTTCCAAAGATTAAATCCTTGAATCCAGTGTGTCCGTGTGTTCCCATAATCAAAATGTCAAATTCTCCTTTATTGATAATTTCCGGAATGACTTTATTAGGTTTTCCAAAGCCTAATTGTGTTGCCACTTTGTATCCTTTTTCGGTAAGCATTGCTTTATATTGCTCTAATAATTTTTCGTCAATTAAAGTTTCGTGATCATCAATATTTTCGCCATAAATCATAGCGCCAACGGTTTCTACCACGTGAATCAAAGTGTATTGTGCTCCTATTCCGCCTAATTCAAAAGCGTTATTCAATGCCACTTCATCTGCATCGGAAAAATCTACGGAGACCGCAATGTTCTTTTTAGTGTAATTTCCTGATTTAGAAAGTTTCAATTTTAAATTATGCGGCGAATGATTTTCAATATCTATTTTAGCTTTGGTGATAAAAGGCTTAAACACAATATAAAGTAACAAAATCAAGAAACTTATGGCTAAAGGAACCACTGTTAACCACAACAAAATTGGGTTTTTAGATGTTGCCAGCCAACCCGTAATTTCATCAAAAACCAATTTAGCGTTTAAAGCAACTATAATTGTAGCAATAATCCAAGAAGCGATTTGGGTGATTCTACCAATATGAAATCCTTTCATTTTTGATTTATCACTTACAAAATGAATTAACGGAATAATGGCAAAACCCAATTGTAAACTTAGAATAACCTGACTCAAAATCAATAGTTTTCCGGTGACACTTTCGCCATATATAGTAATTACAATAACTGCAGGAATAATGGCGATTAATCGTGTAATGATTCTTCGAACCCATGGCTGAATACGCAAATTAAGATAGCCCTCCATTACGATTTGACCCGCCAGCGTTCCTGTAATTGTGGAACTTTGCCCTGCAGCAATCAAGGCTATTGCAAATAATACAGGTGCCAATTTACTTCCTAAAAGTGGTTCTAAAAAACGGTGAGCATCCTGAATTTCGGCCACTTCAAACATTCCGTTTTTATAAAAAGTGGCTGCCGCCAATATTAAAATGGCGGCATTTACTAAAAAAGCTAAGTTTAATGCAATCGTAGAATCGATGAAGTTGTATTTTATAGCCTGTTTAATTCCCGCAGTAGTTCGCTCGAATTTTCTGGTTTGCACCAAAGAGGAATGCAAGTATAAGTTGTGCGGCATAACTGTAGCGCCAATAATTCCAATAGCGATATAAAGAGCCGCTTCACTGGGCATCGAAGGAATTAATCCAAACAACACTTTATCCAGTTCCGGCTGGGCAAAAATCATTTCAAAAATAAAGGAAAATCCAATAATAGCAACCAACACAATGATAAAAGCTTCCATTTTACGGATGCCTTTATTAATCAAGAACAATAACAAAAAGGTGTCTAAAACTGTGATCAACACACCTTCAATCAACGGAATATCAAAGAGTAAATTAATACCAATCGCCATTCCTAACACCTCGGCAAGATCACAGGCTGCAATGGCAATCTCGGCAAGGAAATATAATATATAATTGATAAACGGCGAATAGGTTTCTCGCGAGGCTTGCGCCAAATCACGTTGGGTAACAATCCCCAATCGGGCACTTAAACTTTGCAACAATAACGCCATAATGTTACTCATCAATAAAACCCAAAGCAAGGCATACCCAAACTGACTGCCGCCCGCAATGTCCGTCGCCCAATTTCCCGGATCCATATATCCAACACTGATTAAATAAGCGGGACCAAAAAAAGCAAGGATTTTTCTAAATACTGATTTCTTGTTTAGTGTGGAAACGGATTGGTTTACTTCTTCTAAAGATTCAGTCATGACATTAAGTTATTGATACAAATGTAATTAAAAAATTTGTTTTGCAAAATATAATTTTTAGCTTTGTCTAAATTTAATTTAAGCATTGTGAAAAAAATATACCCATTGTTTGTGTTTCTGATGTTTCACTTTGGCTATACCCAAGAAAAAACAAGTCTTTCGGGATTTGTTTCGTCAGAAAAAAAAGGGATTTCGGAGGCCCAAGTTTTTATAATTGGAACAAAATATGCCACCCAAACGGATAGTTTAGGCAAGTATATTATCGAGAATATTAATGAAGGAAGTTATAAAATTCAAATTGTCGCCACAGGTTTTCAAACTTTAAAAAAGAGCATTACGCTCAAAAAAAATGAGAATAATAATTTGGATTTTGAACTTTCAAATACTGAAAACCAGCTCAACGAAGTGGTGGTTTCGGGAACATTAAAAGCGGTAAAAAGATTAGAAAGCGCCGTTCCTGTCGAGGTTTATTCCCCAATATTTTTCAAAAAAAATCCAACAGCCAGTATATATGAAGCCTTACAAAATGTAAATGGCGTTCGACCACAACTCAATTGCGGCGTTTGCAACACAGGCGACATCCATATTAATGGGCTTGAAGGTCCGTATACTTTGGTTCTAATTGACGGAATGCCAATCGTGAGCAGTTTATCTACGGTTTACGGATTATCCGGAATTCCAAATTCACTGGTGGAACGAATCGAAATCGTAAAAGGTCCCGCATCGTCTTTATACGGTAGTGAGGCCGTTGGAGGTTTGATTAATATTATTACCAAAAATCCAACAAACGCTCCCCTATTCTCCGCAGATGCGTTCTCTACTTCTTGGTTGGAAACCAACCTTGACTTAGGAGTAAAAATCAATGTAGGCAAGAAAGCGACAGCTCTTTTGGGTTTAAATTATTTCAGATACAATCAAAAAATAGACAACGATAACGACAATTTTACCGATGTAACACTTTCAGACCGAATTTCTCTTTTTCAAAAATGGATTTTCAACAGAAAAGAAAATCGATTGTTTACCATCGCGGCACGTGGCGTTTATGAAGACCGTTTTGGTGGCGATGTGCGTTGGGAGAAAAAATACCGAGGTGGAGACGAAATCTATGGCGAAAGCATTTATACCAAACGAGCCGAATTGATAGGAAGTTACCAATTGCCTTTTCCGGAAAAACTAATGCTTTCCTTTTCAGGAAACATACATTTTCAAGACAGTCGCTACGGTACAACGAGCTATATTGCCAACCAAAAAATTGGCTTTTTACAGCTGACTTGGGATAAAAAAATAGGGAGAAATGATTTGCTTACCGGAATTGCAACCCGTTACAATTATTACGATGACAATACAGCTGCAACTTCAAAACTTGGAAATAACAATCCAGAAAAAACCTGGTTACCGGGGATTTTTATTCAAAACGAAATTACATTTACAGAAAAACACAAGTTGTTGTTAGGACTGCGTTACGATTACAACTCGTATCACGGAAGTATCTTGACGCCAAGAATTGCCTTTAAATGGAAATTGGACGATAATAATATTATTCGACTGAACGCCGGAACAGGTTTTAGAGTGGTGAATTTATTTACCGAAGATCACGCTGCTTTGACCGGTGCTCGTGAAATTGTAATCACAAATAATTTGAAACCGGAACAATCGATAAATGCCAATTTGAATTATATCAAGAAAATAAATTTCGACAGCGGAACCTTTATTGGAATTGAAACTTCCTTTTTCCATACCCGATTCAGCAATAAAATTGTTTCGGATTATGTTACTGATCCCAACCAAATCATCTACGACAACATCAATGGTTACGCGATAAGCCAAGGAATCAGCATGAATATCGATATTACTTTCCCAAATGAATTAAAAATTATTACCGGTGCTTCTTTGCTAGACAATAAAAACGTTCAAAATGGCCGGAAAGAAACACCTTTTTTAACCGAAAAATTTACTGCAACCTGGAGCGCTTCCTATAAAATTCAAGCTATTGATTTGAATGTAGATTACACTGGAAATGTCTACAGCCCCATGCAACTGCCTCTTTTAAGCACTTTAGATCCTCGTGCTCCAGAATCGCCTTGGTACAGTTTACAAAACATTCAGTTTACCTATTCTGGTTTGAAAAACTTTGAATTTTATGCCGGAATTAAAAACCTGTTGAACTTTTTGCCTAAACAAAATAACCCGTTTTTAATTGCAAGGACAAATGATCCATTTGATAAAAATGTAAGGTACGACTCGAACGGACAAGTATTGGCAACGCCTGAAAACCCGTATGGGTTGACATTTGACACGACGTATGTATACGGACCCAATCAAGGAATCAGAAGTTTTTTCGGACTTCGATATACCTTAAGATAATGAAAAATATTCTTTATTTACTGTTGGTATTATGCTGTGGGATTCCCGCTGGATTTGCGCAGTTGCACTCCGTTTCATTCGAACAAATAGACAGTTTGCAAAAGATTGAAAAAAGAAAAACGATTGTCTTCATTCAAACCGCTTGGTGCTCGTTTTGCCATGCGATGAAAAACACCACTTTTAAAAACGAGGAAATCATCAAGGAGCTTAACGCTGCTTTTTATTTTATTGATTTTAACGCAGAAGAAAAACGAACGGTAGTTTTCAACAAAACCACTTTTCAATTCAAACCCACGGGAAATACTTCCGGAACACATGAACTGGCCATCGCATTAGGAACAATAAATAAACAATTGACCTTTCCTGTTTTAAGTGTTTTGAATAGTAAAAACGAGATTATTTTTCAGCACAGCGGCTACTTAAAACCAAAAGAATTAAAGCTGATTTTAGAGAAACTAAAAGAATAAAATTGTCTATTTTTGGGGAAATGTCAAATTTCCAAATGAAACACTACGATTATATTTTTACCGGCGCAGGATTATCGGCTATGATGACCGTGTATAAAATGGTCCAATCTGTTAAATTCCGAGATAAAAGTATTTTGTTATTGGATGAAAATACCAAAAAAACTAACGATAGAACATGGTGTTTTTGGAAAACCAACGATTCACTTTGGGAACAATCTATTTCAAAGAAATGGGATTCGGCTTTGTTCGCCAATGCAGACTTCCGCAGGGATTTAGACTTGAAACCGTACCGCTACAATATGGTGAAAGGATTGGATTTTTACACTCAAGTATTTGATTTGCTTTCGAAACAAGAAAATATCACTTTCATCCATGAAAAAGTATTGGAAATTGAAGAATCCGAAACTATAATTCTGGTACAAACCGAAAGTGAATCCTTTTCATGTTCGAAATTGTTTAATAGTATTTACAACAACAAGAAAGCAGCGAGTCAGACCAAATATCCTTTGCTGCAGCAGCATTTTATTGGTTGGTTTATCAAAAGCGAACAGCCTGTTTTCAATCCGGAGCAAGCTACTTTCATGGATTTTTCGGTGGAACAAAAAGGAAATACCCGTTTTATGTATGTGTTACCAACTTCCAAAACTGAAGCATTACTGGAATACACCTTGTTTTCGCACCAACATTTGAAGACCGAGGAATACGAAAACGAAATCCGGCAATACATCGAAAAACTTGGGATTACGAACTATGAAATTGTCGAAAAAGAACAAGGCAGCATTCCCATGACGTGTTATCCTTTTTGGAAAGCGAATACTAAAAACGTAATCAACATAGGTAGTTCCGGTGGCTGGACGAAAGCAAGCACCGGCTATACTTTCAAAAATTCGGATAAAAAATCAACAGAATTAGTTGTCTTTCTGCAGAGGGAAACCGACTTCACCAAATTTCATAAGAGAACCAAATTCTGGTTTTACGATTTGCTTTTGTTAGACATTTTAGACCGAAAAAACGAATTGGGTTCTCATATCTTTTCTTCAATGTTCAAAAAAGGCAATCCAACATTAATTTTTAAATTTCTGGATGAGGAAACTTCTTTTATTGAGGACATTACCGTTATTCTAAAATGCCCAAAAATACTATTCATTAAAGCTATTTTTCATGTGGCTTTCAAAGCAATGAAATAGAAATCAAACTATAACAAAACTTTATAATTGAACTCCTATACTTGATTGTAAACTTTGTAACTTTGCAATTCTAAATTAGTATTGATTTAAAATAAAAAAATATGTATCCAGAAGAAATGGTAAAACCAATGCAAGCAGAATTGACTGCGGCAGGTTTTCAAGATTTACATAGTGCTGAAGCAGTAGAAAACGCAATCAAATTAGAAGGAACAACGCTAGTGGTTGTAAATTCGGTTTGTGGTTGTGCTGCCAGAAACGCACGTCCGGGGGCAAAAATGAGTTTAGATGGCGCTAAGAAACCAGACCATTTAATTACTGTTTTCGCAGGAGTTGACAAAGATGCAGTTGATACCGCAAGACAACACATGTTCCCTTTTCCTCCATCATCGCCATGTATGGCTTTGTTCAAAAACGGAGAATTAGTTCACATGTTAGAGCGTCACCACATTGAAGGTCGCCCGGCGGAATTAATTGCTGAAAACTTGAAAGACGCTTTCAACGAGTATTGCTAAAATATAAATTTTAGAATGTATTAACCCTTTCATAGTTCTAAACTTTGAAAGGGTTTTTTATTTATAAACAACGTAAACTTTGTATAATTTTTTTATTTGGAGCTTTTTCCAGCTATTCGTTACAATCTTTTTTTCCGCTAAAAAGCGGATAAAAAAGGATTTTCACTGCTATCTGGGCTAGAAAAATTCAGGATAGAAAAAGAGGTGTATATTTGATAAGATTAAATAGTTAGCGGAAAAGCTAAAAAATGAGCCTATAAAATGGACTATATCATAAAAGACGAAAAACTCGAATTAAAATATGAACACGGAAAAGGTGCTTGGACTTATCATTTACGCATTCCAAATTCAAAACATATTGATGGAAAATGGGGTGATATAAAAGTGTCAGGTTCAATCGATACCTACAAAATTGAAGCAAGAAACCTTGCTCCAATAAAAGGAGAAGACAAAATGCTTTCTGTAAACAGTGAAATAAGAAAAGCTATCAATAAAAAAGGGGGCGATATTGTTACCGTTTCACTTTATCTATTATCCAAGAAAGAAGAAATAACTGAAAAGCAAATTTTAGAAACCTTCAAGGAATCGGGAGTTTTAGAAGCTTTTGAAAAACTAAACGAATCTGAAAAAAATGATATTTTAGAAAGTATTATTTCTCAAAAAATCGAAGAGAAACAAATCAAGATAATTATAAAACACATAGATAAATTAAGTACGTAAAATGATTAAGCAAACATCTTTAAACTTTTTAAAAGAACTTAAAAAAAATAATTCAAGAGAGTGGTTTGAACAAAACAAACTAATTTATCAAGCCTACAAGGATGATATTATTTTGTTTACAGAAAATTTATTGTTAGAATTAGCAAAATTAGACCTTTCAATAGCGAATGCAAATTTAGTTCCTAAAAAGTGCCCGACAAGAGTAAACAGAGACTTGCGGTTTTCAAAAGACAAGACACCATATAAAAACTATGTATTGGTCGTTTATAATAAAAATGCTCCACACGGAAACACAGCAGGATATTTTATTCATATTGAACCAGGAAATTTAATGGTTGGTGGTGGAATTTGGCAGACAACCCCTGAATTTTTAAAAAAAATTCGGAAAGAAATAAGTTATTCATACGAGGAATTTAACGGAATAATTTCAAACAAACAATTTCAAGATATATTTCCAAGCGGTATTCAAGGTCAAAGTAAATTAAAAAAATTCACTGATTTTTATGAAGAAAGGGAACCAGTTATTGAATTGCTTAAAATGAAAGGTTTTTGTACCAAAGAATTGATAAGTGACAATATTTTGACAAGTCCAGACGCAATAAAAATCATTCGCAATTATTTTAAAACAACAAAACCACTGATTGAATATCTTAATAAAGCTATAGAATTTGAAGAATAAATAACTGTCACCTCCTATACGAATTCTTTCGTGTGCCTTAAAACAATAATTACGACTCTGAAAAAATAAACCTTGTATTAACCACAACTACCCTAGCCCAGATTGCAGCGGCATCCTCTTGTTGTAGCGATAGCGAAAACAAGAGATATAGCGAAAAGCTGGAAATAGCTCCAAGAAAATTAAACCATTATGGCATTAAGGAAAATTAAGCGTCTATTGTTAATGATTACGAACCTTAGTTCCTTCAAAACTTTGCTCCACTGAACCTTTTTACCTACTTTTGCAAAAAATATATTTCTCAACTTAAAACTGTTTATAGCATGCAACTGTATAACACATTAAGCGCAGAGGAAAGAGCCATCATGATTGATGATGCCGGAAAACAACGTCTTACGTTGTCTTTCTATGCTTATGCGCAAATCTCAAATCCAACACAATTTCGTAACGAATTATTTTTGGCGTGGAACTCACTTGAAGTTCTGGGTAGAATTTATGTAGCCAGTGAGGGAATCAACGCCCAATTATCATTGCCTGCCGATAATTTCTATGCGTTCAAAGATTCGATTGAAGTCTACGATTTTATGAAAGGAATCCGATTGAATATTGCCGTAGAACAAGACGATCATTCGTTTTTGAAACTGACTGTAAAAGTCCGTGACAAAATTGTAGCTGACGGTTTAGTCGATGAAACTTTTGATGTGACGAATATCGGGATTCATTTAAAAGCGGCGGAATTTAATGAACTTCTGGAAGATCCAAATACGATTGTGGTCGATATGCGAAATCATTACGAAAGTGAAATTGGACATTTTACCAAAGCTATCAAACCAGATGTGGATACTTTTCGGGAATCATTACCCATTATCGAAGAGCAACTTACGGAACACAAACAAGACAAAAAACTATTGATGTATTGCACCGGAGGTATTCGCTGCGAAAAAGCCAGTGCTTACTTCAAACACAAAGGTTTTGAAAACGTGTATCAACTGGAAGGTGGAATTATTGAATACACACGTCAGGTAAAAGCCGAGGGTTTAGAAAGTAAATTCATAGGTAAAAATTTCGTATTTGATCACCGCTTGGGCGAAAGAATAACGGACGATATTGTCTCCCAATGCCATCAATGTGGCGAACCTTGTGACGTACATACCAATTGCGTGAACGAAGGTTGTCATTTGCTTTTCATTCAATGTGACTCTTGCAAGGAAAAAATGGAAGGTTGCTGTTCTTCTGAATGTATAACTGTGATTCATTTACCGGAAGAAGAACAAAAAGTCATTCGCAGAGGAATTAAAAACGGAAATAAGATTTTCAAAAAAGGAAAATCAGACGTTTTGACTTTTAAAAACAACGAAGAAACGCATGGTATTTTTGTTGCCGAAAAACCATCCCGAACCGTCGGGACTGCTGCAAAAAAAGACCCAAAGGTTAAGAAAATTTATATTGGAAAAGGAACACATTTTTTTCCAAAAGCAAGTATTGGCCAGTTTTTAATTGAAGAAAATGAAATCAAAATTGGCGATACGATTCTGATAAAAGGCGCCACAACCGGCGAACAAAAATTAGTAATTGAAGAAATGCTAGTGAACGATTCAGTACAAGAAAAAGCAGTTTCCGGAGACACTTGCACGTTTAAATTACCATTCAGAATTCGATTATCTGATAAATTATATAAAATTTTAGACTAATTTATCATGACATCGAATATCAAAATAGAACTTATGGCTCCCGCCGGGAACTTTGAGTCGCTTCAAGCCGGATTAGACAATGGTGCAGATTCTATTTACTTTGGCGTAGAGCAATTGAACATGCGCGCCAGAGCCACCGTGAATTTCACCATGGACGATTTACCGAAAATTGCCAAACGTTGCGAAGCTAAAAATGTTCGAAGTTACTTGACCCTGAACACTATAATTTACGATCACGATTTATCCATCGTGAAAACCTTATTGAACAAAGCCAAAGATGCGAATATCACTGCGGTGATTGCTTCTGATCAAGCGGTCATCGCTATGGCGAGAGGCATCGGAATGGAGGTCCATATTTCAACTCAATTAAATGTGACCAACATTGAAACCATAAAATTCTACAGTTTATTTGCAGACACGATGGTTTTAAGTCGGGAATTGAGTTTACGACAAGTAAAAAGCATCACCGCTCAAATCGAAAAAGAACAAATTAAAGGACCAAACGGCAACTTGGTAGAAATTGAAATTTTTGGTCATGGTGCTTTGTGTATGGCAGTTTCGGGAAAATGTTATTTGAGTTTACACTCCAATAATTCCTCCGCCAATCGTGGCGCGTGTAAACAAAATTGCCGCAAGAAATACACTGTTATTGATCAGGAAACCGGTTTTGAAATCGAAGTCGACAACGAATATTTAATGTCTCCAAAAGATTTATGCACTTTGGATTTTTTGGGCCAAGTCATTGATTCCGGTATTAAGGTGTTAAAAATTGAAGGCCGTGGCCGTGCTCCGGAATATGTTGCCACCGTTATCAAAACGTATCGGGAAGCCATTGAAAGTTATTATGAAGATTCATTTTCGAAAGAAAAAGTAGCAGACTGGATGGAAGCTTTAAACACGGTTTATAATCGTGGTTTTTGGTCCGGTTATTATCTCGGACAAGAATTGGGCGAATGGAGTGATGTTTCCGGATCGATGGCTACACAGAAAAAAGTCTATGTGGGAAAAGGAACCCATTATTTCCCGAAAGCCAACATTGGTCAATTCAAAATTGAAGCTTACGACATCAAAATTGGAGATAAAATTCTGGTAACAGGACCAAGCACCGGAGCGCAGGAAATGATTATCGACGAAATGTTTGTCAATGATGTTACGGCTGAAAAAGCCACCAAAGGTGATGATTGTACTTTAAAATTACCTTTCAGAATCCGAATGTCGGACAAATTATATAAAATTGTGGAAGCCTAATGGTTATTGTTACTTTACAAAGAGACAAATGCATTGGCTGTAATTATTGTGTTGAAATGGCGCCGGTTCAATTTCAAATGTCCAAAAAAGACGGGAAATCAGTTTTGATTCATTCGCAAAACGCCAAAGGTTTTTTTACTTTAAAATCACACGACCATACGATTGTTGAAAGTTGCGAATTGGCTGCAAAAGCCTGTCCAGTTAAAATAATTTCGGTGAAAGAAACCTAAATTTTTTATCAAAAACAGATTTAGATTCAACCCATTACTATCGGATTTGTAATGGGTTTTTTTATTGAAAATTTATGATTTATTGACGCTTTTATGCGTTGTGACGTAAAATTAAAAAATACTATCTTTACGCTTTAAACGTTTTAAGAACTTAAGTTGTGCTCGTCGCAACACTATATATAAAATTATGGCATGTACAAGTTGTTCAACTTCTGATGGTGGCGCACCTAAGGGTTGTAAAAATAATGGGACTTGCGGCACCGATAGCTGCAATAAATTAACGGTTTTCGATTGGCTTTCTAATATGAGTTTGCCTAATGGTGACGCTCCTTTTGACTGTGTTGAAGTTCGTTTCAAAAACGGAAGAAAAGAATTTTACCGCAATACCGAAAAATTAACGTTAAGCATGGGCGACATCGTTGCTACTGTTGCATCGCCAGGTCATGATATAGGAATTGTTACTTTGACAGGAGAATTAGTTAAAATTCAAATGAAGAAAAAAGGAGCCAATTACTTGGGTACTGAAATTCCAAAAATTTACAGAAAAGCATCCCAAAAAGACATTGACATTTGGTCTACAGCAAGGGACAAAGAAGAGCCAATGAAGGTTCGCGCACGGGAACTGGCGATTGCTCAAAAACTGGAAATGAAAATTTCGGATATTGAATTTCAAGGGGATGGATCAAAAGCTACGTTTTATTACACTGCAAATGACCGTATTGACTTTCGTGCTTTGATTAAAGATTTTGCTAAAGAATTCAGTACCCGAATAGAAATGAAACAAGTAGGTTTCCGTCAGGAGGCAGCTCGTTTAGGCGGAATAGGTTCTTGTGGGAGAGAATTGTGCTGCTCTACTTGGTTGACGGATTTTAGAAGTGTAAATACCTCAGCGGCTCGTTACCAACAACTGTCTTTAAATCCACAAAAACTGGCCGGACAATGCGGAAAATTAAAATGCTGCTTGAATTATGAGTTGGACACTTACATGGATGCGTTAAAAGATTTTCCAGATTTCGAAACAAAACTGGTAACTGAAAAAGGAGATGCTATTTGTCAAAAACAAGATATATTTAAAGGTTTAATGTGGTTTGCTTACACGAATAATTTCGCCAATTGGCATGTTCTAAAAATTGATCAGGTCAAAGAAATTGTTGCTGAAAACAAACTAAAAAACAAAGTTACATCGTTAGAAGATTATGCTATCGAGCTGATTGTTGAGCCAGAGAAAAACTTTAATAACGCAATGGGCCAAGAAAGTCTAACTCGTTTTGACCAACCAAAAGCAAAGAAAAAAACGAATAAAAAACGCAAACCGGCTGGTGAAAACGCGATTATTGCCAATACTAACAAACCAGAAAACAACAATAAAACTGCAAATAATACCCGTCAAACTCCATCAGAAAAAAAACCGGCAGAGCCAAGAAAACCAATAATTATTACTAAAAATGTGGATAAAAAATAGCGCTTTACTTCTTTTGGTTGTGATTCTCTTTTCTTCATGTGATAAAAAAAGGGTATTTGATGAATATAAATCTGTTGGCAGTGCTTGGCACAAAGACAGCATTGTAACATTCAATTTACCAGAATTAGACTCAACAAAACGATATAATTTATTTGTGAATTTAAGAGCCAACAACGATTATTTATACAATAATTTGTTTTTAATTGTAGCGATGGAATTGCCAAATGGTTTTACAAAAGTGGATACACTTGAATACCAGATGGCAGACCCGGATGGAACATTGTTAGGCAATGGTTTCTCAGATTTAAAAGAAAGCAAACTCTTTTATAAAGAAAATGTAAGATTCAAATCAAAATACAAAGTGTATATCAAACAAGCAGTTAGAGAAACCGGCAAAGTTCCCGGTGTAACGGCTTTAGATGGAATTACAGAGGTAGGTTTTAGAATAGAAAAAAAAGAATAAAATAGTATTATGGCTATCAAAAAAAATAACAATCCAACAAGAGGTAATGTAAATGACATTACACATTATCAAAGGAAATTTTGGAAAATATTCTTCATGGGCTTAGGAAGTGTCGGTTTGTTTTTCTTGTTTGCTTCTTGGGGAATCTTCGGTTCGATGCCTTCTTTTGAAGATTTAGAAAATCCTGATTCTAATTTAGCTACAGAAATAATATCAGCTGACGGAGTGGTTTTGGGTAAATATTTTGAAAAAAACAGGTCCCAGTTAAAATACGCTGACTTACCAAAAAACTTAATAGATGCATTGATTGCTACGGAAGATGCTCGTTTTTACGAACATTCCGGTATCGACGGAAGAGGAACTTTGAGAGCGATTTCTAGTTTTGGAACTAGCGGTGGAGCGAGTACACTGACACAGCAGTTAGCCAAACAATTGTTCCACGGCGAAGGGTCCAAATTTCTGCCTTTTAGAATTGTACAAAAAATAAAAGAATGGATTATTGCTATTCGATTGGAAAGACAATACACTAAAAATGAAATCATTGCGATGTATTGTAACGTTTATGATTTTGGAAACAATTCTGTTGGAGTAAGTTCCGCGGCAAAAACCTATTTTTCGAAAGAACCAAAGGATTTAACCATCAGTGAATCGGCCATATTAGTCGGAATGTTTAAAAACTCCGGTTTATACAATCCTATCAGAAACCCACAAGGAGTGAAAAACCGCAGAAATGTGGTGCTTTCGCAAATGGAAAAAGGAAAAATGATTACAGAAGCTGAAAAGGAAAAATTACAAAGTTTACCTATCAAGCTGAATTTCAAATTAGAAACCCATAAAGAAGGAACGGCAACGTATTTCAGAGAATACCTTCGTGATTACATGAAAAAATGGGCTGAAGAAAATAAAAAACCGGACGGTTCTGATTACGATATTTACAAAGACGGTCTAAAAATTTACACTACAATTGATTCCAGAATGCAATTGCATGCCGAAGAAGCAGTTACGGTGCACATGGCAAACCTTCAGGAAGAGTTTTTCAAACAATCTAAAGGCAATAAAAATGCACCATTTGTAAATATTTCGAGTGCAGAAACACAAAAAATATTAAATCAGGCAATGAAATCATCCAACCGATGGGCGGTGATGAAATCATTAGATAAAAGCGATGAAGAAATTATAAAATCATTCAGCGAAAAAACAGAAATGACCGTCTTTTCCTGGAAGGGAGAAAAAGACACGATTATGACACCATTGGATTCTATTCGATATTACAAACATTTTCTACAATCCGGATTGATGGCTATGGAACCTCAAACCGGTAATGTAAAAGCTTGGGTTGGTGGTATCAATTACAAATATTTCCAATACGATCACGTAGGACAAGGTGCCAGACAAGTAGGTTCGACTTTCAAACCGTTTGTTTATGCCACTGCCATAGAACAATTAAATATGTCTCCTTGCGACTCCATTATTGACGGACCTTTTATGATTCGAAAAGGGCGTCATAATGTTACTGAAGATTGGGAGCCAAAAAACTCAGACAACCGATACCGCGGAATGGTTACCTTAAAAAGAGGTCTGGCCAATTCGATAAACACCGTTTCAGCAAAATTAATGGACAAAGTTGGTCCGGAAGCAGTAGTTGATTTAGCCCATAAATTAGGAATAAAATCTGAGATTCCTTTGCAGCCTTCGATAGCTTTAGGAGCAGTAGAAATAACCGTCGAAGACATGGTAGCAGCTTACAGTACTTTTGCCAATCAAGGTGTTTACATGAAACCCCAATTTATTTCTAAAATTGAAGATAAAAGTGGCGTGATCATCTACGAGCCAATTCCTGAGTCTCATGATGTTTTAAATAAAGATATCGCCTACGCGGTTGTCAAATTACTGGAAGGTGTAACCGAAGGTGGATCTGGAGATCGTTTGCGTACCACTGGCGGGGGAAGCGGAGACAACCGTTGGACTGGTTATCCGTATCAATTTAAAAACCCTATTGCGGGAAAAACAGGAACTACACAAAACCAATCCGATGGTTGGTTTATGGGAATGGTTCCGAATCTTGTAACTGGTGTTTGGGTAGGTTGCGAGGACCGTTCGGCTCGTTTCAAAAGTATCACTTATGGTCAGGGAGCTACAGCGGCACTGCCGGTTTGGGGTTATTTTATGAAGCTGTGTTATGCTGATCCGGCACTTAAAGTTTCTAAGGAAAGCTTTGAAAGGCCTGCAAATCTCTCTATAAAAGTAGACTGTTATGTACCCAGAAAAGTAGTAGACACGACAGCAGTAGAACAAGATACTGAAGAATTTGAATTGTAAAATTTTAATTAGGAGCTAATCCAGCCATACGTTGCAAACAAAGTTCACTGAACTCCAATGAAAATAAAAATATAGTGAAGTAATCTTTTTTTCGGTAAAAACCTCAAAAAAGGATTTTCACTGCTATCTGGGCTAAGGCACTAGTCCTCCGAACTATATCCTAGATTATTACAACTTAATTCATCGATAGACTAAAATTAAAAAAATAGCAACTCATTTATATGATTAACAAAAAAGTAAATAACGTTCAGGATGCCCTTCAAGGAATTGAAAATGGGATGACTATCATGCTTGGCGGTTTTGGATTATGTGGTATTCCAGAAAATTCGATTGCCGAAATAGTAAAAAAAGCAACTACGGATTTAACCTGTATTTCAAACAATGCGGGTGTCGATGATTTTGGTCTGGGATTGCTTTTGAAAAAGCGCCAAATCAAAAAAATGATTTCATCTTACGTAGGTGAAAATGCCGAATTTGAACGCCAAATGCTTTCTGGAGAACTAGAAGTAGACCTTATTCCTCAAGGAACTTTAGCAGAACGTTGTCGTTCGGCACAAGCTGGAATTCCTGCTTTTTTCACACCAGCAGGTTATGGAACTGAAGTAGCCGAAGGGAAAGAAGTCCGTGAATTCAATGGAAAAATGCATGTTATGGAGCACGCTTTCAACGCTGATTTTGCCATCGTAAAAGCATGGAAAGGTGACGAAGCCGGAAACCTGATTTTTAAAGGAACAGCAAGAAATTTTAATCCTTGCATGGCCGGAGCAGCAAAAATCACCATCGCCGAAGTAGAAGAATTATTACCTGCAGGAAGTTTAGATCCAAACGAAATTCATATTCCAGGAATACTTGTAAATAGAATTTTTCAAGGCGAGAAATATGAAAAAAGAATTGAACAAAGAACCGTGAGAAAAATTTTCTAATTATGGCTTTAGATAAAAATCAAATTGCAAAACGCATTGCAAAAGAATTAAAACACAACTATTACGTGAATCTCGGAATCGGAATTCCAACATTAGTGGCAAATTATGTTCCAGAAGGAATTGACGTTGAATTTCAAAGTGAAAACGGAATTCTCGGTATGGGTCCATTCCCTTTTGAAGGAGATGAAGACGCTGATTTAATCAACGCAGGAAAACAAACCATCACCACTTTGCCCGGAGCTAGTTTCTTCGACTCCGCATTTAGTTTTGGAATGATTCGTGGACAACATGTTGACCTAACCATCCTTGGCGCAATGGAAGTTGCCGAAAACGGCGATATTGCCAACTGGAAAATCCCTGGTAAAATGGTCAAAGGAATGGGAGGCGCTATGGATTTAGTGGCTTCTGCCGAGAATATTATTGTAGCCATGATGCACGTTAATAAAGCAGGAGAATCTAAAATACTTGAAAAATGTACGTTACCATTAACGGGTGTCGGTTGCGTTAAAAAAGTAGTTACTGAATTAGCCGTTTTAGAGGTTACCCCGCAAGGTTTCAAACTCTTGGAACGTGCGCCGGGTGTAACCGTAGATCATATCATCGCTTCCACTGAAGCTAATTTAATAATCGAGGGAGAAGTTCCAGAAATGGAAATAGATTAACATTTACTTTAAAAACACAAAAAAACCACAATCTCAAATAGTACAGAGATTGTGGTTTTTTTTATACACCGATTTGCGATTCCATCCAAAAATCAAATCATTTTAAAATTCTTGTTTTTAAAAGAACCAAGTCGCCACAAAAATTGCTGTAATCACACAAATCAAATCGACTACAAGCATCGTTCCTAACGCATATCGCGTGTTTTTAATATTTACAGAACCAAAATAAACGGCTATCACATAAAAAGTACTTTCGGCGCTACATTGAAAAATACTACTCAATCTAGCCGTAAAGGAGTCGGCACCAAAAGTGTTCATCGAGTCAATCAAAAATCCTCTTGATCCGGCAGAACTAAAGGGACGAAGTAAAGCGACTGGTAAAGCATCCGTAATTTGCTTACTAACTCCCATATTAGAAAAAATGAAAGCAATCCAATTGCTGATAATTTCAAATAGACCACTGTTTCTAAACAACGAAATGGCAACCAGCATTCCCAATACATAAGGGAAAATAGTAACTCCGGTTTTCACACCATTATTGGCCCCTACTACAAAAGTCTCAAAAACGGTAGTAGATGCTTCTGTAAATTTCTTTTCATTTATAAATGAAAAAATCAACGTAAAAGCAATAATTCCAATTAATATTAAAGCAGAAAGATTTGAAGTGAAATAGTTTTTTCCAATTAAATTCAAATGGTTCACATACATCAACAAACCAACAATTGCGGCTATTAATGTCATCAATACAATCACTAAAGAAGCACTTTTGAAATTGATTCTTTGTTTGATTCCAACAATTAAAAAGGCTGCGATAGTACCGATAAACGAAGTGATAATACAAGGCAACATCACATCCGCAGGATTACTTGCGTTAGCCGCAGCACGATATCCTATGATAGACGTAGCAATTAAAGTTAGACCCGAAGCATGCAAACACATAAACATAATTTGTGCATCACTGGCCTTGTCTTTCTCTGGATTAATTTCTTGTAAACTTTCCATAGCTTTTAGACCAAATGGAGTTGCAGCAGAATCTAACCCCAGAAAATTAGCGGCAAAATTTAAAGTCATGTAGGAAATCGAGGGATGGTTTTTGGGAATACTCGGAAACACTTTTACAAAAACAGGACTTAATGCTTTCGCCAATTTTCCAGAAGCACCAGAAATTATTAAAAGTTCCATCAATCCGCAGAAAAAGGCCAAATAAGCCATCAGCGGAAGGACTAAATCTATTAAAGTACTTTTACAAGTTGGCAATAAACCATCTGATTTTTGAACACCGCTGTAAATTTTTACGGTTTTATTCTTAAAAACATAAGTCGTATCCGCATTTAGCGTGTCCCGGTTGATAATCATGGTTTGCTCTGGCGCTGTCTTTATGCTGTCTTTTATAAAAGCAGGAAGTTCTTCGGCAAATTTCTCCGACACCAAAATTGGATCATCTTTCTTTCCGTTCAAAACGTGGTCAATTGTATAACTGTCTCCAGAAAATAAACTAAACACTACAAATACAATTGCTGAAATAAAAATGACCAACCAAAATCTACTCAATACCATAATCTATATTTTTTGTAAATGTAATCAATCAATTGCAATGACGATAGCAAAAAGACAAGGTCAATATAAAACAGAAAGGTAGATGTTATGCACTACTATTGATTTTTAAGATTGAAATTGTCATTGATTTTTTACACATGAATAATCTCGTCGTCAATTAACAATTCTTCTCTACGCAATCGGAGGAAAATTTGTGCTACTGCAATAGTGTCTTTTTCACAATAGGTTACAATGCGGTCAATGTCTTTATCCACATAAAAAACATGACCAACCTGACTGCCATCGATATCGCCTTTTGGAGAAGGAATTCCGAGAACTTTACACAACAATTTTAAAGAAGTAAAATGTTTATAATCACCAAATTTCCATAATTCTAACGTGTCTAAATGTGGAATTTCCCATGGTTTTTTTCCAAATAAATTCAGCTTGTTCGGAATAGCAATTTGGTTAATAATCATCCGTCTGGCAAGGAAAGGAATATCGAATTCCTTGGCATTGTGACCACACAAAACGTGTTGTGGCTGATTGAAATGAGTGTTCAGCAAATTATTGAAATCCAATAATATTTTCTTTTCTTCTCCAAAAAAAGAAGTTACCCTAAAATTTCGAATATCGCCTTTGATGGTAAAATAACCCACGGAAATACAAATGATTTTCCCAAACTCGGCCCAAATTCCCGCTCGATCATAAAAATCCTCAGGCGTGAATTCGTCTTTGCGCTGGTATTGAGTTTTGTGCTCCCAAAGATCTTTCATTTCAGAATCTAATGCATTGAAATCCTCCGCCTCCGGAACGGTTTCTATATCAAGAAATAGGATATTATTGAGGTGTATTTTTTCTATCATTTTAGGGCACGCAGATGAAGCGGATTTTACAGATTGGAACGGATTTTCTTAAACGAATATAAGAAATTTATTCACAAACAACTAAAAAAGACTTTGTTGTGTAGTAGGATTTTCGTGTTCCAATAACCATTTTTTGCGCCACAAACCTCCTGCATATCCTGTTAATGAACCATCAGTTCCAATTACTCGATGACAGGGAACCACAATCCATAATGGATTTTTTCCATTCGCGGAAGCCACTGCTCGAATGGCTTTTACATCACCCAAAATTTTGGATTGTTGAAGATATGTTCTCGTTTTTCCATAAGGAATTTCCAATAACGATTTCCATACTTTTTGTTGAAATTCAGTACCTTTTGGATTTAATTTAAAATCGAAATCATTTCTTTTTCTTTCGAAATAATCATTAAGTTGCGAAATGGCGTCCTGCAAAATTGTTGGAATTATATTTGAAATTTCGCCTTCATCAGCAACTGAAATTACGGCTATTCCATTTTCATCGCCTATGATTGTGGCAATTCCTAAGGGGGTTTTGATGTATACTATTTCCATATTTTAAAGATAAAAAAATTACCCACATTGTTCCTAAAGAAGTAACAAAGTTCAGAAATAAATGCATTTAAAACGCTTTGAACATACAAAAACCATTCGCAGAGACGAATGGTTCTTATATTTTAGCCCTGATAGTAGCGGCATCTCCCGATTTAGAAAAACAAGGCTTTTTAGCCGTAGTCTTTGTTTATCGGGAATAAAGCGGATAGCAGGATTAGCTCCTAAAAAACGCCAGTATTATTTCAAACTTGAATACACATACGCTTCTAAAGCTTTCAATTCGTCATCAGACATGGCTTTGGTAATCACGAAGTTTGCTTTCATGACTTCATATTGGCTTGGGTCAACAATAGGTTCGCCTTCGCCTTTCAAAAACGTTACGATACTTGCGTTTTTATCTTTATAAATTTTAGCAATATCCTGCAGACTTGGCCCTATCACTTTCTTGTCAACCTGATGACAGGCCACACAATTCCCTTTTCCTTTGAAAATTTCTTCCCCTAGTTCCTCCGGCGTTTGTGCCACTACCTCTGTTGAGGTTGGATATAAAGGTTCTTTTTTAACTTCTTCTTTTTTACAAGATGCAAAGGTTAAAACGGCAAATAAAAACAATGTCTTTCTCATGTTAATTTCTTTAATTGTGAATAACTATGTTACTGCTTTACCACCCAATATATTTGGGCGGTTGAATTTGATTCAAGTTCAAATATACTAAAATTTGCGCTCTATGATGGGTAACATGATCCTGCATCAAATTAAGTATTTGCAATTTTGATTTTGGACCAGCAAAAAAATCGACCTTATCGGATAATTCAGCTTCTGTGGTTTTTTTTATAAATGTCTTTGCTGTATCAAATGAGGTTTTTATTTCTTGAATTATTTGCGCTTTTGAAAGTACTTTTCCTGCTACTTTTTTCACATATTTCTGTTCTGAAAAATGCGTTGTGCTCAACCAATTCATGTTATCTTGTATGTGAAATAATTGTTCTCTAAATGACATTTCACGGGTTGAAGGCTTGTAATCATATTTGTCTTCCGGCATGGCTTGTGCAACGGCCACTAAATAATCTTTGGAATTATCCCATTTCTCGATGAAAGTAGCAATTACCTCCACTTGTGCAAAAATGCTATTGGATAGCAAAAAAACCGCTATTATTAAACATTTTTTCAATTTCTATTTATTTAAAAGTATCGCAGCTTCTTTGGCAAAATAAGTCGAAATCAAACTGGCTCCAGCGCGTTTGATACACATTAATTGTTCCATCATAATTTTATCGTGATCTAACCAACCTCTTTCGGCTGCGGCTTTGATCATCGCGTATTCCCCAGAAACATGATAAACGGTTACTGGTACATTTACCGCGTTTTTAACCTCGCGGACGATGTCTAAATAGGCAATTCCTGGTTTTACCATCACCATATCAGCGCCTTCTTCCACGTCCCACAACGCCTCTTTAATAGCTTCGATACGATTGGCATAATCCATTTGGTATGTTTTTTTGTCTTTTGGAATTTCAATGGCGTCAACAGGAGCGCTGTCTAACGCATCACGAAACGGCCCGTAAAATGCCGAAGCGTATTTAGCCGAATAACTCATGATACCTACATTATGAAAACCGGCATCATCAAGACCTTCGCGCAAACGCAATACACGTCCGTCCATCATATCCGATGGCGCTACAAAATCGGCTCCAGCTTGCGCATGAGAAACAGCCATTTTGACTAAAGCATCATTTGTTGCATCATTTTCTACATCACCGTTTGTAATAATTCCGTCATGTCCATAAATAGAATACGGGTCCAAAGCTACGTCCGGCATTACTACCATTTCCGGACAAGCGGCTTTGATGGCACGTATGGCATTTTGCATTAATCCGTTTGGATTCCAAGCTTCCAGTCCTGTATTGTCTTTTAAATTTTCACTGACTTTCACATAAATATTTACTGCAAGAATACCTAAAGCGAATAATTCATGGATTTCTTTTACCGTTAAATCGATGGAACGACGAAATATTCCTGGCATGGAAGCAATTTCCACTTTGTAGTTTTCTCCTTCAGCAATGAACATGGGAAACATGAAATCGCTGGGGCTTAAGCTGGTTTCACGAACTAAACTTCTGATAGATTCATTCGTCCTTAATCTTCTGCCTCTGTGTAATGGGAACATATATTTTCGTTTAAAGTTTCAGGTTTATAAGTTTTAAGTTAAACCCATTTAAAAATTAAAATTCAGAATTTAAAATAAATCTAAAGCCAATCTATTGGATTCTCCAATACGTTTACTAATTTATCTTCTTCGCTTCCGGCTTCTGCGTGATGGTCGTATACCCATTGCACATGTGGCGGCAAACTCATTAGAATACTTTCGATTCTTCCGTTGGTCTTTAATCCAAATAACGTGCCTTTGTCATGAACCAAATTAAACTCTACATAACGTCCGCGGCGTATTTCCTGCCACGTTCTTTGTTCTGGCGTATATGTTAAGTCTTTTCTTTTTTCTACAATTGGAACGTAAGCTTCAAGGAAACTATTCCCCACTTCTGAAACGTAATTGAACCAATCTTGCATACTCATCTCTGGAGTTTCTTTGCAATAATCGAAAAACAATCCGCCAATTCCGCGTGCTTCATTCCTGTGAGTGTTCCAAAAATAGGCATCACATTGTTTCTTGTATTTTGGATAAAACTCCGGGTTGTGTTTGTCGCAAGCGGTTTTACAGGTTTGATGAAAATGAATTGCATCTTCTTCAAACAGATAATACGGTGTTAAATCCTGTCCGCCACCAAACCATTGCTGAATCACGTTTCCGTTATCATCGTACATTTCGAAATAGCGCCAATTGGCATGAACAGTAGGAACCATTGGATTTTTGGGATGCAGCACCAAACTTAATCCGCAGGCAAAAAAATCAGCTTCGCCCACATTAAACATTTTTTGCATGGCTTCGGGTAACTTCCCGTGAACTGCCGAAATATTAACACCGCCTTTTTCGAAAACTTTGCCGTTTTCGATTACACGGGTTCTTCCTCCTCCGCCTTCCGGACGTTCCCAAAGGTCTTCCCGGAATTTGGCTTGACCTTCAACCGCTTCCAATCCTTTACAGATTTGGTCTTGAAGGTTTTGTATGTATTGGTAAAATTTTTCTTTCATTTTGAAAACAATATAAAAGTGTTTAAAAGTGTTTAAAAGTGTTTAAAAGTGTTTAAAATTGTTTAAAAGTGTTTAAACAATTTCCCAAAAATACCCTGCCGTATTGATAATCTTACCTTCCATTCTTAATGCAGAAAGATAATTAGTAACCTTATTTTTTTTCTTTTCTTCAGAGAGGACAGTTGATAATTTAGGAATAATTAAGTTATCAATTTTATTACGTTTCGTCTTTCCCCATTTTTTAAGACATTCAAGTATCATATCTTTAAAATGAGAATCATCAAAACTACGATTAGCTAAATATTCGGCTTGTAAATTTTCATCATTTGTAGACTCGATAATTTGATAGGATAAGTAAAAATTAAGTCTGCTCCCTTCAATATACTTTAATTTTTTTAGATGTTTAAATTCATTTTCTGAAATTTCTTTGTGTTTTTGAACTTTATCCAACAAAATGATTTCATCTAAACCTAAGTTTGAATTTTTTAAAATAATTTTAGCAAAGTTTTCATCTAAAATTTTACCCGTTATCGTTACCTTAACTTTATTATCTTCAAAATTATAATTTGGCAAAGGAAAAAATCGTTGTTTTTGGAAGTTAAATATTTTTCGAATACCTCCACCTTGAGTTTCAATCATATCTAAATTTTTCATTGCTTCAACTAAAAAGGGATTTCTATACACTTCTTCGGGCGTATCATTCAAAACCACATCCTCAACTGATTTTGGTAAAAATGAACCATAATTAGAAAACACTAAATGATCATCTTCAAATTCAACAACATTAATTCTTGCACCTTTAGAATAATCCTGATGGGCAATAGCATTATTTAAAGATTCTCTTATAATAAATGGCTCGTATCGCAGCACTTCGTCTGGAAATAATGTCCCATCACGTAAGTAACGGTATTTTAAATTTCTAATCTTTTTATAAACTTCATCCACTGATAATATGAATGGAATAGAAAATATTTCAAAATCTTTATCTTGATTATCAATCGTTTTTAGATTCCATCTGATTTTTACAGAAGAACCTAAATAATGTTCTGATTCATCTTTTCCTAAAAGAATTAGAGCTGTTCTAGTTATCTTTCCTTTTATCGTAAGTTTTGCTTTATTTAAAAAATCCAAATCATTCCAATTGTCAATTTCATCAGAATATTTAGGATTTCTTTTTTTAAATTCAATTCTAGCTTTTTTCATAGCCTCTAAATCTAAATCTTCTAAAGATGCTTCTGGAATAATGCCTTTAGACCAATCTTCGTTAACCTGAACTTGTTCGAGAATTGCATCCAATCTTGCTTTGGTCATTTCGACCAAATTATCATCAATACGTTGCCAAGTTTTTTTATGAGCGTAAACCGGCAATCTAAATTGATGTTTCGGAATATGGAAAATCCAAACTACTTTGTTAGTGTCAGATGTAGTAAACTCTTGAACACTAAATTTATCAACGTTTAAATTCGTGATGTTTCCGTTAATTCTAAATCTAATATTCTCTATTGTATAACCTGCAAATTCTTGAATACCTATTATAGCATGTAATTGATCTTGAATCCCAATTACTAAACTCCCTCCTTGCATATTTGCAATCGCAGAAATATAAGAGATGACATCACCACCACCATCTCCTGAAATAGAATTCTTTAACGACTTAAATTCTTTCCACTCGCATTTTTCATTTTCGGTTGGATAGTTTGTTTTTAAGTAATCTTCTAATTCTTTTTCAGTCATTTTTAGTATTTGTATTAATTACAAATATAGGATATTAATACATTTCTTAGTAATTATGATTTATACTCCTTCACCGCATCAATAAAAGCTTTGGCATGATCCACAGGAATATTTGGTAAAATTCCGTGACCTAAATTAACGATGTATTTGTCTTTTCCGAATTCATCAATCATTTCATGTACCATTTTCTTGATGACAGGAATTGGTGACAACAATCTGGATGGATCAAAATTTCCTTGCAACGTAATTTTCCCTCCGGAAAGGTATCTTGCATTTCGTGGAGAACACGTCCAGTCTACACCAAGTGCTGATGCTCTACTTTTCCCCATTTCACCCAATGCAAACCAACATCCTTTTCCGAAAACAATTACTGGCGCATCATCTGCCAAGGCTTCAATAATTTGGTTGATGTATTTCCAGGAGAATTCCTGATAATCCACTGGAGATAACATTCCACCCCAAGAGTCAAAAATTTGTACAGCGTTTACTCCTGCTTTTACTTTTTCTTTCAAGTACATGATAGTAGTGTCCGTAATTTTTTGTAATAGAACATGCGCTGCTTCTGGATGTTGAAAACAAAATCCTTTGGCCATATCAAAACTTTTAGAACCTTTCCCTTCCACGGCGTAACACATAATTGTCCAAGGAGAACCTGCAAAACCAATTAACGGCACCTCATCGTTCAACATTTCTTTGGTCAATTTGATAGCATCAAAAACGTACCCTAATGTTTCATTTACATCAGGAACAATTACTTTCTCCACATCTTGTATCGTACGAATTGGATTTGGTAAAAAAGGACCAAAATTTTCTTTCATCAACACTTCAATCCCCATTGCTTGCGGAATTACCAAAATATCCGAAAACAAAATGGCCGCATCCGGAGCAATTCTACGTATTGGCTGAACCGTAATTTCGGCAGCTAATTCTGGCGTTTGACAACGGGTAAAAAAATCATATTTGTCGCGCAAAGCGATGAATTCCGGTAAATATCTTCCCGCTTGACGCATCATCCAAACTGGCGGACGTTGTACTGTTTCTCCTTTTAATGCTCTTAAAAATAGGTCGTTCTTAATCATGTATTTAAATTTTAGCGGATTGCTAGATGCTTTCCGTTGTATAATATTCAATAACTTCCAAAATCACCTCTTCGATAGTCGGCGTTTCAGCAATTACTATGTTTTTAATTTTCTTTGTTTCTAATGCTGATGCTGTAGTGGTGCCTACGCAGAAACAAACTTCATTCTTGATTTTATTATTTGTCAAATAACTTTCAACGGCAGAAGGGCTAAAAAATAGAATTCCGTCAAAATTTTCTTGGTCTGATATTTTAAAAGGCGAAAGTGTTGTTTGATACACTTCGATTTCATTAAAAGTTATTCCGGCACTTTTTAATGCTTCAGGCAACGTTTCTTTACGCAAATTTCCACTTAAGAAAGTATAGCTTTCCTTATTGTAAATTAAAGTGATTATTTCGGCTAATTCAGAGGCGTAATCCAAATAAACATCAACTGTAAAGCCATGCAATTCAAGTAATTCCTTGGTTTTAATACCGACACAAAAAACAGGTTTGGTCTTTAAGACTTCCCAACCGTTTTGTTCAATCAAACTTAAAACAGCATTTTGGCTACTAAAAATTAAATTGTTGTTGATTGTACTCAGTTCAAAAAGGTTGTTTTTTATTTCGATAAAATCTTGTTCTAAAAGGTCAAAATTCGCATCAAGAAATACTTGCCTTTGTTCTGCCGACAATGTTTTAGTGGATAAAATGCTTGTTTGGCTCATTATTTCTTCAAATTATTTTTAATTTCTGACATCAATTTTGTTCCGCCATTGTTCAGAATTTCCTGAGCAGCATAAAACCCTAATTTCTTCCATTCTTCGAGAGGAACAATTTTATCGATTTCAACCTTTTCTTTTCCGTCTAACGAAAACAAAACACCTTGAAAATGAATGGTATCCTCCTCTTCATTATATTTAGCTAAAGCGCCAATAGGAGCTGTACAGCCTCCTTCCAAGGTTTTTAAAAACTGTCGTTCAATATAGGTTACAATTTCGGTTTCAATATGATTTAACTGTGATAAAGCATCACGGGTAAATGCATCTTTTTGCATCGCAACAACCAGCATTGCCCCTTGGGCCGGCGCAGGAATCATCCAATCCAAATCAATATAATTGGAAGGTTTTAAGTTGATTCTTTCTAATCCTGCTGCTGCAAAAACGGCTCCGTTCCAATCACTTTGCTGCAATTTCCGCATTCTAGTATTGACGTTTCCTCGTAAATCAACCACTTTATGAGTCGGATATTTACTAAGCCATTGTGCCTGACGACGCAAACTTCCGGTGGCAATTGTTCCTTGTTCATTGAGAAAATCAAGGTTTCCTTCATATACCAAAATATCCAACGTGCTGGCTCTTTCCAAAACTGCTGCCTGAACAATCCCTATTGGTAAAGCCGTAGGAACATCTTTCATAGAATGCACCGCAATATCGACATCGCCATGTATCATTGCGATATCGAGCGTTTTTGTAAAAATTCCTACAATTCCTAATTCGTAAAGTGGTTTGTCAAGAATGATATCTCCTTGTGATTTTACTGCTATAATTTCGGTTTTATAGCCTAAATCGTTCAGTCTTTTTTCGACGTTATGTGCTTGCCAAAGCGCGAGTTCACTATCGCGGGTTCCTATGCGTATTGTTTTATTCATTATCTTGCGGTAGTTCCAATTTTAAAAACTTTTTCAATCCATTCTATACTTTCGTCCACCATGGTATCGTCGTCTTTCAAATGATTAGCAAAGTGTGTCGTTATTTTCTGGATAATTCTGTTACTGATTATTTCCGCTTGCTCTTCATTAAAATTTGAAATTTTCCTGCTTTGAAAATCCAATTCAGATGTTTTGATCGCATTCAATTTTGCTTTTAAAGCATTGATTGTGGGCGCAAATTTTCTGCCTTTGGTCCACATAATAAATTCTTCTTTTATTTCTTCAATAATTGCTTCTGCTGCGGGAATGTGTTTTTTCCTGTTTTCTAAAGTCTCATCCGTTAGTTGTGACAGATAATCCATGTGAATTAGCGTAACACCCTTGATCTCTTCTACATCTTCATTTACATTTTTCGGAATGGATAAATCCAAAATCAGCAATGGTTTTTTCAAATTCAGAATCGCTTTGTCAATTGTTGGATTTTGTGCGCCGGTTGCTACCACAACAACATCTGCTTTTTGTAGTTCTAAATGCAGTTCCGAATAATCTTTTACAATTAAATTCAATTTTCCGGCTAGTTTCTCTGCTTTTTCTTTGGTTCTGTTGATAAGCGTGATGTGTTCGTTTTTAGTATGTTTTACCAAATTTTCACACGTATTTCTACCAATTTTCCCAGTACCAAACAATAGAATATTTTTGTTTCTAATGTCTTGCACATTGTTGATTATGTAACGAACCGCAGCAAAAGAAACCGATGTCGCTCCAGAACTAATTTCAGTGTCTGTTTTTATCTTTTTACTTGCCTGAATTACGGCATTCACTAGTCGTTCCATAAAAGCATTGGCTAAACCCGACGATTTTGACTGTGAAAACGAATTCCTTATTTGGGCAATAATTTCAAAATCACCAAGTATCTGACTATCTAAACCCGTTCCCACACGAAACATGTGGCTTATGGCTTCTTGATTTTTATAGACAAAACCTACTTTTTGAAATTCTTCAACAGAGCCCTGACTGTTTTCACAAATCAGTTTTATTAATTGAAAAGGATGCTCTGCAAAACCATAAATTTCCGTTCGGTTGCAGGTAGAAGTTACGATTAAACTTTCTATTCCTTCAGTCTTAGCTTGTTCGAGTAAACGGTTTTTTGCAGTAGCATCTAAACTGAATTTACCTCTGATCTCAGCATCTGCCTTTTTATAACTCAATCCAACGGAGTAAAAATAATGATGCTTTAATTTGTTATTATTTTCCATATGTGCACTTTTCCAGAAAGTGGAACAAAATTATAACTATAGTATTTATAAAAGTAACGCTAGAAGTACTTTTTGTATCGCTGCATGATTTTTTAAATTTAAATCGTTATTTAATTATAAAAACCCTTATTTTTGTAGAACAAACAGGTTCCTTTTAGCGCATTATTTAGAGTGTTTCTAAATAAACCAACCTGATAATTATCATTTTTGTATTAAAAAAACATCGCTATGAGTTCTCAAGAAATAATAAAAATTGAAGATGATTTTACATTAATTCGATTTCAGAATGACGGCACCGATGTCTTTCAAGCCCAACGTGAAGTAAGCAGCGGATTGATTCAGTTTCATTTTGGATTAAAAGGAAATGCAAAATTCATTTTTAATCAAGGAAACTATGCGTTAGAATTAAAAGAAGAAAAATCATTACTTTTATATAATCCACAAAAAGAATTGCCTTTAAACCTGGAACTAGCACCAAATTCGTGGGTGATATCAGTAATTATTTCGATCAAAAAATTTCATGCTTTATTTTCAACCGAAGCGGATTATATTACCTTTCTAAGTGCTGATAACAAAGACAAAAAATATTACGATGAAGGAAATGTAAGTCCTTCGATGGCAATTGTACTTTCGCAATTGTTTCATTATAATTTGCACCCGTCCATTAAAAACTTGTATTACAAAGGAAAAGGATATGAATTACTAAGTTTGTATTTCAATAGAACCGAAGATCCAAACGCAGAACAATGTCCGTTTTTGATAGACGAAGACAATGTAATAAAAATCAAAAAAGCCAAAGAAATCATAATTGCCAATATGGCCGAACCGCCTGGATTACAAGAATTAGCCGATGAAATAGGTTTGAATTTAAAGAAACTAAAAATGGGTTTCAAACAAATTTATGGCGATACCGTTTATGGTTTTCTATTTGACTACAAAATGGATTTTGCTCGAAAACTACTCGACAGTGGCTCCTATAATGTGAATGAAGTAGGATTAAAAATTGGCTACAGCACCGGAAGTCATTTTATAGCAGCCTTCAAAAAGAAATTTGCCACTACGCCTAAAAAATATTTGATGTCAATCAACCCAAATATGTAGTAAAAAATTGATTTCTTCTATTAAACAATAAATAAAAAATAGTTAATCGCAATTTATAAAAAAGTAAGTTTAATTACTTTTGTACCAACAAAAAAAGACAACATGAAAGGTGTATTATTAGTTAATTTAGGTTCTCCGGAAAGTCCAACTCCTAAAGATGTAAAACCATATTTAGATGAATTTTTAATGGACAAATACGTAATTGACGTTCCGTTTTTGTTACGAGCATTATTAGTTCGTGGAATAATTTTACAAACAAGACCTAAAAAATCGGCTGCCGCTTACGCAAAAATATGGTGGGACGAAGGTTCTCCGCTTGTAGTGATTTCAAAGAGAATGCACGCGAAAGTTCAAAAATTAGTTGATGTTCCGGTTTCCTTAGCGATGCGTTATGGAAATCCATCTTTATTATCTGGTTTACAAGAACTACACGACAAAGGCGTAAATGAAGTACTGCTTTTTCCTTTGTATCCACAACATGCAATGGCGTCTACTACAACCATTTTAGAATTGGCTGAAGAACACCGTAAAAAGTATTTCCCAGAAATGAAATTCACTATTGTTCCTGCGTTTTACAACAAACCCGATTATTTACAAAACCTGGCTGATTCGATTAAAGGACATTTAGCCGGTTACGATTACGATCATTTATTATTCTCCTATCACGGAATCCCAGAGCGTCACATTCGTAAAACGGATATAACCAAATCACATTGTAAAATTGATGGTTCTTGTTGCAACACGCCTTCACCGGCACATGAATTTTGTTACCGTCACCAATGTTACGAAACGACTAAACAGGTGGTGAAATTATTGGGAATTCCAGAAGGAAAATACAGCCAGACTTTTCAATCGCGCTTAGCGGGAGACAAATGGTTGACACCTTACACGGATGTTGAAGTCAACAAAATGCCTGAAAAAGGAATTAAAAAACTTGCTGTTGTAACGCCTGCTTTTGTATCTGATTGTTTAGAGACTTTGGAAGAAATTGCAATGGAAGCCAAGCATGAATTTAAAGTTCATGGGGGTGAAGAATTTTTAGCAATTCCGTGTTTAAACGACAGTGACGCTTGGTGTAAAACAGTAAGTAATTGGATTACGAATTGGTCGAACGCTTCTTCATCCATTAAAGTTGACTCCGAAAAAATAAACGCTTAAATGGCTGTTACCGCCGATGAGTTAGGAACTCAGGACATCAAAAAACTCTTGATAAAACAAGCAGTTCCGTCTTCTATTGGGATTTTATTCATGTCGGTTAATATTTTAATTGACACCATATTTGTCGGACAATGGATTGGTTCTTTGGCCATTGCGGCGGTAACCGTAGTTTTGCCTATCACCTTTTTGATTTCTTCTTTGGGAATGGCGATTGGTGTGGGCGGAGGTTCTGTACTCTCGAGAGCATTGGGGGCAAATCACAAAGAAAAAGCATTGCATACCTTTGGCAATCAAATCATGATGACTTTTTTATTGGCGTCTGTTTTTGTACTATTCGGTCTTTTTTTCAGCGCCGAAATGCTGATGCTTTTTGGTGCGAAAGGCGCCATAATGGAACCCGCAAAAGAATTTTTTATTCCTATAATTATAAGCGTTCCGTTTTTGGCACTTTGCATGATGGGAAACAACGTGATTCGGGCTGAAGGCAAAGCCAAATTTGCCATGGTGGCTATGATTATTCCCGCTTTCATAAATATTATATTAGATATTATTTTTATAAAACACCTTCAATTAGGAATGTTTGGTGCTGCTTTGGCGACAGCCATATCCTATTTCACGTGCTTCTTATTTGTATTTTGGTTTTTTTATTTTAAAAGTGAACTAAAGCTAAAAGCCAGGCATTTCAAATTCAATATTCCTATTGTAAAGGAAATAACAGAATTGAGTTTTGTTACTTTTTCAAGACAAGGAGTCGTGAGTATTTTAGCGATAATACTCAATCATACTTTATATACATATGGAGGTGAACATTCCGTTGCCATTTATGGAATTATAAGCCGAATGTTGATGTTTGCTTTATTTCCTATTCTGGGAATTACGCAAGGATTTCTGCCAATTGCAGGTTTTAATTACGGTGCCGGAAATTATGAAAGAGTAAAAGAAAGTGTACAGCTTTCGATTAAATACGCCGCTTTTTTAGCCACATTGATTTTCGTGGTTATTCTAATTTTTGCCAAACCTATCGTTGCTGTTTTTACTACAGATCCACTCGTAATTGACCAAACTCCGGAAGCGTTGCGCTGGGTTTTTGCGGCTTCGCCAATTATTGCTGTTCAACTTATTGGTGCGGCTTACTTTCAAGCGGCGGGAAAGGCAAAAAAAGCATTGCTTTTGACCTTAAGTAAGCAAGGATTTTTCCTGATTCCGTTAGTGCTGATTCTACCAAATTTTTTAGGTATTTTTGGCGTGTGGATTGCATTCCCAATTGCGGATATCTTATCAACAATACTGACTGGCTATTTTTTAAATAAAGAAATAAATACAAAACTGATTCAAACTAACGATGGAATACTATAATTACCTTAAATCCTTACACCTTATCTTTGTAATTACATGGTTTGCAGGATTATTTTATATCGTCCGCTTGTTCGTTTACCAAATTGAAGCCGCACAAAAACCTTCACCAGAGAAAGAAATTTTACAAAAACAGTACAAAATAATGACCTACCGTTTGTGGTATATTATCACTTGGCCGTCAGCAGTTTTGGCTAGTGTTTTTGCTTTTTGGATGCTGTTTTTTACGGATTTAGGTCAAGCGTGGTTAAAAATGCCTTGGATGCACGTAAAACTTGGTTTCGTATTTGCGCTGTATTTGTACCATGCAAAATGCCAACAAATATTCAATCAATTGCAAAATGACGAGGTAAAATATACCTCAACTTTTATGCGATTGTGGAATGAAGGAGCCACGATAATCCTTTTTGCGGTGGTTTTTTTAGTGGTTTTAAAAAATGCCGTCAACTGGATTTATGGTGTGATTGGGATTTTCTTATTTTCCATTTTAATAATGCTGGGCTTTAAATTTTACAAAAAAATTAGAGAAAGAAATCAATCTTAATTATGTTCAAAAGTTTTAAAATAGCAATGCTTTCATTACGAATCAGGATTTTCCTTTCGATGATTGTATTGATATTAATGGCTTCTGTGATATTGGCTTCCATATCTATTATCCAATTTAAAAACGAAGCCAAAGAATACCACCAAGAGCGACTGGAACGCAATGAAAACGCAGTAAAGCAGCACATCAATTTCATACTTTCCACAACCACTTATCCAATGACTTCCGGGAATTTAGACTTAATTTTCAAAGACAAAATTCACGAATTAGCTCACATTCACAACATCGAAATCAACATTTACAGTCTGGAAGGAAAATTACTAAAATCCTCAAAAGAATCATTTTCTGTTGATAAGGTGGCTCCGCCAATTCCCAAATACATTTTAAAACTGGTTCGTTCTTCTATTGAAAAAAGATACGTGGACATTAAAACTATTGATGGCAAAAAAAATCGTTCTGCTTTCAGCCAAATTAAAGACGACAAATTTAAACCACTGGGGATCTTAAATTTACCTTATGTAGAAGATGACGGCTACTATGAAAATGAATTGAAAAGTTTTCTAATTCGTCTGGGACAGGTTTATGCTTTCTTGCTTATTATCGCTTTCGCCTTTGCTTATTTTCTATCGTCCTATATCACAAAATCATTAAAAACAATTTCGGATAAGTTAAGCGAAACGAGTTTGAATCAAAAAAACGAAAAAATTGTCTTGGAAGCCAACAGCAAGGAAATTAACTTACTGATAAAAGCGTACAACGGGATGGTGGATGAACTAGAGAAAAGCGCCATAAAACTCGCGCAAAGCGAGCGTGAAGAAGCGTGGCGCGAAATGGCCAAACAAGTGGCGCATGAAATTAAGAATCCGCTTACGCCAATGCGATTAACGGTGCAGAGTTTTCAGCGGAAATTTGACCCGACTGACCCCAATGTAAAGCAGAGAATGAACGACTACTCAGAAACTTTAATTCAACAAATTGATACCATGAGTGCGGTAGCTTCGGCTTTTTCGAATTTTGCATCGATGCCGGCACAGCAAAACGAAACTCTAAACGTGGTGGAGGTAGTAGAGCTTGCGATGGATATTTTCAATGAAGAATATATTGAATTCCAAAGTTATTCTCCCGAAATTATTTCGAAAATTGACCGAACGCAACTCATCCGAATTATCACGAATTTAGCGAAAAATGCCATTCAATCGATACCGGAACAACAGGAAATTAAATCGGTTGTGGTACGCATCAGAAAAGAAGCAAACAACGTGTTAATTACGGTTTCTGACAACGGAATCGGCATTCAACCTAAAGACATCAGCCGTATATTTGAACCAAAATTCACCACTAAAAGCAGCGGTATGGGTCTTGGTCTTGGAATTATAAAAAACATTATAGAAAATTATAAAGGAACGATTACCTTTGAAACTGAATTTGGAAAAGGAACTACTTTTATTGTCTCACTCCCAATAATTAACCCCTAAAAATACACTTATGAACTATGAAAATATTTTAATTGCAACCGAAAATAACATTGCAACGATTACCATTAATCGTCCCACCAAACTCAACGCTTTAAATGTTGCAACTATTTCTGATTTGAATAAAGCGTTCAAAACATTGGGGAAAAACGATGAAATTCGTGTTATTATTTTAACGGGAAGTGGTGAAAAAGCATTTGTAGCCGGCGCTGATATCTCTGAATTTGCTCATTTTTCGATTGAAGAAGGAACGCTACTTGCGGCAGAAGGACAGGAAAAATTATTTGATTTCATAGAAAATTTAAAAACCCCGGTAATTGCAGCAGTCAATGGTTTCGCACTGGGTGGCGGATTAGAATTAGCGATGGCGTGTCATTTCAGAGTTGCTTCTGAAAATGCAAAGATGGGATTACCTGAAGTTTCGCTGGGCGTAATTCCGGGTTATGGCGGAACGCAACGTTTGCCACAATTGATAGGAAAAGGACGCGCAATGGAGATGATTATGACCGCAGGAATGGTAACGGCGCAAGATGCCTACAGAACTGGACTGGTAAATCACGTAGTCCCTGAAGCTGAACTTTTAGACTACTGTGTGAGTGTGGCCAATAAAATAATAAAGAACTCTCCTTACGCTATTGGTAAAGCTATAAAAGCGGTCAATGCTAATTTTAAAGAAGGAAAAAATGGGTATGAAGCCGAAATAAAAGCTTTTGGAAAATGTTTTGGAACCGAAGATTTTAAAGAAGGAACGACGGCTTTCTTGGAGAAAAGAAAAGCGGTATTTACTGGGAAATAATAACAAAAGAGAGCCACATTGGTTCTCTTTTTAGTTTACAATTGATTACATTTAAAATAATCTTTCTTCAAAAAACAGATTGTTCGATTTACAACACTTATTTTTGCAGACCCGTTTCGGAATATAACCCACCATCTAAATTTAAACTTATGTCCTTCCAACCTGTATTTGTACTTTTCTGGGAAAAGGTAAAAGAAAGTATCGAAAACCATACTTATGCTAAACTAACACTTGCCAAAACCATTGGTGATACGGAACTGAAAAATATCTATGTGCGTCCCGTTTTACTGGAAAATGACGTGTTTAGTCTTTCGGTTACGGCGCGTTACAAAACCGAAGAAATAGAAAGTTTCCATACGCTTGATGAAGCTTTTATTATATTGGCTCCGTATATGAATAACCCGTTTCTGACCGCTTTACTGTTTACAACAGAAAATGACATTACCTTTAAACTGAATAAAAAAAGAGTCGGAACCATTATTGAACAAGCACCGACTTTTAAAAATGCTTCAGATGTGATTTTGGAAATGAAAGTCAAAGGAAGTTCCATTTAAGATTTTTGATTAATCCCGATAGCTATCGGGACTGCTTTTTGATTTAAAATCAGCAATCGAAAAAATATCTGAAATTTAAAATTAGTATTCAGTAATCAATTTTTGGTTTGTGTTTAAAACAAAACTATATTCAATTTTTTTTCTAGTAGAGTAGTAGTTTTTCAACGTCAATAAACTGAATACTAATAACTGAATACTGTTTTCTTACTTCTCTCCTTCCCATTCCGCATAAAACTGCGCCAGAAATCCTTCCATATAATGGTGTCTTTCTTGTGCGATTTGTTTTCCGGTCTCGGTATTCATCTTATCTTTCAAAAGCAATAACTTTTCGTAAAAATGATTTAACGTTGGAGAATCATTCTTTTTGTATTCTTCCTTTGTCATACTGGAATTTGGAGCAATTTTTGGGTCGTAGATTGCTCTGTTTTTAAATCCGCCATAATTGAACGTTCTGGCGATTCCAATGGCTCCAATCGCATCTAAACGATCCGCGTCCTGAACCACATCCAATTCTATTGAAGAGAATTTCTTTTCAAAATTACCGCCTTTGTACGAGATGTTTTCAATGATATCAACCACATGCTTGATGGTTTCTTCGTCAACGTTTTCTGATTCTAAAAATTCGCGGGCAATTCTTGGTCCGACGGTTTCATCACCATCATGAAACTTACTGTCGGCAATATCATGAAGCAAAGCGCCAAGTTTGACAACGGTGGTATCACAAACTTCACTTTTCGAAATCAGAACGGAATTCTTAAACACTCTTTCAATATGAAACCAGTCGTGTCCGCCTTCGGCATTTTCTAGTTTTTCTTTTACAAAAAGAATCGTTTTACTTATTAAATCAGGATTTATCATTATTTTTATACTTTTAAAAAAAATGTTGAACTTCGAAGTTTACCAACTTCAAAATCCAACATTTTAACCTTTATTTCGAACTAAAAAATCTATCTTACTAATGCTGGCTCTACCCATTTAAAAATATGCGATTCTTGTGGAATTACCATTCTCTCGGAAATTTTTGCCATTCTACCCGGTAATTTCATCAAGTAATCACGTGCTTTCTCTGCTTCATCTGTCAAACCGGAGATTTTATCGATTTCCCATTTCTCAATTAATTTTTGCATAATGTCTACATAATCCGCTGCTGTGTAAACACCGATTCTTTGCGCAGAATCAGAAAACTGCTCAAAAGCGGTACTAATTTTTTGACCTGATTCTCTTAAGAAATGTGCAGGCATAACGATTTTTGCTTTCATCATGTATTGAAAGGCAAGCATCATTTCACTTGGATCTATTTGAAAAATACGGGTAACAAATTCACTGTATGCATGATGATGACGCATCTCGTCACCAGCAATCATTTTGCACATTTTAGACAATTTGTTATCGCCATATTTCTTGGCCATTTGCGCTACTCTGTTATGGGAAACATAAGTTGCTAATTCCTGAAAACTAGTATACACAAAGTTTTTGTATGGATCTCTTCCGGTACCTATATCAAAACCGTCGTTGATCAGGTGTTGCGTTGTCATTTCTACTTCACGCATGTTTACACGACCTGATAAATACAAATATTTGTTGAGCAAATCGCCATGACGATTTTCCTCACCAGTCCACTGTCTGATCCATTTAGACCAACCGTTTCGCTCTACATTATCAATTCCTTCTACGTCCATTAACCAGGATTCGTAGGTTGGTAAAGCTTCTTCCGTAATGGTATCCCCTACTAAAGTTACCCAGAAATCATAAGGTAATTCTTTTGCAATTTCACGTAATTCTTTGACCTCATCAAAAAAAGTATCACTTTGGGAATTGGGCAAAAAATCAGTTGGTTGCCATATTTTCTCCACTGGAATTAAATACTGATCGACAAAGCTGTCTACGTTTTTTTCCAAAAACTGCATTACTTCTAATCGAATGTTTTTTATTGACATTATATATAAATTAAATTTTTATTCCTTTAACAACTGCTGTTTCTGTTTTTTCCATTAATTCAGCAAAATCATAGTCTTTAACCGCTAACGGTTTATGTACCACAAAGGTAAGGCGATTTCCTAAACCTAGAGGAAAAAACCCGTATTTAACTATTTCCCAAGAATTGTTTATGCTCACTGGAACCACGTATGCCGACGGCGCGTGCTTACATAAAATTTTTAAACCGCTTTGCGCGAACTCTTTTGGTTTTCCCGTTTTACTTCGCGTTCCTTCCGGAAAAATAACTGCTGAACGGTTGTGTTTCTCAATATATTCTGCTAATCCTTTGATGGCCGGAATCGCTTGTTTTGGATCTTTACGATCGATAAGAACAGAACCTCCATGACGTAAATTAAATGACACGCTTGGGATACCGCTTCCTAGTTCTTTCTTACTTACAAATTTACAATGAAAACGACGAAAAAACCAAATCATCGCAATAATATCGTACATACTTTGATGATTGGACACAAAAATTAAAGGCACGTTTTCAGGAATGCTTTCTATGTTTTCAAATTTGTATGTTGTTCCCAAGAGATTTGTGCATCTCAATAAGAAAAAATTCAAGTAATCGACACTTACTTTATGAGCTTGATAGCCAAAAACATGGAAGCAAACCCACTGAATTGGATGAAAAATAACCAAAGTAAGAAAGAAAAATAAATAATAAATTACGGAAATGGGATACGAAATCAGTTTTTGCATGCTTTAAAAATTTGTCGCAAAAGTAAGAAATATATTTTTAGCGGTATTTAAATCAGAAACAATATACCGGCTCGACGTTTAATCGTAACTTTGCAAGTCAAAATCTATGTCTTTTTTCTATTAAAATGAACTTCACTTACCCAAAAAACGAAAAGCTAAAAAGTAAAATCACCATTGGATTACTATTTACCGAAGGGAAATCAGTATCTAAATATCCGTTGCGATTGGTCTATAAAGCCGGTTCTTTTAGCGAAGGCGAAAAAATAAAAATGGGTGTTTCGGTTTCAAAAAAAAATTTTAAGAAAGCCGTAGACCGCAATTATTTCAAAAGGGTACTGCGCGAAACTTACCGTCTGAACAAACACCTTTTGATTGACAATTTGGACCAACCGTATTCCTTTATGTTTTTTTACCAAACGAAGGACCGACTGACATACGAGGAAATTAATACCAAAACCATTCAGTTGTTTGAGAAGTTTATTGCTCAAAACATTAAAAAACCAGAATCAGCAATCGATTCTATTTCTGAAATTTAAATACTTAACCCATTCTAATTTGAACTAAGTAATCTTTGATTCCTTTATGCATAATTATTAGGCGAATTATAGTTATTTTAGTGACCTCAAATTTAGTTAATTAAACCCATGAACTTCTTCAAAAAAAAATTCATAATTCCCGTTATCGCTTCAGCATTTCTGTTTATTGGAACCAGTTTCAAAGACGATTTTTTCGAAATCGCCAAGCAAATCGAGATATTCACCACTCTTTTCAAAGAATTGAACCGGAATTATGTCGATGAAACAAATCCTGGAGAACTAATGGACAAGGCCATCAAAGGAATGCTGGCTAATTTAGATCCGTACACCGTTTATTTCAATGAGCAGGATGTCGTGCGATTCAAGATAAACAACACCGGAGAATATACCGGAATAGGCGCTTTATTGACTCGGAAAGAAGACAAATTAATTGTCAAAGAGCCCTATAAAGATTTCCCTGCCGACAAAGCGGGTTTAAAAGCCGGAGACGAAATTATCCAGGTGGGGGATGTACTTTTATCTGATTTTAAAGACGAGGCTTCTCTACTTTTCAAAGGTACCAAAAACACGAAGATTGACATCAAATACATCCGTCAGGGAAAAGTGAACACTACCCAGATTATTCTGGACGAAGTCGAAATCAAATCGGTTCCCTTTTTCGCAAAAATAGATGACAAAACCGGTTATATTGTATTATCACATTTTAACAAAAAAGCATCTTTGGAAACCAAAGAAGCTTTGGAACAACTCAAAAAAGAAGGTGTGGAACGCATTATTTTGGATGTAAGAGACAATCCGGGCGGACTCTTGAATGAAGCCGTAAATATCTGTAATTTATTTGTTCCAAAAAACGAAATTATTGTTACTACAAAATCAAAAATAGAGAAACACAACAGCACGTACAAAACGACCAAAGATCCTGTAGATACTGAAATCCCTTTGATTATTCTTGTTAACGGCCGAAGTGCTTCGGCATCTGAAATCGTGGCTGGCGCGCTTCAGGATTTAGATCGGGCTGTGGTGGTGGGAAGCCGCAGTTTTGGAAAAGGACTGGTGCAAAGACCAGTAGATTTGACTTATGGAACGCAACTAAAAGTAACTATTTCCCGCTATTACACGCCATCCGGAAGATGCATTCAAGCTTTGGATTATTCTCGAAAAGACAAAAATGGAATGGCCATAAAAACAGAAGAAGCAAACTTCAATGCTTTTAAAACCCGAAAAGGCAGAACCGTTTATGACGGCGGAGGAATCCAGCCTGACGTTGAACTAGAAGAAACTAAATCAAGTCCAATAACGGCTGCTTTGTTAAAAAATGATGGGATTTTCAACTACGCCACGACCTATTATTATAAAAACCCGAATTTAGGAAATCAGATTCCAGTCATTTCTGATGCGGATTATTTAGATTTTAAACAGTTTCTGAAAGTACAGAAATTCTCCTTTGATACGGAAACAGAATTGGCTTTGAAAAATACTTTGGCTGTTGCCAAAAAAGAAAAATTAGACCAATCTATTCTCGCCGAATATCAACAATTGCTGGCCGCACTTCAGAAAAGTGAAAATGTTTTATTGGATAAAAACCAAAAAGAAATCAAAAATCTAATGGTCGATGAAATCATTAAACGCTACCAATATCAAGAAGGATTGTATCAATATTACATCAAAAACAATTCGGAAATTAAAAAAGCGGTAAGCATTTTAAACAATAACTCGGAATACAAGTCTATTCTCAAAATATAATGAAAAAATCGTTTGCAATATTTCTGCTTCTTTTTTCGAGCTATCTAACTGCTCAGGGAAAACCTATAGAAACGGTGTATTTTGAATTTGATAAATTCACACTTTATGAAGATCAAATACAAATTATAATTGATTTCATGAAAAATGCGGATACCACAAAAATTGAATCAATACAAATTTATGGATATTGTGACGACAGAGGAGCCAATGATTATAATTTTGCACTGTCAAAAAAAAGGGTTATTACGGTACAAAACATTCTCACGGCAAATGGTTTTAACAATAACAAAATTGTAATTATTGAAGGCAAAGGCCGTGTAATTCTGCAAAAAGAAATGGTGGAAAACCTGTCCGAAACCCGTTCAAAAAACAGACGCGTCGACTTGTTTATTGTCAAGAAAAACAGTTTTGCAAATGGGTTATACAATTCGTTTCAAGATAATCATAAAGTGGGAGATCGTATTTATCTGGAAAACATCCTTTTCCCTCTTGGAAGCAGCGCATTAACGGAACAATCCAAAAAAGAATTAGATAGAATTGCGGTTCTTTTTCAAAAACAAAAAACATTGGAATTCCAAATCAGAGGACACGTTTGTTGTACTCCAAGTAATTACTCGGATGCCATAGATAATGAAACTCGGGAGCGTAAACTTTCTTTGAATCGAGCCAAAAATGTTTACAAATACCTTATAAATAAAGGAGTAAACAGTCTTAGGATGCACTATGTTGGCAGTGGAAATAAATTCCCTTTAGATCAGGGAGAAGCACTAGACCGTAGAGTTGAATTTATAATTTTGAAAATCTAATTCCCCTCTTTTCATCTCAATATGCGGAATATCGTCTTCGAGATACATTTCACTGGTTTGCACAAATCCATGACTTTCATAAAATTTTTTCAAATACAATTGCGCTCCGATAGTGATTTTACTTTCACCAAAATGATGCGAAATTCCTGCAATTGATTCTCGCATTAGGTCATGTCCCCACTTTCTGTCGCGGTAGTTTGCATCAACAGTAACGCGGCCAATCGATGCATTATCAAAACTGATTCCGGGTTTAAAAAGTCTGGAATGAGATACAATTTTCCCTTCAAATACGCCAATAAGATGCAAAGCCACTTTGTCCTTTCCATCAAGATCTAAATAAACACAGTTTTGTTCCACCACGAAAATCTCGCTTCTTAGACGCAGTAAATCGTAAAGTTCGTAAACTGTCAGGGCATCAAATGCCTTAATTTCCCATTGTATTGTCATGCTTAGTTTCTTTTTATAAAATGCAAATAAAAGAAATTTAAAGCTCTCTTTTAGCAATAACCACGGATTTCATGATAGCTTCCAGTTCATGCATTAAATCCCGTTTGTCTTTTGATGGTGCGTAACAAAATCCTTCTAATACCAAAACGCGATTATAATCCTTATCAATAATAGCATAATTGATAAAAGGTCCCGACATGAAATCATTGTTTAGCTGCCATGTTCCTTTTGTCTCGTAAGTGTCCTTTCCATCGAGATTGATTTTAGAAAGATAAGGCGCATACCCCTCTTCAGTAATCATGTTCGTATCTGGTTCCTTTCCGCTAATATATAAATTGCCTATAGAATCGCGCATTTTAATGATACTTGCGATTAAATCCTTGTCTTTATTTAAGGTATTCAAAGGAACTTGATATAATAAAAGACTCGTATTCCCGCCAATAATTTCTTTTTTTAGCCACATAAAATTACTCTTTTGAAGCACGTAAGCATATCCGGAAGGAATCTGTAAAGTAATGTGGAACTTGTTCTCTATGATTTTGGGATCTATCAATGACTGACTGTTTATTCGCTGATTCTCTGCAATTTCAGCCTGTTTGATTATTTGAATCATTTGCGGAGCATTTTTTTCAATGCAAGCAATAATATCAGTGGCTGTTTTGCCAGAAATATGAAATACATTTTGAGGAGATGCGTATTGGTCTTTTCGGATTTCAAACTTGTTTTCTTCCGCTTTTTTGACCACAATAATTGCTCGGGTATCCGTCATAAATCCTTCTAAAAGCTTGACTGGATATTGATTGATGTTGAATAATGGCTCTTCTTGAGGCAAACCTATTACCGGCGATGCAAACTTGTTTCGTATGCTGTCTCCTATATCACCGTTCCATAACTGATCATCAATAATAACCGAAATCGTATTGATTTTACCAGTTGTTTTACGAGTCAAATGATTATTTTCCTTTTTACAGGAAAACAACAGCAGAGAAACAAAAAGAAATAAAATATGGGCTTTATTCATTACTATTCTATTATAAAGTAAAACCCAAATTTATAGAAGTTTATGCTATTATCCGTTTATTTTTAACTTCATTCCAGGTTTAATATCTTCATTGCGAATACCGTTCCATTTTTTTAGGTCGGAAATGGTTACGCCAGGGTATTTTTTGGCAATACTAAATAAAGAATCTCCTTTTATAACGTAATAATCGGTACTTACTTTTTTGGATGCTGAAGTAACGGTTGATTTGTTTTTGAAAGAATTAATTGTCGCTTGATCCGTAACAATTGCAATTTCATCTTTGGCGACAATTAATGTTTTTCCAATAGTAATAGTGTTGTCCGGTAAATCATTCCATTGTTTTAAATTAACCACGGAAGTGCCGAATTTATTGGCGATATTTCCTAAATTATCTCCTTTTAAAACTGTATATTCACTATTTTTACGTTCAGGATTTATGACTAATTCTTGTTTTGAAATCAACTCTTTCTTGGCAACTTGAAGTAATGTTCCAAACTGAACACTGTCATCTAAAAGTCCGTTCCACGTTTGAATATCCGCAACGGAAACATCATGTTTTTGGGCAATGCTTCCCAAATTATCTCCTTTTTGAACCACATAAACTTTTGAAGAACCATTTGACAATGGTGCTGAATTAGTGTTTATTTTGGATGCAGAGACAACTGTATTTTGATTTTTCGAAACAACTTGAGAAGCAACATTATCAGAATCCGATTCTTTCTTTAAGGATTTAACCACACTGTGGCTCGAAATAATTTTCAGGCTTTTGCCATACGTAAGCGTATTGCTTTTCAGGTTATTCCATTTTTTTATTTCGGAAATCGAAACGTCGTATCTACTCGCTACAGCAGTTAGATTGTCTCCTCGTTTAACTTTATAGTAAGACATTTTAGGCAAAGTAACGCGTTGCACAGTGTAATTAGCAGTATCTCTTACCACCATTGCTTTTGTTATCTGAAATGGTCTTTCACGTTTGTCTACTTCATACTGAACGTACGCGTAAATTTGAGGTTCATTAGAGGCAAAAAGAGCAACTTTCTCCTGTGGTAATCTCAAAAAATGATTTTCATCATGATAAAAAGGAACTATATTCAGTTTATAGGATGGATTGAGAAGCTGTAATTGAACTACGGGAACATCGAGCAAATCAGATATGTGTTTGAATGACATTTGCTTTTTAATCATGATGGTATCCGTGGCAAAATGCTTTATTGCTGCTCTGTTGGGAACGATTCCGTGCTCCTTATGGTATTCATAAATATACATTGTCGCTAAGAACGCCGGAACATATCCTTGTGTTTCTTTGGGCAGATTTTTTCTGATATTCCAATAATTTTGTTGACCGCCGGAACGTCTAATTGCTTTTGAAACATTTCCCGGGCCAGAGTTATAAGAAGCCAAAACCAAATCCCAGTCACCAAAAATTCTGTACATATTAGTCATGTATTGGGCTGCCGCGTCACTAGCTTTCATTGGATCGCTGCGTTCATCTATGTAAGAATCAATTTTCAACCCATATTGTTTTCCGGTTTGATACATAAATTGCCACAATCCGGTAGCGCCCATTTTAGAAACTGCTTTTGGATTTAAAGCCGATTCGACCACAGCTAAATATTTAATTTCTAGAGGGACATTTTGTTTGGCTAAAGCCTCTTCAAACATGGGGAAATAAAACTCTGAAACAGCCATCAATCGTTCAAAAGATTTTTTTCTGTTCTTCAAAAATGATTTGATGATGTTTTCTAATCCTTGATTGTATTCAATATTGAAAGGAGATTTAGCATTCATTGCCTCCAATCTTTCTTTAAGAAGTTCAGTTGACAAGTCATACTCAATTTTTTCGTCGATATTAACATTCTTAATATCATCCGAAATGGTGTTGTATAAATCTAAATTGGTTAATTCCTTCATCCACAAACTATCGACGCAAGCGGCTAAATCGTCTTTTACGAAGGTTTTCTTTATGGAATCTAAATAGGATAATTTTGTTTCTACTTTCTTAAAGTCTCTATTTACAACTGCTTCTTGCGAAAATAAATGTACGGATGCTAATAGAAAAAACGACAGGGTGGTATTTTTTATATTCATATTTTTACGATCAAAGACCTATATTACAAATGATTACAAAGCTTTTTTTTTTACAAACATAGTGGGTTAAAACTAAAATTTTATTTAAATATTGTTAAAAAAGCATTATTTGCATCATTCATAAAGAATTTTTTCCTGATTCGATAATTAAAATAACGATAAAAAACGAATCCTTTAAAATAAAAAACCTCAGCAATAAATAGTTTATCGCCAAGGTTTTCATTTTACTATAACAGTATTTTTTTAATTTAAAATAATTAAAATCTAACCGTTACTATTTGTTTTGCAACAGCTGCATTAATCCAAAATCGCTGCAATTCCTGGCAATACTTTTCCTTCCAGCATTTCCAGCATTGCTCCTCCACCGGTTGAAACATAGCTTACTTTGTCTTCAAGACCAAATTGTTTTACAGCAGCAACGGAATCACCGCCACCTACAAGAGAAAATGCTCCGTTTGCCGTAGATTCAGCGATAAAGTTACCCAAAGCAATAGTTCCGGTAGCAAAATTTTCCATTTCAAAAACGCCCAATGGTCCGTTCCAGAGAATCGTTTTTGATTCCATGATTACTTTTTTGAAGTTTTCCAATGATTTTGGACCTGCGTCCAAACCTTGCCAGCCGTCAGGAATTTCTTTTACATCCACAATTTGCGTTTCGGCATCATTAGCGAAAGCGTTTGCGGCCACAACATCAACCGGAATATGAATTTGTACTCCTTTTTCTTTAGCTAATCGCAATATTTCTAATGCCAATTCTTGTTTATCATCTTCACAAATAGAATCGCCAATTTTACCGCCTAATGCTTTTACAAAAGTAAAAGTCATTCCTCCACCAATAATCATGTGATCCACCTTGTCCAAAATATTCTCGATAACCGTAATTTTAGAAGACACTTTAGATCCACCAAGAACTGCTGTTACCGGTTTTTTACTATTTTTCAAAACTTTGTTCAAGCTTTCAATTTCTTTTGCCAATAATAATCCGAAACATTTCTCTGTTGGAAAAAACTGAGCGATAATTGTAGTCGACGCGTGCGCTCTGTGTGCTGTTCCAAAAGCGTCGTTTACATAAATATCACCAAGTGACGCCAATTCTTTTGCGAAAGCAATATCACCTGCTTCTTCTTCACTATGAAAACGTAAATTTTCCAACAATAAAACTTCTCCAGCCTTCAATTTCTCAGCTGCATCTTTCGCTACTGAACCAATGCAGTCAGCGGCGAACTGAACCGGAACTCCAAGAATATCTGTTGCTGTTTTCAAAATGTGTTTCAAAGAATGTTTTTCCTCCACACCTTTTGGTCTGCCTAAATGTGACATCAAAATCACACTTCCGCCTTGAGCAAGAATCGCATCAATGGTAGGTTTCGCAGCTTCGATACGAGTGGCATCCGTTACATTTAAATTTTCGTCCAAAGGCACATTGAAATCAACACGAATTATGGCTTTTTTATTTGCAAAATTGAAATCACTTAACGTTTTCATCAGAATATTTTTTAGTTTGTTTTTTTTGAAAGAGTAACAAATATAGAACTTTTAAAGCAGTACTAAATTAGAGAAAATTATATAAAATCAATTTTTAGCAACGAAATCGATGTAAATTAATAAATACTGCTATTTTTTAATAATTTATGCGGCAATTGCTCTTAGTATAGCCAAATTAAATTTTAAAATTAATCACCACAATCAACGCCTCTCTAAACGTGCTTCTGCTGAAACTTTGCCTGCTAAAATTTTAGACTAAACCATTTTCTGCTATCTTTGCTTCATGAAATTTTCAGAAATTTTAGGACAAGAACACATCAAAAGTCATTTGACAAAAAGTGCTGATTTGGGTAGAATTCCCCATGCGCAACTGTTTGTAGGTCCTGAAGGTAGTGGAACTTTACCCATGGCGATTGCGTATGCACAATACATCATTTGCAGCAATCAAAACGGGGAGAATTCCGGTTCAAATGAAGCATGCAACCTGAAATTTCAGAAAACCTCACATCCGGACTTGCATTTTATTTACCCGACGGTTAGCACTGAAGACGTAAAAACCAAACCAAAAAGCATAGATTTTATAACCGAATGGCGCCAGTTTTTAGAACATAATCCGTACGGAAGTTTGTTTGATTGGTACCAAATGCTGGGCGTTAAAAACAAACAAGGTGAAATCAGGGTTGATGATGCACAGGAAATCCTGAAATCGCTGGCTTTGAAATCTTATGAAGGCGGATACAAAATAATGATTATTTGGATGGCTGATAAATTGAATATCGCCGCTTCCAATAAATTACTGAAATTGCTAGAAGAACCTACAGACCGGACGGTTTTTATCCTGATTTCAGAAAATGAAGAAGATATTATTCAAACGATTCGTTCCCGTTGCCAAGTATTGCATTTTAATGGTTTAAACGAAAAAGTCATCTCAGAAGCTTTAATCTCAAGGGAAAATATTGAATTTAAAACGGCCGTAAAAATAGCGCATCAGGCACAAGGAAATTATAATAAAGCATTGCAATTATTAAAACCGGACAGCGAATCTGTTTTTTTTGAAAAATGGTTTGTTGATTGGGTTCGTGCTGCTTTTAGAGCCAAAGGAAACGCCGCCGCCATTCAGGATTTGATTCAGTGGAGCGAGCAAATTGCCGGTTTGGGAAGAGAAACCCAGAAGAAATTTTTACATTTCTGTATCGATATGTTTCGTCAGGCATTGTTGTTGAATTATCAAACGCCAGCCCTAGTTTACATGGAGCCGCAAGTAGAAAAATTCAAACTGGAGAATTTTGCACCTTTTGTAAACGGCAACAATATAAATGATATTTTTAAAGAACTTTCGGAGGCCATGTATCACATTGAGCGCAACGGAAACGCTAAAATTATCCTCACCGATTTATCCATAAAATTAACCCGTTTAATTCACAAAAAATAAAAACATGAACAACATTACTTCTATTTTGATTTTAATTTTCCTGGCCATCACTTTCCTGCAGTCCGGATACGACAAACTGTTTTATTGGAAAGATAATGTCGAATGGTTAAAAGGTCATTTCGCTAAAACACCATTAAAAAACAGTGTCCCTTTAGCGCTACTGAATATTTTAATTTTAGAATTAATTTCCGGTATTTTATGTGTGGTGGGTTGCATCGAATTATTCGTAAACAACGGAAGAATATTTGGTTTTTATGGAGCCGTTTTCTCTTGTATCACGTTGTTAATGTTGCTTTTCGGACAAAGATTAGCCAAAGATTATGATGGAGCCAGAACGATTGTCATCTATTTTATCCCTGCAATATTGGCCGTTTATTGGTTAAACTAGACTTTACAACTTATTATTTTGAACAACAATTCCTTTTTAAATAAAAAAATGACACCAAAACACCCTTCAGAATCCCTGACGATATTAACCGATTTGGTTTTACCAAGTGAGACCAATCCTTTGAACAATCTTTTTGGTGGCGAATTACTAGCCCGTATGGATCGCGCAGCAAGTATAGCGGCACGCAGACATTCTCGAAGAATTGTAGTTACGGCATCCGTAAATCACGTTGCATTCAACAGAGCCATTCCGTTGGGAAGTGTTGTTACTGTTGAAGCCAAAGTTTCCAGAGCTTTCAAAAGTTCAATGGAAATATTCATTGACATTTGGGTTGAAGACAGAGAATCCGGTAATAAAACCAAAGCAAATGAAGCGATTTATACCTTTGTAGCAGTAGACGATACGGGAAGACCCGTTGAAGTACCTCAAATTGTTCCGGAAACCGAAATAGAAAAACAACGTTTTGAAGCTGCATTGCGACGCAAACAGTTAAGTTTAGTTTTAGCCGGTAAAATGAACCCACATGATGCAACCGAATTAAAAGCGCTGTTCACGTAATGAGCATAATTCAACCGGATTTTTTTTATTAAAAAATAGATTTAAAATATTCTTGAAAGAGAAAATTTTAATTAAAAAAAGAAGTATTTTTACGAAAATAAATGTTCAGTATACAAATGAAATTTCAGGATAATAAGTCATTCTGTCAGTTTCTTACCGTTATAAAACAATACAAATAGATGAAAGAAAAGGTAAAAGAGAAGATGAGTACAGAGAAAGAATCTAAATTAAAAGCGCTACAACTTACGCTTGACAAATTAGATAAAACCTATGGAAAAGGGACGGTAATGAAAATGGGCGACAAAGCCATTGAGGAAGTAGAAACTATTTCTTCCGGGTCTTTAGGAATCGATTTAGCATTAGGAGTTGGCGGTTATCCAAGAGGAAGAATTATTGAAATATACGGTCCGGAATCTTCTGGAAAAACCACGTTGACACTTCATGCCATTGCTGAAGCTCAAAAAGCAGGTGGAATTGCAGCTTTTATTGATGCAGAACACGCTTTCGACAGAAATTATGCGGAGAAATTAGGCGTTGACATCGAAAACTTAATCATATCACAGCCGGACAACGGGGAACAAGCGTTAGAGATTGCAGAGAACTTAATTCGTTCCGGAGCAATTGACATTGTTGTAATTGACTCGGTTGCTGCTTTGACTCCAAAAAGTGAAATTGAAGGTGAAATGGGAGATTCTAAAATGGGATTACACGCCCGTTTGATGTCTCAAGCGCTGCGTAAATTAACCGGAACCATCAGTAAAACAAACTGTACAGTTTTCTTTATTAATCAATTGAGAGAGAAAATTGGAGTTATGTTTGGTAATCCAGAAACGACAACGGGAGGAAATGCATTGAAGTTTTATGCTTCGATTCGTTTAGATATCCGTCGTTCTACACAAATTAAAGATGGCGATAACGTTCTTGGGAACAGAACCAAAGTAAAAGTGGTGAAAAACAAAGTCGCTCCGCCATTTAAAATCGCTGAATTTGATATCATGTACGGTGAAGGAATTTCAAAAACAGGAGAGATTCTAGATCTTGCTGTTGAGTTTGAAATCATCAAAAAAGCAGGATCTTGGTTCAGTTACGGTGAAACCAAACTTGGACAAGGTCGTGACGCTGTTAAGTCTTTAATAAAAGACAATCCAGAATTAGCTGATGAATTAGAAGAAAAAATTAAAGCTAGAATAAAAGAACTAGCAGAAGCATAAAAAGTAAAACCCGAAAATTTCGGGTTTTTTCATTTTTAAACGCAACCTTTTGTTACAATTTTTATCTTTTAAAAAACTGCTTACAATCCAATAGAGAAGCTGACTGGTATAAATTTAAAAAAAAAAGAAATGAAAAAATTCGTCCTTTTTATTTTGTTCATTACAACCTTGACCGGATGCTCCATTGATAATGACAATCAAAATTCTTACAGCTTTGAAGTGCTGCCTGTAGACAGCTATACCTTACCCGAAAAATTTATATTAGGAAATACCTACGAGATAAAATTAAAATATCGCAGACCTTCAGAATGTCATTTATTTCAAGGGATTTATTATGACAAAAATTTGAATGTAAGAACCATCGGCATTCAAACGGCAGTGAACACAAACCAAGTTTGTACGCAACAAATCCCGGCACTATCAGAGATTTCTTTTAATTTTTATGTAACTCACAACGGTTCCTATATTTTTAAATTTTACAAAGGAAAAGATGCGTCAGGCAAAAACCTTTTTGAGGAAGTAGAAGTTCTTGTATTCAACTAACAAATAGAATAATTTCTGTGGGATTAGACCAAATAATTGCGGACTGTAAAAAAAATTACCCCAAAGCTCAGGAACAATTGTATCAATTGTTTTCTAAAAAGTTTTTTGGCGTGTGCTTAAAATATTCCAGTAATTATGCGGACGCCCAAGACAACTTACAGGATGGGTTCCTGATCATCTTTAGAAAAATTGAACAGTTTAGCGGAAAAGGATCTTTTGAAGGCTGGGCCAAAAGAATAATGATCAATAATGCGCTCCAGAAGTACAAAGGAGTTAGGTACATGGAGGTAATTAGTGAAAATATTCCAGAAGAAGATGTTGAAATCGATGATGACCACATTCCAATTGAACATTTAATGCAAATCATTCAAGAATTACCCAATCAATACAGATTGGTTTTTAATCTCTATGTTTTAGATGGTTATTCTCATAAAGAAATCGCAGAAATGCTTACAATAACTACAGGGACAACAAAGTCAAATCTAGCCAGAGCTCGGTTGATTTTAAAAGAGAAAATAGAAGCGTATACCAGAATTGAAATAAAGTCATTGGCAAAATGAACGATAAAAAAAACATAGACCGCTTTTTTCAAGAGCAATTCAAAGATTTTGAAATGCCTCCAAAAGAACAAGTCTGGAAAAATATTGAAACCGAATTAAAAAAAGAGAAGAAAGAACGAAAAACAATTCCGTTCTGGATAAAATTTCCGGGAATTGCAGCCGCAATTCTTTTGGGAATACTGGCATTAAATACACTTTTCAGTGATCATTCAGGAAGTAAAAACAGTGGTGTTACAAAATCTGAAAATAAGGACACTGTTCCGCCTCAAAAAGAGAAGAATTTTAATCCATTGCAAATTGAAAAAACTGCTCCAATTGTTGTGAACAAAATTAAAACGGGCCAAAAAAATGAAAAAGAATTTACATCTTCTAATCAACCTGAGGTTAATTCGAGCAAAATTAAAGAGACAACTCAAAGCAGTGCTATTGTTTATTTACAAAAAAATCATCCTTCGGTAAAACCAGCAATAATAAATACCATCGACCTGTCAACTAACGAGAATGTAACAGAAAAAATTGCTGCGACAACTTTTAAACCATTTGATATCACAGCAAATCAAACATTGGAAACAGACCATTTAAAAGAGCATGAAAACGCTACAATTGCTTCGATCGATTCTAAAAATAAGACTTCAAATACAGCTGAAACACTGAACGAATTGGACGAAATACTTAAAACTAAAAAACATAAAGAAGTTGAGGTCGTTAACCCAAAAAACAAGTGGCAAATTACGCCAAACATCGCCGCTGTTTATCTGAATCCAAATTCGGCCGGTTCCTCCATTGACCCTCAATTTTCAGAAAATCAAAAAACAACGGATAACAGCTTAAGTTTTGGTGTAGGTGTAAATTATGCTGTTTCGAATAAAGTGACCCTACGGAGCGGGATTAACAAGTTAGAGCTGGGATACAACACAAATGACGTAGTGTACTCAACAGGTTTGTCAAATAATAATCTGGCGAATATTAATTATACTTCAAATGCATTAATCGAAATTAAAAATGAATCCAATTCAAGTATGTTATCCTTATTTGAAATCAACTTACAGAAAACAAATTCAGGAACTATCAATCAAAAAATGGGTTATTATGAAGTCCCATTAGAGATTTCGTATGCAATTTTGGATAAAAAATTTGGAATTAACCTTATCGGTGGTGTAAGTACTTTGTTTCTCAACCAAAATAAAATTTCATTGGTTTCCTCAGAAACAAATGTAACATTGGGAGAGGCCAAGAATTTGAATCAAATAAATTTCAGCACCAATGTCGGTATTGGTTTTCAATATGAGATTGTAAAATCATTTCAAATAAATTTTGAGCCAATGCTAAAATACCAGATGAACACGTTTTCAGGCACTTCAGGTAAAGTCAAACCGATATTTGTAGGACTGTATTCAGGTATTAGCTATAGCTTTTAACCATATCAGCATTAAAAGTCACTAATTGTGTATAAATTATTTCGCGTACTTCCTCTCTAATTTCCTTACGATCAACGCCAGTTTTTCCCAATGTTTCTATATGTGAATGCATCTTTACACGCATAATTCCCGGGCTACCGCTGAAAAAAGTATACGGAAATCTCTTTTTATTATCGGCAAAAGTAATGGGAACAATAGGAATTCCATGTTCTATCGCCAATCGGAACGCGCCATCTTTAAAAGTGTCCAATATTACAGATTCATCGTCTGGAACGCCGCCTTCTGGAAAAATACAGATACTCAATCCCTGATTAATTCTTTTTTGAGCACGATTAAAGACTTCCATTTTACTTTTTGAACAATTCCGATCCACCAAAATACAGGTTCTTTTGTAGAAAAAGCCAAACAATGGAATTTTTGAAAGTTCTTTTTTACCCACAAAAACAAACGGATTTCTTGTGAGAGCAAGCATCAGCATAATATCGGCCATTGAGGTATGATTGGCAACAATCATGTAACTTTTTTGGTATTCCATTTCTTGGCTTTTATCAATTTTGTAATAAAATCCCATTCCAAAAAGAATAAATTTTGCCCAAATACGCGCCATCTTAAAAAAATAAGGATAGCCACTTTCCGTCAAAATAGACAAAACCAAAAAAGGAAACATTATCAGTATGGGAATGGCCATCAAAACATAAAACCATACGCGCCAAAGCACCCAAAAAATAATTTTAAATCCTCTCATAAGTTCAAAAGTAACAAATCAGATGTAATTATTGGTAAAATAATTTGCTTTGGAAAACTACCTATTAGAAAAAATTTACAATCCTTGTTAACTTTGCGTAAATCTTTGCGAACTTTGCGGTTAAGAAAAAATCATAATGGCAAAAATACTTACAGGCGTTCAAAGTACCGGAACACCACATTTAGGCAACTTACTTGGCGCAATCATTCCCGCAATAGCATTATCAAATAAACCTGAAAACGAATCCTTTCTTTTCATTGCTGATTTACATTCGATAACGCAAATTAAAAACGGTGAAACCTTACGAACCAATACTTACAGTACCGCTGCAGCTTGGCTTGCCTGTGGTTTGAATGTAGATAAAGTAGTTTTCTATAGGCAATCTGATGTGCCTCAAACAGCGGAATTATCGTGGTATTTAAGTTGTTTTTTCCCTTTTCAACGATTGACATTAGCGCATTCTTTCAAAGATAAAGCCGATCGACTGGAAGATGTCAATGCAGGTTTGTTTTCGTATCCAATGCTTATGGCTGCCGATATTTTATTATACGACGCAGAACTAGTTCCGGTAGGAAAAGACCAATTGCAGCATGTTGAAATCACTCGAGATGTAGCCTCCCGATTCAACCACCAAATGGGAGAAACTTTTGTACTTCCCGAAGCTAAAATTCAGGAAGACAGCATGCTGATTCCAGGAACCAACGGCGGAAAAATGAGTAAATCAGCCAATAATATCATCAATATTTTTTTGGATGATAAATCGTTGCGCAAACAGGTGATGAGTATTGAAACCGACAGCACGCCGCTGGAAGATCCTAAAAATCCAGTAACCTGTAATGCATTTGCTATTTATAAATTATTGGCAAATGAAGAACAAATAGCCACAATGACTGCCAATTACCTTGGGGGGAATTACGGTTACGGTCACGCCAAACAAGCTTTATTTGAATTGATTTGCGAAACCTATAAAACCGAAAGAGAGAAATACAATTACTATATCAACAATCTTAATGAGGTAGATGCTTTATTGAAAATTGGTGCTCAAAAAGCAGCAGTAGTTGCCAATGGAGTTTTAGCAAGAGTAAGAGAAAAACTAGGATTTGAGGTTTAAACAATCACTTTTTAAAACACATAAGTCATGTAAGTTTTTTATAGTTTTATTACTATTTCATAAAAGCTTTAAGGACTTATTTGTTACAATCAAATCGCTTCAAACAATTTCCCCGGCAAAGGTCTTATCACGCCTTTCAGTTCCATATTCAACAGCATTCCTGAGATTTTATAAATAGGAAAATCACAGCGTAAAGCAATAATATCCATCAGTTCCTTTCCAGTTTTAAGGAGGTAATCGTATACTTTTTGCTCGTCTTCCTCTAAGCTTACAAACAATTGTTTCTGTACGGGTTTGGATTCCTTTTGAATATCCCAATTCAAAATGTAAATTAAATCCGCTGCACTTGTCAAGACATTTGCTTTTTGAGTCTTTATCAGGTTGTTGCAACCTTGGCTATACTTATCTGTAACACGCCCCGGTACCGCAAAAACATCACGATTGTAATCATTCGCCACATTTGCCGTGATTAACGAACCTCCTCTGTCCGCTGACTCAATTACAATGGTAGCTTCGGAGATTCCTGCAACGATTCTGTTTCTTCGAACAAAATTTTCTTTATCCGGATTCGACGAACTCCAAAACTCGGTCATAAAACCACCGTTTTGTTCTACTTTGGCAACATACTTTTTATGGGTTTTAGGGTAAATTTGGTTCAACCCATGCGCCACCACACCTATCGTCTGTAAATTGTTTTCCATTGCCAGTTGATGTGCAACAATATCAACACCATAAGCAAAACCACTTACAATTATAGGATTTAACGGAGCCAAATCTTCTATCAGTTTTCTGCAAAATTCAGTTCCGTATGAAGTAATTTGCCGCGTTCCTACAATACTGATTATTCTTCTGTTCTTTAAATTGATATTTCCAGACGTGAATAGTAAAAGTGGTCCGTCGATACAATGTTTTAACCGTTCTGGATAGTCTTCGTCCTGAAAATAAACCGCATTGATTTCGTTCGCTTTGATAAACTCCAGTTCTTGAGTTGCTTTTTCGAAAACGGATTTATCTCTTAAATTTTTCAGCAAAACAGAGCCTACTCCATCAATAGCAGCGAGTTGCGATGCTTTTGTATTGAAAACTGCTTCTGCACTTCCAAAATGGGTTAGCAGTTTTTTGGCCATTATGTCGCCCACACCTTCTATTCTTTGTAATGCCAATAAATAAAATAAATCCTGCTCTTTCATATGTAGATAATACTTGTTTTTTATTGGAATATGGAATACGCCAGTTTAAAAAAATCTTTATTTATGTTTGTATAACGATTAAACATGGCTATTTCATGCTAAATATTTGAGAGTGAAATGTATAAATTTTTAAGCGGATTGTTAATAAAAATTGTGAATAAAATTTTGATAACTATTTTGGTTGTATAACTTTGTAAGTATGAAAATCGAACTTTACATCGCGCAGCTTTTATACCGTTATCAATGTGTTACCGTTCCAGGTTTTGGAGCTTTTTTGACCGAAATTCAATCGGCTAAACTAAACGAAAGTACAAATTCATTTTCTCCACCCAAAAAAATGATTGCTTTCAATGCAAATCTGAAAAACAATGATGGTTTATTAGCCAATCATATCGCTTTAGCTGAGAAAACGTCTTATGATTATGCCGTAAGCGCAATTCAATATGAAGTTTTTAATTGGAAAAAAGCATTGGAAGAAAACCAACTTTTTTCTATAAAAAATGTAGGTGATCTTCGCTTAAATGCTGATAAAAACATCGTTTTCACTCCCTACGATCAAACGAATTATTTAACCACTTCTTTTGGGTTGGCTCCTTTTGTTTCACCACTCGTAAAAAGAGAAATCTTTAAAAAAGAAGTAGAAGCAATTGAAGAAAAAGCGACCATCACAATGGTTCCTGAAGAAACAAAAACAGCAAACCCGTATCTAAAATACGCCGCTATTTTTGTACTAGGATTAGGAATTGCTGGAAGTGTTGGCTATCCAATGTATCAAAACCAAATCGCCTCAGAAACGATTCTTGTTGAAACTGCCGTTCAAAAACAAGTTCAAAATAAAATTCAGCAAGCCACTTTCTTCATCGAAAGTCCGGTTCCCGCTGTTACACTCTCTGTAAAATCCGACAAGGAAATGAAAATGCCGTATCACATTATGGCCGGAGTGTACCGAGAAGAGAAAAATGCCAATAAAACGTTGCGAATTCTAACTCGTTTAGGATATGATGCCAAACGAATCGGTCCTAACAAAAACGGCTTTTTCCCGGTTTTATATGGCAGTTACGATACGTTTGCTGAAGCCGAAAAAGCGAAAAAAGAAATCAATGTAAAGCACAATCCAGAGGCTTGGATATTGATTGAATCACTATAAAAACCAAAATCCTATTCTCACCGAATAGGGTTTTTTAGTTTTAGCGCTTTGTTGTTTTAATTCAAACTCGCTTTGTACATCCTCGCTTCTTCCCAAGAGAATTTATGACCGTGTTTTTCCATCAAAGCATTCAGTGATTCTTCTTTGTATCCGGCAAAAGCAGTTGCTAAATCTTGCATTTTATCCTCTGGTAAAACTTCCGAAATGGATACCGCTTTGGTCTGTATCAGCTGTACAAAATGCGAATAAATGGTTTGTTTAGTCAACACTCTAATTGTCGCAATATCCTCAATTGATTTCTTTTCGACCCACAATTCATAGGTTTCCTGAACAGTAGATTTCTTGGGTGTTGCTGTTTTTGATTTTTTCGAAGTATAGCGTTCTACATCTTTATCATCATCAATCAACGTGATATTTAATTCCTTGAACTGATTTTGTATGGCTTCCGTTTTACGGATGATGTATTTTTTTATTTCTGAGGACGTCAATTTTTCTTTGGAAATAGTTTCTCCTGCAACAACGGTTTCAATCAATAACTTAGCCTTCATTAAGCGTAAAACGGCCTTGGTCTGCAACTCTTCCAGAACGATTAGTTCATCATAAAACGCTTTTACTTTTTTGATACGTTTTACTTCTTCAATTTTCCAAAGGATTTCAAAAACCAGATCATCCATTGGTTTTAAGAAATAATCGAAAGCAGCTTGAATACGTTCAGAAACATGATTCAAATCGACGGTTTCCTGACTAAAAAGTTTATTCAATTGCGAAATGAATTTTTTGGATGGATCCAAAAGCTGTTCGATGACTTCCGTTTGCTTTTTGGCCCAAACGGCATGTTTGGATTTCTCTGAAATCTCTGATTTTTCGTTGTAACTGTATTTATGATTGCGCCATTCCTGAGCTAAATCATTCCAATCGAAAGTGTTTATCAGATAGTTATGGATGAAATTTTTGGTTTCAAAATGCAAGGCATTCTCTAAAAACGAATCCGAAGCTTTGTTAAGTGAATAATCCATTACATCCTGATCGTTTGAAATTCCATTCATCCGTAACGGAGAAAGCAAAATAAGCCCTTCTAGCGACCGCAAACGCGATAATGCAACATAAGCCTGGCCCGGAAGAAAAACTTGGGAAACATCAAGCGCCGCTTTATCAAACGTTAATCCTTGGCTTTTATGAACCGTAATCGCCCACGCTAATTTGATGGGATAATGCACAAAAGTTCCCAAAACCTCTTCTTCAATTTCTTTAGTGGTTTGATCAACTTTGTACCGAATGTTTTGCCATTCGTATTTTTCGACTTCTATGGTTTTGTTTTCTTCCGGAAAATGAACCAGGATTTCCTGACTCGAAAGCGATTTGATAATTCCCATCTTTCCATTGAAATAATTTTTATCAAAGGATAAATCATTTTTTACAAACATGATTTGCGCGCCTACTTTTAACTGCAGTTGTTGTTCTACGGGAAATATCTTCTCCGGAAAATCTCCGGTTATCTCCGGTTTGTAAACCACTAACTTTCCTTCTAAATCTGCCACAGCTTGCGCATTCATAGAATCGGCTTTGTTGTTGTGTGTGGTTAATGTGATGTATCCTTTATTTGCTTTTAGATCAAAATCCGGTTTTACATATTGGTTCAAGGTTTGAATGTCTTGCTGCGAAATCTCATTGTTCCTCAGATTATTCAAAACGGAAATAAACGTGTCGTCGGTCTGGCGAAAAATCTTGGATAATTCAATGTATAATGGCGGATTTTGCTGAACCACATGCGAATGGAAAAAGAATTTTCCTTTGTAATACGTTTTTAGCGTACGCCATTCTTCGTCCCGAATTACAGGTGGCAACTGCAATAAATCGCCAATATACAAGACTTGAACGCCACCAAAAGCAGTGCTTTTTTTGCGTACAGTTTGCATCATATAATCCATAGCGTCCAGTAAATCCGCACGAAGCATACTCACTTCATCGATAATCAATAATTCCATATTACGGATTACGGATTTCTTTAAACCGCTCATTTTGAAATGCCTGCGCAAGGTAGCTTTGGTTTCAAATTTAGTGCTTTCGGAAAATTGAGGTGATGAATTATCCGGAATAAATCCTCCTAAGGGTAATTGAAACATGGAATGTATCGTTACACCGCCCGCATTTAATGCGGCAATTCCTGTTGGAGCCACAACAACAGTGTTCTTGTGTGTAGTTTGTATAATTTCCCGTAATAATGTGGTTTTTCCCGTTCCTGCTTTCCCGGTAAGAAATACAGATCGATGGGTTTGATTGATGAATCGTAACGTGTAAGCGGCGGCTTCTGAAATGGTTTGCATGTGGCGTATATATATAATGCTAAAGTATTGAAAATTAGAAACACTATTTCGATTCTTATCAAAGATTTTAGAATTGTAAAACAACTACTATTTAGCCCTGATAGCAGCAGAAATCCTCGAAATTTAGAAAGTGATTTTTTCGACCTGGAAAAGAGCGACCAGCGGAAGCTCCTTTTACGGGTAAGAAAAAACACTTTCTAAACGAGAGATTACTTCACTATACTTTTATTTCAATTGGAGTTCAGTGAACTACGTTTATAGCGAATAGCGGGAAATAGCTCAAAAAAAAATGCCTTCAATCTAATTGTAGACGAAGGCAATTTTTGAATTAATATAAAAAAATTATTTTTTAGCTGCTGCTGTTTCCTCCGTTTTACCAGGAGCTTTGTATTTATCGTTCAAGGCTTTGATGATTTCTTTTGTGATATCGAATTTGTCTTCAGCATATAGAATTGAAGCTGCGTCACCTGTACCGTAGATGTATGCATATCCTTTTTCTTTACCGTACGTTTTGATGAATTTTTTCACTCCGCTAACTAAAGAGTCCATTTCTTTTCCGCTTTCTTGTTGCAATTCTTGAGACAATGCCTGTTGTGAATAGCTCAATTGTTGCTCCTTTTTTTGCAATTCAGCACCTTTTTGTTGTGCCCATGCCTGGCCGTTTGCTTGCGCTTGCGCTTGAAAACCAGCTGCCTCTTGTTTGAATCTTGCGATTTCAGCATCTAATTGTCTACCTTTTTCTTCTGCTTTTGTTTTATATTTTGCTTCAAGGTCTTTTGCCTCTGTATATTCTTTCATTAACTCCGAAGTGTCTACGTAAGCTGTTTTTACTTCCTTAACTGCTTCTGCTGGTTTGTTACAAGCAACAATTGAAATTGATAATGCGATAATTACTAATGCTTTTTTACTCATATCTTTAATATTTCTTTTTTGGTATTCGTGAATCTTTGATTTCATTTTGATGAATTTCTAGTTTTGTGTATTGGTGACAAAAATATAAAAAAATAGATAGTATTGACAAAAAGTTTACAAAATGCTACTTTTTTATGATATAAGATTTTGTTATTATGTTTTATAAATTTATAATTTATAACTATTACAATTGACTTGTATATCTTTTAAATAAACGAATTATTTTAAAAATTCGATTGTACTCTCGACTACACTAAATAAACAAGCTTAAATGCACTTAAAATGATTTTTAGTTGTTTTTTAGAATGTAAATGTGTGAAGAATACTCGAAATTTTTTTTTGCTTTCCAATTTGATTGCAATCCGACAAAAAAGGCTTTTATATAATTCATTTTGCCTGTTTTGTATTTTTCCGAAAGTAAGCTCACGTAAAAAGAATCAAATTTCATAGGAAGCACTTTTATCAATTTCATTTCTTCTTTTTCAAAAAGCATTTTTATAGCTGTTTTAGAAAAATGCCAAAAATGAATCGGTACATCATAAGCAGCCCAAAACTTTCCGTAATGTTTTGCATCGAAAGATTTGAAATTTGGAACAGCGATAATTAGAGTTCCATTTTGTTTTAATAATCTTTTCAATTCTTTGATTTGGTTTTCCAAATTTGGAACGTGTTCCAAAACGTGCCACATCGAAATCACATCGAAAGAATGATTTTCCAATTCGCTGGTTTCTCCAACAAATGATACTCCTTTCTTTTTAGCAATCGTTTTAGCTTTTTCGCTTGGCTCCACTCCTATCGTGTGCCAACCGTTTTCTCTGGCAACTGATAAAAAATCTCCTGTTCCGGCACCAATATCTAAAATGCTTCCTTTATCCGTTTGCAGCGAATTAATTAAATTCAATTTGTTTTTCAGCGCAATCGTTTTTACAAAATGATATGCTTTTTCAAACAGCGATCTTTTGCTATCCGTGTGCGAAATATAATCCACGCTTTCGTAATACTTTCCTAAGTTTTCTAAACTGGGTTGCGGAGATGTAGTTAGCATGTCTAAATCCTCGTCATGATATAAGTCGAAAATCTCCTGAGAAACAGAATAATCTTTAACAGTTAAAAAAGGCTGTTGGTTTGTAATGTTCATATTGTTGTTTTTCAGTTTCCTGTCGCAGTTTGCAGCAGAATCCCTTTGAATATAATGTAAATTTAATTTTGTTTCACGTGGAACAGTTGATTTAAGATTAACGATTTTTGATTTTAGACTGCAGATCTGAATCAAAAATCGTTAATCTTGCATCTGCAAGCAAAAAACCTATCGACCCATATAAATCAACAGCACGGAAACATCACTTGGCGAAACACCGCTAATTCTAGATGCTTGGGAAATAGTAACCGGACGAATCTTGCTCAATTTTTGTTTTGCCTCAATTGACATTGATTTAATTTTCTCGTAATCGAAGTTTTCAGGGATCTTTACATCTTCCAATCGAAGCAGTTTATCTGCATTATTTCTTTCCTTTTCGATATAACCAGAATACTTCACTTGGATTTCGGCTTGTTCTAAAATCTCTTGGTCCAAATCATTTTTCGCAATATAAGCTGCGACCTTTTCAAATTTCATGATGTCTTCCAAATCAATTTGCGGACGAGAAAATACTTTGAACATTTTATCTCCTTGCGAAATCAGTGCCGTATCTTTTGATTCTAAAATAGGATTTGCTTCAGCAACTGAAACACTAGTTTCTTTGAAGAAAGCAACCATTTTTTCAGATTCATTTAACTTGTGTTCCATTCTACGCAAACGCGCTTCCGAAGCTAAACCTATTTCATGCGACATAGGAGTTAATCTGAAATCGGCATTATCCTGACGCAGCAGCGTTCTGTATTCCGCACGAGACGTAAACATTCTGTATGGCTCATCTGTTCCTTTTGTAATTAAATCATCGATTAAAACTCCGATGTATGCTTCATCTCTTTTTAAAATTAACGGCGCTTTTTCGTGTACCTTTAAATGCGCATTTATTCCTGCCATCAATCCTTGAGAAGCAGCCTCTTCATATCCGGTAGTTCCATTTATTTGTCCGGCGAAATACAATCCTTCAACTAGTTTTGTTTCCAAAGTATGTTTCAGTTGCGTCGGAGGGAAATAATCATATTCGATTGCATAGCCCGGACGAAAGAATTTCACTTTCTCAAAACCCGCAACAGAACGCAACGCTTTAAATTGAATATCCTCAGGAAGCGATGTAGAAAAACCATTTACATAAACCTCACAGGTATTCCATCCTTCCGGCTCCACAAACAGCTGATGCCTTTCTTTATCAGCAAAACGATTTATTTTATCTTCGATTGACGGACAATATCTTGGTCCAAGACTTTTAATTCTTCCGTTAAACATTGGCGAACGATCAAAACCTTCTCTTAAAATATCGTGAACCTCAAGAGACGTATACGTCATATGACACGATTTTTGATGAGTCAACGGTGAAGTAACATCCGAATATGAAAACTTATCCGGTTTAGCATCTCCTTTTTCTTCATTCATTTTTGAATAATCCAAAGATCGTCCATCTACTCTTGGAGGCGTTCCTGTTTTCATTCGTCCGGATTGAAAACCTGCAGAAACTAAATCTTCGGTAATTCCATAAGCTGCACTTTCGCCTGCTCTTCCACCACCAAATTGCTTTTCGCCAATATGAATCAAACCGTTCAGGAAAGTTCCATTGGTCAACACAACCGATTTAGAACGAATCTCTACTCCAAGCGAAGTTCGAATTCCTTTTATTTTTCCGTTTTCAATAATTAAACCTTTTACCATTTCTTGATAAAAATCAAGATTTCGAGTTCCTTCCAACATCATTCTCCATTCCTCAGCAAAACGCATACGATCACTTTGAACACGTGGAGACCACATTGCAGGACCTTTGGACTTGTTCAGCATCTTGAATTGAATTGCGGTTCTGTCTGAAACAATTCCAGAGTATCCTCCAAGCGCATCAATCTCACGAACAATTTGTCCTTTGGCAATTCCACCCATCGCTGGGTTGCAAGACATCTGGGCAATATTCTGCAAGCTCATTGTAACCAATAAGGTTTTAGATCCCAAATTTGCGGCGGCGGCAGCAGCCTCAGAACCGGCATGGCCCGCACCCACAACTATCACATCATATTCATCTAGAAACATCTTCTTTTATAATTTAATCCTAAAATTAAGGATTGTAATTTTGAATTCTATTTTTGTTCCACGTGAAACATTGCAACCGTATTTTTTAAACCAAAACAAAATGTTCCACGTGAAACATATTTGACTTGAAGTTTAAAACTCCACTATTGTTCCACGTGAAACATAGCGATTTTTTGATCTTCTTTACTTCTCATTAAAAGCTCCTCCGCTTCTCCTTTATCTTTGTAGCCACAGTAGTGTAAAATTCCGTGAACTAAAACGCGCTTTAATTCTTCCTCAAAAGAGACATTGAAATCAGAGGCATTGTCTTTCACTCTTTCGACAGAAACAAAAATGTCACCGTGCAACTCATTACCCATAGAGTAATCAAAGCTGATGATATCCGTCAGCGTATCGTGATCCAGATACTCCACATTGATTTTGTGCAAATACTCATCGTCACAAAAGATGTAATTTATCTCTCCTTCTTTCTTGTTCTCCGATGTAATAACATTTCCCAACCAGGTTGCAACCGCTTCTTCGTTGTCTAAATTAAAGTCGGTTTCGTAATTAAAATTGATCATTTTTTATTAAAATATTCTTGAACCTTTTGATTAAAATTCGAGCGCAAAGGTAAGGATTGTCTATTTAATATTTCTATGCTATTCAAATAATCTAATAAAGCAGCTGGCAGCGCATTAGATTGATTATTAAACTCTTTTTTATTGGTTTCAGATTGGCGTTTGTTTTCTTCGCCTTGTTGTTGAATAGCGGAATTCAATTTCAACAATTCCTGCTTTACATTCAATATCTTTTGAAGCGTTTCGTTCTTAAAACCTTTATTTAATAATTGCTTTTCAATTTGCTTCATTTGTTCCAAAGCGCTTTGTCCGTTACCACCCAATCCTTGTTTATTCAATTCGTTTTGCAATGCTTCCCGCAATTGCTTTTGCTCTTTATAAATTTCCATTACAGCTTGCGCATCACCTTCGCTACCCTGACCTTCTTGACCTGGTTGGCCTGGTTTCCCCTGTTTGCCGTTTTGTCCTTTTTGACCTTCACCTGGTTGCTCTCCTTTCTTGATTCCGTCATTCACTTTTTCACCAAGACCTTCTTGTTTTTTAATAATGTCAGGCAGTTGCATTCCTTGTCCTTGACCGGGTTTCGGTTTGCCGGAACCCATTCCGGACATTTGCATTTGCATATTGTTAAGCATATCACTTAGAAAATCTGCTAATTTGTTAGCTGCTGAAATGGTGTACTGTTGATGTGACAAACCTTTCGGCACTTGAGCATCGGTCAAACTGGACAACGATTTATCAACGTTGTAAATTACATTGCCAATTTCTTTAGTGATATCCTCAGCAATTTTAGGATTGCGCAATGACATCGCAAATAAACTATCGTCAACATGTTTAAACTGTTGCTTTAAATCCTGTTGAATTTTTATGTTTTTATTGAACGCTGGAGACCCTGATTTATGCTTTCTGAACTGATTCATTAAGTCTTCCTGTGACAAAGAGAATGCCAATAAATTATCTAGAATTTGTCGCAACATGGCTACATCTTCCTTTAACTGTTCCATCTCTCCTTCCTCCAAAGTTTGCGACATTTTTTGCGCCATCTCTTTCATCTTTTTGGAAGCACTTTTTTGATTTGGCTTAGCCTTATCTTTCTTGTCTTTGCTCAATTCCTCAGAAGCTTTTTTTAAATCTTCATCAATACTTTTTTCTTTAGCATCGTCTTTTGGTAAATCCAAACGTGATTTTAATTCCTTGTTTTCTTTTTCCAGATCATTTAAATCTTCCTGAATTTTGTCAAAATCAGCATTAATGTCTTCCTGCTTCTCCAATTTATTTTCCTTTTCATCATTGGATAATTTATCTTGTTTTTCAGAAAGCTTTTCCAATTTGTCTCCTAATTGTTCTGCTTTCTTTTCTACATAAAACCTTTTCGTCAATTCCACCAACTGTTCTAAATTCTTAGTTTGGTTTTTACTGTTTTGTTTAAATTTATCCAACTTAGACAACAGTTCTTCATTTTGAATTTTATCGTTGAGTTCTTTCAACTCATCTAAAAGCTTTTGGTTTTTATCCAATTCTTTTTCTGCTTTGTCCATTCGTTTTTGAAGCTCTTCTTTTAATTCATCCTTTTCATTGGTTTTGAATTGCTCCAAATTATTGTTCATTTTTTTAGTGAATTCTTTCATCATCTCATCCTGTTTCATTTGCCGCTTGACAAAATCATTTACTTTTTGCTGATCTTTGAAATCCAGATTTTCTTTCTCTTTTCCGGTTTTTTGCAATTTCTCCATTTCAGAAATTTGCTTATCCTGATTTTTTAAAGATTTCTCTAAACTATTGATATTGTCATTTTGCTGCTGCAAAATTTGATCTTCCTTTTCTACATCTGTCGCTACCCGATTAGAAAAAACTACAGACTTCGTGCTTTTGAAATTATGGATGGCATCGTTATCAAAAACTTCAAAATAATAATCATAAGACACACCTTGCTCCACTACAAGATTGCTAGGAAACGAAAAAACGAATTGATCAAATGCACTTTTCTTAATAGCAATTGTTCCACGTTTAGCAGTTTGAGGCTTCTCTCTTTCGTAATAAACAATCTGAAGTTTGGACAAACCGTAATCATCTGAGATTTGACCTACAACATAATTCTTGGCAACCTTCAAACTGTCTGGTGCGTTGTTCACATTAATAGTTGGGAATTGATCTTTGATAATGGTAATCTGATAATTAAGTTTTTCGTAGTTTTTTACCTTCTCATTTGAAGTAAAGATTTGATAATCTGTGTTTTGAAGTATATTTTTGGATAAAATAAAGGTGTTTTCTGTTTTCGAAAAAAAAGCTTTTGAAATTCCGTCTATCCACACTACATTTTGTGTCGCTTGTGTATTCATTTTCCACGTCACAACCGTTCCTTCCGGAATAACCGCATTTCCTGTTCCTTTGACTGTTTCAGCTTTTTTATTCACATAGGAAGGAAAGTTCAACTGCATTTCAAAATTAGCAATCGAAGGAACAATTACCACTTTCAATTCATATTCCGGTGAAGAAATAGCATTTCCCTCCACGTGGAACAAAATATTTCCTAAAGGCTTTGCTATTTTAAATTGAAATTCTCCTGCTTTGACTGATTCCATAAAATAACTTTCATCTTCAATGAATATCATCGCATTGTCAGGAACTATTTTTCCTTCGGTTTTAATTCGAAGTATAAAATCCTTTCCTTGCTCCGTTTGTAAATTAGAATTTAAAACCACGAATTTAAAAGGAGCCGGAGGCAAAAAAGCTGAATTGAAATGCACGACTCTATTCAAACTTTGAGAAATCATATTGCTGTTTCCGGAGAAATAAAAAAAAGCAAATAACAGTAGTGGAATTAAAGCCAAAGGAAAATACTTTCTGTTTCCGTTATAATTTATGGCGTTCCCAAAAGGGATTGGTTGCAACGCGTTCGCTTTTTGTTCAATTGAAGCGGCTAATAATTCCGACTTAATTAGATGTTCATTCGGATTTGATAATTGTAAAAAGTTAGTCAGTTTGTCGCTCACTTCCGTGAAATGATTTCCTATAATAGTCGAAGCCTGGTTGTAATCGATTCCTTTTTGAAGTTTGAATAATTTAAAAATTGGAAACAAAATAAAACGGAACAACAAATACACTTCTACTCCGATGAAAGTCCAAAATAAAATTGTTCTTCCCAACGGCTTGAACCAAAAAAAATATTCTACAAAAAGCGTAAATAAAAAATACAACAATCCCAAACCGATAAAGAATAACAATCCCCGAATAAGTTCATTAGTGTAATACTTTTTGATAAAAGCCTCCAGTTTTTGAAAAATAACATTTCCTGTTTCCAAAATTTCTAACTTCTAATTAATAACCGTTAAAAGTACAAATTTATCTCAATCAGAAAACGTTAAAAAATAAGCAAACAGATATAGTTGGAAAAATAGATACGATTGAGTAAATTTATAGAAATCTTTTGATATGAAATATTTATGGGCATACAGTATTCCTGTTGTTGGTACGATAGGAATATATTTAAGTGATTTTTGGTCGTTCTCTGCATTATTCTTTGCTTTTGTTATAATTCCTATTTTAGAGTTACTTTTGCCAGTAGACCAAAAGAATTATGATCAAGAAACCGTTTCGGGTAGATTAAAAAATAAGTTTTTTGACGTTTTACTTTACTTGAATGTTCCCATTGTTTATGGCGCATTATTTTTTTGTTTGTATAAAATTACCCAAACTGGAATTTCCAAAACCGAAATCATTGGGATGACATTAAGTCTTGGAGTTATTCTTGGATCTAATGGCATTAACGTCGCCCATGAACTGGGTCATAGAAAGAATTTTTTTGAAAAAATTTTAGGAAAATTTCTTTTAATTCCAAGCCATTATACCCATTTTTACATAGAACACAATCACGGGCATCATTTACATGTTAGCACTCCTAAAGATCCATCAACTGCCAAATACAATCAAAACCTGTATGCTTTTTGGTTTCAAACAGTCATAGGAACATATAAAAAAGCTTGGGAGATTCAAAAAAAACTAAACACCGTTAATAATCGTTCGTTCTTTTCTGTAAAGAATGATATGTTTTGGTTTACGATAATTCAAATTAGTTATTTACTATTAATTTATTTGTTTTTTGGTTTTAAAGGTTTTTTGCTTGTTTTGTTTGCTGGAATTGTTGGCTTTCTTTTACTGGAAACTATTAATTATATAGAGCATTATGGATTAAAAAGAAACCGCCTTGCTTCCGGAAGGTTTGAACGAGTTTCGGAGAAACATTCTTGGAATTCAAATCACGTTCTTGGAAGAATTATTCTTTATGAACTTACGCGACACAGCGATCATCACTTTAAATCTCAAAAAAAGTACCAAATATTAGAATACCATGATGTTTCCCCGCAAATGCCTTATGGTTATCCCACATGTATGGTATTATCTTTTTTCCCGCAAATATGGTTTGCCGTAATGAATAAACGAGTTCCAATAGAAATGAGGTAGCTTTTAGTGCTTCTTAATTTATTTAAAAAAAGAGGAAGTCTACCAATCTACAAATCCATTTAATTTATCTTTGCACCAAAATTTACAAAAATGTCGAAGCAAGTTCGTGTGCGTTTTGCACCAAGTCCAACTGGACCTTTACATATTGGCGGAGTTCGTACCGCACTATTCAATTATTTGTTTGCCAAAAAAAATAATGGTGTATTCTTCTTAAGAATTGAAGATACGGACCAAAACCGTTTTGTTCCCGGTGCCGAAGAATATATAATGGAAGCACTGGAATGGTTAGGAATTGCGCCCGATGAGACTATTGGTAAAAACGAGAAATTTGGTCCGTACCGTCAAAGCGAAAGAAAGTATTTGTACCAACAATATGCGGATCAGTTAATCACTTCGGGAAATGCGTATTACGCTTTTGATACAGCCGATGCTTTGGATGCGGCAAGAAAATTAGAAGAAGAACAAGGAAACACCTTTATATACAATCACCATAACCGAGAAAAACTGGACACTTCATTAGTGATTTCTGCAGACGAAACTGCTAAAAGGATTGCTGATGGCGAACATTATGTCATCCGTTTTAAAACTCCGGTGAATGAAACGCTGCATTTGCACGACATCATACGTGGAGAAGTGAAATTTGAAACGAATCTTTTAGATGATAAAGTACTGTTTAAAAGTGACGGAATGCCAACGTATCATTTGGCTAATATTGTGGATGATCATTTAATGGAAACGTCGCATGTAATTCGTGGCGAAGAATGGTTGCCATCGATGCCTTTACACATTTTATTGTACAGAGCATTTGGTTGGGAATCACCGGAATTTGCACATTTACCCTTAATAATGAAACCTGTTGGAAACGGAAAATTATCCAAGCGTGACGGTGACAAAATGGGATTTCCTGTTTTTCCATTAGATTGGAAAACTGAAGAAGGTGTTTCGTCCGGTTACAGAGAAAAAGGGTTTTTCCCGGAAGCAGTAATTAACTTTTTAGCCTTACTAGGTTGGAATGACGGATCGGAAAAAGAATTATATACACTTGATGAATTAGTTGCTGCATTTGATTTGAGTCGAGTACATAAAGCTGGAGCTAAATTTGATCCGGAAAAAAATAAATGGTTCAATCATCAATATTTAGTGAAACAGAAAGATGAAAATTTGGCGAAATCCTTCGCTCCTGCTTTGATTGAAAAAGGTTACAACGTTTCTGAAAACGTAGTTACAAAAGTAGTTTCTTTAATTAAAGAACGCGCGCATTTTGTTTCTGAATTTTGGGAAATGAGTGATTTCTTCTTTGTCGCTCCAACAGCGTATGATGAAAAAGCACGCAAAAACTGGAAAGCTGAAACACCGGCATTAATGCAAGAATTAATCTCCGTTATAGATGAAATCACAGATTTCACTTCAATGAATATCGAGACGATTGTAAAAGACTGGATGACGAAAAACGAAATTGGAATGGGAAAAGTAATGCAGCCGTTTCGTTTGAGTTTGGTTGGCGCATTAAAAGGTCCTCACCTATTTGATATCGTTGAAGTAATTGGAAAGAAGGAAACGATTAATAGAATTGAGAAAGCAATTTCTTCTCTTTAAAACTAAAAAAGCTCCCGAATTTGGGAGCTTTTTTTTATAAATAAAGAATCAAATCTGCATTAATAATTCCTGAATTCACTTTGAAATTTACACCTAAATTCTTGTTGTTCAAATTTGCAAGCATATTGTTCAATCCATATTGATAAGAGAAATTAATTCTGAAATGGCGAACTCCAGCAGTAATTCCTACAGTTGGATACAAATTAAATTTTGAAATATCCACAATATCTTTGGCTAACAATGTGGTTCCGGAAATGTTGTTATTTTCTTTATTAGAGTCAATTTTAAATTTTCCGTTTACTTGAACAATTGGTCCAAACTCCAAACTCAAATGACTTTCGATAATTTTGAAACTTGCTTGTAATGCTATTTGGGCCGAAGCCAATTTATAATTGACATCTTCTTTAGCTAAAGTCAAACTATTCGTTGCAACAGAAAAATTGTTTTCGCTAAACTGAATTGCATAAACCATATCCCAGTTATTATAGAAATTTCCCCGCATACAAAGTCCAGCATCCCAACCCAATTCAGGTTTTGTTTCGAAATTATCAGTGTTCAAGGTAAATTGATTGACTCCAAAACTGATTCCTATCCTGTTTGAATCTCTATATTTATATTGAGAAAAGGCTGATATTGTACAGAAAACAAAAACTAAACTAAGTGATATTTTTCTCATATAATTGGAATTTACAAAGACAAACCTAAAGTTTTTTTGTAAATTGTGGGATAATTTTTAACTAAAAATAAAAACATTATGAACATTGCTTTAATTATTCTACTCGTATTTGGATTTTTCATTTTATTTTCCTCATTTTTTACAGTCAAACAGCAAACGGCTGTTGTTGTAGAGCGATTTGGAAAATTTTTAAGTATCAGACAATCCGGTTTGCATTTGAAAATTCCATTGATTGACAGAATCGCAGGACGTGTGAATCTAAAAATCCAACAATTGGATGTTATCATTGAAACAAAAACCAAAGACAACGTTTTTGTGAAACTTAAAGTTTCAGTTCAATTTATGGTTATCAAAGAAACCGTTTACGACGCTTTTTATAAACTGGAATATCCGCACGATCAAATTACTTCTTATGTATTTGATGTCGTTCGTGCCGAAGTTCCAAAGCTAAAACTTGATGATGTTTTTGAAAGAAAAGACGATATTGCCATTGCTGTAAAAAGAGAATTGAATGAAGCCATGACGACTTATGGATATACGATTATCAACACTTTGGTAACGGATATTGATCCGGATATTCAAGTAAAGAATGCGATGAACAGAATAAATGCGGCTGATAGAGAAAAAACTGTCGCTGAATTTGAAGCGGAAGCCTCCAGAATTAGAATTGTAGCCAAAGCGGAAGCAGAAGCAGAAAGCAAACGATTACAAGGACAAGGAATCGCAAACCAACGAAGAGAAATTGCTAAAGGTTTAGTAGAAAGTGTTGATGTTTTGAACAGAGTTGGTATCAATTCCCAAGAAGCTTCGGCATTGATTGTGGTAACACAACATTATGATACGTTACAAGCTATTGGTGCTGACACAAATTCGAATCTGATCTTATTACCAAACTCTCCACAAGCGGGAAGTGACATGCTTAATAACATGATTGCTTCATTTAGTGCTTCTAATCAGGTAGGTGAATTAATGAAAAAGAGAAGCGAAAGAGGGAATTCTAGAAGGGAAAATAAGGTCGAATTAACGGAAGCTCCTGAAGAAACTCCCGACACAGAAGAATAGATACTTCAAATCATAAAAAAAGAGGCTTAAAAGCCTCTTTTTCTTTTTGCAAACCAATTTTTGATAAATGGAATTGCTTTATTTAATATAAAAGGTGCCGCAGTAGAAACGATTGCTCCATAAGGAATAACAGAACTATACGTGCCTATTAAGTCACTTACAATGTTTTGAGGTGAAAAACTTTCCTTGGTTTTTTTTACTCCAAAAATTAATTTTTGATAACTGATTTCCTTTTCAGTCTTTAAAATTTCAAGTTCTCTATCAATTTGAGCGTAAGAAGAATATTTTTTTGTTTCCATGATTTAGTCGTTAAAAAATATTTCAGAAAACTTCTCCAATATTGGTCCTTCAACAATTTTATCTTTTATTAAAAATAAAAGGCTCGTTATTAAAAGATATACTCCTCCTATTATTAAAAAACCCAACGGATAATTATCAAGATATTTACCCATTGCCAATGCTCCTGCTATGGAACAAAAGAATAAAACCATGCTAAAACATAAAAAAATCAATGTGAACTTAAGAATCATGGTCGTCGATTTCATTGCTACTTTGAAACCCCATAATTTGTAATAAGACACATTACTCTGAATATATCCTTGTATTTGTTCCTGAATATCCTCCGTATTTTCTTTTAATTCTTCAAAAGCCATGTATTTCGTTTTAAAATTTGATAGATGGGAAATGCAAGATTATTTTTGAAGTTTTGAATTTTTCCTTTTTAAATCGGCTAATTTTTCTTCTAAAAAAGAAATTACCTCTTCGGTTTTATGACTCATATTTGAAACTAAATCTTCGTAAGTTTCTTCTAAATCAAATTTAGCCGTTGTTAATTGGTCGCTCAATTGTAATGATACAGAATCAAGTTTATTTTGTAAATCATTTTTGGCACCATCAAAACCATCTTTTAATTTTCCTCTAGTTTTTGATCCTTTATCAGGTGCGTACAAAATTCCTATTCCGGCTCCAATTGCTACTCCTGCTAAAATAGCGAATAATGTATTTCCTGTAGTATTTGACATAATTCTTAGTTTTAAAAAGTTTGTTTTATAAAGATACGGATATATTAACAACAACCCGTTAACAACTCGTTAAAGTGCAATTTCACCAGGAAAAAAGCAAATAAAAGCGCGCTGTTAAGCGATTTTTTTGAATTTATAATTAGTACTGCTTATTTAAAAAAATAGCTTGAAAAACGATTTATAAAAGTCTTTTTTAATTGTATAAAAGTATTGAAAATTAAATTATCATAATAAATTACTATAATACAAAAAATCCTCTGAAAAGAGGACTTTGAATCGATAAAACCTATTTAAAAATAAAGCTTAAATTTTAAGCTCATTTAATAATTGCAACACTTTTTCGTTTTTTTCATTATTTTTCATTTCTGAGAGTTGTGTTTGAAAAAGACTAAAATTATCCAAATCATTTTGTAAATTTTCAATTGCCAAAATTCTAACAGCTGCCATCTGACTTTTTAAGGACATCGTATATAATTTTGTTAAAGATTCTTCTTCAATATCTTTTACTTGTACTTTATTAGAATGATTCAAAATCAGATTTGAAAACAACAACGAGTTATTATCATTCTTAATATTTTTGACAATAGTCTGAATAATTAAACTGTAATTATCAATACTTTTTATGTTTTCAACAATTTTGTTAAGAATCAAATTGGCATTGTTTTCATCTTTTTCCTTAACATATTTATTGATTTCTTTTTGAGTATTCATCAATAAATTTTCTTCTTTTTTACCTTTTTCTTCCCAAGCATCTTTTAATCCAACGGTTTTATTAAAGACAATTTTGCCTTCCGTTGAATCTTTGTCCACATTGAAATAACCCAATCGTTGAAACTGAAATTTTTCTCCGGCATGAACTGTTGCTAAACTTGGTTCTACAAATCCTTTTACAATTTGTAATGAATCCGTATTCATGAATTCCAAGAAATTTTTTTCTTTATGACTGTCTGGCGCTTCATCGATAAACAAGCGATCGTAGAGACGAACTTCCGCTTCCAAAGCATGTTGTATCGAAACCCAATGCAAGGTTCCAGCCACTTTTCGTTGACTGGCTTCACTCCCACTTCCGCTTCTACTGTCTTCATCATAAGTTACATGGATTTCAGTAATAGTTCCAGCAGCATCTTTTATAACACTTTCTCCTTTAATGATATAAGCGTTTTTAAGACGTACTTCTCTGCCTAAACTCAATCGGAAAAACTTAGCCGGAGCATCTTCTAAAAAGTCTTCTCTTTCAATAAATAATTCTTTAGAAAAAGGAACTTTTCGAAACCCAGCGCTTTCATCTTCCTGATTGTTTTCGGCTTCTAGCCATTCTTCTGTATCTTTAGGATAATTCGTGATTACTAATTTTATCGGATCTAAAACCGCCATAACTCTTGGAGCCGTTTTGTTTAAATCTTCGCGCAAGCAAAATTCCAAAAGTGAAAAATCAATTATATTTTCTCTTTTGGCAACGCCAATAATATCACAAAATTTACGAATAGAATTCGCTGTATACCCTCTTCTTCGCAATCCTGAAATCGTTGGCATTCTTGGATCATCCCAACCATTCACTATATTTTCCTGAACTAATTGCAATAGTTTTCGCTTGCTCATTACTGTGTAATTCAAGTTCAAACGGGCAAATTCGTATTGATGTGGTCTTACTTTTGAGTCATCATAAATTTGGTCCAAAAACCAGTTGTACAATTCCCGGTGCATTACAAATTCCAACGTACAAATAGAGTGTGAAATTTGCTCTATATAATCACTTTCACCGTGTGCATAATCATACATTGGATAAATTTTCCAATCGTTTCCAGTTCTATGATGATGGCGGTGCAAAACACGATACATTAATGGATCACGCATTAACATATTCGTAGAAGTCATATCAATTTTAGCACGTAAAACATGACTTCCTTCCAAAAAATCACCATTTTTCATTCCTTCGAATAAGGTAAGATTTTCTTCAACAGAACGGTTTCTGTGAGGACCATCAACTCCCGGTTGTGTTGGCGTTCCTTTTTGAAGCGCCATATCTTCTGACGATTGACTGTCTACATACGCTTTTCCATTTTTAATCATCGAAATCGCCCATTCATATAATTGCTGAAAATAATCAGAAGAATATAATTCCTCCGTCCAATTATAACCCAACCATTTCAAATCTTCTTTGATGGCATCTACATATTCCTGTTCTTCTTTTGCAGGATTAGTATCATCAAAACGCAAGTTTACCGGCGCATTATACTTTAGCCCTAAACCAAAATTTAAGCAAATCGATTTAGCATGACCAATGTGCAAATACCCATTGGGCTCAGGAGGAAAACGAAAACGTAATTTATCTTTGGGAAAACCGTTTGATAAACTGTCTTCGATGATTTGTTCTATAAAATGGAGTGATTTTTCTTCAGTTGACATTTTTTTGTTTTATTTTAGCAAAGATAAAAAAAGTTTGAGGTTTAAAGTTTAATGTTTCCATAGAAACCTATGAAAAGTTAGCAATTTCGCTTTACACTTTACAATTTTAAACAAAAAAATAAAATAATGGGAATTATAAAACTTAAAAATATCAGAACTTATTCTTACCACGGTTGCTTGATCGAGGAAGGGAAAATTGGATCAGACTATACCGTGAATTTAGAAGTTAAGACCGATTTGAGAAAATCCAGTTTAACGGATGATTTGAAAGATACAGTTGATTACGTGCTCTTAAACCGCATTGTTGTCGAGGAAATGGCGATTCGTTCGGACTTATTAGAACATGTGGCACACCGGATCATAACGCGCATATTTGAAGAAATTCCTGAAATTTCCAGAATCATTGTAGCGGTTTCTAAACTCAATCCTCCTATTGGCGGTGATGTTGAAGCAGTTACTATCGAAATGGAAGAATACAGAAGTTAAATAAAAAATGATTAAAAAGCATAAAAAAATATTTTTTAAAACTTTTAAACTTTAATCTTTTAAACATTAAACTTTTTAAGTACTTTTGCCATCCGTTTAACAATGGCGTCGTGGCCGAGCGGCTAGGCTGGGCTCTGCAAAAGCTCCTACTCCGGTTCGAATCCGGACGATGCCTCTAAAACCTTCAAAGTAATTTGGAGGTTTTTTTTATGTCCAATTTTTAAGAAAAATTAAGTAAAGTATGGTTCGAATCCAGACGATATTCAAAAACCTTCAAAGTAATTTATAGGTTTTTTTTATGTCTAATTTTTAAGAAAAATTAAGTAAAGTTTGGTTTGAATCCGGACGAAATTCAAAAACCTTAAAATAAATTTGGAGGTTTTTTTGTGTCAAATTTTTAAGAAAAATTAAGTAAAGTATGTTTCGAATCCAGAAGAAATTCAAAAACCTTAAAAGAAATTTGGAGGTTTTTTTGTGTCCAATTTTTAAGAAAAATTTGAGAATATTATATTATAAACCATTAAAAAATTAAGAAAAATTAAGTGTTAGGTCTCAATGAAACTTAATTTCTTACTGGTTCAAAAATAATTTTAAATTGATCAGGTGGTAACTAAAAACGTACATGACTTATATGTTAAAAATCTTAAACCAGTAAGTCATTTAAGTGGTAAATTTTTCGATTACATTGCCTCAGATTTATAATAGTTTACATGAAAAAGCCTTAATTCTAATTTATTTAGAATCAAGGCTTTTTACTGTTTTATGAAAATTAAAATCTATTAATTATCTATTTTATCGAATGCATCTTTTACCATTGCTTTTTCTTCAGGGAACCACCCCTGGGTGATTAAAACTAATCCGAAAACCATCATTACAATACTAATTCCTTTTTTAATTTTGAGAATATTTGCAGGAGTAAGTTTTGTTTTTAGCTGTTTCGCCAAAAGTATTTTAATACAATCTACAAACAAATAAGTTCCAATAACTGCAATAAAGAAAGTTATCATTCTAGGTGTTTGCATTTCTAGTTTTGGCCCAACAGAAATAATGATTGCCAACCAAAAACCAAGAACACCAATGTTGATGATGTTTAACAAAAAACCTTTTATAAAAAGGTTTATATAGTTTTTTTTGACAATTTCCTTATCGATAATATCCGTATTAATTTTTTGTTCTTTCTTTAGCTGTATGAACGAAATTATGCCATAAGCTAACATTAATACACCTCCAAAAATGAAAAGAGCCGGCTGATCTTTTAAACTTTGAATCAACCGATAACTGCCTAAATAAGCAATTCCAATAAAAACAATATCTCCTAAAACGACTCCTAAATCAAACACTAAAGCCGCTCTAAATCCTTTTATAATACTTGTTTCCAGTAAAATAAAAAAAACAGGACCAATCATAAAACTCAAGAAAATTCCCCAGGGAATACCAGCTAATATGTCGTTTATCATTAAAAATTTAAATTTATTGCTCCAAAATCTAAACCAAAGTACTAATTTTTTTCTAAAATCGTACCGCCAATGAAAACTTCCTTATTAATCTGTTTTGGTTTTCCGTAAATAAAAATAGAGCCTCCAGCTCTTACTTTTGCATCAACTAATGTTGACGCATGGATTTCTGATTTTCCTCCTGCAGCAACGCTTATTGTGGTTTGTGAAGTCTCTAAATCCTTTGCGTTTAAAATTCCTCCAGAAGTTATTACAACATCTTGATTTTTCGCTTTCCCAGATAAAGTAACTATTCCACCAGCATTCGCTTTCACAATTACTTTGTCAACATCTATGTCCAAATTTATTTCGCCACCTGATTTTGCATTCAAATCTAAGCTTGTTTGTTTAAAATCTTTTTCACTTGAAACATAACTTCCCTCACTCACCGCGATACTTTCCAGATTTTTAAAATATAATTTGACCATAATATCTTCACCTGATAATAATTGTGGAAAAGGCATTCTGATTTTTAATTCTCCGTTTTTATTTACCGTTTCCACTTCGTCAGCTCGTGCTCCTGTTACGACAATTTTGTTCTCTGATGATTCAATTAATTTGACATTGATTTTATCAAAAACTTTAACTTCATCAAAATCTCCTAAGTTTCTGGTTGCTTGAGCATTTGTTAGTTGACTCAAAAATACAACAGCAAGTATCATTAATTTTTTCATTTTTTTTATTTTAACGGTTCTCCAATTCTTCTTAAAAAATTAAAATCCAGTTGTTTTTTAACTAAATCGGCATTTTTTACTTTAACGTAAATTTCGTCACCTAATTGTAATAATTTACCAGAAGTTGCTCCGGTTAGTGCATATTGTTTTTCATCAAAGGTGTAATAATCGTCTTTTATATCTCTAATTCTACACATTCCTTCACATTTATTTTCTATGATTTCAACATAAATACCCCATTCTGTCACACCTGAAATTACTCCTAAAAATTCCTGATCCTGATGATCTTGCATGTATTTTACCTGCATGTATTTAATAGAATCACGTTCGGCATTAGTTGCCAAACCTTCCATTGTCGAGGAATGAACACATTTTGTTTCATACGTTTCTTCATCTACAGATTTTCCTCCGTCCAGATAATGTTGCAACAATCGATGTACCATAACATCCGGATAACGACGAATAGGTGAGGTAAAATGCGAATAATAATCAAAAGCCAAACCGTAATGTCCTATGTTATCCGTAGAATATTTGGCTTTACTCATACTTCTAATCGCAAGCGTATCAATTAAATTTTGTTCTTTTTTACCATTCACTTCTTCCATCAACGCATTCAATGATTTTGAAATATCGCCTTTGTTACGAAAATCAATTTTGTAACCAAACTTAGCAATCACCGTTTGCATCGCAATTAATTTATCTTCATTTGGTTCATCGTGAATTCTGTAAATAAAAGTTTTCTTTTGTTTTCCAATGTATTCCGCTACTTTTTTATTGGCCAAAAGCATGAATTCTTCAATCAGATGATTGGCATCTTTGGAAACTTTAAAATAAACCCCTTGAGGTTCTCCGGCTTCATCTAAGTTGAATTTGACTTCTACTTTATCAAAAGATATCGCTCCTTCAGCCATTCTTCTTTTTCTAAAAATTTTAGCTAATTCATCCATTTTTAGCGTCGCAGCAACAATTGCTGAAGAAACTTGATACGAACTTCCTGTAATCGAAATTTCTTCAGGAATTACATCGTCTTTAGTTTCTATGATGTATTGCGCTTCCTCGTAAGCAAAACGTTGATCGGAATAAATTACCGTTCGACCAAACCATTGGTTGACAACTTGTGAGGTTTCCGTTATTTCAAAAATAGCGGAAAATGTGTATTTTTCTTCATTTGGACGTAAAGAACAAGCAAAATTTGATAATACTTCCGGTAACATTGGCACTACCCGATCCACTAAATAAACGGATGTTGCTCTTTGATACGCTTCATCGTCCAGGATTGTTCCTTCTTGAAGATAATATGAAACATCGGCAATGTGAATACCAATTTCATAATTACCATTTTCTAATTTTTTGAATGAAAGTGCATCATCAAAATCCTTCGCATCTTTTGGATCAATCGTAAAAGTCAACGTATCTCGCATGTCACGACGTTTGGCAATTTCATCTTCTTCAATCGAAGTATCAATTTTTTGTGCAAACGTTTCTACTTCAATAGGAAACTCAGATGGTAATCCGTATTCAGCAAGAATAGCGTGGATTTCCGTATCGTGTTCTCCTGGTTTACCTAAAACTTTTATTACAGAACCAAAAGGACTATCAGCTCTGGCTGGCCAATCTTCGATGTGAACCAAAACTACATCGCCTTGCTCCGCATCACCTATTTTATCTTTTGGAATAAAAATATCGGTATACATTTTTGGATTTGCAGTAGAAACAAAAGCAAAATTTGCTTGAATGTCAATAACACCAACAAAGTCGGTTTTGTTTCTTTCAAGTACTTCAATTACTTCACCTTCAGGTCTTTTTCCTTTTCTGCGATTGTAAACATACACTTTGACGATATCTTTGTCCAAAGCGTGGTTTAAGTTATTGGTTGGGATAAAGACATCTTCTTCCATTTCAGGACAAACAAAATAAGCTGTTTTACGTCCGGTCATGTCAATTTTACCTTCGTAATACTCTTTACTCTCAGCTTTTACTAAGTATTTACCCGGTTCTGATTCTATAATTTTATTTTGCGAAGCCAGAATCTTCAAATCTTTTATAATTTGATTTCTGCTTTCAGTATCGTCAAGCTCCAGCTTTGCACCTATTTGTTTATAATTGAATGCTTTATTAGCACTTTGCGATAATATTTTTATAATTTTTTCAGAGAAATCTTTCTCTTTTTTTATCGGCTTTCTTAATCTTTTACTCATAAATCTGTTCTTAAAAGTCTAAAATTACAAAATACTAAACTGTTATCGGTAAAGAGTTCACAGTTTTAAAGAAAATATAACTTTACAGAATAGTTGTACCTTTATAAAAAGTATCAAAAATGGAAGAATTTCAAACCATTGCAATTTTTAATTATTCACATGAAATTATAGTTATAAAGCATTTGCTGGAGCAGGAAGATATTCACTATTTTTTTGAAAATGAAACATTGGTTTCCATTGATCCGTTTGGAAGTTTCGCATACGGTGGAATCAAACTCAAAATTCATTTTAATGACTTTGAAAAAGTTCAGGAATTATTAGACAATCTGAACAACAATTTGAAAATCGTTTAAATCTAAAATCAATTTTTAGGTTTTAATTTTTTGAAAGTTGTCAACATATATTAATATAATAAAAAATAAAAATTAAATTTAAATTATTTTTTGGTTGTTATTATAGCGTGTTAATAGTAGCAATAAATATATTTTAAAAAGCTTTGAAACCAAGTTTAAAGATTTTATTTAGAGTTATTAACATACTTATTTTGTGATAAAGCATTAGTTTTAAAGTCTTTTTATATTTTAATTAACAATCGTTGATAACACAAAAACTATTGCTTTTGTAAATAACTCACATTACAGTTTTTTGTTGATAACCTACTTTTTATTATTGATAACTATTCTAAAAATTCCCTGAACTAAATTAGGATTTGAAAACTAGGTTTTGGATTACATATTTTTTTGATACAATTAAAAAATAGTTCTTATTTTCTATCCAAAGTTATGAACAGTTTGTGTTAATTTAAAGTTAACTGAATATCAAGCAATTGCGTTTTGCTATTAACAATGCAAATTTTTAACATTTTAAATATATAACTTTCATTGATTTACAGCTATTTATACATTTAAAAGAATTGTTGATAACCTTTAATTTAATAGTAATCTGATAGTTACAGAACGTTTTGTTGAATTCATATTTAAAGGTACATTTCAATTAAAATAATCTGGTAAAGTAGCAAGATTTAAATTCATCAGAATAGATTACTTTTTTTAAATTTGCAATACACAACTTAATACATAAATCATGAAAATCTCTATAGGAAATGATCACGCAGGCCCGGATTACAAAAAAGCAATTGTCGAAATGCTTGAAGCAAAAGGACATCAAGTAATTAATTATGGAACAGATTCCGCAGAAAGTGTGGATTATCCAGATTTTGGTCATCCAGTTGCAACAGATGTTTCTGAAGGAAAAGCTGATTTTGGAATTGTTATTTGCGGAAGTGGAAACGGAATTTCTATGACAGTCAATAAACAGTCTAAAGTTCGCGCTGCTTTATGTTGGATAAAAGAAATTGCAGTTTTGGCGCGTCAACATAATGATGCGAATATTATTAGTATTCCAGCTCGTTTTACTTCAATTCCACAAGCAGTAGAAATGGTAGAAGCGTTCTTAAATACAGAATTTGAAGGTGGAAGACATCAAAAAAGAGTGGATAAAATTTCTTGTTAGAATTTAATTATTCCAAAATTATACAGTCCAAAAAGGATTAAAATTTGAATTAATATAATTCCGTAAAACCTCAAAAGGAAGCTTTCTTTTGAGGTTTTATGTCTAAATAGAAGCATAGCTAACCCGGAACCAATTGTACCGCCAATAACGCTTGGCAGCAATAAATTAAGTTCTGAAATGCGTCTTTTTTGATTTACAGCTAGTTGTTTGTCAATTCCTATTGTTGAAAAAGCAACCAAATTAATTAGTGGAAAATACCAGAATAAAAAAAACATAAATGAGGATTTTGATCCAAAGATACTATTTTAGCAACATGATTTTATAATCTTAAATTTAAAATGACCAATATACAATTCATATCAAAAGTCGTTGCCACTGCAGCAATAAACATTCAAAAAACAGTACAATTATTACAAGAAGATTGTACTATTCCTTTTATTTCTCGCTATCGAAAAGATACAACAGGAAATCTGGATGAGGTACAAATAGAACAAATTGCAAAGCTTCAAAAAGAATACGAAGTGATTGTAAAACGTAAAGAAGCGATTTTAAAATCGATTGAGGAACAAAATGCGCTCAGTCCAGAATTAGAAAAAAAAATCCAACAAAGTTTTGATTTACAGGAATTAGAAGATTTTTATCTGCCATTCAAAAAGAAGAAAAAAACTAAAGCGGATGTTGCCCGTGAAAATGGATTGGAACCGCTGGCCAAAATCATCATGGCGCAAAATAATGACGATGTCAATTTTATATCCACAAAGTATTTGAATGAAAAGGTCATCAATGAAGTAGCGGCATTACAAGGAGCAAGAGATATTATTGCCGAATGGATTAATGAAAATGTTTTTGTTCGCAAACAACTCCGACGATTGTATGAACGCAAAGCTATCATCACCACCAAAGTTGTAAAAACAAAGAAAGACGACGAAGCAGCACAAAAATTCAATCAGTATTTCGACTGGTCAGAACCGCTGACAAAAGCCCCTTCACACCGACTATTGGCGATGCTTCGTGCCGAAAATGAAGGATTTATCAAATTTAAAGTTGAAGTGGATATTGATGAAGCGTATGATATTATTGACACGTTAGTTTTAAAAGGTCAAAATAAAACTACGCCGCACGTTCAATTAGCTATTGAAGACAGTTATAAACGATTGCTGAATCCAGCGATTTCAAATGAAGCTTTGCAAGAAGCCAAAGCGAAGGCTGACGCCAATTCTATTCAGGTTTTTGCGAACAATTTGGGGCAATTATTACTAGCACCGCCTTTGGGAGAAAAACGAATTCTGGCAATTGATCCTGGTTTTAGAAGCGGTTGTAAAATTGTTTGTTTGGACGAAAAAGGAGATTTGTTATACAATGAAACCATTTATCCGCATGCGCCTCAAAAAGAGGAAGCAATGGCGATGAAGAAAATTCGTTCGATGGTGAATTCGTATAAAATTGATGCCATTTCTATAGGAAACGGAACCGCTTCACGTGAAACCGAATTCTTCATCAAGAAAATAGCTTTCGATAAGCCGGTCCAAGTTTTTATCGTTTCAGAAGCGGGAGCATCGGTTTATTCTGCCTCAAAAATTGCCAGAGATGAATTTCCGAATTATGATGTTACAGTTCGAGGTTCAGTTTCTATCGGGCGAAGATTAAGTGATCCATTGGCTGAGTTGGTAAAAATTGACCCGAAAGCCATTGGCGTAGGCCAATACCAACATGATGTTGACCAAAATAAGTTGAAAGAAGAACTGGATAATACGGTGATTCGTTGCGTGAATTCGGTTGGGATAAACATCAACACTGCGAGCAAGCATTTATTGAGTTACGTGAGTGGAATAGGAGAGAAGCTGGCCGAAAATATTGTTCAATATCGTTCTGAAAATGGTCCTTTTACAGATCGAAAACAACTTAAAAAAGTGCCGCGTTTGGGTGAAAAAGCGTACCAGCAAGGCGTTGCTTTTATCCGAATTTCGAATGCAAAAAATCCGTTGGATAATTCGGCTGTTCATCCCGAAGCGTATGTTATTGTGGAAAAAATGGCAAAAGATTTGAAATTGACGGTGCATGATTTGATTGCAAATAAAGAGAAAACTGTTTTAATAAAACCAGAAAATTACATTACACCAGAAATAGGTTTATTGGGATTGAAAGACATTATCAAAGAACTCGAAAAACCGGGATTAGATCCCAGAAAATCAGCCAAAGTTTTTGAATTTGACCCCAATGTAAAAACGATAAAAGATATAAAAACAGGAATGGTTTTACCAGGAATTGTGAATAACATTACTAATTTTGGTTGTTTTGTAGATATTGGAGTCAAAGAAAGTGGCCTGGTTCACATTTCCCAACTCAAAGCGGGTTTTGTCAGCGATGTGAATGAAGTGGTTAAATTACACCAACATGTGCAGGTCAAAGTCACCGAAGTAGATGAAGACAGAAAGAGAATTCAGTTGACAATGGTTATTTAATAATGAATCAAAAAAATTGATTAAATTTGAATATTAAACAAATCAATTATGGAAAATTGGCAAAAATACATCAGCATTAACCCAGAAATTAGAAGTGGAAAACCTTGTATTTCTGGCACCAGAATCACAGTTTCGGATGTGTTATCTTATTTAGCAGCAGGAATGTCGATGGATGAAATTATTGCAGATTTTCCAGCCTTAGATAAACAAAAAATAATTGCAACACTTTCATTTGCAGCTTATCGTGACAATATGACTAAAATAGCATTTGCATCGTGAAGCTGTTATTAGATGAAAATTTATCTTGGCGAATGATAAAACAGCTCACGCCAATTTTCGCAGAAGTTATTCACGCATCAGAATTATAAATTAAACAACATGCAGATGATATTTCAATTTGGGATTATGCTAAGAAATATGGATTTACAATCATCAGTAAAGACGATGATTTTGAAAAAATTGTACTTCTAAGAAAAGCACCACCAAAGTTAATTTATTTGAAAACCTATAATTTAGACACCAAAAAATTAGTTGATTTAATCCAAAAAAATAAAGATAAAATAATCGAATTTATTGATTCAGAAGAAAATGATATTTTCGAAATTTACTCCAATTAGTTTAAAAATTAAATGCATCGAACAATGATCATTTAAACCATATAAAAAAGCTTTTCATATTATGAAAAGCTTTTTTTTTATTTTATTTCTTCTTCTTTCTTATCAGCTGGCTGACCATCTTTGGCTGCGTTTTTAAACTCTTTGATTCCGCTTCCTAAACCTTTCATAAGTTCCGGTATTTTTTTACCACCAAAAAGTAATAAAACAATCGCTAATATAACGAGGATTTCTGTAACACCTAATCTTCCCATGATTGAATAATTTATTGCCGAAGCAAATTTGTAATAAATCTATAAGCAAAGGTATATAGAAATAGTTTACGGAGATTAATTTTACCGCATTTATTTGGTTTCAAAAGCGTTAAAAATTTGCTAAAAATTAATTTAGGTTTTCAATACGGGATAAATACAAGTAAACACAAGCAAGGACAATAATTGTTATATTTGTTCATTAATCAAATTATATGTCCAAAAAAAGACAAAAGCGACGCAAAATCAAGGAAAATTTATTTAACAAAAGACGTTTAATCATATTAAATGAAGATACTTTTGAAGAGACATTTTCATTGAAACTTACCTTAATGAATGTTTTTGTGGTAGCGACTTTGGGAGCAATAATTATCACATTTGTCACTACTTTAATTATTGCTTTTACTCCTTTACGGGAATTAATACCAGGGTATTCCTCGTCAAAATTAAAGCGAGATGCAACGGAATTAGCCTTAAAATCAGATTCGTTGTCTAATGCTTTAAAAAGAAATGAAGCCTACATTAAATCCATCCAGAAAGTGTTGAATGGAGAGCTGGAATATGCTAAATTCAATAAAGATTCCATACTGGAAGCAGCAGCTGAAATTATTATACCAGTTGATTTATCGCCATCAAAACAAGAACGGGAGCTGCGAGAACAAGTAGCGAAAGAAGATAAAAATTCTCTTCCAAGCTCCTCAAAAACCAGGAACGGAAATCCGAAATAAAAAGTATCTTTCAATTTTTAAAGAACAAAATAAAAATGTCAATAAAATCATTTGCAGCAAAATTATTTGCAAAAAAAATATACAAGGAAACACAGCTTTGGTCCAACAATCCAATTGCAACTCAAAGAAAAGTGCTGTTGCAATTAATCCAAGATGCCAAACAAACACAATTTGGGATTGACCATCATTTTGACCAAATAGCAAACGAGAACGATTTTGCTAAACAAGTTCCGGTTCGGGATTATGAGGCGCTAAAACCGTATGTAGATAAGGTTGTAAAAGGCGAGAAAAATATCCTTTGGAAAGGAAAACCACTTTATTTTGCCAAGACTTCCGGAACGACTTCCGGGGCCAAATATATTCCGTTAACTAAGGAATCCATGCCGTATCATATTGAGGCGGCCCGAAATGCAATTTTGCATTACATTCACGAAACTGGAAATGCTGATTTTGTTGACGGTAAAATGATTTTCTTGCAAGGGAGTCCAATATTAGAAGAAAAAAACGGAATTAAATTAGGAAGATTGTCTGGAATTGTGGCACATTTTGTTCCAAAATACCTTCAAAAAAACAGAATGCCATCTTGGGAAACCAATTGTATCGAAGATTGGGAAACCAAAGTAAATGCGATTGTCGAGGAAACAATCAACGAGAACATGGCTGTGATTTCCGGGATTCCTTCCTGGGTTCAAATGTATTTTGAGAAATTACATCAAAAAGGGGGGAAGCCAGTGGGGGAAATCTTCAAAAATTTCAATTTGTTTATTTACGGTGGCGTCAATTATGAACCGTATCGCGCTAAATTTGAAAATCTTATTGGAAGAAAAGTAGACAGTATAGAATTGTTTCCGGCTTCGGAAGGTTTTTTCGCGTATCAGGATTCGCAAAAGGATAAAGGAATGTTACTGCTTCTGAACTCCGGAATTTTTTATGAATTTATTAAATCGGATGAATTTTACACTGAAAATCCAAAACGATATACGATTGGTGAAGTAGAATTGGGAGTGAATTATGTTTTGATAATTTCAACCAATGCGGGACTTTGGGGATATAATATCGGCGATACCGTACAGTTTACCAGCTTAAAACCGTACCGAATAATTGTCTCGGGAAGAATCAAACATTATATTTCTGCTTTTGGCGAACACGTGATTGGGAAAGAAGTGGAGAGTGCGCTGCAGGAAGCAATTATTGGAACTAATATTCGAATCAATGAATTTACGGTCGCACCACAAATCACTCCAGTAGAAGGATTACCGTACCACGAATGGTTTATTGAATTTGAAAACGAACCGGAAGACAGCGTATCTTTTGCGGAAGCGCTGGACAATGCGATGCGAAAACAGAACATGTATTATGATGATTTGATTGTTGGTAAAGTGTTGCGAAAAGTGGTGGTTACCAAAGTGGCTAAAAATGGCTTTCAGGACTATATGAAATCCATTGGCAAACTGGGCGGACAAAATAAAATCCCGAGACTTTCCAATGACAGAAATATTGTGGATTTGTTAAAAAGAGAATAAATGTCTTACCTTTGAAGGTTAGAAAATAAGCAGAAAATGAAAGAAACAAAAAATATATCACGCTCCAGAGCACAAGAATCATCGGCAGCTATTGAAAAAATGTACATCACGATGCGTCATCTTTTTAACAGGGGATTTTACAAACCGATGGGAATTTCAGGTGATACGTTGCGCGAAGCATTATTAGCATTACGACCAGAAATTTATGGAAATATTGCCGAAGAAAAAGTAGAATTGAACGGACTTTTATATGTCATTGAACGTCTTCCGGTAGGAATAGAAGAATGCAGATTTATCAATTTAACTTCGGATGAAGGGTATTCTAAATCGCATTTTCAAGCGATTGTACCGCCAAAAAGACGTCGTAATTGTTACCGAATCGATGAGGAACAAATGAACGTGGAGATCACGCGCGGACGCTCGGATATTTATGATATTCTGACGCATTTGACCTTTATTTTCATCGAATCACACAAAATTAGAAACAGGGTTTTATTAGATGATGCCGGTGAGGTTTCCAGAGACTGGTTCAAATTAGAACAAGCGGTTTCCCAAAAGAAGAAACTGACTCTTGTTGAAAAAGAAAAAGCTATTTCTCATGCCGCTAATATTCTTGGAAGAACATTTGAGGAAGTACTGGATATTTATGATGCTTTTGGTTCAGCTGCTGCGCCAGATCGCTTTTTGCATGTCATATTTTGGTTGGGTAAACTCGCCATTGAAGAAATTGTAGAGGACAACAAAAGAACGATTACCTTCAGTCCTATTTTAAGAGAGCGATTGGGACATCACATTCACGGGGAAATTTGGGCCACTAACATCAAGGAGGTTTTGAAAGAAAACCAACTTTTAGACCGTCCGATTCACGTAATTAGTGCGAACATGCACAGTGTGATGAACTCTATTTTTGCAACGAAAGTTTTAAAAACCAAGTTTAAGGACAAATCTGATTTCTTTATTTATGAGGAATTGAGTAAGTCCGGCGCGAATGCTGTTCGGAACCAAGTGGAAGAAGTAGCCTTGAAATTTGGAATGATTTCGTTGCCGGACACATCGGGAACCAATATAGATGTTCAGATTTTTGATACCGCCAAAATTGATTGGGCAAAAACATCTTTTCCTAAGGCAAATACAGGAGATAAAAAACCAGTGTTGATTGTTATGGATTATGCATTTGGAGAACAGGCTTATGAAACCATTGACGAATTGTTGAAACCATTCAAAAAAGACACCTTATTGAATGTTGAATCAGTTTCTATCATGGGTAAAGCTGGAATTCTGGAAGGTGGAAAAGGGGATATTATGATTCCTAATGCGCACATCAATGAAGGAACGGCGGATAATTATTTTTTTAAAAATGAATTGACTGCTGACATGTTTGAAGGAAATGATATTGCTGTTTTTGCAGGTCCAATGGTTACTGTTTTAGGAACTTCTTTGCAAAACAGAGATTTATTGAAGTTTTTCCATGAATCGACTTGGGGAATTATCGGACTTGAAATGGAAGGTTCATATTACCAAAAAGCGATACAATCTGCTTCAAAAATTAGAAAAAGTGTCCCTCATAATGTTAAAGTTAGGTATGCTTATTACGCCTCTGATAATCCACTGGAAACAGGAAGCACATTAGCTTCAGGCGGATTGGGAACTACGGGTGTAAAACCAACGTATTTGATTACGATTAAGATATTGGAACAAATTTTCAACGTAAAATAAAAAATATAAATGAGTGCAAACGTGTCCAATAATCAAGACGATCAGGAAATTGATTTGATGAAAATTTCTAAAAAAATTGGCAATATATTTCAGGATTTCAATACATTCTTGTTCAGATGCATTCGGTTTTTTGTAAAAAATGCAGTAGTGATTTTGATTTTATTCGTACTTGGTTTTGGAGTAGGAATGTTTTTAGATTCAACTAAGAAGACTTACAATCATGAAATTATTGTAACTCCAAATTTTGGAAGCACGGATTATTTGTATTCAAAAATTGATTTGTTAACAGCTAAAATTAACGAAAGAGACACCGTTTTTTTAAAATCAATAGGAATTCAGGAACCAACTAAAATAACAAAAATTACAATTGAACCAATCGTTGATGTTTATGGTTTCATCAACAACAGCGAACAGAATTTTGAGTTACTAAAATTGATGTCAGAAGATGGGGATTTAAAATCGATTGTAAAAGAAACGACTACGAGTAAGAATTATGCTTTTCATACCATTACTTTATTAACAAAGGGTATAACCGAAAGTAAAAAAGGAATACAACCCCTGTTAAACTATCTCAATACCAGCGATTATTACAATAGAGTTCAGAAAGTTTCAGTGGAAAACATTCAACAAAAAATAAAAACAAACGAAGGAATTGTTTCTCAAATAGATGGAATTTTGAATGAGTTTTCGAATTCCGCTTCTGGAAACCATCAAAAGAGCGATAAATTGGTATATTATAATGAAAACACACAATTAAATGACGTTATCAAAACTAAAGAATCATTAATTAAAGAGATAGGAAATCTTAAAGTGGCTCTATTATCTTCAGATAAAATCATCAAAGACAATACCACATCTATGAATAAAGAAAATACAAGCTCAATCAATGGTAAATTGAAAGTGATTTTGCCACTTGTATTTATTCTTATTTTTATTTTATTACGTTTTTTTATTGCTTTTTACAAAAAACAATCATTAAAAGTACAACAAATAAATGCTTAACTTTTAGAGAAAAATTTAATTCTTTAATTAGGATTTTCAATTTTTTACTATTTACAAGAATGCTACAAAATGCATTTTATTGTAATAAAAATTGAAAGGATTTGCGTCATGATTACTAGAAAGTTTTCGAAATGCATGTTTTATTATTATTTAAATTAAATCATGAATCTCAGTCCGACTCAAATCAATAGCTGTTACAGTTTAGAAACGGAAATTATTAAAGATAAAAGAGGCTGTTTTATGGAAAGTTTCAAAGCGAATACGTTAAAAAAAGGAGTGCATCAGGATGTTCATTTTGTGCAGAACAATCAAGCTTCTTCAACAATAGGAATGCTTCGCGGATTGCATTGTCAAAAGGAAATTCATGCACAGGCGAACGAATTAAATTGCGATACACATTTTGTATTACCGACTTTAGAAAACGAAAAAAAAATATGGTAGTTCTTGTAACAGGTGCGAATGGACAATTGGGGCAATCATTGCAATTTATCGCTGCGGGTTATCCTCAAACAGACTTTGTTTTTTGTGATTCTAAAACCTTAGATATTACTCAAAAGGAATCGATTGAGCTAGTTTTCACAAAAGTAAAACCTGATTTTTGTATAAATACGGCTGCTTACACAGCAGTTGATAAAGCAGAAAGTGAGCCTGAAAAAGCATTCGAAATTAATGTCGTTGGGGCACAAAATTTGGCAGAAGTTTGTCGTGATTATAAAACAAAATTAATTCATGTTTCTACTGATTTTGTTTTTGATGGTACCAAAAACATACCTTACACAGAGGATGATACTACCAGTCCTAAAAGTATGTACGGCCAAACTAAATTAGATGGTGAAAAAGTTATTCAAAAAACGGTAAAAGAATGTTTTATCATAAGAACTTCTTGGGTTTTCTCTTCATTTGGGAACAATTTTATGAAAACCATGTTGCGGTTGGGAGCTGAAAGAGACAGTTTATCCGTTGTTGATGACCAGATAGGAACACCAACAAATGCCGTTGATTTAGCGCAAGCTTTGGTACAAATTATTTTACAAACTTCTGAAAATCCAGAAATCAATAGGTATGGAATTTACAATTTTAGTAATGAAGGACATTGCAGCTGGTATGATTTTGCTCGAAAAATACTCGAAATAAATAATATAAACATCCATGTAAAACCAATTCCGTCTTCAAGTTACCCAACTCCAGCTGAAAGGCCTAAATATAGTGTTTTAGATAAAAGTAAAATTAAAAGCGCTTTTGATATAAAAATTAGAACATGGGACGAAACAATTTAGTCTAGGTAAATACAACTAATTGCAAGTAAATGTTTAGAAAAATATACCTGTCATTAAATAATGAAATCGCCAAGAACTTTTTTTATTTTAGTGTAATAAAGTTTGCTAACATACTGTCAAAGTATATTTTATTAGGCTATTTGATAAGGACTTTGGGCGAGGAAGGATACGGAGTTCTTACTTGGGTTGATTCATTTGTTCAATATTTTCTGATATTGGTTAATTTTGGATTTGATATGTATGCTGCTAAATATATTGTTGAAAACAAACAAAATAAAACTAAAATTGATGAAATTATTTCTGCAATTATAACTGTAAAAACAGGATTATTTGTCTTCGGTTTTGTTCTTTTGGGATTGTTTTCTTTTAACAATGAAATAGCCAAACATATCGATTTGATATTTTTTATGTTGTTTATGGGAATTGGAGAAATATTGTTTCCAATTTGGTATTTTCAAGGAATCGAAAAAATGAAACCTATTGCTATTGTAAGTGTGGTTTCCAGAACATTGTTGGTTTTTCTTACGATACTATTTGTAAAAAATTCAAGTCACATCGCAATATATATTTTTATTTTAGTTCTTTCTAACATTGTTTGGGGAGGTTTAGGATTTTATTTTCTAAAAAAGAAATCTGATTTTAAATTTATACTTGTTCCCCTAGAAACCATAAAATACTATCTAAAAGAAGGTTATTTGTTTTTTTTAGGACGATTTTCGACCCTTTTTTTAAATTTTGGAACTATTTTTCTAATTGGTTATTTCTGTTCAAAAAACTTAGTTTCTGGTTTTGACATTGCTTCTAAAATAATTTTTGCTTTCATATTTCCATTTGAAGTCATTCAACAAGCAGTTTTCCCTTTAATTGTAAGGACTAAAAACAAATTATTTGTGCAACGATTGGTACTTTTTACCATTTGTAGTGCTTTCTTTTTTTCTGGGGGTATTTATTATTTTTCCAAAGAAATGATGACTTTTTTTGGAGGAAATCAAATGACAAAATATGCTTATTTACTAGAATCATTGGTGGTATTAATTCCGGTGATAAGTTGTTCTATAGTTATAGGAAGCTGTTCTTTAGTTGCTTTTGGTGCGTTAAAACAATATAATTATGCGCTTGTTTTTTCGTGTTTGATTTATTTTTTTACAGTGTTGCTGTTGTATGTAATGAATCAGATGAGTTTTATTAATTTGTTGCTGCTTCGCATTAGTGTTGATGTAATTATGGTTATGCTTATTTTTTATTTTGCTGTAAAAAAGAAAACATTGTTGTAATTTGAAAAAAAAACAGTGACCAGAAAACTATTGTAAATCGATATGATTATAGTCTAATTTGACAATGAAAATTAAAAATTGCAACTATATTTGTATAAAAGTTAAATTAAAAAAGACTAAAAAATGAAGAATTATTTTTATTTGATATTTGTATTAGTGCTATTTGTATCTTGTAAGGAAGAGGAAAAGAAAACAGACTCTTTTAGTTTAAAAGAAATTGTAAACAAACAAAATTATCAAATGGAACTTTATCAAACAGATGCCAATGAATATTCATTAGTGGTATTGAATAGATTGACGGGGAAGGTTTTTGTAGGCAAAAATGCCTCTGGATGGTATGAAGCTACCAATGCGGATAGCATTCCGGTTTACAAAACACCAACCTATTCCATTAAGGTATTTAAGGGCCCGGAGTCCAGTCCTCAAATTTCATTGATGGACGAGAAAGAGGGAGAAATTTACATGTATATTGTGGGACACACGGCAAATTTTTACAATACAAATGCTGGTATAAAAGCGCTTGAAAGAGGTTAATACATTCCCAAAATGATATTAATGGCTGTAATTTTATTTTTTTTATTCTCACTGGTAGGAATTCTTTATTGGAAGCGAAAAATATTTTTGCTGTCACCAGTAGATGTATTTGTATTGTTCTTTGCAGGAGTTTTAATTTCGACTGTTTTATATCACAATTTTTATCCAAGATACGAGAAATTCAATTTTTTTCAGTTTGATTTTATTGGGAAAAATAAATTCAATAGAACCTTTTTTGTTTATCTCAAAATGCTTTTGCTGTTTTTGTTAGGCGTTTTTATTTATTCGGTTTTTAATAAATCGTATTTCGTTTTAGCCAAACAGCAAATCAAAATTATTGATACGCGAAATCTAAAACTCGACACCAATCAAATTTCTACTGTTATAGTAATCATAGCTTTGTTATGTGTGCTTTTGGTTTACATTGATTACGGTTCTTTACTATTTTACAGAGCAGAATATATTCCGAAGGATAATTCTATTTTTAAAATTATTTATCAAAATTTATTTATCGTTTTGTGCCTTTTGTCAGGTGCTGTTTACAGAACTAACAGGTCACTTGCGCTGACAGCTTTTTGTATTGCCATTATTGTAGGGATAGGAGTGGGGAGCAGATCAGCCACTATTTATTTATTAGCATTTGGGTTGAGTTATTCCGTTTTTTTAAATCGTTCCAGAGCCAGAACTTTCTATATTTTCTTTATTCCTTTTGTAATTTTTTTCTTTGGATACAACATTTCGCTGCGTTTAGAAGCGAATGGACATGGTTTAATTCCGTATTTAAAAGTAACACTTGAAAAACCTGAAATTTTATTTACTTACACTATAATGAATATTTATTATACGTTTATTTTTGGGTTTTACGCTACTTCCGAAACCATTCATTTGTATAAAAATGCTTCCATTGGTAATTTAATCACCACACTGAATCCATTACCGGGAAGATTGACAAATTGGTATAGTATTGCTTCTAAATTAAGAATAAACGAAATAGCTCCTTTTACGGCCATTGGTGAATTAGCCAAATACCCTGTTTTTAGTGTTTTTTATTATTCCTTATTAGGATATTATTTTGCAGCGATAGATTATTTTATAAAAAATCAAATAGTGCGAAAAAAATATTTGTGGGCTGTACTTCAATTCTTATTGTTAGTTTTATATGTTGTTCATAGTTTTGAGTATAATCTGCGATCTTCACATCGTTTTATTTATTATTCTATGGCGCTTTATCTGCTTTATTTTATTTTAAAAGGATTAAAAACTAAATTGCCGCGTAAATCAAGCAATAGTAATCTCTTAACAGAATGAGGGTAAAAACAAAAATTAACGATTTCTCAGTTGAAAAAGCAGTTCCTTATGTTGCTTTCTTTTGCGGTTTATTCGTACTGTTGCCATTTAAAGTAAAGCCTATTACGGTAATGGTTTTTTTTCTTCTGGGTCTTTTTTCTATTTTTAAATACAGAATCAGCGCTAAAATTGAAATGAAAACAGTTTTCATATTTAGTATTTTCTTTATTGTTTATGCGCTTAGCTTATTTTTTTCTGAAAATATTCAAAAAGGTTTTACAATTTTAGTCCGTTGTATTCCAATATTAATTATACCTCTTGGATATTCTTTTTTAACTCTTGAAACAAGAGTAAAGTTTAATCAAGTGTTCCGGAAGACCTTTATTATTGCCGCAAGTATCTATTCAATTTTAATATTCATTTACTTATTTCAATTGGGATATTTTAGCCAAAAACATGATTTATATTATTGTTATTCCTACATAACATATGAATTTTGGGGCATGAATGAGCATCCTATTTATATATCAATCTTTTTTTCGGTAGCATTATTTTTTATTTTGATAGAAGGTTTCAAAAATAAAATTTTTAATTTCATATTGTTTTTAGTCTTAATTTCTGGACTTCTAATATTGGCAAGAAAAGGTGTTGTTGTTTCTTTTTGTATTCTTTCCGGCATTCTTTTGTTTCTAAAACGAGATAAAAAACAAATCGCTAAATTGGTATTCGTTTTTATAAGTTTAATGGTATTATCATTATCTATTACCGAAATTAGAAACCGTTTTTCGGAAATATTCGATATTAATAGTATTGTAAATAATAAAGAAACATCGTCTGGTATTAGATACATTCTGTGGAATACAGGCGCGAAAGTAATTCAAAAATCAGATTATTTAGGATATGGAATTGGAGATGCCCAAGCAGTTTTAAGCACACAATTGGCGGCAGATGGTTACGCGGTTTTATCTGAGGAAAATTATAATGCGCACAACCAGTTTCTTCAAATAGGATTAGCTATTGGAATTGTAGGAATTTGTTTGTATTTATTTTCGTTGCTCTACTTTATTCGAGTATTTATCAAAAGAAAGAATGCTGAAGGAGTTGTCTTTTTACTGTTTTTTATTTTTGTTTTTCTGTTCGAAAGTGTTTTGGAACGACAAAATGGAATAATTATCTATTCCTTTACAAGTTGCATGTTTATATACGCTTCTGAATTTGACAAAAACCGAAAAAATGAGATATAACCTCCTTATCATTGGTCCTTTTCCAGGTCCGCCAAAAGGAATTAGCTTGTCCAATCAAGTTGTTGCAAATGGCTTAATAAAGAGAAATTGGAATATAAAAAAAATAAATACGGAACATTCTGATAAGGTAAACGGTGCAATTGGTCAGTTCTCATTTGATAAATTATCATTCCTAAAAACCTATTTTCAAGGTTATAAAATTTTTACGGTTGATGTAGTTTATATCACGATAGGAATTACTTTTTTTGGAGTCTTAAAATATGCACCCTTTATCTTGTTGTCTAAAATTCTAAACAAGAAAACAATAGTTCATCTGCACAGTAACCATCTTAAAAAAGAATATCAATCTCTAAAAGGAATAAAAAAGAAGGTCTTTTTTAACCTTATGGCATCGTTTGACGCTGGAATTGTGCTTTCTAATTCTTTAAGAGACAATCTAACACCTTTTATATCTTCTGATGCTGTTCGAGAACTGTATAATTTCGTAGAAGACAAACTAATAATTTCGGAAGAAATTTTACTTAAAAAGAAAGATTTTACAGAAATCCGACTTTTCTTTTTAAGTAATTTTTTAGAAGAAAAAGGGATAAACCTATTGCTTCAAGTTATAAAAAGATTAAATGACGAGGGATTATTTCTAAAAGTTAAAATAGCAGGCAATAAGATTTCAGGAAATAATGTAGATGGACTGCTGGCAGAATTAAATAATGTGGACTATCTTGGGATTGTTTCTGGTTTAGTCAAACAAGATTTGTTAATTTGGGGCAATGTTTTTTGTCTTCCTACTTTTTTCAGTATGGAAGGACAACCCATTAGTATTCTGGAAGCTATGGCATTTAATAATTTAATTTTGACAACACAGCATGCGGGAATTCCAGATATATGTTCCGAGGAGAATGCTGTTTTTTGCAAAGAAAAAAGTGAAGAGGATCTTTATTTAAAAATAAAATTGATAATTTCAAGTTGGGATGAAGTACAAAAAAAAGGAACCTCAAACGGAATTTATGCGAGAAATAAATTCACGGAAACCAAATTTATATCAACACTCGAAGGTATAATTTTAGAAACCATACGGAAATAAATTTCATAGATGAAAATCACTATAATCAGCCATAATTATTTCCCGGAGGACAGTGGGATAGGTTTGTATTCGACGGGCATGGCAGAGTTTTTGGCATTGAAACATGATGTGAATATAATAACGGGAGTTCCTTATTACCCGCAATGGAAAATCTATTCAAATTATGCAGACCATCCTCTCTTTTCAAAAGAAATTATAAACAACGTAACGATATATAGATTCAAACAATACACTCCTGCAAAGCCAACTTTTGTTAAGAGAGTGCTTCAAATGACTCATTTTTTTTTGGGTTCAGTTTTTAATATTATAAAAATTAAGAAAGCAGATGTAGTATTAGTTGTTATGCCTTTTACGCTTTCCATTATTCTTGGGTGGTTTTTAAAAACAATAAGGGGAGGAGGAATGCTTTGGGTTCATATCCAGGATTTTGAATTTGATGCAGCTTTTAAAAATGGGATTTCAGAAAAGAATCAGTTATCGTCAAAGATTTTATTTAAAATTGAAAAATGGACCTTAAATAGAGCGGACTTTATTAGCACCATCAGTAGAGGAATGATGATAAAATCAGCGCAAAAAACAACAGTCGATCAAGTTTACTTTCCTAACTGGATTGATTATTCTATGATAAATCCAGAAATTGCGCAGGAAAATAAAGTTTTTAACAAAAATACGTTTAACATTCTTTATTCTGGTAATATTGGAGAAAAACAAGATTGGAATTTCTATATTGAGTTTGTAACCGCAATGCAAGTACATCCTGAAGTTCATTTTTATTTAGTGGGTGAAGGAGCAAAACGCGTGGAAGTTTTACAACAATTACAAAACAAAGTAAATTTCACCTATTATCCTCCGGTGCCGTACAAACAGTTAAATAATTTGTTGTGTAATGCAGATGTTCATGTATTGTTTCAAAGATCAGAGTTCAACGATTTGGTTATGCCTTCAAAAATCTTAGGGATGATGGCAAGTGCAAAACCATCAATAGTTACTGGACATAAAGATTCTGAAATAAAGGTTAACTTTGAGAATTCTCAAGGGGGTTATTATTTTGATGAGAATATTATCGAAACAATAAAAATGTGTCTAATGGAGTTAAAAAACAATCCTGAGAAGGCTCGTTTAACGGGAATTTTAGCAAGAGATTTTGTAACTGAACATTTTTCGTATGAAAAAGTTTTATCAGAATTTCAATCAAAATTAGAAGACACAGTTCAAAAAAAATAAAAAAATCAGAAGTGAAATATTCAGTATTAATAAAGCGATTATTTATTATTGCAAAATCAAAATGGCTTTTAGAAGCGGTAAAAGGTAGAATTTATTCTTTTGCCTCCTTTGAAGTGGTTTCAAATTTAAAGAAGATGGTGCCTGAATTAACCACTATAATTGACGTAGGAGCTAATTCAGGTCAATTCACTAAAGTAGCAACTCATTTATATCCGCAAGCGCAAATACACACTTTTGAGCCGTTGCCGGATTTGTACTCAATAATCGAAAAAAAATTCAGCAGTAATCCAAATATAAATACCTATAAGATCGCACTGGGCAATGAGGATGGGACAATTTTATTCAATAAAAACAAATTTGGACATACCAGTTCTATTCTTGAAATAAATGAGGAAAATATTCATTTTACCAGAAAAGATAATGTGTTAGAGCAAATAAGAGTCCAAATAAAGAAGTTAGATTCCATAGCATTATTTACTGACAAAACGCATTTGTCATTACTCAAATTAGATGTTCAAGGGTATGAACTTGAGGTCTTAAAAGGAGCGGATCAAACCTTAAAGGCTATTGATTATATAATCATCGAAGCAAACTTAGAGGAGTTATATTCCAGTCAGCCTTCCTTTACTGTAATGAATAATTACCTCCAAATGAAAGGGTTTGAATTGATGGGAATGCTTGATTTTAATCTTGGTAATAAAAATAAATATATAGAGGTTGACTTTTTGTATCGAAAAATTTCTCCAAAAAACGAATAATTTCAATGTTGATAATTCCTATTTCTCGCGGGTTAACATCCTGCATAAAACGAGTAATTATTGTAAAATTAATCTAAAATTAATAATCTGCCAATATCATTTTAGACTCTAAAATAAAGTTAGGTCTTAGTTCGTAATTTTTATTAAACCAAGCCTTTTTTTGAAAACAAACTATATTTTTGTACAAACGAAAATCAAATTTTTTAAATAATGAAAAGAATACTTATCACCGGAGCCGCAGGTTTTTTAGGATCACATTTATGTGACCGATTTATCAAAGAGGGTTATTTTGTTATTGGGATGGATAATCTCATCACTGGAGATTTAAAAAACATTGAGCATCTATTTAAATTAGAACAATTCGAATTTTACCATCATGACATCACAAAGTTTGTCCATGTTCCGGGAAATTTAGATTACATACTTCATTTTGCATCACCGGCAAGTCCAATAGATTATCTAAAAATTCCAATTCAAACACTGAAAGTTGGGTCTTTGGGAACGCACAATTTGTTGGGATTGGCCAGAGTTAAAAAAGCACGAATTCTTATTGCATCCACTTCTGAAGTGTACGGAGATCCATTGGTGCATCCGCAAACCGAAGAATATTATGGAAATGTAAATACAATAGGACCAAGAGGAGTGTACGACGAAGCAAAACGTTTTCAAGAATCAATCACTATGGCATATCATACGTTTCATGGCGTAGAAACAAGAATCGTTAGAATCTTTAATACGTATGGGCCAAGAATGAGACTTAATGACGGTCGTGTTATTCCAGCATTCATAGGTCAGGCAATTCGCGGAGAGGATTTAACCATTTTTGGTGACGGGATGCAAACGCGTTCGTTTTGTTATGTTGACGATCAGGTCGAAGGGATTTTTAGGTTATTGCATTCTGATTATGTATTTCCTGTAAACATTGGAAATCCGGACGAAATCACAATCAAGGATTTTGCAGAAGAAATCATAAAATTAACAGGCACAAATCAAAAAGTGGTCTATCATCCGTTGCCCGTAAATGATCCTTTGCAGCGTCAGCCGGATATTACAAAAGCTAAAAACTTGTTGAGTTGGGAGGCTAAAATAGGTCGTGCCGAAGGAATGAAAATCACGTATGATTATTTCAAATCTTTATCTAAAGAAGAATTATCCAAAGAGGAGCACAAGGATTTTTCAAAATATATTTTTTAATATAAGGATTTAGGCTCAAAATGGTTTCGTTATTCGTGTGTAGTTTTATCATACTCGTTTTGAATTTATATTGTAATAAAATAAACCATTTGTACATTCCGGATTGTTTAAATGTTGTGAATTAATTTACGCATAAATCTTTAATAAAAACTTAGTTATTTTTGTTTCAAAAATCATAATTTAGGCCAAAAATACGGCATTAAAAGACAACTTATTTTCGGTTTCGGAGTATAATCATAGTAATAAAAGAAAAGCAATATGACTTTTCTAATCGGATAAAATAGTGAAAACCAAAACCGGAAGATATTCAGGCTATATTCGCCCTTTTTCATTTGTAATAGACTTAATTGTTATCAATGTACTCTTAGTATACTTGACGGACCTTCCCGTTAACGAGCTTTTTTATCCCCTTTTTATAAGTGTAAGTTGGTTTGTTATAGCTGCTAATTTGGGTTTTTATGAAGTGTACAGATACACGAAGGTGATTGCCATACTAAATTGTGCTCTAAAGCAAGGGATTTTGTTTATGCTTATCTGTCTCGCCTTGGCTTTTTTTGACTCTGAAAATTCCAGTTTTCATAGAATTGTTCTCTTCACTTCAGTTTCGCTGTTCTTTATTTTAATCATAAAACTATGTATTTATTATTTTTTAAAAAGGTACAGAGTGCTATTTGGAGGTAATTTTAGAACTGTAATACTGTTAGGGAATTCTAAAAGTGTGGAGCCATTAAAACAATTTTTCACTGAAAATCCAGATTATGGATACAAATTAGAAAGAGTTTTTGACTTGGAAAAAGATAAAGAGCGAAAATTTAGGGAGAGTTTTGCCTTTGTTTTGGAACATAAAATAGATGAAATGTATTGTTCGATGAGTGATTTAACGCAAAATCAAATTAATGAAATTGTATATTTTGCTGATAATAACCTAAAAACATTAAAATTTATTCCGGACGAAAAACAGATTCTTTCCAGGAATTTTACTTTCGAATATTACAATTACATTCCGGTAATTTCGTTGAGAAATATCTTGTTAGACGATACCTTAAACAAGGTGATCAAACGGGGTTTTGATATTTTATTTTCGGTTGTAGTGATTCTGGGGTTGTTATCTTGGCTTAGCCTAATTCTCGCAATTTTTATAAAATGGGAGTCAAAAGGGCCTTTGTTTTTTATCCAAAAGAGGAACGGATTAAATTATAAAGAATTCAATTGTTACAAATTCAGATCGATGGAATTAAACGATGAAGCTGATTTAAATCAGGTTTCTAAAAATGATATTCGGGTAACTACAGTTGGTCAGTTTATACGGAAAACAAGTATTGATGAGCTGCCACAGTTTTTAAATGTATTATTTGGCGATATGTCCGTTGTAGGTCCAAGACCTCACATGGTAAGTCATACCGAAATGTATGCATTGAAGGTGGATAAGTTCATGGTACGCCACTTTATAAAGCCAGGAATAACCGGACTTGCGCAAACCAAAGGATTTCGTGGTGAAGTCGAAACAGATAAAGATATTATTAACAGAGTCAAATTTGATATTTTTTATTTAGAAAATTGGTCTATTTTATTAGATATTAAGATTATTTTTAACACAATATACAACACCATAAAAGGTGATGAAAAAGCGTATTAAAAATGGAAAAACCACTTGTGTCCATAATTACTCCTTCTTTTAATTCTGAAAAATTTATTGTTGAAGCGATTCAGTCGGTTCAGCACCAAACGTATCAGCATTGGGAAATGATTATTGTAGACGATTGCTCTTCTGATGAAACGGTTTCAATAGTTGAAGAAATCGCAATTAAAGACACAAGAGTCCAACTTTTTAAACTCGAAAAAAACTCAGGAACCGGAATTTCCAGAAACACCGCTTTAGCTAAAGCAAACGGTAAATATATTGCTTTTTTGGATGCAGATGATTTGTGGAAACCGAACAAGTTAGCAGTACAAATTGAGTTCATGAAAGTAAATAATCTTCCTTTCACGTTCTCTTTTTATGAATGCATCGACGAAGCTGGACAACCGTTAAACAAAAGAATCGAAGCGCCATTGCATCTTTCATACCAGCAGTTGTTTTTTTGTAATTATGTAGGGAATCTAACGGGTATCTATGACGCAAATTACTTTGGGAAAATCTCCATTTCCTCCATCCGGAAACGACAAGACTGGATGATGTGGCTGACTGTTCTTAAAAAAATAAAATTTGCGCAACTTGTTCCGGAGAGTTTGGCTTTTTATCGCATCAGAGACAACTCGATTTCTGCATCTAAATTTGATTTAGTAAAACATAATTTTTCAGTGTACAGAGCATATCACCGTTTGAATTTAATTGGTGCAATACTTTGCATGATTGGTTTTTTGTTCACGCAATTAATCCTCAAACCACGTTATTCCAAAACCATTAAAGCATCGATTTAAATTGCTTCAATTTTCCTCGATTGCTTCTTTCTAAAGTATCTTTTCGGATAAATATAAATTTTAAATTCGGTTCCAAATACAGTTCAATCGCCTTTTCAATTTTTTTAATTTGTGCCAAATTTAATTGGGTTTCACTCACATATTCAATTTCAAAAGTATCTATTTTGGTTTGTTTTATCACAAATTCTTTCACATTCGAATCATCTTCAATGATGCTTTTTGTTACGTAATAAAAAGTTAATCCGGGCGATTTCTTTCCACTTGGTAAAACCGCAACATCATTTGTTCGTCCTATTAATTTCTTGAGAATGGGTTTTTGCAACGTGCTTTTTTCGTCCAAAATTCCAATATCGCCAATATCATATCGTATAAATGGATGCGCTTTATTAAACAATGAAGTGATCACAATTCGACCTGAAGTTCCATTTGGAACCGCTTGATTATTGTCATCCAAAATTTCCACAAACAACGTTTCGGAATTTATTTGCCATTCGTCTTCTGTCCCGACGCTTGGGGATTGAAAAGCGATTAAATCGAGTTCCGAAGCGCCATATTCATTGACAATAGGAACGCCAAATTGTTTTTCTAAAAGTATTTTGTCGTCTTCAAAAAGCATTTCCGAAGTCACCATACACACTTTCAAACTCGGACAAATTGTGGTTAATATGATGTTTCTCTTTTGTAAAAATTTAGCAAATAAAACTATCGAACTCGTGTAACCGTTGATGTAATCGAATTTTTTAGTTCGAAAATGATTCAAAAATCCATTTAGAACTTTATCAGATAAATCGAAAATGGAGAACCGAAACCGATGGCTCAAAAAATCTTTAAAACGTTCTTTTTTGTTTCCAATAAAATCCATCGGAATTCCATAAAATCGTGCTTGGTACGAAGTATTAAAATCAATTCCATGCCAACCAAAACGGTAGATGTTTGAAGCCCACGTCAGCGCGTGGCAATATTTGTCTTTGGCAAAAACAAAAGGAGTTCCACTTGAACCGGACGTTTTATTGACATAGCTGTTTTTAGCGCAATAGCCTTCCGAAAGCCTTTCCTGTAATGGTTTCTGTAAGTTTTTCTTATTCAAAATGGGTAAATCTTTCCAGTTTGTAAAAGTTGTAATTCCAGCTAAATCTTCATAAAAAGGATTGTTTTGCAAATGAAAATTGACAATTTCTTGTTTTTTATTTTCAACGAAAACTTCATGTTCTTTTTCTGAAAATGCTACGATTTTTCGCAATTCGGCTTGGGCTTCCTGAATTGGGAAACCATTTAGCTGTAGCGATAAGTCGAATAGTGAAAACATTTTAAAGGTATATTTCATCAAAAATAATATTTACTAACAACTAATGGCTGGTAACCAACAATTTTTTAAAGATTAATTATTTTTTAAGTTTAAAAGCAATTATTTTTGCGCCACAACTAAACACAACAACACATGACAATTTTACTATTGGGTTCAGGCGGAAGAGAACACGCTTTTGCATGGAAAATGATTCAAAGTCCGCTTTGTGACACACTTTTTGTAGCACCAGGAAATGCGGGAACTGCTTCTATAGCTACTAATGTCGCTATCAGTCCAACTGATTTTGAAGCTATAAAAACATTTGTTATTCAGGAAAAAGTAGCAATGGTTGTCGTGGGACCAGAAGATCCTTTGGTAAAAGGGATTTATGATTTTTTTCTAAACGATACTGCATTAAGTCATATTCCGGTCATCGGACCTTCAAAAATGGGCGCACAATTGGAAGGAAGTAAAGAATTTGCTAAAGAATTTTTAATCAGACACAACATTCCAACTGCCGCTTACGATAGTTTTACTGCTGAAACGGTAGAAAAAGGATGTGAATTTTTGGAAACACTGCAACCTCCGTATGTTTTGAAAGCCGATGGATTGGCCGCCGGAAAAGGAGTTTTGATTATTCAGGATTTGGCAGAAGCCAAAGAAGAATTAAGAAACATGCTGGTTCATCAAAAATTTGGTGCCGCCAGTTCTAAAGTCGTTATCGAAGAATTCCTGGACGGAATTGAATTAAGTTGTTTTGTTCTTACCGATGGGAAAAATTATAAAATTCTGCCAACGGCCAAAGATTATAAACGCATTGGCGACGGCGATACAGGATTAAACACAGGCGGAATGGGAGCTGTTTCTCCAGTTCCTTATGTTGATGCTGTTTTAATGGAAAAAATTGAAACACGCATCGTAAAACCTACCATTGATGGTTTTCAAAAAGACGGAATTCCGTACAAAGGTTTTGTTTTCATTGGGTTAATCAATGTTAATAACGAGCCAATCGTAATTGAATACAATGTGAGAATGGGCGATCCGGAAACCGAAGTGGTTATCCCGAGACTCAAAACGGATTTAGTAGCGTTGTTTTTGGCTGTTGCTAACGAAAAACTAAACGAAATCGATCTGGAAATTGACAAAAGAAGCGCTACTACAATTATGATTGTTTCTGGTGGGTATCCGGAAGATTTTGAAAAAAGAAAAGTAATTTCAGGATTGGAAAAAATTCAAGATTCTATTGTTTTTCATGCGGGTACTAAACTGGATAACGGAAATGTTCTTTCAAATGGAGGAAGAGTTTTGGCCGTAACATCTTATGGAAATGATTTTGAAGAGGCCATAAAAAAATCTTACCAAAACATAGACAAGCTACATTTCGATAAGATGTATTTTAGAAAAGATATTGGAAACGACTTGAAATAATTGACAAGTATCGTTCACTTTTTTTAAATATTATTTTAAGAAAGAGTGAGCGGTAGTATCTTGCTTTTCTGTTCCAGCATCTTCAAAAATCTTTAATTGTCTGATCCAATATACCATTGCGGCAGCACAAATAATCATAAAAATCCAGTTGATTGTATTTGCAACAAACCAAGAACTCAACTCTAATGAGCGTAAAAAGTCTAGTGGAGCAAATAGAATATCAACAAATAAATATTGTATTCCTTCGAAAAATGATTTCATAATGTGTAGAATTAATTTTAGTAGTTGTTTTTGGCAACTCTGATTTGTAAAAGTTCTGATTTAGAAGAATCTTTTTGAACAAGCAGGGTTTACTTTTTAAACAAGTATTATATTTACGAACACAAAAGTATAAAATATCCGTATGATAACAAGTGTTTTTAGAAAATCTACACCGTTAAATTTTTCATTGGTCGTAATTTTAATGCTGGTTTTCTTTTTATTATTCCATTTTCAAGATTTATCTTGGACAAATTCCTTTTTTTCTATCGCACAAAAAGGGGGATTGTTCTGTATTGTTGTTGCTTCAGTTTTTATCACCGATTTTGTGGCAAAGAAAAACGGATTGAGTAAAGACAGTACATACACGATTTTTTTTTACTTTTTGTTTCTACTTTTTTTCCCTTCAGCGCTGGATAATTTAAACTTGATTTTGTCTAATTTCTTTATTCTGTTGGCGCTTCGCCGATTGATTTCATTACAATCTCTAAAAGCTTCCAAAGAAAAAATATTTGATGCTTCATTATGGATTTTTCTGGCTGCGTTATTTCATTTTTGGAGTATAATCTTTCTAGTGTTAGTTTTTATATCAATAATTTTTCACGTTTCCAGCGATTATAGAAACTGGATATTACCTTTTATCGCTTTTTTTATAGCAGTAATCATGTTCCTGCTTTTTGCAACAGTTTTCGATTTAAATGTCATTGAATACATCCTTAAAAGTGTACAAATCAATTTTAAGATTGATTATTTCACGAATAATTATCAAAATGGGGCTTTGTCTATTTATGCAACTGTTGCGCTGTTTTTCTTGGTTTCTATGTTTGCCACATTGTCAAGCAGACCACAATTGTTGCATACTTCTTTCAAAAAAATTATCGCCTCTTTCTTTATTGGAGTAATAATTTTTCTTATTTCTGATAATAAAAGTAATGACTTATTGCTTTTTACATTTGCGCCTTTGGCCATACTGGCAACGAGTCACATCGAAATGCCACAACTAAAATTGAAGCAGGAAATGGTACTTTTTGTGCTTATAACCTGCAGTTTATTTGCTTTTTTCAGCCAACTATAATTTTTCACCGTAGGCTAAATCTCCCGCATCTCCCAGACCGGGAACAATATAGCTGTGTTCATTAAGTTTTTCGTCTAATGAAGCGACCCAAAGATGACAGTTTTTCGGCAGATGTTCTTCCAAATGTGCAATGCCCTCTGGTGCGGCAATTACAACTGCGATATGAATTTCTTTTGGCGTTCCTTTTTCCATCAATTTATTGAAAACGCTTACAATAGATTGACCGGTGGCAAGCATGGGATCAACTAACAGCAGATTTTTGTTGTTGATGTCAGCAATGGCTTGGTATTGCACTAATATATCAAAGTAATCATCATTGTTGGGATGGTGACGGTAAGCAGATACGAAACCATTTTCGGCATTATCAAAATAATTCAGAAAACCCAAATGCAGTGGCAATCCGGCTCTTAAAACAGAACATAAAACCAGTTGATCTTTAATCTCAGTCGTGTTTTTTATGCCTAGCGGTGTTTGGATTTCGATACTTTTGTAATGTAGTTCTTTACTTAATTCATACGCCATTATTTCGCCAATACGTTCAATATTTCGTCGGAAACGCATGCTGTCATTGTGAACATTTACATTGCGTATCTGTCCCAAAAAATGATTTAGAATACTGTTTCCTTCCGATAAATAATGAATTTGCATGGTTGTATTTTTGTAATTAAACTTACAGTTATTTTTTTATGGTATAAAAGTATAAAAAGTATCTTTGTCTTTTAATATATAAAGATATGTTTTCAAAATTAGCGTACTCCGTATTCGAACAAAGCATCAAAGATTATCATCAATTTGATAACGTTGATCAGCCTATAAATAATCCTTTTCAGAAGGATAAATTTGAACATTTATTGTATCACAAAAACTGGATTGATACCGTTCAATGGCATTTTGAAGATATTATTCGGGATCCAAATATTGATCCTGTTGCAGCTTTAACATTAAAAAGAAGAATAGATGCTTCTAATCAGGAACGTACCGATATGGTGGAATATATTGACAGTTATTTTCTTCAAAAATACAGTGCTGTAATCGTAAAAGACAATGCAAAAATCAACTCCGAAAGTCCGGCGTGGGCTTTTGACCGATTGTCGATTTTGGCATTGAAAATTCATCACATGCAAGAAGAAGCTACTCGTGCTGAAGCTTCACAAGAGCACAGAGATAAGTGTAAGACAAAGTTAAATATTTTATTGGAGCAAAGAACAGATTTGTCAACTGCTATTGATGATTTATTAACAGACATCGAAAATGGCAATAAATTCATGAAAGTGTACAAACAAATGAAAATGTACAACGATGATGATTTGAATCCTGTTTTGTATCAAAACAAGAAGTAAAAAAGATATTTTGAACCATTGAGGTATTAGGAAAATTAAGAAAAACTTAATGAATCTTAATACCTTAATGGTTTTTAAACGTTAATTAATTGTCAAAAAAAATCCAACATATAGCCGTCATGAGACTTTCCGCAATGGGAGATGTCGCCATGACGGTTCCTGTTTTACGTGCTTTTGTAAGCCAGCATCCCGATGTTAAAATCACAGTTATTTCCAGACCGTTTTTCAAACCTTTTTTTGAAGGAATTCCCAATCTTTCTTTTTTTGCTTTCGATGAAAAAAAACGACACAAAGGGGTTGCAGGATTGTTGCGCTTATTCCAAGATTTGAAATACCTAAACGTTGATGCTTTTGCCGATTTACACAATGTCTTGCGCTCTAAAATCGTTCGAAGCCTTTTTGCTTTAAGCGGAAAGAAAGTAGCTTCGGTGGATAAAGGAAGAACGGAAAAAAAAGCTTTGACCCAGCCCGAAAACAAAGTGTTCCAGCAATTGCCAACGATGTTTGAAAGACATGTGAAAGTTTTTGAACAGTTCGGTTTTACAGTTGATTTATCACATCCAGTTTTTCCTGACAAAGCAATTTTGAGCCATGAAATTCTGACGATAATTGGAGAAAAAAAGCACAAACTTATAGGTATTGCTCCTATTGCACAATACGATTCTAAAGTATATCCGTTGGATTTGATGCAGCAAGTAATTGACAAATTAGCTTTGGATACAACACATACCATTTTACTTTTTGGCGGTGGAAAAAAAGAAATTGAACTATTGAATTCACTTGCTTCCAACAAAAAAAACGTAATCAATATGGCGGGGCAACTCAAATTGCATCAAGAATTGCAGCTCATCAGTAATTTGGATGTGATGCTTTCCATGGATTCCGGGAATGCGCACATTGCGGCTATGTTGGGCGTGAAAGTGATTACGCTTTGGGGCGCTACGCATCCGTACGCGGGATTTTCGCCTTTTAATCAGGCTTTAGAAAATGCCATAGTTTCGGATAGAAAGCTATTTCCAAAATTACCCACTTCGGTATATGGAAATAAAAAAGTTGCAGGTTATGAAGATGCCATGCGAACGATTTTGCCGGAATCAATAGTTTTAAAAACAAAAAATGTTCTTTTGAACCATCAAGGCATTAAGAGATTTAAGATGTAATGAAACTTAATTCTTTAATGTTTCAAGAATTCAAAGCCAAATTTTTTCGTCTTGACATCGCTTCAAAACATATCTTTTTAAATTCGAAATGGTTTCCTGATAATTTGGAGCGTCATACCCAAAACGTTCGTGCTCGGCTTGTTCTTTTTCGATAGCATCGCAGCCTTTTATGACTTCTTTAAGCATATCAAGCATTGCCAATTCTTTGTTGGTTGTTTTTTGAAATTTGAATTCCACGATTTCATCTTGTAATTGTTCACAATATTCTAAAAGTTGCGCTACTTCTGGTTCATCAAGAAGGGAAGGGTTGTTTTTGAATATTTCTCGAATGGATTTCATATAAAAAACAGTTTACAGTTTACAGTCTCAGTTTAAAGCTTAGATTTCAAATCCATTCTTTCGTGAAGAATCCTTATTATTTTTATTTCTATGACCGAAATAATTCTATACAAAATAATGTGATGATTGGTTTTAAATCCTAAAATATCAGGTTGAATTAACACATAATTTTTCCCAAAGTTGGGATAGTTGGCTAATTCCTGACAAGCTTCTAATAGTTGTTTATAATATTTATTGGCTTGTTTTTCTGACCATTCCTCGTAAGTATACTCCCAGATTTCAGCTAAATCATTTACAGCTAAATTTGTCAAATAATAGTTAGCCATTTGCTCTTTTCTTTGCTTGTAAAGATTCTAGGTGATTTTTTGGGTCAAAGTCTTTTGCAAGTCCACTATCGATTCCTTCCTGAATGGCATTTTTTAATAGTAGAACTTTATCTTCTTCTTCTTCTAGCATACGAAGACCAGCCCGAATTACCTCACTTGCATTTTGAAACCGACCTTTTGAAATACTTTTTTCGACAAAAGTTTCAAAATGATTTCCTAAAGAGACGGATGTATTCTTTCCCATGATTTTAATTTTTCACTAAAGTACCAAAATTTGGTAACAATTATAATGTTTGTTCTGAAAATTTAACTTAACATCAAAGAGAATTAATCATTTGAGCGATTCCAATTAGGATCATTACAATTCCAGCAAGATTTCCTTGCCATGTTTTTGTGTTCTTCGAAAAAAACTTGGACAAATGCAAATCTGTACTAATGTCTTTTCTCAAATATATCAAAATTACCATTCCTAAATTAATAAAGGCTATTCCCCAAAACATAGCATTCAATTTTAAGTTAATCAATGATTTCCAGTTTCTTTTAGCACAATTTTTGAGCGTTTCCTACTGACTTTTATATATGTTTTAAGGTCATACATGGATACCCTAAATTATATGTACTACTTTACGATAATAATTTATCGAAATATCGTATGGATTTTGACCGTACTATTATTCTATTAATATACTAAAAATCCCAACTTCCCTAAAACAAAAAAACTTCCCTTTTTAGAGAAGTTTTTTTATCATTTAAGGTTATTTCCTAAACATCATCATAATCTACATAAATGGTCCCTGAGGTAGGATGCGCTTGACAGGTAAGAATCAAACCCTCGGCAATTTCTTTATCGGTTAGGATGGAGTTTTTAGTCATTTCGGCAGTTCCGGCGGTAACACGGGCCAGACAACTGCTGCATATTCCTCCTTGGCACGAATATGGAGCATCAATACCCTGCTTTAAAGAGGCATCAAGAACGGTTTGTTTTTGTGACATTTCGAAAGTCATTTCCTCGTGATCTACCATTACGGTAATTTTAGTGTGACCTTCTAATGATTGTTCTATTTTATGCTCTTTGGAAGAAGTGGAAAATAATTCAAATTTTATTGCCGATTCTTTTACATTATGTTCCTTTAAAACAGCGGAAACAATATTGATCATTTCTTCCGGTCCACACAAATAGAACTTATCAAATTCCAATTCCTTGTGTTTGTTATTCAAAACAAAATTAACTATCGATTTTTCAATTCGTCCAAACAAAGCATGTTCTACTTTGGCTTGACTGAACACATAATGTACAAAAAGACGTCCCACATGTTGCAATTGCAAATCGTGTAATTCTTGATGAAAGATGGTTTCTTCAGGCGTTTTGTTTCCGTAAACCAATACAAATGAACTTTTCGGTTCGTTTTTCAATACGGATTTTAAGATAGACATTACGGGTGTGATTCCGCTTCCCGCAACAAAAGCCGCGTAGTTTTTTTGTCGATCCGCTTGGGGATCAAAAGTGAATTTCCCTTCTGGTTTTCCTACTTCAAGAACATCGCCAGCTTTAAGTTTTGTGTTGGCAAATTGAGAGAAAGCACCGTTTTTTACCGCTTTCACTGCAATGCGCAACTCGCCACTTTCCGGAGAAGAGCAGATAGAATACGCCCGACGAATTTCGTTTCCGTCAAGTGTTAATTTTAAATTGATGTATTGACCGGCAATATAAGCGTAATCTGCTTTTAATTCCTCGGGTACGTTAAAAAGTATCGAAACAGCGTCTTTGGTTTCGCGTTTTACTTCTTTTATGATTAATTTTAAAAAAGATGACATGTGATTATTTTTTTACAAAGATAGGAAACACATTAGGTTTTTTGAATTCAAAATATTTGAAAATTTTAATACCTAAAAATCTTAGGTATAAGAATCTTATGTATATTTGTTTTTCAAAATGAGATTACTTCGTGCCTCGCAATGACAAAAAAATGAAAAACTCACAATTATATAAAGGAAGTCTGAATACGATTATAATGAAATTGCTCGAAGAAAACGGCAAAATGTACGGTTATGAAATCACACAAAAAGTAAAAGCCATTACGCTTGGCGAACTTAACATTACCGAAGGCGCTTTGTATCCGGCCTTGCACAAACTGGAAGCCGAAGGTTTGCTGGATGTTGAAATCGAAAAAGTGGACAACCGCATGCGTAAATATTACAAACTCACGGAAAGCGGTCAGAAAGAAACCGTAAACCGACTCTCAGAACTCGAAGATTTCATCCGAAACATGCAGAGTTTAGTGAACCCAAGTCCAAAATTAGAATTTTAATTTTATGAAGATGAAATTAACTGTAGAACAAATAGTTCAAATAGAAGAAACATTAGTTTTAAACGGTATCGTATACGACGATATAAGGCAGGAAGTTTTAGATCATATTGCCACGGAAATACAAGTTCTGATGGATGAAAAAACACCTTCTTTTGATGAAAATTTTGAAATAGCACTGGATAAATGGTCAGAAGAATTAAAACCTGCATGTTCAATTTTCACAGGACTTAACGTTAACTGTCCACAAATAGTTTTAGACAAGAAGGTAGCAGCAATAAAAAAACAAATATTTATTGGATTTTTGATAAGTCTAATTTTTTTATTTACTTTTCTTGGTTTTTCAGCATTTTACAATCTAAAGTTACTTACTTATTATTTCCAAGTTGGGGCTCGATTAGTATTTATTACTGGATATTTATTATTGATAATAAATACAATTAGAATTTGGAATTCAAAAATAAATACATCTTTTTATCCTCAACACAAAAATAGAGTAGCTGTATACATATCTTGGATTTATCCTTTTTGTTTTATTAACACTCCAGCAGGGACTACAAACCAAATCATATTTGTTTTTACGGGTTCTCTAATGTTACTCCATCTTTTATTTAGCTCAAGATTAGCAATGAAGCATTTTAAATTTGAAAAGAAACTATCCTTTACCAAAGCATGAAACTAACCACCGAACAAATAGAATATGTATCTAATTATGTCAAATCCTTTGATATCAAGTGGTATGAATTACAAGTAGAATTTACAGATCACATGGTAAATAGTATGGAGGAAATTTGGGAGAAAGATCCGGAACTTACTTTTCATCAAGTGAAACAGTATGCTGAAGATCGTTTTGGTCGAAATGGTTTTAATGCGATTGAAGAGGATCGCACACAAATTTTAAGGAAAGAATTTAGAAAAGCGCAGTGGAATGTGATATCTGAGTATTTGAAATTCCCTAAAATTATTGTGGGTATTTTGCTTGCCCTTTTGATCTTTAAAGCATCTTTTTATTTTGATGAACCAGATAAGTTTGTTAGAAATTTATTTGGTTTATTAGCGATACTATTTATACCAGCATTCTATTCTTTTTATACAAATAGAAAAATCAAGGGAAAACGTTTTTTAGAATTGAATATCAGTCATATTACTTTCACAGGGATTTTTGGATTTATGTACTGGATAATTTATCTATTAAACTATTTTAAGGAGTCGGTTCAAAGGCATCCAATTTTAATATTACCTTTTTGTTGTGCTTTGATATTGGGAATATTATTTTTAATGACGGGAATTCACCTTCAAAAGAGAACAATTAAAAATGTCAAAAAACAGTACCAATTAAATTAATTTTTGAAGATGAAATTAACTACCGAACAAATTGCTTTAATAGAAGAAACCTTAGTTTTAAACGGTCTTAAGTACTACGACATCAAACTGGAAGTTACGGATCATATTGCTTCAGAGATAGAAGAAAGATTATGCGATGAAAAAAGTTCTTTTGAAGTTGTTTTTGATGAAGTTTTACAGAAATGGAAACCAGAATTACAGCCATCCTTTTCAGGATTGATAGGTTTTACAAATCCTAGAATAATGACTGTTAAATGTCATAAAATAGTTAAAAGGCAATTATTTACTGCAATTACAATTTCTTCTTTGATTACACTGTCATTGATGGTGTTTGTTAGAAATTCAAACTCTGAATTAGTTATAACAAATAGTCAAGGAGTCCTGAGGTCATTTGTTTTAGTCGAATTCTGTTTGGTTATTTTGGCTTGGGGTTTAATTTGGAAATCAAAGATCCAAACAACCTACAGTTATTTGATGAAGAAAAAAAGCTTTGGTCTCATTCTATTTCTTTTTATGATTGGAATTGGTGGATTTCCAGTAAGGTTAAATCATCCAGACGCTAAAATTGCTTTTACATCTGTTTTTTTTGCAATAATTTATGTTTTAATCACGGGAATTTACCTGCAATTGGCACATAAACACTTACAATTCAAAAAGAAACTGTCTATTTCTAATACGTGAAACTGATAGTCCAACGGACAGACCGACTTTATCCACAACATATTGTTCCAATTATTCAGTAGTTTTTTAATCAATGACTATTTTTTATGGAGAGCAAATATTGTTTTTATAGTAGTAATCATCGCACTTTTCATCATTTTTAAATTAATCCCTTCCAAAGCACAATCCTATCTAAAACAAACTTGTCCTGAATACAAACCACAAAATCTGTAACGTTTTCCTACTTTGACATACTTACCTTAAAACCAAAATAACCAAACTATGATTCAAAAATTCCTTTATCTCGAATGGAAAGCATTTTTTAGGTCAGCTTCCTTCGCGACTAATCTGGCTTTAAAAATCCTGATGGGTTTTGTCGCCGTTTATTTCATTTTAATCTTCCTAGCATTAGGAGTCGGGGCCTTTTATATTCTAAAGAAAATGAATTTAGATCCCATCGTAACCGTAAATCAATTCATGATTTATTATGTATTGATGGATTTAATCATCCGACTGCTGTTACAAAAAATTCCTGTGATGAACATTCGCCCCATGTTGATTTTCCCTATAAAAAAATCCACGATTGTTCATTTCTCATTAGGAAAAACCGTTTTGTCGTTCTTCAATTTGGCGCATGGTTTTTTCCTGATTCCGTTTTGTGTTGTTTTAATTATTGAAGGCTATGATGTGCTTTCCGTAGTGCTTTGGTACACTGCGATCTTTTCTTTACTATTCAGCAACAATTTTCTAAATATTCTATTGAGTAATAAAGACAATTTATTTGCCATTTTCTTAGCAACAGCTGCTATTTTAGGAGGATTACACTATTATGGACTCTTTAATATCACGGAGTTTACCGCGCCATTTTTCAATGCTATTTTCAATACGTATTGGGCTTTTGCCATTCCGGTTTTTGTTTTAATTGCGCTTTATTATGTTACTTTTCAGTATTTCAAAAAGAATTTATACCTCGATGCGGGATTGTCAAACAAACATGATGTTGCTAAAACAGAAGAGCTGACTTGGTTAAACCAATTTGGAACCATCGGAACCTTTTTAAAAAATGACATTAAATTAATCAAAAGAAACAAACGGTCAAAAACCACAGTAGGTCTCAGTGTCATGTTCCTCTTTTATGGTCTTCTATTTTTCACTAATAATGCTTTCTATAATCCTGTAATGCACATTTTTGCCGGGATTTTCGTTTCGGGTGGATTCTTAATTACTTTCGGACAATTTGTACCAAGTTGGGACAGCGCCTACTACCAGTTAATGATGACGCAAAATATTCCGTATAAAGGCTATTTAAGTTCGAAATGGTGGCTGATGGTGATTGCTACAGTAGTGACCACAACCATTGCGTCGTTCTATCTTTATTTTGGATGGCAGGTATATTTAACAATTATTGTGGGTGCTATTTATAACATTGGAGTCAATTCTCATCTGGTATTGCTGGGCGGCGCATACACTAAAACACCAATCGATTTAAGTTCCGGAAAAGGCGCTTTTGGCGATAAAAAAGCATTCAATATAAAAACCATGCTGATTTCGATTCCGCAATTGGCCTTGCCCGTTTTATTGTATTGGTTAGGTTCTAAATTTGGCAATGCCAATCTAGGCTTAGCGCTAGTAACAGGGGCAGGAGTGATTGGTTTTGCATTCAAAGAGAAAGCATTTTCGTTAATTGAAAAAATCTATAAATCAGAGAAATACGCGACCATTGCGGCTTACAAACAAAAAGGATAATTAGCAATCACATTAACCAAATAACGAGTCAACCGATTAAACTTCAAAAAATGATACAAGTAAACAACCTTTCGAAAACATACAACGGAACAACCGTATTAAAAATAGATACTTTAGAAATAAAAAAAGGCGAAAGCTTTGGATTAGTGGGGAATAACGGAGCCGGAAAAACCACTTTTTTCAGTCTTTTATTGGACTTGATCCAGCCATCAACAGGAAATATTATCAATAATGACATTCAGGTAAACACCAGCGAAAACTGGAAACCGTTCACTGCTTCTTTCTTGGATGAAAGCTTCCTGATTGGCTACTTAACGCCTGAAGAATATTTCTATTTCATTGGCGATTTACGCGGACAAAACAAAGCCGATGTCGATGCTTTATTGGCCACTCACGAAGAATTTTTCAACGGAGAAATCCTTAATAACAAGAAATATTTACGGGATTTAAGCAAAGGAAACCAGAAGAAAGTAGGCATCATCGCCACCTTAATCGGAAATCCGGAAGTCATTATTCTAGACGAACCGTTTGCCAATTTAGACCCCACGACCCAATTTCGATTAAAAAAAATTATCAAGGATTTAGCCGATAATCCGGAAGTAACCGTCCTGGTTTCCAGCCACGATTTACTGCACACCGTTGAGGTCAGCAACAGGATTGTCGCGCTGCACAAAGGCGAAGTGGTCAAAGACATTCAAACCTCAGAGGAAACCTTACAGGAATTAGAACTGTTTTTTGCTGTTTAAAATTCAACGCAACTGTCGTAGACAAAACTTTTACCGGTAATTTGCTAATTGCATTTACTAATTTGAATGTTCAGTTTACGAATTAGCAGTTTATTTTGGGCGTAACCCTCCGTAAAAACTTCGGGTCGGGCTGTCCGCTGTATCTTTATTTTCTTAAAGAAAGAAAATAAAGGATGCCGCTTCCATCCCTTACGCAGCAGACGAATATCCAAATATAATGTCATAATTTTCACGATATCAAAAAGAAATGTATTTTTACCAGTGCATATACTAAAAAGTATATTTGGCAGTTAATTGATAAAAACGTTTTCCATTGAAAATCAATATATTTAAACCGTTATCCTTCTTGTTGTTTTTTGCTTTTTTAGTAGCTTGTTCTACCAAGAGAGACACTTTTATGGCTAGGAATTCGCATGCCTTAAGCACTAATTATAATATTTTATACAACGGTCAAGTAGGATTGGATAAGGGAGTTCTGGCGGTAAATGCCAATAACGATGATGATTTTTGGCAACTTCTGCCGGTAGAAAAAATGCAAATTGTAGAAGATTTCACTTCCACAACAAAATCTAAAAACACCGATTTTGAATTGGCAGAAACCAAAGCTACCAAAGCCATTCAAAAACATTCGATGAACATTGGTGGTAAAGAAAAAAACAGTCAAATTGACGAAGCGTATCTGATGCTTGGAAAAGCCAGATATTACGACCAACGATTTGTTCCTGCGCTCGATGCATTCAATTATATTCTATACAAATACCCAAACAGCAGCCGAATTTATGAAGCTAAAATTTGGCGCGAAAAAACCAACATGCGTTTGGGAAATGATGCTTTGGTGATAAAAAATATCAGTAAATTATTAGAAGATCAAGATGTAAAAAAACAAGTTTTTGCAGATGCAAACGCTCTTTTAGCCGCTTCTTTTTTAAATTTAGAAGAAAAAGACAGTGCCGTTGCTAAACTAAAATTAGCAATAGAATTCACGAAAGTAAATCAGCAAAGAGCCCGTTACCGTTTTGTTTTGGGACAACTGTATCAAGAATTGGGATACAAAGACAGTGCTGTTACTTCCTATCAATCCGTGATTGCTATGAACCGAAAAGCGGAGCGCAAATTTGTTATTCAGGCACATGCCAAAAAAGCGGAGTTGTTTGACTACCAAGCGGGAGATTCGGTTTCTTTTGTAAAAACATTCGATAAATTGATTCAAGACCGGGAAAATCGTCCGTACAAAGATTTGATTTTTTATCAAATGGCAGTATTTCATGACAAGCAAAACAATCAGAAAACTGCATTGGATTTTTACAATGCATCGTTACGAACCAATTCAAAAGACACCTATTTAGTAGCTTCAAATTACAGGAATTTGGGAAATCTGTATTTTAGAAATGCAGAATATCCGTCGGCAGCAAAATATTACGACAGCACTTTGGTTAAACTGAATACTAAAACAAGGGAATTTGCAAAAATCCAAAAAATAAGGAGCAACCTTGATGAGGTGATTTTGTATGAAGCGCTTGCAAAGCAAAATGACAGTATTTTAAATGTGGTTGCGATGAATCCTGCGGATCGTAAATCTTATTTTGAAAAGTACATTGTTGCTCTAAAAGAAAAAGATGAGGTTAAGCGACTTTTAGAGGAGAAAAACAAAGCGAAACAGGAAAACATAAACAGAAACAATTCGATGACTTCGATTGATGCTGCTTCAGGTCAAGAGCCGGCAAAATCAGCCCGTAAATCATCAATGGCTCCGCCTACTATTACCAGTGCGGCTTCTCAACCAGCCGCTGGTGTTTTCTATTTTTATAATCCGACAACGGTCGCTTTTGGAAAAGTAGAATTTAAGAAAAATTGGGGCGAAAGGACTTTAAATGGCAATTGGAGAATTTCATCAGGAAATGCAAATTCATCTTTAGCTACTGCTTCGGATGAGGATAAACAATCCGTTGAAAAGGAAGCGGAACCAAATAAAATTGTGGAACAATACACCGCTGATTTTTACCTGAAACAACTACCAACAACGCAAATTGAATTGGACAGCATCAATAAAGAAGGCAATTTTGCGTATTATCAGTTGGGGATTATTTACAAGGAAAAATTCAAAGAAAATGCTTTGGCAATTGCTAAACTGGAACAATTTTTAATCAATAATCCAGAAGAAAAACTGACGCCGCCAGCGATGTACAATTTGTATAAATTATATCAAATCACAGATGTAAATAGAGCGGCAGAAATGAAAAACAACATTTCAGCTCAATTTCCGGATTCTCGATATGCACAAATAATAAATAACACTAATCCAAATGGAATTTCTCAAAATGAAACCCCGGAAAGTGTCTACAAGAAATGGTATAAGTTATTTCAACAAGAACAATTTGTTACGGTTTTAGAAAACGCAGACGTTTTGATTAGTCAGTTTTCGGGAGATGAGATTGTATCTAAATTTGAGTTACTTAAAGCAAATGCTATTGGTAAATTAAAGGGTTTGTCGGCGTACAAGAACGCATTGCAAGTGGTAGCGGATAATTATCCCAACAGTGAAGAAGGGAAAAATGCACAAGTTATTCTGACCGAACAAATCCCATTTTTAGAGAATATGGAATTCAAAACAACGGATTCAAACAATTGGAAAATTCTATTTCTAGTGGGTTCCCGCGACGATAAAAACACAAAAGCTTTAGAAGAAAAAATCAAATTATTCATTGCGAGTGAAAATCTTCAAAAACTATACTATTCGTATGATATTTACACGGAGAAAGAAAATTTTATTACAATTCATGGGATAAAATCACGAGTTTACTCGGATGAAATTGCATTGGTTTTGAAAGAAAATGTAAAATATAAAATGGCCGAACCAGCTATTGTGATTTCGGGCGATAACTACAAAGTGATTCAAATTAAGAAAAATCTTGAAACGTACTTAGCACCAGCAAAAAAGTAAAATATGTTTGATAAAAAACAAAAATCATACACCGATCTTTTGGGAAAAACCAATCGAATTGTGGAAGGAACAACGATAAAAGGCGACATTATATCCCAAGCTGATTTTAGATTGGACGGGAATTTAATAGGAAATTTTCAGTCGGAAGGAAAAATTGTTATTGGACCTGCGGGAAGTGTCACCGGTGATATTATCTGTAAAAATGCGGATGTCGAAGGAAAATTTGACGGAAAAATACAAGTTACTGAAGTCCTGAATGTAAAAGCGAAGGCCAGTATTCATGGCGAAGTTTCAGTAGGAAAATTATCCGTGGAACCAGGTGCTGATTTCACTGCTTCTTGCGCGATGAAAACCAATAGTAAAAATCAAACCTTGAATGATGGACAACAAAACACCAAATAAAAACAATTCTAACAAGTGGTTGGTATTTATGGGAATTCCGTTTCAAATGGGAATTGTCATTTTTGCGTTCACTTACTTTGGGATGTGGCTCGATAAAAAATATTCAGATGAAAGCTCTTCCTTTTACACTATTATTTTATCACTATTGTCCGTTTTTATAGCACTTTACAACGTAATTCGACAAGTTAAAAATATTAATAAAAATAACGAATGATTAAAATTTTGCCGTTTTTGAAGTATCTAATACCCTTCACATTGCTCTTTTTTGTTGCACAATATTATGGAACAGCAGCCTGGAGTGCACATCATGAATTTTTTTATGCTACTTGGAGTATTTATCTTTTCCTGTTTGTTTCTACGCTCTTAATCTATTTGCTGTTGCTTTTTGTAAATTTAAACTTTCCGGATTTTACCGGTTTTGCTTTTCTGGCCACCACTTTTGTGAAAATGATGGCGGCTGTCGTTTTTTTGATTCCATTAATCCAATCAGAAGGCAGAGAAACTAATTTGGATATAGCAGCTTTTTTCATCCCTTATTTCCTATTTTTGCTTTTTGAAACCATTTTTGCAATACGATTACTAAATAAAAGATAAATTGCTTGAAAATAATGCAATACGATTGTAAAATTCATTTTTTAAAATCATCATTATAATTTTCAATTTTCAATTAAATATGTACCTTTGCAAAAAATTTTAAAAACGTAAAATCAGATACACAATTAATAATGGTAATTTCTAAAAAATCACTTCAATTCCTGTTAGTTACTTTTCTAGCGTGTATGCCGTTGGTTACTTTCGCAAATCCAACAGCGGATAGTCTTCAAAATCACACAGAAAACGCTGCTCCTGTTACAGAAGCGCACGGAGAAACAGGTCATTCTGCTGAAAAAGAATTCAATGCTACGGAATTGATTAATGATCACATTGGAGATTCTCATGAATTTCACATTGCGGATTATGACGGTCATCCTATTACGTTTTATCTTCCTGTGATTTTATGGACAAACAATGGATTGGAGATTTTTTCTTCAGAACAATTTCACCATGATAATGAAGGACACCATGTTGTTGATGTTAATGGTCAAAAATTAGTTCGTTTCAACGAGGTTATTTTTTATGCGGATAAATTTGAAACCTTAACGGAAGATGAAAGAAAAAATGGTGCTTTCGCGTTTGACGCCAGACCACTTGATTTTTCGATCACAAAGAATGTTTTCTCGATGTTGATGTCAGCTCTTGTATTGTTCTTTTTGTTTCTTGCGGTAGCTCGTTCTTACAATAAAAACAAATTGGCGCCAAAAGGAATCGCTGGATTTCTGGAGCCATTAGTAATATTCGTTAGAGATGAAATTGCCATACCTAATATTGGAACAAAAAAATACGCGCAATACATGCCGTATTTATTGACTATATTTTTCTTTATCTGGATTAACAACCTTATTGGATTGATTCCTTTTTTCCCTTTCAGTTCAAACCTTACTGGAAATATCTTCTTTACATTTGTATTAGCATTGATTACTTTTATTGTAACCTCTTTCAGTGCCAACAAAGATTATTGGAAACATATTTTTATGCCTCCAGTTCCTAAAGCGTTGTATCCTATCATGATTCCTGTAGAAATCATTGGAATGTTGACAAAACCTTTTGCATTAATGATTCGTTTATTCGCGAATATTACTGCGGGACATATAATTATATTGAGTTTAGTCTCATTGATTTTTATATTCAAATCAGTAGCCGTTGCGCCAATTTCTGGAGCTTTTGTACTGTTCATGAGTGTACTTGAAATGTTGGTTGCGGCGTTACAGGCTTATGTCTTTACGTTGTTGACAGCATTGTTTATTGGTCAGGCCGTAGCAGAGCACGATCATCATTAAAATGTGTTTTATTAATTATTAACTATATTAAATTTAGTATTATGGTATTAGCTGGAATCGGAGCTGGATTAGCTGTTATTGGTGCAGGTCTAGGTATTGGAAAAATTGGTGGTTCTGCAATGGACGCTATTGCTCGTCAACCTGAGGCTGCTGGAAAAATCCAGACTGCTATGATTATCGCTGCTGCACTTATTGAAGGTGTTGCACTTTTCGCAGTAGTTGTTGCGTTGATCGCAAAATAATTAAAATCTAAAACTTCCTGATACGGTTGGTATCAGGAAGTTTTTATTTCTAAAACAAACTTTTTAAATATAAAAATATGAATTTAACAGCACCAGAGAGTTTAATTTTTTGGACCTCGATCATCTTTATAGTTTTCTTTATCCTTTTAAGAAAATTCGCTTGGAAACCAATTCTTGGCGCAGTAAAAGGTAGAGAAGATTCAATCAATGAAGCGTTATCTTCAGCAGAAACTGCTCGTAGAGAAATGCAAAATCTTACTGCCGAAAACGAACGTATTCTTCAGGAAGCAAGATTAGAGCGTGACTCTTTATTGAAAGAAGCACGTGAAATGAGAGATAAAATGATTGCTGATTCTAAAGCTGACGCGCAAGCAGAAGGCGCAAGAATGATCGAGCAAGCTAAAACAGCTATTTTAGCAGAAAAAAATGCCGCTATGGCTGAATTGAAATCACAAGTTTCATCATTGTCATTAAGTATTGCTGAAAAAGTATTAAAAGATGAATTATCTAACAAAGAAGCTCAAACGAAATTGATTGAGAATATGTTAGGTGACGTTAAATTGAACTAATTATGGCTAGTACAAGAGCAGCAATTCGTTATGCAAAAGCAATTTTGGACTTAGCAAACTCAAAAGGTGTTGCCGAAGCAGTAAGCAGTGATATGAAAACTATTGCTACAACTATCAATGGAAATTTAGAATTGAGTACTTTTATTCAAAATCCTACCATTAAAGTTGCGGTTAAAGAAAATGTCTTGTTAGAAGTTTTTGCGGGTATCAACGGAGTAACTCAAGGGTTATTTCATTTGTTATTTGAAAACAAAAGATTCGAAATATTAGGGGCTATTGCTACTGAATATGGTAAATTATCGGACTTGGAAAATGGTATCGAAGTAGCGCAAGTTACTACTGCAATTCCTATGGATGAGGCTTTAGAAGCAAAAGTTTTAGCGAAAATAGCAACATTTTCAGATAAAAAAATTACAATAGAAAATATAGTAGATCCTGCAATAATTGGAGGTTTTATTTTGAGAATAGGTGATAAGCAATACAACGCTTCAGTTGCCAACAGATTACAAGTATTAAAAAGAGAGTTAAGTAATTAGTTTTATTGCACATTTAAGTGTTTAAATTATAAATTAAGATGGCGGAAATTAAACCTGCTGAAATTTCAGCAATATTAAGAAAGCAAATAGAAGGTTTTGAATCTGGTGCTACACTAGAAGAAGTAGGAACCGTACTTCAAGTTGGAGATGGTATTGCTCGTATTTACGGGCTTTCTAATGTTCAATACGGAGAGTTAGTTGAATTTGACAACGGATTAGAAGCTATTGTTTTGAATCTTGAAGAAGACAATGTTGGTGTGGTACTTTTAGGACCATCAACAGGAATCAAAGAAGGTTCAACTGCAAAAAGAACACAACGTATTGCTTCTCTCAAAGTAGGAGAGCAAATGGTAGGTCGTGTAGTAAACACTCTTGGTTTTCCTATTGATGGAAAAGGACCAATCGGTGGAGATTTATATGAGATGCCTTTAGAAAGAAAAGCTCCTGGAGTTATCTTCCGTCAGCCCGTTACTGAACCATTACAAACAGGTATCAAAGCAGTAGATGCTATGATCCCAGTAGGTCGTGGACAACGTGAGCTAGTTATTGGTGACCGTCAGACAGGTAAATCAACTGTTTGTATCGATACTATCTTAAATCAAAAAGAATTTTACGATGCTGGGAAACCGGTATTTTGTATCTATGTCGCTATTGGACAAAAAGCTTCGACTGTAGCAGGAATCGCTAAAATGTTAGAAGAAAAAGGTGCAATGGCGTATACTGTTATCGTTGCTGCAAATGCATCTGATCCAGCTCCTATGCAAGTGTATGCTCCTTTCGCAGGTGCTGCAATTGGCGAATATTTCAGAGATTCAGGTCGTCCGGCTTTAATTGTTTATGATGATTTATCAAAACAAGCGGTTGCGTATCGTGAAGTTTCTCTTTTGTTAAGAAGACCACCGGGACGTGAGGCATATCCTGGAGACGTTTTTTACTTGCACAGTAGATTATTAGAACGTGCTTGTAAAATAATTGCAGATGATGGCATCGCTAAAAATATGAATGATTTACCAAATTCATTGAAATCAATTGTAAAAGGTGGTGGTTCGCTTACTGCCTTACCAATCATTGAAACTCAAGCTGGTGACGTTTCTGCATACATCCCAACAAACGTAATTTCGATTACAGATGGTCAAATTTTCTTGGATGGAGATTTGTTTAACTCTGGAGTTCGTCCGGCGATTAACGTAGGTATTTCGGTATCTCGTGTTGGAGGAAATGCGCAAATTAAATCGATGAAAAAAGTAGCAGGTACTTTGAAACTGGATCAGGCACAATTCCGTGAATTGGAAGCGTTTGCTAAATTTGGTTCTGATTTAGATGCAGTCACTTTAAACGTAATTGAAAAAGGAAAAAGAAACGTTGAAATCTTGAAACAAGGTTTGAACGATCCATATACTGTAGAAGATCAAGTTGCGATTATCTATGCTGGTTCTAAAAACTTATTGAGAAATGTTCCTGTGAACAAAGTAAGAGAATTTGAGAAAGACTTCTTGGAATTCTTGAACAACAAACACAGAGCAACTCTTGATGCGTTGAAAGCAGGAAAATTAACAGACGAAATTACAGATGTAATCGAATCTGTAGCAAAAGAATTATCAGCAAAATATAACTAAAACTAGTCAAAAGTTGTAAAGTCGAAAGTCTTAAAGTCAGTTTATCTGCTTTTGAGGACTTTAGACTTTATGACTTTACGACATTAGACTAATATAAAATGGCAAATTTAAAGGAAATCCGTAATAGAATTACTTCCGTTTCATCGACGATGCAAATTACATCGGCAATGAAAATGGTTTCTGCAGCAAAGCTAAAGAAAGCACAAGATGCAATTACAGCAATGCGACCTTATGCCGAAAAATTAACGGAATTATTGCAAAATCTTTCTGCTACACTCGAAGGTGATGTTGGTGGAGAATTTACAACCCAACGCGAAATTAAGAAAGTGTTACTTGTTGTAGTGACTTCTAATAGAGGTTTGGCTGGTGCTTTTAATACCAATGCAATCAAAGAAGCTAAAAGCCGTGCTGAATTTTACACAGGTAAACAAGTGGATATTTTTGCCATAGGAAAAAAAGGAAACGATGTTTTAAGCAAAACATTACCGGTCGTAGCTAATGAAAGCGCTGTTTTTGATGATTTGACTTTTGATAATGTGGCTAAAATTGCTAATTCATTAATGGAGAAATTCGTTGCTGGAGAATACGATAAAATTGAGTTGATTTACAATCAATTTAAAAATGCAGCTACACAAATCATTCAAACGGAACAATTCTTGCCTTTAGCGTCTCTCAAATCAGATCTTACGGTTACTCCCGGAGATTACATTTTTGAACCATCAAAAGAAGAAATCGTGTTGACTTTGATTCCAAAGTCATTAAAAACACAATTGTACAAAGGAATTCGTGATTCATTTGCTTCTGAGCACGGAGCGCGTATGACTGCGATGCACAAGGCGACTGATAATGCAACAGAATTGAGAAATCAATTGAAATTGACTTACAATAAAGCACGTCAGGCTTCTATTACTAATGAAATATTAGAGATTGTTGGTGGAGCTGAAGCATTGAATGGGTAATAGGTTATTGATTCGAAATATATTCTAAGAGCCAACAGATGTTGGCTCTTTTTTTGTTTAATTTTATAGTTTAAAATAATACTAGGAAGAATGAAAATACAATTAAGAGAACTCAGCACAGTAGAAGAAATGCTTGAAAACATTGAAGTAATGCGATTTTTATACCCCACATTTACGGTAGAAAAATACCAATCGTATCTTACGGAGATGATTCCGCACAATTACAAGCAGGTAGCCGTTTTTGAAAAGGAGGTTTGTGTGGCGGTTTCCGGGTTTTGGTCGGGAACAAAACTTTGGTCGGGAAAATACATCGAGATTGATAATTTTATTGTGCACCCGGATCACCGTTCCAAAGGATTGGGCAAAATGATGACGGATTATGTTGATGTATTGGCGAAGGAAACTGGTTGTACCATGATCGTTTTAGATGCCTTTACCGGAAATTTCACCGCACATCGCTTTTATTACAACCAAGGTTATGTGCCAAAAGGGTTTCACTTTCTTAAGATTTTTAATGAAGAAGGATTAAGTTAAATTAAAAATTATGAAAAGATATAAATCCATTGGCGCCTTATTTATCACCGCTATCAGCCTTACTTTTTGTGCCACGAAACAAGAACTTCAAACAGAATTTCCTCAAGAAATCCAGTCTGCTTTTTATCAGAAAATGCAGAATGGCAACGAAAATAGCGGTACTCATTTTTATATCGAATTTAAAAAACCGCTTGCGACAAACATCAAATTGGAGAAAATCTATTTTCACAATCAAGAATCTCCAGTTGAAAAAATTACTAAAAACACCTTTGTAGCACATTTTTATCAACGTAATAAAAAAGAAGATTTAATTTTGGATAGTAATCCTGCCAAGGAATACGGCAATAAAGCGCCCGTAATTCAAAAATCTAAATTTGATTTGAAACCCAATGAAGCAATTTTGAAATACAAGAAAGACAATAAAACCCAGTTCTTTAAAATAACCAACCTCATAGAAAAGCCATTGCGGTAATTGCGCAATAGAAAAGCTTTTGTTTTTGATTGTTCTCTTTCAAAACAAACATTCACTTCAATGGATTAAACCAAAGAATTAGTTATTTTTGGCTTTTTAATTTTAATAAAAACACCATTTTGGGATTATATAAAAATCTTTTTAAACAGACTGCCATTTACGGATTGGCAACGGTCATCCCCCGAATGTTCAGTTTTTTTTTGGTGCCATTGTACACGGATTTACTCCCAAAAGCAGCATACGGAAAGGTTTCGATCATTTTTGCCGGCATGATTTTTTTTAATGTCATTCTTGCGTACGGAATGGAAACCGCTTTTTTCAGATTTTACAATAAAGAAACAGACAAGAAATCGGTAGTGGAAACCACATCCGTTTCGCTTTTTTGGACTTCCATTTCGTTTCTATTCATAGCATTATTATTCCGCAATAAATTAGCCGTTTGGTCTGGAATTGACGCGCAATATATTACGTATAACATTTGGATTTTAGTGCTCGATGCCTTGGTGATTGTTCCATTCTCTAAATTAAGGGTCAATCAGCAACCGATAAAATACGCCATAATCAAAATAGGAAATGTAGCTGTCAATTTGTTTCTGAACCTTTTCTTTTTAAGTTATTTACCGGCGATTGCAGAGTCAAATCCAGACAGTGTTTTACGTTCTTTGTACTTGGAAGATTTTCAAATAGGCTATATATTTGTTTCCAATATTGTTGCCAGTTTACTTACATTTATACTGTTGTCTCCCAATTACTTTAAATTAAAATGGCATTTTGATTATTCGCTATGGAAACGAATGATGAAATACGGTATGCCTATTATGGTGGCCGGAATAGCATTTGCCATCAACGACCAATTTGACAAAATTTTACTGGGCTATTTATTGCCTCCTGACATTGCTGATGCCGAAGTGGGCGTTTATTCCGCCTGCTACAAACTTGGATTATTCATGGTTTTGTACCGAACGGCCTATACTTTAGGAATCGAACCCTTCTTTTTTAGCCACTCGGATAGTCAGGATGCGCCACAAACATACGCTACGATCACCAAATATTTTGTGATATTTGGCTCTTTTATATTACTGTCAGTCATCGTTTTTGCTGATATTCTGAAAGTAATTATGATTCAGGATGAGTCCTATTGGGAAGCCATGAAAGTAGTGCCATTGATTATTCTGGCCAACTTCTTCTTAGGAATTTATACCAATCTTTCCGTTTGGTACAAACTGATCGATAAAACACATATTGGTGCCTATATTTCCATAGTGGGAGCCATAATCACACTCGTGTTAAATTACCTGCTGATCCCAACAATGAGTTATTACGGGTCGGCAATTGCCACTATTGCGGCGTACGGAAGCATGATGAGTATCTCCTATTATTTTGGAAATAAATATTATCCTATACCGTATGACACGAATAAAATCTTCATGTATCTATTGATTTCAGTAGGATTTTCGGCAGTTTCATTTTACGGTTTTAGAGAGAATTATTACGTAGGAATCACGTTATTACTGGTATTTATTTACTTTATATACCACAACGAAAAAGAATTATTAATCAAAATGTTGAATCGAAAAAAGAATTAGAACTTAATTTAAATTTTTAGGAGCTATTTCCTGCTATTCGTTGCAAATGAAATTCACTGAACTCAAATGAAAATAAAAGTATAGTGAAGTAATCTTTTCCTTTTTAAAGAAAAAAGGAAAAGGATTTCTACTACTATCAGGGCTATTACTAAAAAGAAACAACAATATGTACAGACAAGTGGCGACTTGTTTCTTCTAAATAAAAAAACAATGACAATAAACATCATCAACAAATCACAACATGCCTTGCCTAACTATGAAACCATAGCTTCTGCAGGAATGGACTTACGAGCCAACTTATCTGAATCCGTAACACTAAAACCACTGGAAAGAACGATCATAAAAACAGGTCTTTTCATTGAATTGCCCATAGGTTATGAAGCACAAGTACGTCCGAGAAGTGGTTTGGCCGCCAAAAAAGGAATTACGGTTCTGAATTCTCCTGGAACAGTAGATGCCGATTATCGTGGTGAAATTGGTGTAATTTTAGTAAATTTATCCAACGAAGATTTCGTTATTGAAACCGGAGAACGCATTGCACAGCTCATCATCGCAAAACACGAACGTGCGCAGTGGATTGAAGTGCAAGAGTTAGCAGAAACCTCAAGAGGAGAAGGCGGTTTTGGAAGTACGGGAGTAAAATAGTCCTCAGTATTCAATCGCAGTTAGTAATTGTAAAATAACGAAGTAAAGAATATATTTCAAATACAACGCTGCGAAAATCCGTTTAATCCGTGTGATCTGTGGCGAATAAAAAAGATAGTTCGCAAATCGTGCAAACATAAAAATAATAAAAACCTTCGTAAACTTTGCGAGAACCTTCGTAAACTTTGCGGTTTAAAAAAAATAATATGAAAATAATTGTCCCAATGGCCGGTCGTGGCTCACGTCTTCGCCCACATACATTAACCATTCCTAAGCCATTAATTCCTGTTGCCGGAAAACCAATCGTTCACCGTCTGGTGGAGGATATTGCCGGAGTGTTGAATCAAGATATTGAAGAAGTTGCTTTTATTATTCATGAAAGTTTTGGTAAAAAAGTAGAAGAAGAACTACTTGCTATCGCGCAAAAATTAGGCGCCAAAGGCACTATTTATTACCAAAATGAAGCGTTAGGAACAGGTCATGCTATTATGTGTGCCAAAGATTCTTTAAGCGGTCCAGCTGTTATTGCTTACGCAGATACATTAATTCGTGCCGATTTCGATTTAGATAAAAATGCGGACAGTGTGATTTGGGTAAAACAAGTAGGTCAACCAGAAGCGTTTGGTGTTGTAAAACTGAATGAAGCGAATGAAATAGTAGAGTTAGTGGAGAAACCGGCAGCTTTTGTATCTGACCTTGCCGTAATTGGAATCTACTATTTTAAAGATGTTGCCGTTTTAAAAAACGAATTACAATTAGTATTAGACAACAACATTATCCACGGGGGCGAATATCAAATAAATGACGGAATCAAGCAGATGATGGCCAAAGGCATGAAATTTGTTCCGGGTAAAGTAGACGAATGGATGGATTGCGGTAATAAAAATGTAACCGTTGATACGAATTCCAGAATGTTAGGATTCTTGCATAATGATGGCGAACATTTAGTGGACTTTGATGTCAAATTAGAAAATTCAACTGTAATTCCGCCTTGTTATATCGGTAAAAATGTAATTTTGATAAACGCAACTGTTGGACCAAATGTATCTTTAGGTGATGGATGTCATGTTCAAAACAGTACCGTAAAAAACAGTTTAATACAAACACACTCTCACATCAAAAATGCAAATTTAGACAACGCAATGATTGGAAATCACGCCAGTTTTGACGGTAATTTTTCAAGCATTAGCATTGGTGATTATTCGGTTTTAGAATAAAGTTCCGCACATATTCATAGATTACTTTTTTTTTAATCTGTGAATCGGTGTCTAAAAAAATTAATATAGTTTTTTATAAAAATTTTAGCTATTTCGGTTTAAATAAAAACATGAAAAACAACGCTTTCATACTGTATATTTTAGGAATTTCATTATTTCCTGCTTTGCTGTGGGCACAAACGGAACCTGAAGAAATCAAGCTCGATACGGATCAGTTTCAAGAACTTTTTTATGAATCCTTGCTTCAGAAAGGAATTGAAAATTATGATAAAGCGATAATTGCTTTAGATAAAGCCAATAAAATAAAACCGAACGATGCAACTGTTTATTATGAATTGGGAAAGAATTATTTAGCATTAAAAGAGTATAAGAGTGCCTATAATTACTTTGAAAACGCCACTAAAATAGATCCAAAAAATAAATGGTTCTGGATAGGAATGTATGACGTGAGTTACGAGACTAAAAATTTCACTCAAGGAATTACCGTCATCAGCAAGTTGATTGAATTTGATCCAAAGTACAAAGAAGATTTGACCTCACTATACATGGGGACCAATCAGTATGAAAAAGCACTCGCGTTGATTCAGGAATTAAATGAAACCTATGGAAAAACGGACCGAAGGGAATTATACAAAAGTCAGATTTTATCAGTAGGGAAATTTCAAAATATGGAGATTACCAATCTGGAAGATCTAATTGCTAAAAATCCACAGGATGAGTTCAATTATATTAGTTTAATATTTTTGTATTCCAAAAATAATGAAGAAACAAAAGCTTTTGAAACCGTCAAAAAACTGGAAAAAGCAATTCCAGATTCGGAATGGGCGCAAGTGAGTTTATTCAAGAATTATTTGGATGCCAATGACGCACCAAAAGCGATAAAAGCGATGAATGTCGTTTTGGCCAGTTCCAAAATAGATTCGAAAATTAAACATAGAATTCTGAATGAGTTTCTGATTTTCACCGATAAGAATCCGCAATATTCGCCTGATTTAGAGAAAGCTGTGAACTATTTTGACAATGATTCTTCGGTAGATGTAGCCAAAGAAATAGGGAAGTTTTTCCACACTAAAAAACAATGGGAAAAAGCTATTATTTATTATGAAAAATCGACAAGCAAGGAAATAGGAGATACTGTAGAAACGAATTTACTTTTGCTTCAAGCGCATACAGAGATGAAACAATTTGATGCAGTAGCCAAAAAATCGTTGGCGCTGGTAGAGACTTTTCCAACACAACCGCAATTTTATTATTATGCCGGTTTGGCTAACAATCAGCTCCAACAATTTAAAAAAGCGAAAGATTTATTAGAAATGGGCATGGATTATGTAGTGGAGAATAAGGAATTGGAAATAAATTTCAATATCCAGCTTGGAGAAGCGTACAATGGTTTGGGAGATTTCAAGAAAAAAGACTTGTTTTTCTCTAAAGCCAATCAATTATTAAAAGAAAAAAAATAATGAAAAAAATTTCAATACTAGTACTACTTACTGTTTTTATGGTATCGTGCAAATCGAAAGCTATTGCCGTCGCAGCAAGTAATGAGCCTGTCATGGGGGCAGGATACATGACGGCCAAAAAAATAATAGAAAATCACTATAACAATAAAAATGAATTTTCTACATTATACATTAAGTCAAACGCTCGTTACGCTGATGACAAACAAACGCAAAATGTTACCGCTGAAATCAAAATAAAGAAAGACGAACAGATTTTGGTAAGCATCCGTTTCCTGGGAATTACAATGGCAAAAGCATTAATTACTCCCACTACAGTAAGCTATTATGAAAAGATAAACGGGAAATATTTTGATGGTGATTTCAGTACTTTAAGCCAGTGGCTAGGAACGGATTTAGATTATAATAAAATCCAGAACATGTTATTAGGCCAGGCAATTGATGATTTGACAAAAGGAAAATATTTAGAGTCATTATTGGAACAAACGTATCGATTGGATGATACATCAAATAAAAATACCAAAAAATCATTCTTTTTGGATGCCGATAAATTCTTGGTTCAAAAACAGGAAATCACGCAAACTGCTGAAGAGCGAATGATCAAAGTAGCATATTCTGACAACAAAGTATACAATCAGGCTACATTGCCAACAAGCGTTTTAATAAATACATTTCAGAAGAAAGGAAATACCGAAATTAATCTCGAATACAACTCAGTAACTTTCAATGAAGAACTTTCTTTTCCTTATAGTGTTCCAAATGGGTACAAAAGAATTATAATTAAGTAAATTAGCAAAAATATTTTTTCGATATGCCAAAATTTCTCCTAAGCCTAATTTTTATCTGTATGACTTCATTACTGTGGAGTCAGGAATCTCAACAAGAAAAATTAGAAGAACGTAAAGCTCAAATTCAAAAAGAAATTCGAGAAAATGAAAAGTTATTACAATCTGTAAAGAAAAAAGAAAAATCTGTTGTTAACGTAATTGTCATTCAAAGCACCAAAATAAAGCTGAAGGAAAAATTAATAAACACTACTGAAAAGCAAACCAAATTGCTGAATAATGACATGTATATTAATCAGGTTCAAATCAATAAATTGAAAAAAGAATTAGCTGAACTTAAGGAAGATTATGCTAAGATGATTGTGAAATCATATAAAAGCCGTTCATCAGAAAGCAGAGCGATGTTCTTGTTATCTTCTGAAAACTTTTTGCAGGCATATAAAAGAGCGCAGTATATGAAACAATATACCAGCTACAGAAAAATGCAGGGAGAAGAAATAAAAACAAAAACAAATAAGCTTACAGATTTTAATCAAAAACTAGATGTACAAAAAACAGCAAAACAAAAACTGATTGCTGAAAACCAAAAAGAACGTTTGTCTTTAGAAAAGGAAAAACAAGAGCAATTGAAGTTAGTAAGCGTTATCAAAAAAGATAAAAATAAGATTGCTAAAGAAATCAAGAAAAAACAACAGGAATACAGAACGATTGACAGACAAATCAATAAATTAATACGGGAAGCCATTGCTGCAGCCAACAGGAAAGCGGCTCTAGAAAAAGCGAAAGCCAATCCGAGTGCTCCAGTTTCTAAAGCTGCGGTATCATCATCCAAAATTGAACTGACACCTGAATCTAAAATTATTGCAGATAATTTTAGAGCTAACAGAGGAAGACTGCCTTATCCAGTTGAAAAAGGATATGTGTCATTAGGATACGGAAACCAAACACATCCTTTATTCAATACGATAACCGTGCACAATAGCGGTGTAGAAATCACTACAGACAAAGGCGCAAGTGCAAGAGCCGTTTTTGGAGGAGAAGTTACCAGCGTTATTGTATTATCACCAGTAAACAAAGCGGTAATGATACAACACGGGGATTACTTCACAGTCTATCAAAATTTAAGTTCCGTGAATGTTAGCAAAGGAGATAAAGTGAGTATAAAGCAAAGCCTTGGAAAAGTAAGAACCAACGGTGAAACGGGTAAAACGATAATTAAATTCTTAATCCTTCAAAATACAACGTATAACAATCCTGAAGGCTGGTTGTCACCAAGATAAAGACAGTTATTTTAAATAAAAAAAGCACTATTATATTCCTTGGAATACGATAGTGCTTTTTTTATGACCAATATTTTAGTTAAGAAACTCTTTAAAACTAAAGCAAAAAAAGTTTTGCAAAGAACCTTTTCAACGGTTATATCGTTAATTCATAAGTCGTACAGTTGCTTTAATTTGCAAAAACAAATGCAAATTTAGAATCGGTGTAAAGTGCTATTCAGCTTTAGTAAAAGAAGAATTTATAGCCTTCATTGTTCCTTCAATAGACCAAGTTCCCGAAACTATAATACGTCTGATAGTATACAATGGATCAACAGGATCTCTTTTGGTAGCTAAAATATAAGCCATTTTATATTCACTCTTTTTTATTTCAGGGATCGCCTCGGTATTCCATAACCCAAACGGATAGGCAAAATCGGGTACTGGTTTCCCTACGATTTCCTCCAGTTTTGCTTTTGGTTTAACCAATTGGGTATTCCAGTCGTCTCCGGTATATTTTGTTACCATGTGATGATCCCAAGTATGTGCGCCTACCACATGCCCGTCGTCAGACAAGCTTTTGATTTGCTCTTTGCTCATATATCCGGGACGGTTAATAGAAACAGTCATAATAAAAAACACCCCTTTGAAACCGTATTTTTTCATCTCGGCTGCGCCAATACTGAATTGTTCTTCTCTGGTATCATCAAAGGTAATCATGATTGGTTTTTCAGGTAATGGGCCATCAAAAACTAAATAATTATACAATTGTTCCGGCAAGATGGTGTGGTAGCCTGCATCAGCTAACGTTTTCATTTGTTCTGCAAAAGCAGGAGGTTTTACGGTATATACCTTCACGTTTCCACTCGCACTGACGCTAAAATCCCTTATGTTATGATAACATAAAATGGGTACTTCTTTTTTCGAAAGAATGGTCGCGGCATCAGCAGCTACTTTTTTTGGAGCAACAATTTTTGCAGGAGCAGCGACAAGAGGGACTTCAGGAACTATTTTATGCGTTTCTGATTGACATCCCACCAATAAAAATAATCCAATGAAAACGGAATAAAGAATATTTTTCATAAGTCGAATCGTAATTATTGGTACTGAATGTAAATTGGTTTTGGAGTGAATTTTACTAATTCTTCAGGACTATACATTTTCCAATCGTTTTTATTGTCATTTTTATAAAACAATTTAAAACCGGCAAATTGTACAGGTTCTCTATAAATATAACTTACGTAAGAATCTTTTTTTAATACTTTGCTTCCAAAACCATCCATATCCATTACGATTTGTACTTCAGGCACAGTTTTGATTTCTTTGTAGTTTTTTACCATACCTTGTGTAAATCTGTGTATTACCAATATTTTTGGAGTCAGTTTATTTTTACGCACAATGTCTGCCAAAATATCAATGGCGTCATTAATATCTGAGGCAGTAAAATGCCCGATTTTAGAACCTGGACGTTCTCCGTTTTTCATCGAAAATTCAGGATCAATTCCAAGATGTACATTAGGCATGGCAAGATATTTTTCCAGTTCCGCTACTTCTGATTTAACAGTGCTGTGACCTACCTGAATATCTAAAAACACTAATGCATTAATAGGTTTTGCCCAACTGATAACAGTGTCAATTTGTTTAAAAGGCATTCGCAAGCGGTGCATGTTGTTTTTTCCCGGAGCGCCTTGAGCCGTAACAGCAATGTAATGCAAAGCAGGAATTGTTTTTACAGTAGAATCAGCTGCCTGCCATTTAGCGACTTCGCCTTGTAATTTTGCCAACATTTCTTTACGAGGAAGTTCACCTAAGATACCCATCCTCGTGGAATATAAATTTCCGTAATAAGCAATAATTCTATTGTATGGTAATAACGCTCCGGGTAAAGGATAAGGCGCTTTAACAGGCCATCTTCCGGTAGTGTCATTGTTGCTTAAAGCGACCATTCTTTTGTTGAAATCAAGTGTGTCAATGGTAAGAACTTTCTTTTTTTCAATTGAATCCGCTTTTTCAGTCTCTGTTGTCGTTTCCCCGTTCACAGTATCGGCCGCCTTGCCACGATCGCAGGATAAAGTACTTAACAACAATAAAGGAAGTGTGATACATGCAAGTGCTAATTTTTTCATAAGTAAATAATGTTGTTTTTTTATTTAAAAGAAATATCGAAGTTTAAAGGTAATTTAATTCTTGTTTCAACGACAAAGGTATGATTTTTAAAGAACGTCTTTTTATGTAAAGTAGTGTCATAAAGCGGTATTTTTTATATAATTTACGGTTTAACTAAGGCTTTATGTAATTTCACAATTTAATATCATCAAATATAAAAACAGAATATAATTCCGCTTACATGCAATCGAGAATTTTCTTTAATCGATTCTTGTTTAAAAATGATTTTTAGAAATAAAAATAAATAGCTAACTTTATCAACGTTTTTATTCATTCAAATACTCAAGCAATTGTTCAAAAATTCCTTTTTTTCCCTCCTTTTTTTATGTAGTGCGACTGCTGTTTTTGGACAAATAAAAAAAGATACGATTGCCCTTTCAGAAATTACATTGAAGGGTTCGCCAATCAATAATGTACTTCAAAATACGGCTTCTTCCGTTTCGGTAATTACTACTGCCGACATCAATAAAAGTGATGGAATTATTCTTACTCCGGTCTTAAACAAAATCCCTGGCGTTACGATGCAGCAAGGTGCTTTCAATACCAACAGGATTACGATTCGGGGTATTGGCGCCCGATCTCAATACGGTACCAATAAAATAAAAGCCTATTTTGATGGGATTCCATTGACTTCCGGTGAAGGCGAAACTACGATTGATGATATTGATTTAGCATCAATCGAAAAAATTGAAATTATAAAAGGGCCAAATTCCACTAGTTTTGGTTCCAATTTGGGCGGTGTAATCCAATTGTTTTCACGAGAAACGCCTTTGTTGGAATCATTCGGGAAATCAACGATTACTTTTGGAAGTTTTGGGTTGTTGCAGCAGCGACTTTCGGCAGGATACAGCGATTCCCAAACAAATGTATTTACAAGCTTTACGGATTTACAAAGTGACGGATTCAGAGCAAACAGCTCCTACAACAGAAAATCATTGAACCTGCATGGTAAACAAAAAATTGGTTCCGCCGGCACTTTGTCATTTTTAGGAACGTTCACCCGACTGAAAGCTTTTATTCCAAGTTCTATCAATGAGACTGATTTAAAAAATAATCCTGAGAAAGCAGCCGCTACTTGGGCAGCCGCTCAAGGTTTTGAGTCGTATGACAAATTTATGTTCGGGTTAGGATATGATCATCAATTTTCTGAGAAATGGTCTATACAAACCAGTGTTTTTTCTAATTTTAAAGACGCGTACGAACCCAGACCTTTTGATATTTTGGATGAAAAAACAAACGCCGCGGGTTTTCGTTCCAATGTAAATTATAAAGACCAATTGTTTTCCTTGCCATTTGAACTGAGTTTTGGCACCGAATTATTAACTGAAAAGTACGAGTATTCTCTTTTTAAAAATTTGTACCAATCGCAACCGGGTCTAGGCAGTATTAAGGGCGACGAATTTAGTGCCATCAAACAAAACCGGAATTACACAAACTACTTTTTACAAATGGAACTTTGGATTTCAGAAAAACTGCATCTGGAAACCGGAGTAGCATTTAACACAACCAAATATTCGTTAGAGGATGTTTTCAAAAATAATTCTGGAGGTCAAAAGATGCCTTTCACTTTTGGAAATGTTTGGTCGCCAAGAGTTGGTTTTTCGTATAAAGTAAGCAAAGGGAAAAACATATTTACGTCGGTTAGCAAAGGATTTTCGGTGCCTTCTGTTGCTGAAACATTGACTCCGGAAGGTCAAATAAACACCGATTTAAAACCAGAAATAGGTTGGAATTACGAACTGGGTTTCAAAGGAAATTGGCTTAAAAATAAAGTGTATACAGAAGTAACGTTTTACACCACACAAATTGAAAATTTATTGGTGGCACGACGCACCGCCAATGATCAATTTGTAGGGATTAATGCGGGCAGCAGTTCGCATACGGGATTTGAATTCTTAGTAAATTATAAACTTTTAGAGCTGACCCAATTTAAAATTACACCTTATTTTTCAGGAGCGGTAAATACTTTTAAATTTAAAGAATTTTTGGATGGCAATGCGGATTATTCGGGAAACCAACTTACAGGGGTTCCCGAAAAACAATTCAATTTTGGAGTGGATCTAAATATAAAAAACGGATTTAGTGTGAACACTTCGTTCCGAACGATAGGTAAAATTCCTTTAAACGATGCCAATACAAAATACAGTGAGCGGTATTCGTTGCTTGACATCAAAACGACGCATGTTTTTACGATTCTTAAAATCTTAAGAACAGAGATGAACGCTGGAGTTAATAATGCATTGGACACTAAATACGCAGCGAACATTCTACCGAATGCTGTAGGTTTTGGGACTGCCGCCCCACGCTATTTTTATCCGGGAAATCCTGTCAATTTTTATGGAGGTTTTTCGGTGTCTTATGTTTTTTAGAGACCAATACTAAGTCCGAATTTTATTTTTTAATGGCTGCGACTTCTTTCTCGGTAACGATTTTGGTTTGTTTATTACTCCAAGAAGTCATGATGTAATTCATCACATCGGCAACTTCCTGATTTGTAAGTCCCATGGCTGGCATGCTGCTATTATACGTTATTTTATTGACGACAATTTTGCCACTTTGTCCAAATTTTACGGCAGCTATACTTTGATTTCTCTTGGTTTTTAACCAATCAGAACCGGCAAGAGGAGGGAAGTTTTTACCATCTCCTTTGCCATTTGCACCATGGCATTGCATGCAAAAATCAGCATAAATTTCTTTTCCCGGTGACTGAAATTTTGAAACGACTGCGGTTTCAGTATTCAAGTCAATGTAGTTGTTTTGAGAAAATGGGTTTTCTAAAGAAAAGCTTCCCAATACAAATAGTCCAAATCCCAAAAATAATTTCGTTGTAAACATAGTCTAATTAGGTATGATTTTAATAATTCCTTTTCCTTCTACGCCCATATAAATATAGCCATCTGGACCTTGTGCCACATTACGTACACGGCCAATGTCGGTTGCGATTTTTTGTCTGCCGATAACTTCATTGCCTTTCAACTTTAGCAATTCAAGATATTGAAATTTTAAAGAACCAACCAATAAATGCCCTTTCCAGTCCGGATATTTGTCGCTGGTAACAAAAGTCATTCCGCTAGGAGCGATAGACGGCAACCAATAATAAATAGGCTTTTCAATGCCTGGTTTTTCGTTTTCTTTGCTGATGGTTGTTCCGTCATAATCGATGCCGTAAGTAACAACTGGCCATCCGTAATTGACTCCCTTTTTTATGATGTTGATTTCATCGCCACCTTGAGGACCGTGTTCATGTGCCCAAATTGCTCCTGTTACAGGGTTTTTTGCCATTCCTTGCGGGTTGCGATTCCCATAGGTGTAAATCGCTTCTTTAACTCCGGTCTGACCTACAAAAGGATTGTCTTTAGGAATACTTCCGTCATCGTTTAATCGGTATATTTTTCCGCCATCGCGTTTGATGTCTTGTGGATTTACGAAATGCTCGCCTCGTTCTCCTACAGAGAAATACAAATATCCGTCGTTATCAAATACAATTCGGGAACCAAAATGCTGTCCTTTTGTGGTATTTGGAGTGGCTTTATAAAGCGATTCGATTTGTGTCAGACTTCCGTCCAATAATTTTGCTCGAATGAGTTTTGTGTGACCGCCAGTTCCTTCCCCTTCATCGGAAGCATACGTCATGTAAATCCAGCCATTTTTAGCATAATTAGGATGCAGCACGATATCTAGTAATCCGCCTTGTCCGCGAGTATATACTTTGGGAACATTTTTAATTTCCGTTTTCACACCGTTTTTGACGTGATATAATATACCGCTTTTTTCCGTAACTAACATGCTCCCGTCAGGCAGCCAAGTCATTCCCCACGGAATTGCAATATCAGAAGCTACAGTCTGGAGTGTATAGTTTTTTACTTCGTCTTTAATAGGAATATCATTGGATTTTACTTGCGCATCGCAACTGAAAGAAAGGAATGAAAGAATCGCGAGAGAAACTATTGCTGTTTTTTTCATGAGTATAATTTTTAATCTTTTAAAAAAGAAATCTTTTAAAGGTAGTAAAAGCTGATTTAAAAAGATAAATAAGTTTTTAATTTTGCTTAGAATTAACAAATCTTAATTTTTAAAACCCTGTTTTGCTGTCAGAATTCAATTAGCTTTTTATAGTCTTCCAAATCTCCACATTAAATTATTTTTTAGGACACATCGAAAATAAGTATATTATTAATTTTGGAACGAGAAGTTGAAACAGAATTAATATTGCTCTTCAAGGCTTAAATTTTACTGGCGATTTGAATTATTTGTTTAACTTTGCAGCATAATTATTAAACAAAACAGCTTTTAAAATGTCCGCTTTGAAATTTTTAAATATGCTTTTGCTTTGAAAAAGATAGTAGTAGATACAGAAAAGTGTTGCATGAATAAACACTTTAAACTGATTTTAAAACTAATAAATGAAACGTTACTCATTAATTACTTGTAATTAATTGGGAAATATAAATTAAAAATAGATGAAAAATAAAAAACCAGATAATGTTGTATACTCTGTTGAAAAAGGTTTTAATGCCAGTGTACTGCCTTACGCTACAAATGTTGGAGCCCCGGTAATCAGGGTTGATGATGTGGTTTCTTGGAAAAGTAGAGGGATTGACAATGTAAATAAAGAGCTTGGAAATAAGTTTAACGAACTCAAACTGCAATATCAAAAGTTGATGCAAGAATACGAGTGGAATGAATTAGTGTACAGTGCTAAATTTTCATTTGAACCCGTTATTGGTGAAATTTATCATTTGTACAGAGATGCCGCAGGCGTAAATTTTCTATCATTGATAGGACCTGATGAATGGAACAAGGAACATATTGGCACCTTTAAACTCAACAGTGATAAAAAATGGATTCTGCTGAACGCACAAGATCCGCATCTCTATTAAATTAAAATAACCGAGATTATTTGAGGTTAAAGCGTTTATTAGTATTTCTAAGAGCAGAATTGATTTACAAAAATTATAGTAAACTAATCGTGTTGCTTTATTTGCGTTTTCCTTCCGAGTTTTAATTTTTATTTAAGATTGGAATAGATTTAAACGGTTCTTTTTTTAATCGTATTTTTATCCGGGTTTTAATATAAGGAACTATGGAAGAAATTTTACGAAAACAAATTGAGAAAATTGTACTATTAGAGGATGATGAATTTCAATTCGTACTGTCTTATTTTTTGGTTGGTAACTATAAAAAACATCAATACATTGTGCAGCAGGGAAATCCTGTTCCATACGTTCATTTTGTTGTAAAAGGGCTCATGAAATCTTTTTATATCGACAAATCGGGCAAGAGCCATATCCTTCAATTTGCTAAGGAAGACTGGTGGATTACTGATAGTGAGGGTTTTTATAATGAACAGAATGCCACACTCAATATAGATTGCTTAGAAGACGCACAAACCTATTATATTACGCTTGAAAACAGAGAAAAATTGTGTGCCGAATTACCGAAAATGGAATTCTTCTTTTTGCAAAAAATGACTGCCGGAAATATTGCGCTTCAAAACCGAATTCTGTCTTTGATGAGCAAAAACTCAGAGGAACGATACATGCAGTTTATCCAATTATACCCGGATTTGATACACCGCATTCCTAAAACTTTAATAGCATCCTATCTGGGAATTTCAAGAGAAACTTTGAGCCGTTTGTCGCATTAACGTGATATAGGTCACAAATTATCTGTGACGTATGTCCTTTGTAACTTATGGAATATTTTCGAATTTTGTAATTCATAAAATTTTAAAACAGAAACATGGAAAATATAGCGTTAGTAGTTGGAGCAACCGGAATAACGGGTAGCAATCTCGCAGGAAAACTTATTGCTAGAGGCTGGACGACCTATGGTTTAGCCAGAAACCCACGAAAAGATATAGAAAACCTTCAGCCAATTGCAGCAGATCTACTGGATTTGGAAAATTTAAAAGCAGCGTTAAAAAACATTTCTCCCACGCACATTTACATTACAACTTGGATGCGTCAGGATTCTGAAGCCGAAAACATTCGGGTAAATAGTTTGATGATCAGGAATCTTCTCGAGGCATTATCTCCTAAAAAATCAGTACAACATGTGGCGCTAGTTACAGGACTGAAACATTATCTTGGGCCATTTGAGGCGTACGCCAAAGAAGGATTATTGCCGGAAACACCTCTTAGGGAAGAGCAACCACGCTTGGAATTAGAAAATTTTTATTACGCACAAGAGGATGAGGTTTATGCCGCTGCAGCGCGAGATGGTTTTACATGGAGCATTCACCGTCCGCATACGATTATAGGAAAAGCGGTAGGAAACTTAATGAATCTTGGCACTACGCTCGCGGTGTTCGCCAGTATTTGCAGAGAAACAGGCAAACCGTTTCAGTGGCCGGGTTCAGAAGCACAATGGAATGGACTTTCAGATGTTACCGATGCCAGAGTTTTGGCGGAACATTTAATATGGGCTTCGACTACTGAATCGGCTCGTAACGAAGCATTCAATGTGGTAAATGGTGATTTTTTTCGCTGGAAATGGCTTTGGAAAAAACTAGCGGAATCGTTTGGAATTGAAGCAGTAGGTTTTGATGGTACAATTCATACTCTTGAAGAACAAATGAAACATGAAGCTCCAGTTTGGAAAAAAATCGCCACACAATATGCTCTTGAAGAGTCTGATTTAAACAAATTGGCTTCTCCGTGGCACACTGATCTTGACTTGGGACGCCCCATAGAAGTAATGACGGATATGTCTAAAAGTCGCAAACTCGGCTTTACCGTTTTTCAACGTACCGAAGATTCCTTTTACGATTTGTTTGCACAGCTTCGTACTGACCGACTGATTCCATAGTTATCGTAAAATAGCATGCATAAAAATAGGGGTCGCAAGATATATTTCTTGAAACCCCTGTTTTATTTGTATTTTTCTTTGAATTGGCCGTAGCCACTTTTTCAATATTTACACATCTATTGCATCATAAACCAAGACCTTTTTCCATAAATGAGAACAGTTCTTTACGAAGTCTTGATGAATGGGATGATCCTGGTATATTTTTTGCCCGGCTTCATCATCAAAAAACATAAGTTCTGAAACATCCCAAGAGGTGTCTACAACTTCCCGTTTCTCAGTTGAAGCTAGAACCCCAACATGAATTTGACGAATCGCTGGAATTCCCGATAAGGTTTTCAAACCAGAAATTAATTGCTGTTTATCAGCCTCGGATTGTGGGTTCTTTAACCAAAAAAATACATGATGCAACAATGATTTTTTCTTCGGACGTATTGTAAAGCCCATAATACCAGCAACTCCAAGTAAAGTTGCGAAACCAATAAATCTTCTACGTATCATCAATTTATTTTTTTAAAAGGTAAATATCGAACTTTAAAAAAGAAAATAACGCTTTTTATCTGTTTGAATAGAGTAGTATTATTTTATAGGAGGCATTCTACCTTGTTTGTTTTGATCTACTTTTAGATCATTAATTTTAATCTTTTTCTTTTTAGCGGCATCGAAGATCTTAAAACCAAAATTGTAATTGTATGTAACTCCAAAGTATTAATTGGAGATTTTGATCTAATGCTTTGGCGGCAACCTGCGTACTTGCATTTTATTCAAATTTTAAAATTTTATAAATGACGATGTCAAGTTAATCTCCAATGGTGCCTTTGTGTTCTAAAATTGTTTTTTGATTTTAAAGAATTTTAAATTAAAAACGGGACCAGCGCCTTACGGTATTTTTCAGAAGAATTTAGAAACACAAAAACTTCCTAATACGTTTTATTTTTTAATTAAAGTATAGTGGTCACAACGCAGAATATTATTTTTGTAAGCCACTTATGAATTGGTTTAAGTTGTGTAATTCAACTGGATTTAAAGTTTCCGATTAAGTTCCATTTTCAAAAGAAATTTACTGAATTAAAAAACTCATCAGTAATCTTGGAAAAGTATTTAATAAAAAGCCAGTAGAAAAAGCGGTTATCAGTAGGGAATTTAGTTATTTTGGAAGCAATCATTGAGATGATGTCAAAAACACTGCAAATGAAAATAATTGATAAGCTCGCCTGGATTGAAATTAAAAACAATAAAATTCTATCTACAAAATCTTTTGGTAAAGATAAATATTATATTCCTGGGGGTAAAAGAGAAAATTTTGAGAGTGACGAACAGGCGTTATGTCGTGAAATAAAAGAAGAATTAAGCGTAGTGTTAATCCCAGATACCCTAAAATTTATTGGAGTATTTCAAGCACACGCTCACGGGCATTCTGAAGACACGATTGTCAAAATGACTTGTTATGCTGCAAGTTATAATGGTTTGCTAAAAGTGGATTCAGAAATCGAAGAAATGATATGGTTAACTTATTCTGATAAAGGTAAAATATCAGCGGTGGATAAGTTAATTTTTGATTTTTTGAAAGAACGCAATATGTTGGAATAAACAATTATATAGAAAATAAATAGGAGTTCTAATGTGAAACCACACTTTTTTAAAACAAAAAAAGACCTTACATCACTGTAAAGTCTTTTTAAAAAGCTCCCTCTCTTGGGCTCGAACCAAGGACCCTCTGATTAACAGTCAGATGCTCTAACCAACTGAGCTAAGAAGGAAACTGTATGTTTTTATTCTGATGCTGAATGAACGTTTTATATGCTTATTTGTGCGGTGTGTTTCACTTGTAAAGCGGTGCAAAGATAGGCTATCATTTGGTTTGTGCAAATAAAAATCAAACTTTTTTTATTTTTTTTTACTTCCCTACAATTGCCTTGTATATATCATTTCCGTTAGCAAATAATAACAGTGTTATAAGTAATACGAAACCAACCATTTGCGCGTTTTCTAGGAATTTGTCACTTGGTTTTTTACCGCTGATGATTTCATATAATAAAAACATAACGTGTCCACCATCAAGTGCCGGGATAGGCAATAAGTTCATTACACCAAGCATTATCGATAATAAAGCAGTGATATTCCAGAAAACTTGCCAGCTCCATGTATTAGGAAAAATATTGTAAATAGCGGCAAAACCACCTACTTCTTTATAAGCTTCGGTTTTAGGATTGAAAATGGTTTTAAGTTGGTTACCGTATTCAACTAATCCATCTACACCAATATTAATTCCGATTGGAATAGATTCAATAAAGCCAAATTGTTGACGATTGATCTTGTACAGATTCAATTTTTCGATATTAGAATAAGGTAATCTTGAAGGATAAGCAATCCCTAATTTAGATTTGTTGTCGAATTTTACAGTTGTCTGAATAATTTGCCCATTTCTTTTTAGAGTAACAGAAACTGTTTTTCCGTTAAAGTTTTTAAACTGTGATATAGCTTGGTCAGCATATTTTACAGGAACTCCATTAAAGTGAGTTATGATATCTTTAGATTTTAAAGTTTTAAAATTTTGAGAACTTTTATCTATGTCACTTATTATAAACGGGATTCTCATTTCGACCAAAGTACGTTTTGCTCCGGAATTACTTATCTGATTGATAATATTTATAGGGAAATTAACGATTTTTGTTTCGTTATTTCTTTCTACAGTAACTTCTCTTGCCAGAAATAAATTTTTAGAGATATCGTCATAGCGATCGATTTTCTTTCCGTTTATAGAAAGAATTTTATCGCCAGTTTGGATGCCTGCCTTTTCAATAGCCTGATTGGTTACCCAAATTCCATCTTTCAAATCCTCATTAGCAATATAAGTATCACCATAAGCAAATGCCATTCCAATGTATATAATGAAAGCCAAAATGAAGTTGACGGTAACTCCTCCCAACATAATAATCAGACGTTGCCAAGCCGGTTTAGAACGAAATTCCCATGGTTGCGGTGGCAAAGCCATTTGTTCTTTGTCCATACTCTCGTCAATCATTCCCGAAATTTTAACATAACCGCCCAAAGGCAGCCACCCGATACCGTATTCGGTTTCGCCAATTTTCTTTTTGATAAGGGAATATTTAACATCAAAAAACAAATAAAATTTTTCGACTCTGGTTTTAAACAATTTAGCAGGAATGAAATGTCCTAATTCGTGAAGTATAATCAGTAATGATAAGCTCAATAAAAATTGAGAAAGCTTGATAACTATGTCCATTTTTTAATTTTAGTTCTTTTTACAACTCACAAAAGTAAGGTTTTCTATTTGTTTATTTTACAATAATTGTTCCATACCATTTTAAATATTTGTTAATTAATGTAAATTGAATTCTAAGTTTGATTTGGGAATCTTAACTTTACTTTTTAGAAATGAGTATTTCTTGTTTCTTTCACTTTTAAAATAAATTTATGTCGTCAAAATTATTTTCTCCTCTTCAAATAAAAAGCCTAACGCTAAAAAATAGAATTACAATTTCGCCGATGTGCCAATATTCTGCTCAATATGGTTTTGCCAATGATTGGCATCTCGTACATCTTGGAAGTCGTGCCATTGGCGGTGCGGGATTAATCATTCAGGAAGCGACTTCTGTTTCTCCCGAAGGCCGAATTTCTCCCGAGGATTTGGGACTTTGGAAAGACGAGCAAATTGAAAAAATGCAGCAAATTAATCAATTTATAATCAGTCATAAATCGGTTCCCGGAATCCAATTGGCTCATGCCGGAAGAAAAGCAAGTGCCGCGTCACCCTGGAACGGAGGCCGAAAACTAGACGAAACCCAAGGCGGCTGGGATACCGTAGCGCCAAGTGCAGTTGCGTATCATCATACTGAAAAATTGCCTGTTGCATTAGATGAAGCAGGAATTCAAAAAGTAATTTCCGACTTTAAATCAGCCACTAAAAGAGCACTTAAAGCAGGTTTCCAGGTGATGGAAATTCATGCGGCGCACGGGTATTTGTTGCATCAGTTTCTTTCGCCATTATCTAATTTTAGAACCGATGCATACGGTGGAACTTTCGAAAACAGAATCCGTTTGACTCTCGAAGTAGTCGAATCCGTTCAATCTGAATGGCCGGAAAACTTACCTTTATTCGTTAGAATATCGGCTACAGACTGGGCAGAAGGCGGATGGAATGCCGATGAATCAGTGCAACTTTCAAAAATATTAAAAGAAAAAGGAGTCGATTTAATCGATGTTTCTTCAGGAGGATTAGTCTCGCACCAACAAATTCCGTTAGCTCCAAATTACCAAGTTCCTTTTGCGGAAAACATAAAAAAGGAAACCGAAATCCTAACTGCAGCCGTAGGTTTAATCACTGATGCTGTTCAAGCGGAGGAAATTGTCGCGTCAGGGAAGGCAGATTTAGTGTTATTTGCCAGAGAGTCTCTTAGGAATCCGAATCTGGGATTGACATTCGCCCATGATTTAAAAGCGGATGTCAAATGGCCAGAACAATACGAAAGAGCTAAAATTTAATGAAATCCAATCACGAATTTCACGAATTGGCACTAATTATTGGGATTGAATTTCAAAGGTAGAATTTCAGAGTTAGCCATTTCACCCTGTTCTTCGCTGAACTAATGATTTATTTGTTTAAAAACGCACACCCTCCTAATCTGAAAAATATGATATGCAAAAAATAAAAACAGTATTGCTCTCCTATGGCATGTCCGGAAAAGTATTTCATGCGCCTTTTTTAAATTTTCATCCGGGATTTGAACTTCTTGGTTCTTGGGAACGAAGTAAAAAATTAATCCATAAGGATTTTCCTGCGGTAAAAAGCTACGCGTCAATGGAGGAAGTATTGCAAGATGATGTTGATTTAGTGGTTGTAAATACTCCTGTAGAAACACATTATGAATATGCAAAACAAGTCCTTTTGGCTGGAAAGCATGCCATAGTCGAAAAAGCATTTACCACAACTGTTGCCCAAGCGCAGGAATTAGCGGCCATCGCCAAAGAAAAAGGGCTAAAGCTTGCCGTTTTCCAAAACAGAAGATGGGACAGCGATTTCAAAACCGTTCAAAAAATTATTTCGGAGAATGTGCTGGGTGAAATTGTCGAAGCCGAATTCCATTTTGACCGCTATAATCCTATTTTAAGTCCAAAGCAACACAAAGAAACAGCCAATTCCGGTGCAGGCATTTTAAAGGATTTAGGACCCCATTTAATTGATCAGGCATTGTGTTTATTTGGTTTACCACAATCAGTTTTTGCGGATATTCGCATCACGCGGGAACATTCGTTAGTAGATGATTACATTGATATTTTACTGTATTATTCCAATTTTCGTGTCCGACTCAAAGCTGGATTTTTTATTCGCGAAGCCATTCCGTCGTATGTCATTCATGGAAAAAAAGGTTCGTTCCTAAAGCCGCGTGGTGATGTACAAGAAGACGAATTAAAATTAGGACATAAACCTAATTTAGAAACGTGGGGAACAGAATCCATCGAAAAACGAGGTTTGTTACACACTGAAATTAATGGAGAAATTATTGAGGAAATAATACCTACACTTAAAGGGAATTATTATGATTTTTTTGACGGAGTTTATCATTCGATTGTAAATGACTTAACAGAACCGGTGACGGCTCAAGATGGTCTGCATGTAATGCAAATTATTGAAGCGGCAATCCAAAGCAGTGCGCAGAAAAAAGTAATTGACCTATAAAATTTACCGCGCATTCGCAAATTTTTAAAAAGTTTAAAAAAATTAGCGAATGCGTGGGAATTACTTTTTATGAACAATAACGTTGTATTTTTCCTCAAATGTGTTGTTTTGACACAACCAATGATTGCTTTTTGTAATTTTGACTTTATAAATTTTAAAACAATCCACATTGATAGATTTAAACTTTTTAGGAAGATCAAAAACGAAAGCCAAATTTAAAAAAACGTACAAAGACGCTAAGGTTTCTTATTTGAACCGAATTCGTTGGGCTGTTTCCATGTTTTATTTTGGCATGGGTTTGTGTTTTGCCACTTGGGCCAGTCGAATCCCGGATATTAAAACCGCTTTACACCTCAGCGAAGGCGATTTGGGAAGTATTTTATTCGCTTTGCCGTTAGGTCAATTAGTGATAATGCCTTTTTCAGGAAAATTAGTTACTCGTTTTGGCAGCGACAGAATTTTGATATTCGCGCTTTCATTATATGTTCTTAGTATGACAAATTTAGGTTTGGCTGCGGCGGCTTGGCAATTGTCATTGGGATTATTCGTATTTGGAATCTTTGGAAATCTATCTAATATTGCCGTAAACACACAAGGCGTTTACACCGAAGTGTTGTTCAAAAAAACCATCATGTCCTCTTTTCATGGAATGTGGAGCTTTGCCGGATTTATGGGAGCATTAGTAGGACTAGGAATGCTCGCTTTTAAGATGACACCTTACGTTCACTTCCTCATTGTTGCCGGAATCGTGTTTTTGATGATGGCGTTCAATTATAAATTTTTAATAAAAGCCAAAGAAACCATTAAAGCCGAAAAGAAAAAACTTTTTTCAAAACCGGACAGTGCCTTAATTTGGTTGGGAATAATCGGATTCTGCTGTATGGCCAGCGAAGGCGTAATGTTCGACTGGAGCGGTGTTTATTTCAAAGATGTCATCAAAGCGCCCGGACCATTAGTCATTCTGGGATATACTTCTTTTATGATTATGATGGCTGGCGGACGTTTCTTAGGAGACGGCCTTATTCGCAAATTTGGACGAAAAACGGTCTTACAAATCAGCGGAATCATGATATCAGCAGGGCTTTTTACAGCCGTATTCTTCCCGTTTGTAATTCCCGCAACCATTGCGTTTATGTTTGTCGGATTGGGAGTTTCCACTATAGTACCCACAGTTTATAGCGTTGCGGGTAAAAATCCAAACGTGTCTCCCAGTGTCGCGTTGACCACAGTTTCCAGCGTCAGTTTCTTAGGTTTTCTTATGGGTCCACCAATTATCGGATACATTGCGGAGCTGTCAAGCCTGCGATTTTCATTCGCATTCATAGGTATTTTTGGAATTCTTATCTCCTTAATGGTGTCCCGAATCAAAGCGATCGAATAAATAGAAGTATTTAGGAGCACTACATTTCGTTTTTATAAAAACACATCCTCCCGCTGTTCGCAGTATCCACGCCCAAAAGCGTGGGATACTCGCTGCCATCGGGGCTATTAAATTCGTTTTTATTTTCTAAGAACTTTTCCAAAAAACAGTTTTAAAAACGGATTATAAAAAATATTTTACTTGAAAATCAATATGTTAGTATTTTTTTAATACATTTAACATTAGAATTCTTTCAAGTAATATTTCAATTTAATGCTGCACACAAAATACCACTTAATTGGCAGTATCGTATTTAAGGTTTATACCACTTTTTCCAAAATTCAGTTTTAATTATTTAACGTCATCCCATTTCGGATAATGTTTTCATGTTTGTAGTTCAACCGTTACATGTAATTGTAACGATTGAACTACTTATTGGATTTTCAGCTTTTAAAATATAAACTATCATCCGTTGCATCTATGAATAAATTTTACGTTGCATTTTTCTTTATTGTTCATATTGGATGTAGTGTTGCACAAAACAACACCGGATTTTTTGGAAAAATCGTGGATTCAAAAACCCAAAAGCCATTGGGGTTTGTGGTGATCAGTATTCAAAATACTACCTTGATGCAACTCACGAAAGATGATGGTAATTTTAATTTTGAAACTGTTCCCACAGGTAATATTTTGCTTCTGGTACACAGTCAGGGATTCAAAGATGGGTTGTATCCCGTCGAAATTACTGAAGGACAAATGCTGGATTTGGGAACCATAACTTTAGAAGAAGACCAATCCACGGAACAACAAAACAGTATTATAACCCTTATCGAAAGTGATTTTGGTGAGGACAACAGTAGTTCCGAAAGTACTTCCGGGCTCTTGCAATCATCCCGAGATGCTTTTCTGCAAGCAGCCGCTTTCAATTGGGGACAAGCCCGTTTTAGAGTTCGCGGATTAGACAGCGAGCATTCCACGATGATGATAAATGGTGTTTCCATGAATAAAATCTATGATGGAAGACCGCAATGGGGCGAATGGGGCGGGTTGAATGACGCGCTCCGCAATCAGGAATTCACGCTCGGAACAGCACCATCGGATTATACGTTTGGCGGAATTTTAGGAACGCAGGAAATCAATACGCGGGCTTCCATTTACAGACCTGGTTCTCGAATTTCTTTTTCATCAGCCAACACTAATTATCGTTGGCGCACGATGGCAACGCATGCTTCCGGAATAAATTCTCGTGGCTGGGCTTTTGTGGTTTCGGCAGGAAAACGCTGGGCACAGGAAGGCTATTTTGAAGGAACAAATTATGATGCAAATTCTTTTTTTATAAGTCTCGAAAAAAAGTTAAGCGAGAAGCATTCGTTGAATCTGACGGCAATGTACACGCCCAATTCCAGAGCAAAAAATTCTCCTAACACTGCTGAAGTTACGCAATTGACGAACGTAAAATACAGTTCCTATTGGGGTTTTCAAGACGGTAAAAAAAGAAATGCCCGCATAAAAACGATTGAAGAACCTACGATAATGCTGAATCATTATTTTAAAATCAATGATAAAACCAATCTGAATTCGAGTGTGATATATCAATTTGGGAAAATTGCCAACAGCAACATCGATTATCAAAATGCGAGTAGCCCTGATCCCACGTATTACAGAAAAATGCCCAGTTATTACAGCTCGCTATATGCACCGGATAACGGAGAATTTTCGGGCGAGTTCACACCGGATTATGAAAATTCGGAGAAAAGCAAAGCGGAGTTTTTAGCAAATTCTCAAATCGATTGGACGGCATTGTATCAAGCCAATCAAAATCCAGTTTTGAATTCCAATGGAACTATTTCAGGTTATGAACCTACAAAAAGCAAGTACGTTTTGTATGAAGATCAAGTAGAAGATAAAACGGCGGTGGCCACAACAAATTTGAGTGCCCAACTGTCCGAGAATATTTTTTTGAATGCCGGAGCATCTTTCAAAAAACTAAAATCGCATAATTCACAAAAATTGTTGGACTTACTTGGCGGTTTTTATTTTGAAGATATCGACGCTTTTTACAGCGGGAATCAATCCCAGTCGGATTTAAATAATCCAGACCGGCAAGTGGTCGTTGGAGATACGTATGGATACAATTATAATTATTTTGCCAATACTTTAGAAGCGTTTACGCAATTTAAATTCACCTACAGTAAAGTGGATTTTTATCTGGCGCAAAATTTTTCAAGGGCAGATTATCAACGGGAAGGTTTGTACAAAAACGGAATCTATGAAACCAATTCCTTCGGGAAAAGCGAAAAAGTAGCGTTTGAAAACTTTGGCTTTAAAGCCGGATTTAATTTGAAAATTTCCGGAAAACAGTTAGTAACTTTTAACGCGGCACATTTGACCAAAGCACCCTCATTAAGAAATACTTTTGCTAATTCCCGTTTGAATAATTCGATTGTAGACGGAATTGAGAGCGAGAATATCAGCAGTTTGGACGCCAACTATATCTATCGTTCTCCAAAATTAAAAGCCCGACTAACAGCCTATTATTCCTTAATTAAAAATGCGACTCAAATTTCCTTTTTCTATGCCGAAGGAATTTTTGATGACGGCGCAGGTTATTTAAACACCGATGCTTTTGTGAGCCAAACATTAACGCAATTAAACAAGAAGAATGTGGGTGCCGAATTCAGTTTGGAATACCAATTGACACAAACATTTAAAACCACTTTTTCAGCGGCTTTTGGGGAATACATTTTTGATAGTAATCCAAGAGTGACTTTGACAAACGATGCTGAAGCAACTCCAGAAAATACCAGTCCGATTTTTGATTTTGGAACGGCTGCACTCAAAAATTACAAGCAAGCGGGAATGCCACAACGCGCGTATTCCGTGGGAATTGAATATCGAGATCCAAAATATTGGTGGATTAGCGGGAATGTAAATTACCTCACCAACAGTTATATTGATATTTCACCCATTTCCAGAACTGAGATATTTTATAAAAATCCCGCAAGTGGTTTTAATTTTCCGGAAGCGACGGAGGAACGGGCAGCAGTACTATTAAAACAGGAAAAATTTGACCCAACCATGTTAGTCAATTTTGTGGGTGGAAAATCATGGCGCATCTATGGTAAAAATGTTGGAGTTTTTGCCAGCATCAATAATGTGCTTGATGTAACTTATAAAACGGGCGGTTACGAACAAGCCCGAAATGCCAATTTCAGACAAATTAATCAGGATGTTTCCAGCGGAACACCTTCTTTTGGGCCAAAATATTTCTACGGATACGGCAGAACGTATTTTGTAAATCTTTATATCAATCTATAAATTAAAGTATATGAAATCAATATTCTACAAAACCTTTCTATTTTTACTGATGATAATCACATTTGGTAGTTGCGTGACAGATGAAGTTGTGGCTCCAAAACTAGTTTGTACACAACAGGATTTAGTTACAAATAAAACAGTGAGCGAAGTTCATGCGGTTGTAAATGCCATTGTAACGCAATACAAATACGATGATGTCATCGAGGCGTATGTGGTTTCCAGCGATGAATCGGGGAATTTTTTTAAGTCGATTTCCTTTCAGACTTTGGCAACAGCCACCACACCAGCCATAGGATTTAGCGTTCCTGTGGATGCTACAAATTTGTATATTGATTATAGATTGGGCAATAAAGTATACATAAAGTTGAAAAACCAATACACGGATATTTCGTTCGGTGGCATGCGCATCGGAAGCATTTTTGTGAATTCCTATAATGAAGGCGGAGTAGGACGGCTTTCGCAAAATGAATATAAAAAAGTGCTGAATGCATCTTGTACAAACGTAAAGGAAGAGGTTCTTGTTCGGTCATTAATCATGTCGGAATTGCTGAACGATGCTAATTTGAATACGTTGGTCGAATTGTCTGACGTGCAATTTTCAGCCGAAGCTGTAGGACGACATTATTTTGAGGAAGCCAATAACGTGGGCGGCGCTACCAATTGGGGTTTAATAGATAAATTAGGCAATAAAGTGTATTTTAGGACCAGTAGTTTCTCTGATTTTGCGAGTAAAATAGTTCCGCAAGGTAGCGGAAAAGTAAGGGGAATTTTGACGAAATACGGAACGGATTACCAATTATTGCCCCGTTCCGAAAAAGATGTTGTGATGACCGAGACTCGACTGGTTCCTTTTTTTGTTGAAAATTTTGAAACCGTGGTTGATAAATCGAAATTAAGTCTCCCGGGTTGGTCCAATTTGGTGCAGAAAGGAACACTTTTCTGGAAAGGCACCGTTTATTCGGGAAATGGATACGCCGAATTTAATATTTCTGGAACTAAAGTTGTTTCAAATGTAGCTTGGCTGATTTCGCCGAAAATAGATATGGAGGTTCACTCGAAAGAAGTTTTATCTTTTAGATCGGCTCAACATCATTTAGACGTTGATTCGCAATTAAATTCTTTGGAAGTATATGTTTCCGGTAATTTTGACGGGTTGAATTTTGCTACAGCAACTTGGGTTCCGTTAGCCGTTAATTTGCCCAAGCAAGCCACACCTTGGTATCAATTTATAGGCAGTGGCGCAGTAGATTTATCTTCATATAAAGGTAAAATTAACATTGCTTTTAAATATACTGGTTCCGGAAAAAATCTGGCTTTGGATGGTGCTTTTCAAGTAGATGACGTTCAGGTTTTTGGTATTAAATGATTTTTATAAAAGGCTTTGCTTGAATTACTATATTTGCAGCTTTAACATTTAAATTAAATTATGAAATCTACTTTATTAGCATTAGTTTCTCTATTATTTGTTTCTTGCTTATCGGATAATGAAGCATCTAAACCTGTTGATTACACAGTTCAAAACGAAAAAGAAATCGTGGATTATATTGCCAAAAATAAATTGACTGCCACAAAAACCGATTCAGGTTTGTATTATGTGGTTAATGAAGCGGGAGCTGGCGCTCAACCAACAGCTTCATCTAGTGTTATGGTAGCGTACAAAGGGTATTTTACCAATGGAAAAGTTTTTGATGAAAGTAAAGCAGAAGGTATTTCTTTTGGCTTAAATCAAGTTATAAAAGGTTGGACAGAAGGCATTCCTTTTTTTAAAGAAGGTGGAAACGGAATTCTTTTAGTTCCTGCTCACCTTGGTTATGGAAGCAATGAAAGAGGACCAATTCCAGGAGGTTCTGTTCTTGTTTTTAATGTTAAACTGATTAAAGTAAATTAGTTTAAGACTATTATAAAATCAAAAAAGGCTGTCTATTTGGACAGCCTTTTTTAGTTATTTACTTTTTGATTTCAACGATGCTTATCGCATAACCTCCACCCGGAACACTGAGTTGTGCTAGTTTTGATTTGTTAGTCACTGTCATTTTGCGAATAGTATACGCTTGTGGATTGGTTTTATAATGCGCATCTTTTGCATCAGCATAAATCGTAGCCGTATATTTTTTTCCTTTTTCCAAGAAATCAAATTTGATGGTTGACGTACGAGTAGTATCTCCGTTTACATTACCAATAAACCAATTGTTAGTCACTTTTGCTTTACGTGCAACGGTCACATATTGCCCTGGTTCTGCTTCAAGGTATTTGCTGTCAGACCAATCTACTGCTACATCTTTGATAAACTGAAAAGCATCCGGAAAGCGATCGTAATTTTCCGGTGTATCGGCTGCCATTTGCAACGGGCTGTACATCGTTACGTACAATGCTAATTGATTTGCAATCGTACTGTTGACATGAGAATTATTATCTGGATTCAATTTGCTTAAATCCATTTCAAAAATTCCAGGCGTATAATCCATCGGTCCGCCCACTAAACGGGTAAAAGGCAGTACCGTTACGTGATTTGGTTTAGATCCGCCAAAAGATTGATATTCTGTTCCTCTTGCGGCTTCGTTACCAATTAAATTGGGATACGTTCTGGAAATACCAGTTGGACGAACCGCCTCGTGTGCATTCACCATAATTTTATAATCGGCTGCTTTTTCTATTGCGTATTGAAAGTGGTTATTCATAAATTGGTTATAGTGATTTCCACCGTTTTCAATGATAGAACCAACATAACCACTTTTTACGGCATCATACCCATTGTCTTTCATAAACTGATACGCTTTATTCATGTGGCGTTCGTAATTACGCACAGAACCCGAAGTTTCGTGGTGCATCATCATTTTAATGCCTTTTGATTTGGCGTATTCATGTAAACCTTTGACATCAAAATCCGGATACGGCGTCAGGAAATCAAAAACATAATCTTTAGAGTGTCCAAACCAGTCTTCCCAACCTTCATTCCAGCCTTCGACTAAAACCGCATCAAAACCGTGTTTAGCTGCAAAATCAATGTATTTTTTGACATTGGTGTTGTTTGCACCATGCTTTCCATTTGGTTTTGCTTTTGAAAAATCAGTCACGCCAAGTTGTACCGTTGGAAACTCATCCGTGTATGCCCAAGAACTTTTTCCGGTAATCATTTCCCACCAGACACCCACATATTTGATGGGTTTTATCCATGAAGTATCTTCAATTTTAGAGGGTTCATTCAAGTTCAACGTCATTTTTGAAGCTAGAATTTCTCTTGCGTCATCACTAACAATTATGCTGCGCCAAGGCGAATGATTTGGGGCTTGCATATATCCTTTATCGCCTTTGGCATCTGGTGTCAACCAGGATTCAAAAACCATATTTTTATCATCAAGATTCAAATGCATACAAGAATAATTGATTAATGCCGCTTCATGTAAATTGATATACAAGCCATCCGCTGTTTTTAGCATTAGCGAAGTCTGAACTCCTGTTGTAGAAAACGACTTTTGCGAAACATTTGCGGTAGTTGCTTTTTCTGACAAGCCTTTAATTTCTGACAATTTTGAGGTCGTATAATCGTATTCTTGAGTGTCATAATCGCCTGGAATCCAAAATGCCGTGTGATCGCCAGTCATGGCAAACTGCGTTCTTTCTTCTTTTATTACAAAATAAGTTAGGTTTTTTTGTGAAGGAAATTCATAACGAAATCCTAAACCATCGTCAAACAAACGAAATCGAATAACAATTTGTCGGTCGGTTTCTTTTTGCTTTAATGTTACTGCCAATTCGTTATAATGATTGCGAATGAAGGCAACTTCACCCCAAACTGGTTTCCAATTTTCATCAAAAGTTGTTGTTTTGGTGTCAATAACAATGAAATCATTTAATAATGATTTTTTGTCATTTTTTAATTCAAGACCCAATTTGCTGGGTTTGACAACTCCTTTACTTTTGTAATTTAAACTGTAACTTGGAGTTCCGTCATTTAGTAATATAAACTCCATTACAAATTTTCCATTTGGGGATTTTAACTGCTGCGATTTTGCAGGGCTAAAAAACGCTAGCCATAGTAAGGCTGTGAAAAGAAATTGCTTCATTTTTTAAAATATAAATTAATAATTAATCCAAGTTTGGAAATAGCATTCGGATATTTTTTTAAGAAATCGATTTATTTAAAAACGCAAGGGTTTTAATTCAAATTCTAATAGTGCGAAAGCAAAAGTAACCTCTTTATTGTTTATTTCACACTCTTTACAGTCAAATAAAATTTGAAATAATGTGCTGTTTTGTTCAATTTATCTGGTAGTAAGTCAAAAGTATTGCCGAAACTATTTTGAAATGATGTAAATTACTTAAACAGAACTAGCATTTAATGTGATCAAGAGAAAAACAAGAGCTTTCAAAATAACCATCAATGCTCCAAATTTTTTAAAATTTTTTTAACCGTGAATTACCCGAATTTTCACTGATTTTTTTTGAAATCAAATGTTGATTTGTGGCAAAATTTTTATTTGGAAATAAGCACTTTAGCCCGCTGGTAAAACAGATGTGGCAGATACTCACAGATTATTTATCGCCAAGAGAAAAATCCGTTTAATCTGTGCTAATCTGTGGCAAAACTTTTCTCGTTCTGGAGTAAAAAATCAGTTTCATCTGTAGAAATCAGTGGCTTAATTTATTTAATTTGCGGCAAAATATTTTAGTAATCTAATTTTTGGCTCGACCAAAAACTATCATTATTCACGGCTTCTAATTTTTTATAAACCGATAACTTCATAAGTACAAATCAAATCATTAAATTTGTAGCTTATTCAAAAATATGTTAGAAAAAGAAGTAATAAATTTCGAAAAAACGGCTATTGTTGGTATCGTAACTCAAAACCAAAGTGAAGAGAAACTCAAGGAGTATCTTGACGAATTGGAGTTTTTGACTTTTACCGCGGGAGGTGAAGTGGTGAAACGTTTTTCGCAAAAAATGGAACGTCCAAATCCCAAGACTTTTGTGGGAACAGGAAAAATTGAAGAAATACATCAATTTGTAAAAGAAAATGATATTTCGACTTTAGTGTTTGATGATGAATTATCGCCTTCACAGCAAAAAAATATATCTAAAATAATTGTAGAATGTAAAATCCTCGATAGAACGCACCTTATCCTGGATATTTTTGCGCAACGTGCCGAAACCTCGTATGCTAGAACGCAAGTAGAATTAGCACAATGCCAATATTTATTACCAAGACTTTCTGGAATGTGGACGCACCTTGAACGGCAAAAAGGAGGAATTGGAATGCGTGGACCCGGCGAAACGGAGATTGAAACCGACAGACGTATTGTGCGTGACCGAATCGCATTATTGAAAGAAAAAATAAAAAGTATCGACAAGCAGATGGGAACGCAACGCGGCAATCGTGGCGCAATGGTTCGTGTGGCTTTGGTGGGATATACTAATGTTGGGAAATCAACCTTGATGAATGCCGTAGGGAAAAGTGATGTTTTTGTAGAGAACAAACTTTTTGCCACTTTGGACACCACCGTTCGGAAAGTGGTCATCAAGAACCTGCCTTTCTTGCTTTCGGATACTGTAGGATTTATCAGGAAATTGCCAACACAACTGGTTGATTCGTTCAAAAGTACACTGGATGAAGTTCGCGAAGCTGATTTGTTATTGCACGTAGTTGATATTTCTCATCCTGAATTTGAAGATCATATCGCATCGGTAAACCAAACGTTATTGGACATCAAAGCCAATGACAAACCGGTAATTATGGTTTTCAACAAAATCGATGCTTACAAGCATTTGACCATTGATGAGGATGATTTAATGACCGAAAAAACGCCAAGACATTACACGCTGGAAGAATGGAAATCGACCTGGATGAGCAGAGTAGGCGAGCAAAATGCATTATTTATTTCGGCTACCAACAAAGAGAATTTCGAGGAATTCAGAGAACGCGTTTACGAAGCGGTCCGACACATTCACATTACCCGTTTTCCGTACAATAAGTTTTTGTATCCGGATTATAAAGATGCAGTGGAAAAAGAAGAAAAAGACGAGGAAGAAATCGAATAATTTTCTCTAAAAAATAAATACAGCAATCCCTTTTGAAATTTCAAGAGGGATTTTTTTTTGGGCATGCCCCAGCTTTCTCTGCGTCGCAGCTGCGTCAGGCTGTTCGTTGCAATCTCCCGAAGAAAAATCGGGAGGATTTTCGCTGCCATCCTTCATGCGGGGGTTAGCGGTGTTAATTCCTATTCGGGGTTTCTAGACTATTTGTAAGAAAAAATCAATATATTTGATAATAAATAAAGTCTGACAGCAGTAAGACCTATCTCTTTAATTTTGGGGTGACAGGTCTGATTTTGTCAAGCCTATAAACGAGTTGGCAGTAATTGTACCCACCATAAACGTAAAATCAAACAAAAGAAAACATGAAAAAAATATTGCTTTTAATCACCATTTTAACGGTTTTTAATAATACTTATGCACAAGAAGACAAAGTCGATCTTGCAATAAAAGAACTTATTCAAAAAAATAAAATTGTCGGTTTACAATTATCGGTTATTAAAGATAATGTTATTGTAAAAACAAGTCATTATGGATTCGCTAATATTCAAGATTCAATTGCTGTAAATAGTCAAACCGTTTTTAGCATTAATTCTATTACCAAGGCATTCACAGGAGTTGCAATCATGCAATTAGTAGAAAATGGAAAATTAAATCTAGAAGAACCTATTTCAAATTATTTGGATAAATTACCCAAAACTTGGCAAAAAATTACCGTAGAACAGCTTGTAACCCATAAATCGGGACTTCCTGATGTTTGGGATTCACAAGGCAATATGCTTTCCGAGGATGGCAATATTTTATTCGAAAACATCAAAAAGTTACCACTTACTTTTCAACCTGGAAAACATGTGAGAGAAGGCTTGGCAAATTACATGCTTCTAGGAATGCTTATAGAAAAAATTAGTGGACAGTCGTTTGAAAAATTTATTACGGAAAACCAATTCAAAAAAGCAGGAATGAAAAACGCCATGAAGGCAGGAATTGGGGATTTTTACAATATTATTAATCACTCAGCAAGACCGTATACTTATTTTAGAAATAATGTTCTATCTAATGTTTATCAACCAATGCCTTCAAATTTATTGCCTGCAGGTGGTTTATATGCAACAGCAACCGAAATGGCACAATGGGTAATTGCATTACAAACTAATCAATTAATTAATGGTGAAAATCTTAAAATTCTTTTAAAACCTATTGAATTAGAAAACGGAAAACCATATGAAGAGAATGGTTTGTTCGACAGAAGTTCAATTGGTTTTTCATTAAGTTCAAGAGCTGAAAATCCAATAATTGCTTCAATGGGTGGTGCAAGAAATACATTATTTATTTATCCTAATAAAAATGTTTCAATAGTAATTTTGACAAATTTAATGGGTTCTCATCCTCAAGATTTTATAGAAGAGATTGCTAAATTATACATTAACTAAAATAACAACTACTGCCAACAGCTAGGCTTTCGTTTCGTGCTTAGCATAAACAATGAAAGCCGTGTTGAACAGCTTGTCCCGTTTTTTTACGGGAGAACCGGTCACTGGCAAGTACTATGGAGTTATCGTAAAGTTTAGAGAGAGAATATCAAGAGGATTGAGTGTCTTCATTCTATAATGATTGTCGGCGTCGATCGCCTACTTAAATTTTAAGACAATCTATAGCGTTTGCAACGCAGCTAGCTAAAACTGGAGTAAACAAAAAGCCTTTCAAAAATTGAAAGACTTTTTTTAGAAAATAAATTTAAAATTATCTACTAGGTGATTTATAAAGTGGAACGGCGGAGCAGGCTTCACCATACATAATGCTTCGCGCAAAAGGCTGTAAGTAATGTGCTGCCAAAACATAAGCCCGCATCGGAACCGGTTTTTTGGAGCATCCTTTTATGATAATAGACTTGTTTTTATAATCTGAATAGTCAATTTCAGACAGTAATTCTTCATAAAGTGAAGCGTCTAAATCTTCCAAAGTTCCATTGATGATTTTCTTTGCAAATGGCGCTAATTGAATCGCAACCAAAATGGAAGCCCAAGCCGGAACAATAGCATCGGTACTGCAATTTATTGCCACATATTGATTTTGATATTGTGTCCAATCGTGCTTTTTTAATTCCACTCTAAAGTCTTTTTCTTTTAATAAAAATCCATCAAAAAGCCATTGCGAAATATCAATTTGCGTGCGAATCCCTGTTGGATAATAATCTTCAAGATCAAAAACCACCAAAATACTATTGGCAACTTTATTTATAATTTCATTTTCCATACTATTCTTTTATTGATAGCCTTCAGCCTGGAGTGTAAACAGTTGGGCATATAATTTATTGTTTTCCATTAACTCATTATGCGTACCTGATTCTAAGATCTTACCTTCTTGTAAGACTAAAATACGGTCTGCCTGTCTCACAGTGCTAAATCTATGAGAGATTATTACACTGGTTTTATCTTTTATTAATCCTATAAACCGTTCAAAAACTTCGCTTTCGGCTTTGGCATCTAGTGCCGATGTGGGCTCGTCCAGAATCATAACCTCAGCGTTTTTCATGTAAGCCCGTGCCAATGCAATTTTTTGCCATTGTCCGCCGGATAGTTCCTGGCCTTTGGCAAATCGTTTTCCGAGTTGTTGTTCGTAGCCATACTTTAATTCAGAAACAACTTCGTCAGCCAAACTTAATTCAGCCGCTTTTTGTATTCGTTCGGAATCATTAATTTCATCAATTTTTCCGATGGCAATATTTTCTTTCACTGAAAATTCATACTTGAAAAAATCCTGAAAAAGGACTCCAAAATATTCCTGATAATTGGCCTTATTATATCGATTTATATTAATGCCGTCAAGCAAAATTTCACCCGATGTTGGCTCATAAAACCGAAGCAGTAGTTTGGTCAGTGTTGTTTTTCCGGCACCATTCTGACCAACGAATGCTATTTTTTCTCCCGCTTTTATATTAAAACTAATATCTTTTACTATTTGATTATCAGATTCCGGATAAGCAAAATAGACGTTTTTAAATTCAAATCCGGTTTTGATTTTTTCTGGCAGTGGAACCTCCTTTTCATTTTTATATTCGGACGGGATGTCAAGAAAATCAAAATAATCTTTCAGATATAAAGAGCTTTCTGATATCCGAGTAAATTTCGAAAAAAAATCTCGCAGACTACTCATTAAACGATTGAAACTACCGGATAAAAAAGTTAATTCACCAAGTGTAATTCCACCTGAAAGTACCCTGTAAATTATAAAAACATACGCTGCATAATAACTAATTGATCCTAAAACATTGAATAAAAACCCATAACTGGAACGTTTTACAACGAGCGATTTATTTAATTTAAAGTAGCGCGTCGCAAGGGTTTCAAATCTTTCGACCAGAAAACTAGTTAATCCAAAAAGCTTAATTTCCTTTGCCGTTTTATCATTGGCTCCAATAAATCTAAGGTAATCCAATTCCCTTCTTTCGGAAGTCCAGCTTCTAGCCAGTGAATATTGTTGTTGGCTGAAACGTACTTCGTTAACAAAGGACGGAAAAATGCTTAAAACTAATAAGACAATTAGATAAGGTTCAAAATAAATCAATCCTATCACAAGCGAAAAGATTGAAATAGTAGTTTGCGCCTGACCTAAAACATTCGACATTAAATCGACACGACCTGCCGTTTGCGTTCTTGCTCGGTCAAGCTTGTCGTAAAATTCAGAATTTTCCAGCAGACTAATATCGATTTCATTAGTCTTTTTAATAATTTTAATCGAACTATTGATATTGTACTGATCTCCAAGAATTCCATCGGTAAGTGAAATTGCCCGACCTACCAAATCAGATAACACTACGAGTATAAACTCTATTGCCACAGAATGCCAAAGCGTAGAATAATCCTTTTCGCCATGTGTTGTAATTTGTATAATGGCATCAAAAATGAGTTTTCCAACCCATAAAATTGCAACGGGCAACAAAGCCGCAACGATTCTGCAAAAAGCTGATGTCAAGAATAACGTTTTGTTAGTACGCCAAATTTCTTTGAAAAAGCGGGGTATAAAAAAAAGCGAATCAACAGAAGATTTTAATCCAATTTTTTGATCGTTTAAAGATTTGGGTTGAGTCCGCGCCATTTTAAAGCATTCCCAATTCTAATTTTGCTTCTTCACTCATTAAATCTTTGCTCCAAGGCGGATCAAAAGTTATTTCTACTTCAGCGTCTTTTACATTCTCTAATGATTTTACTTTTTCCTCCACTTCTCGTGGTAAACTTTCTGCAACCGGGCAGTTTGGGGAGGTAAGCGTCATCAGGATTTTTACTTCAAAATCCGTATTGACCATCACGTCGTAAATTAATCCTAATTCGTAAATATCGACAGGAATTTCCGGATCATAAATAGTCTTTAATATTTTTACGATTGATTCTCCTAATTCAGTTGTGTCTATTTCTTGTGTCATTTTTCAACAATTTATTTTTTTATTATTTTTTTGAACTATATAAGGAATATAAGGTCATTTAAGTTATTTTTTTAATCTTCTAGATATCTATATCTTTCATTTACATAGGTTTTTTGTCCCTCTTTAAAAATATGAGTCACATTAAAATTTAATATTAACCCTATCGGAACTTCCAATAGTTTCATATAGGTTAAAATTTGAGCTTCGTGAATGGGTAGAACTTTTTCTATTGCTTTCAGTTCGACAACTAAACTTTTCTCAACCAATAAGTCACATCTTAAACCTGTTTCAAGTTCTAAACCTTTATAATTAACAGGTATTATAAGTTCAGTTTGGAATTCAAAACCTCTAATTGTTAATTCTTTTTTCAAACACGTATGATAAACACTTTCTAAGAGATTAGGACCAAGATACTTATGTACTTCTATAGCACTACCATTAACCTGATAAATTAAATCTTTTAAATATGTTTTTGTCATAAATTTTCGTTTTGTTCTTACTTACATGACCTTAAATGTCTTATGTGGTTTAAAAACCATGATTAGTTCTGCGTGCTGAATGCCAAAGCATACATTTTTATATTTTTTATCATCGATACTAATCCGTTGGCGCGTGTTGGCGACAAGTGTTCTTTCAAACCTATTTCATCAATGAAATTCAGATCGGCTGCCAGAATATCAGATGCTTTTTGATTGGAAAAAGTACGAATTAATATCGCAATAATTCCTTTAGTCAAAATGGCGTCACTGTCAGCAGTGAAAATAATTTTATCATCCGTTTGCTCTCCTTGCAACCACACTTTGGACTGGCAACCTTTGATAATGTTGTTTTCAGTTTTATATTCTTCTTTGATTAAAGGGAGTTTTTTTCCTAATTCGATGATGTATTCGTACCGCTCCATCCAGTCGTCAAACATGGAGAACTCATCAACAATTTCATCTTGTATTTCTTTAATTTTCATACTCTGCTGAATTTATTTCAGTTTTATTTTTTAGCTAATGATGTTATCATATTTACGAATTTCTTTATTTCTTTTGGTGGAAAACCGTGATCAAAACTAGTGCTTTCATAGGCTTTCTCTTTAATGGTAATTTTCAGTTTGGCGATAGCTGCACCATCATGAAAACGTTTTTCGCTGGGTGCTTTGAGCTGAGACAAGCTATCCAATTTCACTGTTGTAAAACAAGTCACTAATTCTTTCCAGTCGGCATCCGATAATTTTTTTGGTACCGCTTTATCATTTCCGTCTCTATCTTTCGAAACCGTCAACATCTGATTTTTTACCGTTATCTTTTGATAGAAACCTCTGGTATTAGCCGTGTATTCAATAACTGCGGTTATAATATCTTGTGCTTTAGCACTATCGCAACCGTTTCCCAGAAAAATAGTCAGAAATAATAATGATAAGATTTTCATGTATTGATGATTTTAATTTTTTTAAGATAACATGAGTTGCGCTTTTTTAATAGCTGCAACCATTATGTCAATTTCTTCTTTGGTATTGTAAAAAGCAAACGATGCTCTTATTGTTCCCGGAATTTTAAAGAAATCCATGATGGGTTGCGCGCAATGGTGGCCGGTTCTTACAGCTATTCCTAATTTGTCAATTATGGTGCCAATATCATACGGATGAATGCCTTCAATATTAAACGAAATTACCGAAGTTTTTTCTTTGGCGGTGCCAAAAATTTTCAAACCCTCAATTTCCAATAATCGTTTAGTTCCGTATTCTAATAATTCCTTTTCTTGCTGTTGAATGTTGTCAAATCCAACTTCATTCATATAGTCAACAGCAGTTCCCAGAACAATTCCTCCTGCAATATTTGGTGTTCCAGCTTCAAATTTATGAGGCAACTCAGCATAAGTAGTTTTCTCGAAAGTCACTTCCTTGATCATTTCGCCTCCACCTTGATACGGCGGTAATTTGTTCAACCAAGCTTCTTTTCCGTATAAAATTCCAGTTCCTGTTGGACCGCATATTTTGTGTCCTGAAAAAACATAAAAATCACAATCTAATTCCTGAACATCTGGTTTTAAATGAGGAACGGCTTGCGCTCCATCAATCAAAATTGCCGCGCCAACTTCATGCGCTTTGTCAATCATATATTTAATTGGATTGACAGTTCCAAGAGCATTCGAAATATGATTTACGGTTACAATCTTCGTTTTATCTGAAAGCAATGTATCATATTCGGACATGATCAATTCGCCATTCTCATTCATTGGAATTACTCGTAGATTCGCTCCGGTTTTCTCGCACAACATTTGCCAAGGCACAATATTGCTGTGGTGTTCCAATGCCGAAACTAAAACTTCATCGCCTGGTTTCAAAATCGAAGCAAATCCATTGGCAACTAAATTAATTCCATGTGTTGTTCCCGAAGTAAAAAGAACTTCATGGGCAAATTTTGCATTGATGTGATTTTGAAGTTTACTACGAGAAATCTCGTATGCATCAGTTGCTAGTTGACTTAACGTGTGAACGCCACGATGAATATTAGCGTTGATTTCCTGATAATATTTTGAAATCGCATCAATCACAACCTGTGGTTTTTGCGAAGTGGCTCCGTTGTCGAAATAAACCAACGGTTTTCCATTTACTTTTTGCGAAAGAATTGGAAAGTCGGCTCTTATTTTATTAATGTCTAACATGTGTCTGCTTTTTTTAATATTTTATTGGTTCGAAGGAACGCCAATACTAAACATTTTTTTAGATATACTAATTTGAAATTAGCCTTTCATTATTTAGAATTTTTCTAAATACAAAAGTAGTGAAATTGGAATTAATTTTTGGCAAACACTTGTTAATAAAAGTTATTACTATTTACGATTTAGAAAAATATAATACGACTTCAAACCTTACTTTTTGGTAAATCGGAAGATTTTATGAAACAATTTCTCTTTATAAATTTAACCATTGATAAATTAAGAAAAATTAAGTGTTAATTCTTAATGAAACTTAATTTCTTAATGGTTTAAATAAAAAATATTTGTTCATAGAAAAATCATTTTTCAGTATTCCTAAGTGTTTCAAAAATGTGATTCTTTTTTATTAAATTGCTTCAAATTAATTCTCTATGAAAAAATTCTTCAAGCTCGTTGGTTTTGCTTCTTTTATCGGAATCTTTTATTTGGGGTTCACTACTTATCCAAAACTGGATTTAATTTCTGGCTTTTCAGCCAAAAGCATCGCTTCGGGACATTTTATTGATAACCGATCGCAGGAAATGATTGAGAAAGGCGACAATGATATCGACATGATTGATTTGGCCAAAAACAAAATTGAAGATGCCGAAAAGTTTGCCGTTGCTTCGGTTTACGGTTTGAAAGAACGAAAAGCAATTTACCGCAAAGGTTTGGGTGTGACTTTAATAAACGATGATTTTGATATTTCAAAACCGTATTTGGTTCCCAAAAGAACAAAATTGAACAACAATTTACCTTTTCCGTATGGAAATGAGGAACCTAAAGACACCATTTTTAGTAACGTTGATTATACTAAATTGAATGCCGCTGTAGCCAATGCTTTTGACACAAAAGGGCAAATCAAAAAAAGAACGCGTTCCCTTTTAGTAATTTATAAAGACAAAATCATTGCTGAAAAGTACGATACTGGTTTTGATAAAAATAGTAAATTATTAGGTTGGTCCATGACCAAAAGTATTACTAGTACCATGTTTGGAATTTTGGAGAAACAAAGAAAATTTGACATTAATGACCCTGTGCCAATTCCAGAATGGGCGAATGACAACCGAAAATTGATTACAACAAGCGATTTGCTGCACATGAATTCCGGTTTACAATGGGTGGAAGATTACGCGACTATTTCTGATGCCACCAAAATGCTTTTTCAGTCTGAAGATATGACTCGCGCGCAATTAGAAAAACCGGCGGAATATAAACCCAATATGCGGTGGAATTATTCTTCAGGGACGACGAATTTGCTTTCCGGGATTTTGCGAAAACAGTTCAAAACGCATCAGGAATATTTAGATTTTTGGTATTCGGCTTTGATTGATAAAATAGGAATGAATTCTATGGTAATCGAAACAGATATGGCCGGAAATTATGTAGGTTCATCCTACGGTTGGGCTACAACACAAGATTGGTCAAAATTTGGGTTGTTGTATTTGCACAAAGGCAACTGGAACGGCGAACAAATTTTCAACGAAAGTTGGGAGAAATATACTGCAACTCCTACGAATAGATCTGACGGAAGATATGGCGGACATTTTTGGCTCAATGCCAACGGACATTTTCCTGATGTGCCAAGAGATATGTATTACTGCAGCGGTTTTCAAGGTCAGATGGTGGCGATTATTCCGTCACTTGATTTAGTGATTGTACGAATGGGTTTAACCGAAGAACCTGAATTTGATTTTAATGGAATGTTGAAAGGGATTGCGGGAAGTTTAAAGAAGTAAATACTTACATTCTTATTTATTTTCATTAATATTACAAAAGCATTTAACTCGTTTTAAGTAATTTATGAAAAACATAATCTTTATTGGAGGAATTCACGGTGTTGGAAAAGGTACAATTTGTAATGAAATAGCTTTAAAAACTGGCTCAATTCACCTTACTGCTAGTCAAATATTAAAATGGGAAGAAATTAGCAATAGGGATAATAAACTTGTAAAAAATATTGCTTCAACCCAAAGTAGATTAATAAAAGGGCTGGAAAATCTAATTAGAACAGATGAAAAATATCTTCTTGATGGTCATTTCTGTCTATTAAATTCAGATGGAATGCCAAGTAGAATTGATGAAGATACTTTTGACCAAATTAATCCAAAAGCTATAGGGATTGTAATTGATGTAGTTGAAAAAATTGCAAAAAGATTAGAAGCAAGAGATGGCAAAATTTATGATGTTAAAGTTTTGAATGAATTACAACAAATGGAAATAGAATATGCAAAATATCTTTCCGACAAATATTCAATACCTCACATTGAAATAAAAGATAGAAACTATACTCAACTAATGGAAATTATTTAATGATGAAAATTTTACTAGATACCAATATCATTATTCATAGAGAAGCGAGTAAAATATACAAACCAGAAATTGGGCAACTTTTCAAATGGATTGATAATCTAAAGTACTCAAAACACATTCATCCTTTAACAGTCGAAGAATTAGAAAGATATAAAGACCCAAATGCTCTTGACACAATGAGTATTAAGATTCAGAGTTACAATTTACTAAAACATCAAGCTCCATTAGGAGAAGAAATATTAAAAGTAAGCAAAAAAGTAGATAATCAAGATAATGATATAAATGACACTCAAATCTTAAATGAAGTTTATGAAGGTAGGGTTTATATCTTAATTTCAGAAGATAAAAAAATTCACACTAAAGCCAATTTGCTTGGAATAAGTGAAAGAGTTTTTAAAATTCAAAATTTCCTTGAAAAAGTTACTGCAGAAAATCCAGAATTAGTCAATTTTAAAGTTTTAGCTGTAAAAAAAGTTGATTTTGCAGAGGTAAAGATTAAAGAATCATTTTTTGATAGTTTTAGAGAAGATTATACGGAATTTGATGTTTGGTTTAATGGCAAATCGGAAGAGTCGTGTTATGTGTGTCATAGTGATGGAAATTTAACAGCATTTCTTTTTGTAAAAACAGAAAGTGAAGAAGAAAATTACTCAAACATTTCACCTGTTTTTCAACCAAAAAAGAGATTAAAAATTGGTACTTTAAAAGTTACGGGAAACGGATATAAAATTGGAGAGCGATTTCTTAAAACTATCTTTGACAATGCTATTCAGTATAAAGTTGAAGAAATTTATGTCACTCTTTTTGTCAAAAGGCCTGAACAAGAACAGCTAATTGAAATGCTTGAAGAATGGGGATTTGTTTACCACGGATTAAAAACAACCAAAAATGGAGAAGAACGAGTATATGTCAGATCATTTGGTAAAAATTTACCAAAGAACATTCAAAATCCTAAATTAACTTTTCCGTTCTTTTCTAGAGAAACAGATAAATATATTATAAAAATTGAACCTCAATATCATACAGAGCTTTTTCCAGACAGTATAAATACAAGAGAAGATAAATCTAAATATACTGAAAACGAACCTCACAGAAATCGAATAAGTAAAGCCTATATTTCACATTCAAAAGATAGAAATTTAAAATCTGGCGATATTGTTTTAATTTATAGAATCGGAGAAGAAGGGACTCAAAAAATTTATACAAGTACTATCACGACTATTTGTATAGTGGAAAACATTAAAAATGATTTTAAAACTTTTGATGATTTTTTCGACTCTTGTAATAGGAAAACTATGATCTCTAAAGATGATTTAAGAAATAAGTGGTGGGATAAATATCCTAAGTATAGACCTTTTGTGATTAATTTTTTGTTTGCACATTCATTACCAACTCCCAAACCAACCATAAGAAATTTAATTGACTTAAAGATTTTTGAAGACAGTAAAAGCATACCTTTAGGCTTTATAAAATTAACTAATGAACAGTTCAACGATTTAATTAATTTTGCATATAAAATCAAAAAATAGTTATGAAAGTAGTAATGTCAATTAAGCCCCAATTTGCAAATAAGATATTTGATGGTACTAAAAAATTTGAATTCAGAAAAGCTATTTTTAAAAACCAAAATGTCACTTCAGTCCTAGTTTATGCGTCTTCACCTGTTCAAAAGGTGATTGGTGAATTTGAAATTGGTGAAATATTCAATTTTGATCTTAAAACGCTTTGGGACAAAACCAAAGAATATTCTGGAATAACAGAAGATTATTTCTATGAATATTTTGCTGACAAAGAACAAGGTTTTGCGATTCAAATTAAAAATAAGAGAAGATTTAAAACACCAAAAAATCTTAAGGAAGATTATAATTTGACACCCCCTCAATCTTTTGCCTATTTTAATTCAATAGAATAATTTTAGCCCCGATAGCAGTGAAAATCCTTTTATTGTTTTCTTTAAAACAATAAAAGATTGCAACTAATGGCGGGAAAAGCTCCTAAAAAAATAAACCCTGTCAGAGTTTTAAACTCTGACAGGGTTACCATTATAACTTCTTCTTAGTGTTGATTACAAATCAAATCCTATTTTCACGCCTAATTTCGTAGCGATAATTTTGGTGATTCGTTGTTTTAACTCCGGTATTTTAATGTTTTCGATAACGGCATTTGAGAACGCATACATCAATAACGCTTTGGCTTCTTTTTTAGGAATTCCGCGTTGTTGCATGTAGAACATTGCGGTTTCGTCTAATTGTCCAATGGTACAACCGTGCGAACATTTTACGTCATCAGCAAAAATCTCTAATTGTGGTTTTGCATTGATCGTCGCTTTGTCGCTCAATAATATGTTGTTGCTTTTTTGGAATGCATTTGTTTTTTGAGCATCTTTCTCCACATACACTTTTCCGTTAAAAACTCCCGTAGAACGATCAGCGTAGATTCCTTTATAATCCTGAAAGCTTTCACAATTTGGAGTGGAATGTTTCACTAAAGTGTAATGATCGACATGTTGTTTTTCACCAATAATCGTTATTCCGTTCAAAGTACTTGTTAAACGTTCGCCAAAGTGATAAAAATTCAAGTTGTTTCTCGTAAGGTTTCCACCAAAAGAAAACGTGTGAACGGACACATGGCTTTCTTGCTTCTGAGAAACATAAGTGTTATCAATTAAATTTGCTTCAAGCGTATCGTTTTGAATTTTGTAATAATCAACGATAGCACGTTTTTGAGCAAAAATCTCGGTAACGGAATTCGTTAATACCGGGTTTTCGGTTAAGCTTTGATGGCGCTCAATAATTTGGACATGTGAATTCTCTCCAACAATCACCAAGTTTCTCGGCTGAACCAAAAGCGCCGCTTCATTCCCTGTTGAGAAATACATAATCTCAATTGGTTTATCCGCTACTTTACTTTTTGGAATATTGATGTAGGCGCCTTCAATAGCAAAAGCGGTGTTCAATGACGTCAAACTTTCGTCTCTGTTGGCAATTTGATTAAAATAAGTATCAATTACCATTTTGTATTTTGGTTTGGTCAATGCCGATGACATCAGACAAACATCAATTCCTTCGTGTGTGGTTGACGATAAATGCGAGCTGAAAACCCCATCAATAAACACTACTTTGTACGTGTCTACTTCGTGTAAAAAGTATTTTTTTACATGATTAAATTCAACTGCATTATCTTGTTTTGAAAAAACGGTAAAGTCATTTTTTAAGATGGCGTTTAGTGACGTGTATTTCCAAGCTTCGTCTTTTTTGGTTGGGAAACCTTTATTTTCAAAGTTTTTTATGGCGGCAGTTCTTACGTCATGAAGTTCAGCGTGAACATCAATGCGCTCTTCGAAAGCCATAAAAGATGATAGTAATTTTTCTTTTAAATCCATTTTTATTTTGTTTCAAGTTTAATGTTTAAATGTTTAAAGTTATCTGGTGGCAACTTTAAACTTTAAACTTCAAACAAATTTTTACGCTTCTTGTTCTTGTTTAATCCAGTCGTATCCTTTTTCTTCCAATTCATGCGCTAATTCTTTTCCACCAGATTTTACAATTTTTCCGTTGTATAACACGTGAACAAAATCAGGAACGATATAGTCTAATAATCTTTGGTAGTGTGTTATAACTACGATTGCATTTTTGTCGCTTTTTAGTTTGTTAACCCCATTAGCCACAATTCGTAAAGCATCAATATCAAGTCCAGAATCGGTTTCATCAAGAATAGCCAATTTTGGTTCTAGCATCGCCATTTGAAAAATCTCGTTACGTTTTTTTTCTCCGCCAGAAAAACCTTCGTTTAGAGAACGAGACAAAAACTTACGGTCGATTTCTAATAATTCTGATTTCTCACGAATCACTTTTAGCATTTCGTTTGCCGGCATTTCTTCCTGACCATTTGCTTTACGGGTTTCATTAATGGCAGTTCTGATAAAGTTCGTCACTGAAACTCCTGGAATCTCCACTGGATATTGAAACGAAAGGAAAACTCCTTTGTGCGCTCTTTCTTCTGGTGCCAATTCCGAAAGGTCTTCTCCGTCTAAAGAGATTTCACCTGCGGTTACTTCGTAGTTTTCGTTTCCTGCAATGATGGACGCTAACGTACTTTTTCCGGCGCCGTTTGGTCCCATTATCGCGTGAATTTCTCCTGCTTTTACCTCAAGGTTAATCCCTTTTAATATTTCTTTATCCCCAATAGAGGCATGTAAATTTTTTATACTTAACATATTGTCTTTGTTTATTCGTAATGACCTTTTAGTGATAAAATGTCTAATATTTCAATTGTATTTTCTTCGGTAACTTTATATATAATGCGATGTTCTTGATTTATTCTTCTTGACTATTTTCTAGAAAGCTGGTATTTCAATTGTTCCGGCTTTCCGATTCCTTCAAAAGGATGTAGTTAAATGTCTTCTATTAAATCTGTAATTTTATTTAGAATGTTTTTATTTCCAGATTTAATCCAAAAATCTAAATATTTCCTAGCTTTAGTCGTAAATACTATTTGCGTAAAGCACGTATTTCTTCCACCGTCATTTTTATCCCTTTCTCGTCTTTAATACTTTGTTCTGCTTCCAAAATTTCTTTTACAAACTCAGGGTTATATGGTTTTTCTTCTTTTATAATTTCAAATCCAAGTGATTTTGCCAATGATTTTAAAACTGGAAAATCTTTTTTCTTTACATTTTTTAAAATAATGTCCATAACTATTTAAGTTTAAAAGATTAACCTACGGAACCTTCTAACGAAATTTCTAATAATTTTTGTGCTTCAACGGCAAATTCCATTGGTAATTTATTCAATACGTCTTTACTAAAACCGTTTACGATCAACGCAATTGCTTTTTCGGTTGGAATTCCACGTTGGTTGCAATAGAAAACTTGGTCTTCGCCAATTTTACTTGTCGTAGCCTCATGTTCAATTTTTGCTGATGGATTTTTGCTTTCGATGTAAGGAAACGTATGCGCGCCACAATTGTTTCCCATTAATAAGGAATCGCATTGTGAAAAATTTCTGGCGTTCTCTGCGTTTGGTGAAATGCGGACCAAACCTCTGTAACTGTTTTGTGATTTTCCTGCAGAAATTCCCTTAGAAATAATGGTCGATTTAGTATTTTTACCTAAATGGATCATTTTTGTTCCAGTATCCGCTTGTTGGAAATTGTTGGTTACAGCAATCGAATAAAATTCTCCTGTTGAATTGTCTCCTTTTAAAATAACGGAAGGATATTTCCACGTTATAGCGGAACCGGTTTCTACTTGTGTCCAAGAAATTTTCGCGTTTTTCTCGCAAATTCCTCTTTTGGTTACAAAATTGAAAACTCCGCCTTTTCCTTCTTTATTTCCTGGATACCAGTTTTGTACGGTTGAATATTTTATTTCAGCATCGTCCAAAGCGATTAATTCTACTACTGCGGCGTGCAATTGATTTTCATCACGACTTGGAGCTGTACAACCTTCTAAGTAAGAAACATAACTACCTTCATCGGCAACTAATAAAGTTCTTTCGAATTGCCCTGTACCTGCTTGATTGATTCTAAAATAAGTAGAAAGTTCCATTGGACAACGAACGCCTTTTGGAATATAACAGAAAGATCCGTCAGAGAAAACTGCCGAATTCAAAGCTGCATAAAAGTTGTCTTTTTGCGGTACAACTGTCCCTAAATATTTACGAACTAATTCTGGATGCTCTTTGATGGCTTCAGAAATACTCATAAAGATTATGCCTTTTTCACCTAATGTTTTCTTGAAAGTGGTTGCTACTGAAACAGAATCTACAACAATATCCATCGCTACGTTGTTCATCATTTTTTGTTCATCGACGGAGATGCCCAACTTTTTGTACATTTCTAAAAGTTCAGGATCTACATCGTCCAATGTTTTACTAGGATCTACCGCTTTTGGAGCTGAATAATAGGAAATGGCCTGAAAATCAGGTTTAATATAATGCACATTTGCCCATTCCGGCTCAGTCATTTGCTCCCAGGCACGATAAGCCTCCAGACGCCAATCGGTCATCCATTGAGGTTCTCCTTTTTTGTGCGAAATAGCGCGAACGATATCTTCATTTAAACCTATAGGAAACGTTTCTGATTCCAATTCGGTGTAAAATCCGTATTCATATTCTTTAGTTTCGAGTTCGATTTTTAAGTCGTCTTCCGTATATTTTGACATAATTTATTGTCTTAAAGTTTTAAAGTCTAAAGTTTTAAAATCATTACCAGTCTTTCGACTTTATGACTTTAAACAATTGACTAAAGTGAAAATGATTCTCCGCAACCACAGGTTCTATTGGCGTTTGGGTTATTGAAAATAAACCCTTTACCATTTATTCCTCCTGAGAATTCTAAAATTGTTCCGGCTAAGTACAAAAAAGATTTTTTTTCTACAGCGATAGTGATATCATTGTCAACAAAAATTTTGTCGTCGTCGCTTTTTGTTTTATCAAATTTTAAATCATAAGATAATCCAGAACATCCGCCGCTTTTTACGCCCACTCTTACATAGTCGTTTGTAGCGTCAAAACCATCATCTTTCATTAAATCGATGATTTTTTTTCTTGCTGTGTCAGAAACTTTTATCATAGCTTATATTGATTTTGTCTAAATTAATGACAAAGATAGTGTATAAAATGCTTTTTCCATAGCTGATAACATTTTTATAACCAATGTTAAAATAGAAAAAAGCTATTTGAAACATCAAAAAGCATTTGAATTTCCTAACTTTGAAACCTATCAAAACCTACAAAAAAATGAAACTATATCCTATAGAAACAGGCAATTTTAAATTGGATGGCGGCGCAATGTTCGGCGTGGTACCAAAAACGATTTGGAACAAAACCAATCCGGCTGATGAAAACAATTTAATTGATATTGCGGCACGCTGTTTATTAATTGAAGATGGCAACCAATTGATTCTGATTGATACCGGAATGGGAAACAAGCAGTCCGAGAAATTTTTTGGTTATTATTCGCTTTGGGGAACCCATTCGATGGACAAATCGTTGGCCAAATATGGTTTTCATCGGGATGATGTCACTGATGTTTTTATGACGCATTTGCATTTTGACCATTGTGGTGGTAGCGTACAATGGAACGCTGACAAAACAGGATACGAACTTGCTTTTAAAAATGCTAAATTCTGGTCTAACGAAAATCATTGGGAATGGGCTACAAAACCAAATCCTCGGGAAAAAGCATCTTTCTTGTCTGAAAATATTTTGCCGATACAGGAAAGCGGTCAGCTGAATTTCATCCAGAAACCGGAAGGAGATTTTTTAGAAAAATCAGAATTGGGTTTTGGCATCTTCTTTGCTGATGGACATACTGAAAAGCAAATGATTCCGCACATTAAATATCAGGATAAAACGATTGTTTTTTGCGCTGATTTATTGGCAACAGCCGGACACGTTCCCATTCCTTACGTGATGGGTTATGATACCAGACCTTTATTGACTATGCCCGAAAAAGCGAAGTTTCTAAATGCCGCCGCGGATAATAATTATTATTTGTTTTTGGAACACGATGCGGACAATGAAATCATAACCGTGCAAAAAACTGAGAAAGGCATACGGCTCAAAGAAGTTTATAAATGCGATGAAGTCTTAACATAGTGTTAAGGACAGTTTCATTTGTAACAAAAAAAATTATTTTAGACAAATATTTCAAAAACTAAATAAAAAATTCGAAATGAATACCATTAAACCCATTTACATTTCTGCTTTTGCTTTTTTAACATTAGTAGGATGTGGCGCTTCAAAACAAGTTTCAAATACTAATAATTCTGATTTAGTTGCCATAAGCGCTCCTTTAAACATTACAAAAAAGGCAGCCATAACTGAAAACGACCTAAAACGTTGGAGTCATTTAGATATTGTAACTGACACCATTCCTGGAATGAGTGTTGATAAGGCTTACGCCGAATTATTAAAAGGTAAAAAAGGCGTGCCAGTAATTGTTGGAATTGTAGATTCTGGTGTGGATATCGAACATGAAGATTTGAAATCTGTACTTTGGACCAATACAAAAGAGATTGCCGGAAACGGAATTGACGATGACAAAAACGGATACATTGATGATATCCATGGATGGAATTTTCTTGGAAATAGTACCAAAGAGAATTTGGAATACGAAAGAATTATCAAAGATAAAACCTTGGTTGATGACGCTACGTACCAAGCGGCAAAAGCATTAAATGATAAAAAAGTGGCTGATGCTGCTGCTGGAAAAACACGTTCACAGCAAATGTTAGAGACTATCGCTGCTGGTGATGCTGTGTTAGTTAAACATTTTGGCAAACCAGTTTATACAATTGAAGAGGTAAATGCAATTGTTTCACAAGAACCGTCAACACAAAAAAGTAAAGCGGCAATGCAACAAATGCTTTCTTATGGATTGCCAATATCAGAGTTGAAAATTGCTGTTCAAAAACAATTAGAAGAGCAGGTTGCACTTATCAACGGCGATCATCTTAAAACCGATTACCGTAAAGTGGTAGGAGATAATCCAAACGATATTACCGATACCAAGTATGGAAACAATAATGTGATGGGACCAGACAAAAATGAAATTCTTCATGGAACTCACGTTGCCGGAATTGTTGCACAAACCAGAAATAACGTATTAGGAGGCGATGGGATTGCAAATAATGTTCAAATCCTCACGGTTCGTGCAGTGCCCGACGGTGATGAGTATGATAAAGATATTGCATTAGGAATTCGCTATGCAGTAGATAATGGTGCGAAAGTCATTAACGGAAGTTTTGGAAAAAGTTTTTCTCCACACAAAAAATGGGTTTATGATGCGATAAAATATGCTGAGAAAAAAGATGTATTGATTGTTCACGCAGCCGGTAACGATGCAAAAGATATTGACTTTGCTGAAAATTTCCCTAATGATTCAGAAGATAAAGTAACAGAGTTTGCAGATAATTTAATCACAATTGGTGCTTTGAATTTTGAGTATGGAAATAAAGTTGTGGCTCGTTTTTCTAATATCGGAAAAATAAATGTAGACGTTTTTGCTCCCGGAGTGAAAATCTATGCTACAACTCCAAATAATACGTATAAATATTTGCAAGGAACTTCAATGGCCTCGCCAAACGTTGCCGGAGTTGCCGCATTAATTCGTTCGTACTATCCAAAATTATCTGCTCAACAGGTAAAACATATCTTGATGGATTCAGGGGTTGCTATTTCAACTGATGTCATCGTAGGTGGAAAAGCTACTGACGTACGTTCTTTTACTGCACTGTCTAAATCAGGAAAAATAGTAAATGCATACAACGCTTTACTGATGGCTGAAAAAATATCTAAAAAATAACAATTCAAATATTCATCAATGGAAGAGCACTTTGTTCTTCCATTTTTATTTTTATCCTATATGAAAAAACTACTTTTATTATCTTTTTTTACTTTAAGTTTTGCAAATCTGTTTGCTCAAAGCTCTTCTTATTGGCAGCAGCATGTTGACTACAAAATGGATGTTACCATGGATGTTAAGACTTATGAGTACAAAGGAAAGCAGGAATTGGTTTATACCAATAATTCTCCTGATACTTTGAGAAAAGTATATTATCACCTTTATAATAATGCTTTCCAGCCAGGAAGCGAAATGGATGCCAGAATTCAAAGTATAAAGGACCCTGATGCCAGAATGGTTAACAAAATAAATGCGGGGATTAATGAAGTGAAAGAAAGCCGAATCAAAAATTTAAAACCTAATGAAACGGGGTATTTGAATATCACTAATTTCACACAAGACGGAGTTAATGCTGCTTTTAAAGCTGTTGGAACAATTCTCGAAGTTACTTTGGTTAAGCCAATACTTCCCAATTCTAAAACCACTTTTAAATTAGATTTTGATGGACAGGTTCCAATTCAAATTCGTCGTTCCGGAAGAAATAATGCTGAAGGAGTAGAATTGTCAATGGCACAATGGTACCCAAAAATTGCCGAATTCGATTTTGAAGGTTGGCATGCAGATCCATATATCGCCAGAGAATTTCATGGTGTGTGGGGAAATTTTGACGTGAATATTACTATCGATGCCGCATACGTTTTAGGTGGTACGGGTTATTTGCAAAACAAAAATACAATTGGACATGGATATCAAGATCCGGGCGTTGTTGTGACCCTTCCAAAGGGAATTAAAACGTTGACATGGCACTTTAATGCACCAATGGTTCATGATTTTACTTGGGCAGCTGACAAAGAGTATATTCACGACGTAGTGAAAGGTCCGAACAATGTCGACTTGCATTTCTTGTATAAAAACAATCCAAAATATATCCAAAACTGGAAAAATTTACAGCCAAAAACAGTGCAGTTAATGGCGTTTTACAACAAAACAATTGGAGATTATCCGTACAAACAATATTCTGTCATTCAAGGTGGCGATGGCGGAATGGAATATGCGATGTGTACGCTAATTTTAGGACAAGGAAGTTTTGAAGGATTATTAGGAGTAACCGCTCACGAAATGGCACACTCTTGGTTCCAGCATGTATTGGCTTCCAATGAATCAAAACACGGATGGATGGACGAAGGTTTTACTTCATTTCTGGAAGATTTAGGAATGAATGAAATTGCAGATAAAAAAGTAGAAAACCCATTCACAGGAGCGTATGCTGGATATTTTTCAATGGTAAATTCTGGGAAAGAATTGCCACAAACTACACATGCAGATCGTTTTGACGAAAACAGAGTGTATAGCATCACTTCGTATAGCAAAGGAGAACTTTTCTTGACACAATTAATGTATTTGATAGGGAAAGAGAATCTGATGAAAACCTTAAAAAAGTATTACAGCGATTTTAAATTCAAACATCCTACGCCAAACGATATCAAAAGATCTGCCGAAAGAATTACAGGAGCAAATCTGGATTGGTACTTGACGGATTGGACACAAACCACCAATACTATTGATTACGGTATCAGAGAACCGAGAGACATTGGTGAAAAAACGATTGTTACATTAGAAAGAATAGGCAGAATGCCAATGCCAATTGATTTGTTAGTGGAATATACAGATGGAACAATGGAGAGTTTTTACATTCCGTTGCGTATGATGAGTTTCGAAAAAGAAAATCCAAATCCTGCTATAAAAAGAACGGTTCTTGGTGATTGGGCTTGGGCGTATCCTACAATGGAATTCATGATTGCGAAACCTAAAAGCGCCATCAAGAAAATTACCATCGATCCGAGCAGCTTAATGGCTGACATCAAGAAAGAAAACAATACTTACGAATTAAAGTAACATTTAAATGCCCTGAAAAGGGCTTTTTTTATGCAATCTAGTCAGGTGTTACTATTCTAAATCACCTTCTGAATTTAAAATATTCTGCCAAAGGATGTTTCTTATTTTTTAACATTTTAGAAACGAGCTCCATTCCAATAACTGAAAATGTGATACCGTTTCCGCCAAAACCCAAAACAAAATAAGCACTTCTGAAATTAGGATGTTTGCCAATAGATGGTAAGTCGTCTTTAGTTTCGCCAAAGGTATTCGCCTAAACAAAATCCATTCTAAAATCGTAATCGGGTAAAATTTTCTTCAGATATTTAGTCAATTTACCGGATTTGTCGTTGATTAAGGATTCTCTTTTTTCGGCATTTACAAAATCCTCATCCTCTCCACCAATAAGTAATCGGTAATCATCGGTGGTTTGCATGTAAATGTAGGGTTCCGCGGTATTCCAAAAAAGAGTGTCGTTAATATGTGATTGGTCGTCTTCAAACCTTTCTCCCACTATTGCATAAGTAGAAAGTAATTTATAAACTTGTCCTTAATGATTTCGGTACTTTCAAAACCGTTGCAGTAAATTATTTTTTTAGCGGTAATGGTAGTGCCATTTTCTGTTTGAACGCTCACGCCATTTTGTTTGTAAGTGACTTTTTTGATATCCGTTTTATCAAAGATTTTCAATCCTTTTTCATGATTGTACGCCAGAATATCGTGGGCTAATTGGAAAGCACCTATACTGCCGCCTTGTTCCGAAAAGATTCCACCATACGAATGTTTGTTGTGAAACTTTTTATAAATTTCATCGGCTTCGAGCCATTTTACGGGCATTCCAATTTTTTTTCGAGCTTCGAATTCTTTTTTTAACCAGCCAACATCTTTCTTTACAGCGGCAAAATAGAGCGATTCTTTTTTCTTGAATCCACAATCATATTTTACCTGTCGCACTATTTTTTTCAAATCATCAATCGATTTATAACACGCCCAATAACTGTCAACGGCAGCTTTTTCACCAATTAAATCAATGAGTTGGTGCAAAGGAACGTCAATCTCATATTGTAATATGGATGTCGTAGCCGATGTACTTCCATGACCAATTTCTCTTCGGTCGATCAGTACGGTTTTGTAACCTTCTTCCATACATTGATGGGCGATAAGGCTGCCCGTTATTCCACCGCCTACGATTAGAATTTCTGTGTCAAGATTTTCTCTTATTGACGGATAGGAGTTGGCTATTCCATTTTTCACCAAAAAAAAAGGCTCGCTTGATGTAAGTTTCATGGCGCTGCCGTTTTTATCAAATTTAAAGAAAATATCTTTTTAATATGATACTTAAAATAAAACATAATTTCAAAAAAATCGGGTTTCAAAAAACTAGATTTTCACCTTGATTTTTTAAAACCCGAACTTTATATAAATAAAAGTATTATGCTTTTTCCGAACTCAAATTTTCCAGCATATCTTTAGTCATGCTTTCCAAATCAAATTCATGTTTCCATCCCCAATCCTTTCTAGCTTCAGCGTCATCAATACTTGCTGGCCAGCTGTCGGCTATTTTTTGACGGAAGTCCGGTTCATAAGTAACTGTAAATTCAGGAATGTGTTTCTTGATTTCGGCAGCAATCTCCGTCGGCGTAAAGCTCATTGCAGCCAAATTATACGAAGAATGAATTTTTATTTGCTCTGCCGGCGCTTGCATAATTTGAATGGTCGCCGCAATCGCATCGTCCATGTACATCATCGGCATTTTAGTTTCTGAGGATAAAAAACATTCGTAAGTTTTATCAGAAAGTGCTTTGTGAAAAATGTCTACCGCATAATCCGTAGTTCCGCCACCAGGAGGCGATGACCAGCTAATTAGACCCGGATAACGAATGCTTCTCACATCTACACCAAAAATATTATGGTAATATTCACACCATCTTTCTCCGGCTTGTTTGCTGATTCCATACACCGTTGAAGGTTCCATTATCGTATATTGTGGCGTATTTTCTTTAGGAGTTGTTGGTCCAAAAACCGCAATACTCGAAGGCCAGAATATTTTTTTTATTTTTCCGGCTTTCGCCAAATTCAAAACATGAAACAACGAATTCATATTTAAATCCCAAGCAAAAGCTGGGTTTTTCTCTGCTGTTGCAGATAATAATGCGGCCATCAAATACACCTCGTCAATTTGGTGCAATTCCACTAAATGTTCAATTTGATTGAAATCTAAGGCGTTCACGACTTCAAATGGACCGGAATTCACGACATCAATATTTAGCTTTCGGATATCCGAAGCAATTACATTTTCTGTTCCATATATTTTTCGTAGTTTTTGGGTAAGCTCCGTTCCTATTTGGCCACAAGCGCCAATAATCAATATTTTTGTACTCATTTTTGTCTGTTTTGAAAAACAAAGATAACGTTTTCGCAAATAATATGACTTTGATGAAAATCATTATAAAAATCTTAAAATAGTGTTTAAAAAAACACTTAATTTCCTAATTTTTGATGTTTTTAAACATAAAAATCAGTGTAGTAATATTAGATTGTTATTCCAATACAGGAATTCATTATTGTAAATTTACTTTGTAACTTTGTGCTTTAATGAAATTAAAAATGAAATACAATTTTGCTGTTTTCTTTTCGCTGATTTTTCTTTTATTGTCCTGTAAAAATGACAATGAAAAACGCTTGGTAGAAAATAAGAAAGAAATTCAAAAAAGAGAAGTTATATTTAAAAACATACAGAAAGGTTGGGTTTTGTATGACACGCCAGTAACGGAGGCTGCTGAAAAAAGCATCGCATCGTGGAACGAATGGCGTATATTTTTGGCTGAATTAGCGCAAAAGCCTAAAAAAACTATTGGAGCTTTTCAACAAAAATCGAAAGCGCTTTCTAAAAAAGCGATGGCTTTAAACGATAATATTCCTTATGAATACAACAAACCTCAAATAAAAAGCAGAATCTCGACTTTGATTACTAAAGTTAGATTATTGGATTTATTCATTCATTTGGATAACATTCCGGATAAAAAAGTCACCTTATTAGTTTCAGAAATCAACTTGGAATTGGTTTCACTTCAAAGACAAATGGACAAAATTGTGGAAAAAAGTAAAATCCCTATTGAGGAAGGTGAATCTGAATTAAGGAGAATGATGGACACGGCAAGAGCCATTCCCAACACACCAGTTATAGATCCAAATATCCCACGCGTTGAGTAAAAAAGTCTTATATAACACCTATGATAATGCGCCAAAAACACAGCAAATAGTTGCTCGTTTATTGGAAAATCATCAAGTAAAAATGCAGCTGTCGGGACTTTTGGGTTCTGCAGTTTCGTTTGTAATTCGTTCTGTTTTTAAACAATCGGAGCTTCCTTTTTTAATTGTTTTCAATAATAAAGAAGAAGCCGCATACTATTTGAACGATTTGGAACAAATGATTGGCGAACAAGATGTGCTCTTTTATCCCGGTTCGTATCGTCGTCCATACCAAATTGAAGAAACCGATAATGCAAATGTTTTGCTTCGCGCCGAAGTTCTTAACAGAATCAATTCCCGCAAAAAACCGGCCGTTATTGTCACTTATCCTGAAGCATTATTTGAGAAAGTGGTAACCCGCAAGGAATTGGATAAAAACACGTTGAAAGTTGCCGTTGGTGACAAAATTTCAATTGATTTTATCAACGAAGTTTTGTTCGAATACGAATTTAAAAGAGTCGATTTCATTACGGAACCCGGAGAATTTTCAGTTCGTGGAGGAATTGTCGATGTGTTTTCTTTTTCGAATGATAATCCGTACCGAATTGAGTTTTTTGGAGACGAAGTGGAGAGCATTCGTACCTTCGATGAAGCGACGCAATTGTCAATCGTAACACAAAAAAAGATTACTATAATCCCAAATGTGGAAAACAAAGTTTTTCAGGAAAACAGAGAAAGTTTCTTGGATTATATTTCGGAGAAAACGGTAATTTTCATTCAGAATACCGAAGATTTTTTATCACAATTGGATAAACAATTTGGCAAAGCCGAAGAAGCTTTTGCAAAATTGTCGCAGGAAATAAAACGATCTTCACCGGAACAACTATTTTTAAATCAAGCGGAATTTATAAAAAGAGCGTTGGATTTCTCGATTGTGGAATTGAGTTCGAAAGCTATTTTTAGAACCACCAAAAAATTTGAATTTCACATTCAGCCGCAACCATCATTCAATAAACAGTTTGATTTGTTGCTAAATAATTTGAATGAAAATCATTTTAACGGTTACAAAAATTATTTGTTTTGTTCAAATGACGCCCAAGCGAAACGATTTCATGATATTTTCGAAACTTTGGATGAGGCCAATTCTGAGAATATCCGAAAGCAATACAACACGATTGTTTTGCCTTTGTACCAAGGATTTATTGACGAAGAAAATCAAATAACCTGTTACACCGACCATCAAATTTTTGAACGCTACCATAAATTCAGCATCAAAAATGGCTATTCAAAAAAACAGAATATTACTTTAAAAGAACTTACGACACTTTCGGTTGGTGATTATGTGACGCACATCGATCACGGAATTGGACGTTTTGGAGGTTTGCAAAAAATACAGGTTGAAGGCAAAACGCAAGAAGCCATCAAGCTCGTGTATGCCGATAATGATATTGTTTATGTGAGTATTCACTCGCTGCACAAGATTTCAAAATACAACGGAAAAGACGGAACGCCACCCAAAATTTATAAATTGGGTTCGAATGCCTGGAAGATTTTAAAACAAAAAACCAAAGCAAGAGTCAAACATATTGCATTCAATTTGATTCAGTTGTATGCCAAAAGAAGGCTCGAAAAAGGATTTCAGTTTGCACCCGACAGTTATTTACAAAACGAACTGGAAAGCTCGTTTATCTATGAAGATACACCGGACCAAACCAAATCTACGGCAGAAGTTAAAGCCGATATGGAAAGCGACCGTCCGATGGATCGCTTAGTTTGTGGTGATGTAGGTTTTGGAAAAACCGAAGTTGCCATTCGTGCGGCTTTCAAAGCAGTCGATAATAGCAAACAAGTGGCAATTCTTGTTCCTACAACTATTTTGGCATACCAGCACTACAGAACTTTTACAGAACGATTGAAAGATATGCCAGTTTCTGTTGGTTATTTGAACCGTTTTAGAACGGCCAAACAAAAAGCGGAAACTTTAAAACAATTGGCCGAAGGAAAACTCGATATTGTCATTGGAACACACCAATTGGTTAACAAAAATGTAGTTTTCAAAGATTTGGGATTGTTGATTGTGGATGAGGAACAAAAATTTGGGGTCAACGTAAAAGACAAACTCAAAACCATAGCTGCAAATGTCGACACGCTGACTTTGACCGCAACTCCAATACCACGAACGTTACAGTTTTCGTTGATGGCTGCGCGTGATTTATCGGTAATTACAACTCCTCCACCTAACAGATATCCTATAGAAACGAATGTAGTCGGTTTTAGTGAAGAATTGATTCGAGATGCGATTTCGTATGAAATTCAACGCAACGGACAGGTATTTTTCATCAATAACAGAATAGAAAACATCAAAGAAGTTGCAGGAATGATTCAGCGTTTGGTGCCAAATGCCAGAGTTGGAATTGGTCACGGCCAGATGGAAGGGAGAAAACTCGAGGAATTGATGTTGGCTTTCATGAATGGCGAATTTGATGTTTTGGTGGCAACGACCATTATCGAAAGCGGTTTGGATGTTCCCAATGCCAACACGATTTTCATAAATAATGCGAATAATTTCGGATTGTCAGATTTGCATCAAATGCGCGGTCGGGTAGGACGTAGTAATAAGAAAGCGTTTTGTTATTTTATTTGTCCGCCATACTCTGCGATGACGGATGATGCCAGAAAACGAATTCAGGCTTTGGAACAATTCAGTGAATTGGGAAGTGGATTTAATATTGCGATGAAGGATTTAGAGATTCGTGGTGCCGGAGATTTATTGGGAGGAGAGCAAAGTGGTTTCATTAACGAAATCGGTTTTGATACGTACCAAAAAATCATGAACGAAGCCATCGATGAATTGAAAGAAAATGAATTCAAGGATTTGTATCCAGAGGAAAACAATTTGGAAACCAAAGAATATGTAAAAGACCTGCAAATCGACACTGATTTTGAGTTGTTGTTTTCGGATGAATATATCAACAATGTATCGGAACGATTGAGTTTGTATAATGAATTAGGCGCAGTAAAAAATGAAGAGGAATTGATCATTTTCCAAAATAAATTAATAGACCGTTTTGGTCCAATGCCGCCGCGTGCCAAAGCGTTAATGAATAGTATACGCATCAAATGGATTGCAACCCGCATTGGAATCGAAAAATTAGTAATGAAACAAGGCAAAATGATTGGTTATTTTATTTCAGATCAACAATCCGATTATTATCAATCTAAACGTTTTCAGGATGTGTTACAGTTTGTGCAAAAACACAGTGCTATTTGTAAAATGAAAGAGAAGCAAACGCCAGCTGGATTAAGACTTTTGTTGACTTTTGACAATGTGAAAAATACTAGAACAGCATTGGAATTGATGGAGATGTTGGGTGGGGAATAAGACATTTTTAAATTGGATTCTGATTTACATTTAATTCAATTTTTTTTATCAAAACGAAATAGATTTAACATTAATTTATTTTTTAATATCTGAAAATAAAACAGTTAGTTAAATTTTAGGGTTTGTTTTTTTAACACAATCAAAAGAAATAACTTTGTTAAACTAAAATTTTAAGTTATGAATTTAGCCATTAGAAAATATAATTTTATTCAAGAGTTGACTACGATAGACGAAAGTTTATTGGAAAAACTTGAAATTATTTTAAAAACTAGTAAAAAAGAGTGGTTCACTGATTTGAATTCAGAAGAAAAACAGGAAATTGAAATCGGTTTAAAACAAGCAGAAAACGACGAATTTATTAGTCATGAAACCGTAATGAATAGATTTTCTAAATGGCGTTAAAGATCAAATGGACGCCACAAGCCGATAAAGGGTTTGGCGGTGGTTATTGAATATTTGGCGGCACAATGGACTTTTAGAGAAATTTTGCAATTGGAAGAAAACATCAACCAAGTTACCAATCAGATTAGTCTTTTCCCTGACTTATATCCAAAATCTGAAACCTGTAAAAATCTTCACAAAGCAACAGTAGATAAAAATAACTACTTGGTTTATCGAGTAGATTATAAAAAATCAAGCATTGAAATAATTAATTTTAGAGGAACTAAACAAAAACCGAAATATTAGAAAACCAATCTAATTCTTCAAGTCCTTAATGACTTTAAAAGCCACATCTACTTGCGCTTCGCTTACTAAAATCGTGAACTCGTTTGAAGTCGAAATTACTTCATTAATAATAATTCCCTCCCAAGCCAAACGTTGAAAGATGAAATAGTAAATTCCAGGAACGACAATATTTTCTTTCGGTAATTTTACGGTAATCGAAGCCAAATTATCTAGTTTTTGAATCAATTTTTCATTGGCAAAATGCTTATCAACCAAATTATTGATGCTGTTACTAACCACAATGTTGGTTTCATTTACGCCTCTGGATGAAGTGTAAAAAATATCTGGAAGAGAATTGATATCCGTAATTAAATCGGCTTGTTTGTTCAAAACAGTGTCGGACGCAGCAAAGGTATAATCAGTCAGGGCCGAACGAACGGTGATTTCCCCAATATTTTTGATGACTTTATTTATCTTGTGATTTAACCTGAAATCCAGTTCTTCTGTTAGTCTTTTTAAAGCCATAACAACCGCACCTTGTTTTACTTCCTTGCCAAATTCACTTTCCAGTTCGGTCATTATGTTTCGCGATAATGAGGTCAGATTGATGATGCCTAATGATAATGCATTCAGCAAAAAAGGCTTTGTTTTGATGTAATTTTCTACAATGGAAGAAACAGTTTTCATGATGTAATTTTTTAGTGTGTTGTTATTTTACGCGTAGTTAGTGTGAAAATAATGTGCAAATATAAATAAAAAACATTTTGTTACAAATATAACAACAAGAAAAAACAACTAAAAGTAATAAAAAGCATCTATAAGATGCTCAATTACAAAAGATTTCCCTTCTTTATGGACAGCGATAATGTCAAAACGGACTTCAATATCTAAATTTCTTTCATTTACAAATGCGTCTACTGCTTTGACAAGAAGCTGAATTTTTTTTGGTTTTACAAAATCTTGTGGCGATCCAAATTCTAATGAGGAACGTGTTTTGACTTCAACAACAGCAAGTGTGTTCCCTTTTTGGGCGAGAATATCTATTTCAGCTTTTTGAAAGGTCCAATTGGTTTGCAAAATAATGTAGCCGTCTTTCCGTAGAAATTCGACTGCCAGTTCTTCTCCAAGTTTGCCGAGTTCGTTGTGTTCCGCCATAAAAAAAGTGTTCAGTGTTCAGTTGCAGTATTCAGTTTGTAAACTTATGCAATCAATCCCGACGCTTCGAGACGTTAATATGCAATCAAAAATCCAAAACGATTTTCAGTATAACAACAATTATTCTCAGTCTGCTTCTGTTTAATTTCTTCCACTTTTAGAGTGAGAAGGAGTCAGGATTTTTTTATTCAAAAATCAGCGTACTGCATTTTTCAGTGACATTAATCGTCACATTGTTTCCTAAAATTAAGGCTCTATTATCTTGAATATGGCCGGCAGGAAAATTATACAAGATAGGAATATTGTATTTTTTGGTAACATCCTCGATGATTTCTATCGAGTTTTTCCCCCAAGGAATATCATTATCTTTCATTTTTGTCATGGAACCTACAACAATTCCTTTGATGCTTTCCAGACATCCATTTCGTTTTAAATTCATCATCATGCGGTCAATGTGGTATAAATATTCATCTAAATCTTCTATAAACAAGATTTTATCAGCACAATCAATCGCGGAGGGTGAACCAAACAAACTGTATAAAATCGATAAATTTCCACCCACTAATTCTCCGGTAGCTTTTCCGGGTCTATTCATCAGGAAAGGATCAATTTCGTACGAGAGTTTTTCGCCAAACAATGCAATTCGCATGGTTTCTATGGCTTCTGGAGTTGCTCTAGGAACGGTTATTGGCATGATTCCATGAATGGATTTGTAACCCATTGTATTCAAATGATTGTGTAAAACGGTCACATCACTGAAACCAACAATCCATTTTGGATTTTTTTTGAACGCAGTAAAATCCAGTAAATCGATCATTCGTACGGTTCCATATCCACCCTTAACGCACCAAATGGCTTTGATGTTTGGATTGTCCAGTTGTTGCTGAAAATCGGCGGCACGCTGCTCATCAGTGCCGGCTAATTGGTCGTTGTCTAAACCTATTGTGCTGCCTATAACCACTTCCAGGCCCCAACTTTTCAATAAATTAATAGCGGGTTTCAAGTTGTCATCTGTATTTTTTCTGGCTGTTGCCAAAATAGCTACGGTATCTCCTTTTTGTAAACTAGGCGGTGTAATCATATTGTATTGGGCTTGACTGTGGAAAGATTGTAAAACAAAAATAAGCAATAGAAATTGATATAAAACAGGATGTTGTTTTTTAAAAGGGAATCGGTTTTTGTTCATGCGGAATTACTGTTGTAAAAAAAATTAACTTGGAAATCTTTAAATGACAAAAACAAAGATAGACAATTAGAAAACAATTATAAATTCACCTCAAATGACTATTTTTACAATAACAAGATTCAATATGGGATCAAATCAACGGCGGTAAACAAATGATGCTTATGAGAATTGTGCACTGGATTCTTCTTTTATTTTTATTTTTTGCAATTGCAAAATCAAATGCGCAAGAAAAAAAATACATCATTCACACCGTTGCTTTTTATAATTTTGAAAACCTTTTTGACACCATTAACGATCCGGATACTTTTGATGAAGAGTGGACTCCAACTGGTTTGCAGCGTTGGACGTACGATAAATACGAAAAGAAACTGGGGAACTTAGCCCGAGTTTTATCGGAGATAGGTTCTAGTGAAAATACTGATTCACCTACATTCATTGGCGGATGCGAAATAGAAAACCGGGGCGTTTTGGAAGATTTAGTGAAACAGCCCAAACTAATCGAGAAAGATTACGGAATTATCCATTTTGATTCGCCTGACAAAAGAGGAATCGATGTGGCGCTGTTGTATCAGAAAAAAAAATTTCAGCCCACGAGTTACAATAATATTCCGTTGTACATTTATAAAGAAGGAACTATTACGAATGAAAATACTAAAGCCAATTCTGAAGAAAAAACAGATGATGAGTTGCAAATAAGCACCAAAAATTATCGGGTTTACACCCGTGATCAGCTTCTGGTAACTGGATTTCTCGATGGCGAGGAAATTAACATCATTGTCAATCACTGGCCTTCGCGTTCTGGCGGGGAGAAGAAATCAAGTCCGTTCCGTGAAGCCGCTGGAGCATTAAACCGAAAAATAATAGACTCTTTGCAACGGATAAATCCTGATTCAAAAGTGATTGTTTTGGGCGATTTGAATGATGGACCGTATAATAAAAGTGTTAAATTTGGGCTTGGCGCCAAAGCAAAAAAGGCAGATGTGCTTCCGTTCGGGATTTACAATCCATTTGAAGAAATGGCTAAAAAAGGATTTGGAACCATTGCATTTCGAGATGCTTGGGATATTTTTGATCAAATAATGGTTTCCGAAACTTTACTTCAAACGGATTATACGAGTTTTCGGTATTGGAAAGCAGGAATTTACAATAAGTCATTCTTGATACAAACCAGTGGACAATACAAAGGATATCCGTTACGGCATTCCACCACCGAAATAGGATTTAGCGACCATTTCCCCGTCTATATTTATTTAATCAAGGAAAAAAAATAACGATTTATTATTTCATAACTTTACATTTAAAATAAAAATCATGGCAATAGCGAAACCTTTCAACCTCAATAAATGGATTGACGAAAACCGTCATCTGCTCAAACCGCCCGTTGGCAACAAGAATTTATACACAGAATCCGGGGATTATATCGTTATGGTTGTTGCCGGTCCAAACGCCCGAAAAGACTATCATTACAATGAAACCGAAGAATTGTTTTACCAACTTGAAGGCTCCATAAAAGTAATTATTCAAGAAGACGGTGAGCGAAAAGAAATGGAATTACATCCCGGTGATATGTACCTTCATCCCGCTAAAATTCCGCATTCTCCAGTTCGTTCCGAAGGTTCTATAGGACTTGTCATTGAACGAAAAAGAGCCGGACAAGGATTTACAGATGGTTTGCTTTGGTTTTGTGATAATTGCAATCATAAGCTTCATGAAGTATATTTTGAACTTCATAATATTGAGAACGATTTTCTACCTCATTTTGAATATTTCTATAATTCAGAACACTTGAGAACCTGCGAAAAATGCGGGACTATAATGGAAACCGACCCAAGATTTGTTGCTAAAAAATAATTCAATGCTGAATTTATATCGGTTTTAGGAGCTAAGTACTTCGTCAGTTCGCTTCGCTCGTGTCCGCTATCCGTTCTATCTTTTGCGGTCTCGTAAAAAAAACGAGACCACAAAAGGATGCCACATGTATCGTGGCTAAAAAGCGTAAAATAAAAGTAGCAATGTTTACTATTTCACGTTAAATCAATATATTTGTAAAAAAATATAACAATTTTTAATAAAAAAGTTACAATGATAACAATAGCAGATCAATTCGGAATCAAAGACGCCCTTAAGCAATTAGGGATTGAGGAGATAAATGAAGGAACATCAACTGGAGCAGCTAATTTTGCCAACGGAAAAATCATCGAAAGTTATTCACCAGCAGATGGCACTTTAATTGGAAAAGTAAAAACATCTTCTAAAGAGGATTACGAAAAAGCGATGCGAAAAGCTTCAGAAGCGTTTCTGGAATGGCGTATGGTTCCAGCTCCTAAAAGAGGAGATATTGTTCGTCAGATGGGAGATGAATTAAGAAAATTCAAAGAGCCTCTTGGAAAGCTGGTCTCTTATGAAATGGGAAAAAGTCTTCAAGAAGGATATGGTGAAGTACAGGAAATGATTGATATCTGTGATTTTGCGGTGGGATTATCCCGTCAATTGTATGGATTAACAATGCATTCTGAAAGACCTTTGCACAGAATGTATGAGCAATACCACCCAATAGGAACTGTTGGAATCATTTCAGCATTTAACTTTCCGGTAGCTGTTTGGAGTTGGAACGCAATGATTGCGTGGGTTTGTGGTGATGTTGCGATTTGGAAACCAAGTTCAAAAGTACCTTTATGTGGAATTGCTTGTCAAAATATTATCAAAACAGTTTTAAAAAGAAATAACGTTCCCGAAGGCGTTAGTTGTTTAGTCACAGGAAACGAATCAGGAGATTTAATCAACAATGACAAAAGAATTTCGTTAGTTTCTTTTACAGGATCAACAAGAATTGGGCGTCATGTATCAAAAACCGTTGCAGAACGTTTTGGAAATACCATCCTTGAATTAGGAGGAAACAATGCGATTATCGTTTCGGAACATGCGGATATCAGTATGGTATTGGTTGGAGCCGTTTTTGGAGCGGTAGGAACAGCAGGACAACGTTGTACATCAACCAGACGTTTAATTATTCACGAAAGTGTGTATGATAAAACTATCAGTGTACTGAAAAATGCCTACGGTCAGCTGCAAATTGGAAATCCATTGGATGAAAATAATCACGTTGGACCGCTTATCGATAAAGGAGCTGTTCAGGATTATTTGAATGCGATTGAAACTGCCAAAAAAGAAGGCGGAAAAATCATCGTTGCAGGCGGATTGGTTGAAGGCGAAGGATATGAAAGTGGTTGTTATGTAAGACCATGTATCATTGAGGCTGAAAATCATTTTGATATCGTTCAAACAGAAACTTTTGCTCCTATTTTATATGTAATGAAATACAGCACGATTGAAGAAGCGATTGCGTTGCAAAACGGAGTTCCACAAGGACTTTCTTCTTCTATTTTTACAAACAGCATGAGAGAAATGGAATTGTTTCTTTCTCAATCAGGTTCTGATTGTGGAATTGCCAATGTAAATATTGGTACTTCCGGAGCAGAAATTGGTGGTGCTTTTGGTGGTGAAAAAGAAACCGGTGGCGGACGTGAATCCGGTTCTGATGCATGGAAAGCCTACATGAGAAGACAAACTAACACGATCAATTACGGAACCCAATTGCCATTGGCGCAAGGAATAAAATTTGATTTGTAGGACCAAAATATAATATACTAAAAAAGGCAATTTGAATATTTCAAATTGCCTTTTTTAGTATTACAAATTCCTTGGAAACTTATTAAAAAAAACACAACAATCTTTGTGATGTAATCTAACCCGACGTACACATCGAAAAAAAATAAAACCTTTTCTTCAGCAATAATAAAATCCAAAGTGCCCAGACAAATATATTTGACTAGACGATCTTTTTTTATTTTTTAAAGCTCGTACAAGTGTTAATGTAACAGTAATAGATCACTTTTTAACACAGGTTAAAAAAAATAGGACATCTAATTTCTTCCTTTCTCGTCAAAATACAATTGGTCCAAAGGTTCGCTTTGCCAGAATTCTTTGGTATCAACATCCATAATGCTCAATGGTCCTTTGAAAGCCGCTCCGGTATCTACGTTCCAAACATTTGCTTTTTGAACGGGAGTCGTTTCACCTATTCGGGTGACGGGCGTGTGACCGATGTAGATTTCTTCGTACAAAGTAAAACGTTTTGGATAAAACGGGTGCTCCACTTTCATTTTTGTGTCTAATGCCAATGCAGTTTCCCACAAGGTTCTGTCCCAATAGAAAAGTCCCGGGAAATATTCGAAATCAACACCATTCATATTAGTAAAACCAGCATGAACAAACAGACGACGTTGCTCATCCAGATAAAAATTTTCCAGCGATTTTAGGAATTCAATGTGCTTTTGCTTTGTTTCTTCATTAACGGATTCGTAGGCCAATACCGTTGCTTCCCCGCCGTGTTTGTACCACAAGAGATTGTCTTTGCTTTCGTCAAGCCATTCCAACAATAAATCATCGTGGTTTCCGCGGATGCAAATGCAGTTTTGTTTGGTTTTTAAATCAATGATAAAATCAAGTACCTGAGGAGATTGACTCCAGCCATCAACGTAATCTCCCAGAAAAACAAGGGTGTCTTTTTTAGTAACGTTAGCTCTTTCCATAATTTGGCGCAATGCTCGCAAACCACCGTGGATATCGCCTATAACAAGTGTTCTCATGGACTTTTTTTCTTTTATTAATACAAAAATAGCAGAAAATGAATACTATTTTTCAAGTTATAAAATTAAGTAAAAGAGTGATGAACGAAGCTTTTTTGGTTTATTTATTTTAAAAAAATTAAAGAATTTGTATTTTAAAATAAAATTGAAATATCACGGTTTTAGGTGATTGTTTTATTTAGTTTTTCAGATTAGTTTTACAAATAATTAAATTTTTTTCAAATGAGTACATTACTTGCATTATCGTTACTGTTGGCCAAAATGATTTGTCAATTTTTAAAAGAATTGTTGGCTTTTATATAGAATTATAAATCGATAAATTTGTGTCAAAACTATTAGTGCAATTAGATATGCGCTCGAAATTTATATGAAAACATACCTACAAATACTCGTTTGTTTGCTTTTGTTAAGTTGTATGTCCAATAAAAACGTAACAAATGCTAAAGTCAATAATCAGAAATTTGAAGTCAAGTCAGATAGTGCCAACTTTTTGGACAGTTCCAGAAACAGATTAATTCCGGTCGCGTTTTATAATTCGATTGTAAAAGATAAAATTAGAAATCAACAATTGGTAATTGTCAGTCATGGTTATGGAGAAAATAAACCCGGCGCAAATAAATCGTATTCATATTTAACGAAAAAATTAGCGTCTAAAGGCTATTATGTAGTCAGTATTCAGCATGAATTACCAACGGATGATTTGTTGCCTTTGGCAGGGATACCTCGAGTTGTACGACGATCAAATTGGGAAAGGGGAACAGAGAACATTCTCTTCGTTTTAAACGAATTGAAAAAAATAAAACCAGAATTAGACTTCAAACATGTAAATTTAATTGGACATTCAAACGGAGGTGATATTACAGTTTTGTTTGTCCAGAAGTATCCAGATTTGGTTAATAAAATAATTTCTTTAGACAACCGCAGAATGGAATTACCAAGAACTTCTCAGCCTAAAATCTACTCGCTTCGTTCGAGCGACCAGCCTGCAGATGAAGGAGTTTTGCCTACTATTGCAGAGCAGGAAAAGTTTGGAATAAAAATCATTAAACTCGCCAATACCATTCACAATGACATGAATGATAGAGGGAGTAAAAAACAAAAAAGAGAAATTAATACTTATTTAATGGGATTTCTTAGCGAATGATATATCTAAAATAGGGCATTTACTGCATATCATATTTCATCTTTCTCAAAATCCGCAACGCTTCTTTAAACGATAAATACACTTGATTAAAAGGTTTCAAAAGTACTTTTGCATCAATCAGTTTTTGTTTGGCTTCTTCAAAACTGTTCAGGTAACAAATCATGAAGGTGGAAGGCAGGTTTTCTAAATCTTTATGCTCTCTTTCGGTTAACGAAAGTCCTTTCTGGAGTTTTTTTAGCAAAGCAATATTGGTATTGTAAATGTGAAAAAGCATTTTTTTGTTGAATTCTGGCGGCTGAAAAAGAATCTCTCTTTCAATTTTGTAGTAGCCATTATCATGAAAATGAATGGTCTGTTTTTCTAAAGGATAATAGCTGGTTTTGTCGTTCAAACCTAAAGGAACATATTCAATAATGGTAAAAGTATCATCATCAAAAGTAATTTCGACCACATCCTGAGCCGAATAAAACAGCTTTATTTGTTCGTTTATCAATTCAATATCGACACGCGATAAATAGGTTTTGTCACGCGATTTTTTTGCAACACCTGCCCAGCAAATAACAAATAATTCTTTAAACACTTTATATTTTGGCGCCATATCCTTGTGGCGAAAATTCATGAAATCAATCACGCCATCAAGTGTGTTTTCGATGCTGTTTCGAGAGTTGTTTTCTATACCGATTACGGTTTCTGTGTTTTGGTAATTTTTTTCAATTTCGCCTTCAATCGGCATTGTGTTACTGCCTCTTCGGATAAAAACACTGTTGGCAGGAATTGTGTAAATTCCTTTTTTGAAATGGGAAGTTTTGCTTTTTGGCTTGACCGTTACCAGTCCGATAACTTTATCTTTTGGTAAATTTGGGAAAGGTACGTTTTCGTACTGAATTTTCGGAGGATTTTCCAGATAAGCATTCACTAAATTCTGAATCCTGCTGTCGTCAAAAAAATCATCGCCCACAATAATATTGTCTTGATCTTCGACACCTACAACAATATAGGAATTGTTCGCAGGATTTGAATTGGACAGTGCGCAAATGTGTTTAAGGAACTTGGCTTTGCCTTCTCGTGTATGCAAATTCAACTGACGCTTTTTGTCATAAAAACTACTCTCATCATTGTGAGCGAGCAGGTTCTTGATAAGAATGCGTTTGTTGATCATTTGCAATTAATTATTATTTATTTCTATTTTTTATTGTTTTTAAGTCACAGTTATTAGTCATATTTTGAACCTTTTCTATCAGAACTTTTTAAAAAATTCATGAATTTTGAAATTTGGTCGATTATATTTTGAGATTTCAAAGTTAACTCCAAATAATTTTCTTCGTTGATATGTTTTCTGTCGAAGGTTCTTTGCAGTTGTGCTTTTGTTTCACAGCATGAACCTCTTGAATAACTCAGAAAAGTAATAAATTCTTTGTTTCCTCCTCGGCCAAAACCCTCCGCAATATTATCCATAACTGATCCGGAAGAACCATTGATTTGATCTTTCAATTTATAATCTTGACCAAGAGTGGTGTTTTGAATTAAATGCCAAACATGATTGCTTTGTTCTCTAGCTAATTGATAAATTGCCATTTCCTCAAAAGAATTGTAATTCGACATATTTCAGTATTTTATAAGGAATAATAAAAATAAATAATAATTAATGGTGAAAATTAATCTCTTTTTAAAATAGTCGCTGCGGCTTGTGCTGTTGGCAACACCATCAAATCGGCAATATTTACATGATACGGTCTGGAAATTACAAAGTGAATAATATCAGCGATATCTTCTGGATGTAATGGCTCAAAACCTTTGTAAACATTGGCGGCTCTGTCTGCATCACCCTTGAAACGCACTTCGCTAAATTCAGTTTCTACCGCACCAGGATTAATGGCACCAACGCGAATTCCGTAAGGATTCAAATCCATTCGCATGGCTTGGTTTAAGGCGTCAACGGCATGTTTGGAGGCGCAATAAACGTTTCCGTTTGGATATACTTCTTTTCCGGCGATGGATCCAATGTTGATAATATGACCTGATTTTCGTTCAATCATTTGCGGAATTATGGCTTTTGAAACATATAAAAGCCCTTTGACATTAATGTCAATCATGGAGTCCCAATCGTCTAAATCCCCGTTTTGAATTGGATCTAAACCATGCGCATTTCCGGCATTGTTAATTAAAACATCGATTGTAGCAAAGGCTTCCGGTATGGAGTTGATGTTTTCAAAAACCGCTTTTTTATCCCGAACATCAAAGGTTAAAGTATGCACTTCTGTAAATTCCGAAAGTTCTTTTTTAAGATCATTTAATCGGTCTTCGCGGCGTCCGCAAAGAATAATTTTATAGTTATTTTGAGCTAATATTTGCGCTGTTGCTTTACCAATTCCGCTGGTAGCTCCAGTCACTAAGGCTGTTTTAGTCATGATTTTTTTATATTTTATATTCTAAAGTTTCTGAACGGAACACTAATTTAGGCTACATTATTTCCCATGCTTTCTGCCCAAATAGCAAACCAATCCTCTTGGTCTAATTCTAATTCAACAGCTTTCATCAGTGATTGAATTCGGGCCACATTCACCGTTCCCGCAATTGGAATTACTTGTGCCGGATGTTTTAAAATCCAAGAAAGTAAAATGGAATCCGACCCCAAATGGTATTTTGAAACTAAAGTCGCCAGTAATTTTTTCAATCGTCTGGTTTGTGGAATATCTTTTCTAAAAACAGATCCCAGCGGATTCCAGGACATAGGACGAATTTTGTTGGCTTGCATGTAATCAAAACTTCCATCGACCATAGGCTCAAAATTTGTTGCCGAAAATTGGACTTGATTGTACAAAACTTCTGTTTTTTGTCGAATCAATTCGGTTTGTGTAGCCGTGAAATTAGAAAGTCCAAAATCATTAATTTTACCATCTGATTTTAGTTTTAAAACCGCTTCGGCAATTTCATCAGCCTGCATCAATGGACTTGGTCTGTGTAATAAAAGAACATCCAGATAATCCGTTTGTAGATTTTTTAAGGAATTTTCAACAGACCAGATAATGTACTCTTTTGAATATTCGTAATGTTTTATGGTATTATTACGGTTTTCCGTTACCATTTGGATGCCGCATTTTGATATTAATTGCATTTTTTCTCTGGCAATTTTACCCGAAGCAAATGCTTTTCCAAAATCAGCTTCGGTCGTGTAATCCCCATATATATCGGCATGATCAAAAGTAGTAATTTTGTTCTCCAAACATACGTTAATCATGTTTTCCATTTCTTTGGTGTTGAGATTTTTATCCCAAATTCCCCAATTCATGACACCCGCTACAACAGGGGATAATTTTGTTTTATTCATGGTTTTTATTTTTTAATGATATTCATAATTCTACTATTTCAAAGTATATTTTTCAAAGTTCTTAAAAATATAAAAATTGTATCATAATTCGTCCTTAAAATTAGAGTTTTTGTCGAAGTTTTAACCATTTATTAACATCTTACTTCTAAAAAAAAATTCAATTTGCACCTTCAAAACGAAGGCATTAAATTCAAGGTTTAAAAAATAATAAAATGGAAGAAAATACATCGACTTTAGATATCAGAGCAATTAACGAAAAAATTGAAAGAGAGAGTGCATTTATAGACCTTCTCACGATGGAAATGAACAAGGTTATTGTGGGTCAAAAGCACATGGTGGAGCGTTTATTAATTGGACTTTTGGGTCAGGGCCATATTTTATTAGAAGGAGTTCCCGGATTAGCAAAAACTTTAGCAATAAATACTCTTTCACAAGCCGTTCAGGGATCTTTCAGCAGAATACAGTTTACGCCAGATTTATTGCCAGCCGATGTTGTAGGAACAATGATTTACAACATTAAGGCTAATGAATTTTCGATAAAAAAAGGACCAATTTTCGCTAATTTTGTCCTTGCCGATGAGATTAATCGTGCTCCTGCCAAAGTGCAATCGGCATTATTGGAAGCGATGCAGGAAAAGCAAGTTACTATAGGCGATACCACTTTTAAATTAGACCGACCATTCTTGGTTTTGGCTACTCAAAATCCAATTGAACAAGAAGGAACTTACCAATTACCTGAAGCGCAGGTCGATCGTTTCATGCTAAAAACGGTGATCGATTACCCAAAAATGGAAGATGAGCGTTTAGTGATTCGCCAGAACTTGAAAGGAAGTTACGAAAAAGTAAATGCAGTGGTTTCGGTAGAACAAATTTTACGTGCTCAAGAAGCAGTTCGTGAGGTTTATATGGATGAAAAAATAGAAAAATACATACTTGATATCATTTTTGCCACGCGTTATCCAGAGAAATATAAATTGGCTGATTTAAAACCATTAATCAGTTTTGGAGCGTCACCGCGTGGAAGTATCAATTTGGCGACGGCCGCAAAATGTTACGCCTTTATTAAACGTCGCGGCTATGTAATTCCTGAAGATGTTCGTGCGGTAGTTCACGATGTGTTGCGTCATAGAATTGGAGTTACTTACGAAGCGGAAGCCGAAAATATTACTTCAGTAGACATCATTAACAAAATTGTAAACGAAGTAGAAGTGCCATAAGTCAGTTTTCAGTGATCAGTTTTCACTTAGAACGCATTAATGACTTATGAATTAAATAAAACTTTTTGCCTTTGCGCCTTTGTGGCAAGAAAAAAATGGAAACAAAAGACCTCTTAAAAAAAGTACGAAAAATAGAAATTAAAACCCGAAGATTGAGCGATCACATTTTTTCGGGAGAGTATCATACGTCTTTCAAAGGGCGTGGAATGACGTTTAGCGAAGTGCGTCAATACCAGTACGGAGATGATATTCGTGCAATTGATTGGAATGTAACCGCACGCTACAATGAAGCGCACGTAAAAGTTTTTGAGGAAGAACGTGAGTTGACCATGATGTTGATGGTTGATATTTCGGGTTCAGAAAGTTTTGGTTCGAAAAATCAATTCAAAAAAGATATTGTTACGGAGATTGCCGCAACGATGGCCTTTTCGGCGACCCAAAACAATGATAAAATAGGTCTGATTTTGTTTTCAGATGAAATTGAATTGTACATTCCGCCAAAAAAGGGAAGATCACACGTATTGAGAATCATTCGGGAATTGATAGAGTTTCAGCCGAAAAGCCGTAAAACAGATATTGCTCAAGCCTTAAAATTTTTATCGGGAACCCAAAAAAAGAAAGCGATTGTGTTTGTCATTTCTGATTTCATGTCGGAAGAGTACGAGCAAACATTAAAAATAGCCTCCAAAAAACACGATATAACGGGGATTCGCGTGTACGACATTCGAGAAGAAAAAATGCCGGATATGGGGATGGTTTCCATGCTTGATGCCGAAACCGGAGCAATAGAATTGATAAATACCGGTTCGAAAGCAGTTCGAATGAATTATGAAAAACAGTACCGCGACAAAGTAAACTATTTTAAAGAGACATTCAGTAAATCAGGTTCAGGTGTTGTAAACACAAGGGTTGACGAAAGTTATGTGACGAAATTGTTGAGCTATTTTAAATCGAGATAAAACGAAACCTAGCCCTACCAGAGTTTTAAACCCTGACAGGGTTAACTAGATAAAAAATGAAAATTAGACTTTACCTACTATTATTGCTGCTTTCTACGGCTGTTTTTGCACAACAAAAGCAAGTAGTCACAAGTATTGACACGATTAAAAATAAAATTGGCGCGGAATTTAAACTATCCATAAAAACTACTGTTGATACTTCTTCTAAAGTAATTTTCCCGAAATTAAAAAACTTAGGCGCTTTAGAGGTGATTCAGTCATATCCTATTGATACTGTAAAAATGGACGGTCGTTATGAATTAATCAAAAAATACGGTTTAACCCAATTTGATTCTGGTAGATATGTAGTTCCAAGTATCAAGATTTTTATCAACAGCAAACCGTTTATGACGGATTCACTTTTGGTTGAAGTGGCAAATGTTCAGGTAGATACTTTGAAACAAAAAATGTTCGACATTAAAGATATTGCTCCAGCAGATAACCCGATTGGAGACTGGTGGAAATACCTACTGATTGCTGCATTGATTGTGGGTATTGGAGCATTTATTTATTGGTTTATTAAAAAGCGTCAAGAAAAGAAATTACAGGAAGAAATTTTCAAGACGCCAATCGAGAAAGCGACTAGTTTGCTGGATACTTTAGAGAAAAAAGAACTTTGGCAAAAAGGAGAAGTTAAAGCCTACTATAGTGAATTGACGGATATTGCGAGAAATTATATTGAAGAGGCAATAGAAATTCCGGCTATGGAAAGCACAACTTCGGAATTGATTCAGGGACTTAGGGCTGCTTCTGTCAAAAAGAAAATGACGCTTTCTCAGGAAATAATCGAAAATCTGGAGCGTGTTTTAAAACAAGCCGATTTAGTAAAATTCGCCAAATCAAAACCATTGGATTTTGAAATCACAGAAGACCGAAATAAAATTCAAAAAGCAATTCTGACATTAGACAATTCGATTCCTGTGGAAGTACCAGTTGAGGAAGATATGCTGTTGAATGAAGCGCAAAGACAAAAACAAATCCAAATTCAATTGCGCAAACAAAAGAACAAACGCATCGTGACTGCGGTGGCTTCGGTTGTTTTTTTGTTGGCAGCGACCACTACTTTTTTCATCGTTACCAAAGGGTTTGACTATGTAAAAGACAACATTATTGGTCATCCTACCAAAGAATTATTGGAAGGCGAATGGGTAAAAAGCGAATACGGAAATCCGGGAATTATCATAGAAACACCAAAAGTGCTCAAGAGAGTGGATTTGACTAAAACACTTCCTAAAAACGGAATGGCTTTGATTAAAGAAATGCAATCCTTTGCGTATGGAAGTGTTTTGGACCGTTTTTATGTGATGGTTTCTACGTTGAAATTTAAACAGGAGACGCAAATCGATTTGGCTAAATCTATGGATGGAGCTTTGCAATCACTCGAAGCGCAAGGTGCTCAAAACATGATTGTAAAACAGGAAGATTTTGAAACTAAAGAGGGAATCAAAGGATTAAAAGCGTACGGAACCTTCTCACAAGTTGATAGCGACAGTAAGACCACTGCGAAAATGTATTATGAAGCAATATTGTTCAGTCAAGAAGGCGGATTGCAACAGATTTTACTTTTTCATGAAGAGGGGGACAAGTATGGCAGTGCAATATCAGAACGCGTTTTGAATGCTGTCGAATTAAAACAAGCGAGTAAATAATGGAGAAAATAACTTTTTTAAACCAGGAATTTTTTTGGTTGTTTTTGCTGATTCCAGTTGTAATTGTCTGGTTTATGCGAAAAAAGAACCATCAATCCGCCACATTAAAAATAAGTTCGTTAGAAGGATTTAAAGACAATAAATCGTATTTGACAAAGTTAAAACCGATGTTAAATGTGCTTCGGGTGTTGGCTTTATGTTCTTTGATTGTAGCCATGGCACGTCCAAGAACGGTCGATGTAAGTAATAAAACTAAAACGACGAAAGGAATTGATATCGTAATGGCAATAGACGTTTCCGGAAGTATGCTTGCCAAAGATTTAAAACCAGACCGAATGCAAGCACTGAAAAGAATAGCTGCAGATTTTGTTGAAGAACGACCAAATGACAGGATTGGATTAGTGGTATATGCCTCTGAAGCGTATACAAAAGCGCCGGTAACCAGTGATAAAGCAGTTATATTTGATGCGATCAGAAGTATAAAATACGATAATGTTTTAGTAGACGGAACTGGAATAGGAATGGGATTGGCAACCGCTGTCAACAGATTGAAAGACAGTCAGGCAAAGAGCAAAGTGGTTATCCTGATGACTGACGGGGTGAATAATGCAGGGTTTATTGAACCAGATACTGCTTCGGATATTGCAAAAGAATACGGAATAAAAGTATATACAATAGGAATAGGAACAAACGGAATGGCCATGTTTCCGTATGCTATTGCACCAAACGGAAAATTTCTTTTCCAAATGATGAAAGTGGAGATTGATGAGCAAATGATGAAAAAAATTGCTAATCATACTGGTGGAAAATATTTTAGAGCAACGAGCAATAGTAAATTAGCCGAAATTTATGCAACAATAAATAAGCTGGAAACTACTGAAATCGAAGAATTAAAATTCTATGATTATGATGAAAAATTCAGACCTTTTATTTGGTTTGCCGGTTTTTTATTATTGCTGGAAGTAGGGTTAAGGAATACTGTTTTTAGAAGCTTTATATAAAATCCCCACTCCAGCGCTCCCGAAGGAAAGGGAGTAAGAACTGGAATATTGGAACTGGAATGACCAAGTTTAGAATTTTGATTTAGAGTAAAAATCTAAGATCGAAATTCATAAATCTAAAATTAAAAATGGAATTAGACGAAAAAAAATATTTATATCTCCTCTTAATACTGCCTTTAGTGGTGTTGATTTTTCTGTTCAATTTATATTGGAAAAGAAAAAAACAACGCGAGTTTGGAGATTTAGAAATGGTAAAAAAGCTGAGTCCTGAAAGTTCAGTTTTTAAACCCGTTTTGAAAGTGTCAGTACTGATTTTAGCATTGCTGGGTTTAATTCTCGGTTTGGTAAATCCAAAAATTGGTACCAAAATGGAAACCGTTAAGAGAGAAGGAATCGACATTGTTTTTGCAGTGGATGTCTCCAAAAGTATGCTAGCTGAAGACATAGCCCCAAACCGATTGGACAAAAGCAAGCAGATTGTTTCGCAAATCATCAACCAGTTAGGAAGCGACAGAATAGGAATTGTGGCGTACGCTGGAAGCGCTTTCCCGGTATTACCCATCACTACTGATTACAGCGTTGCAAAAATGTTTTTGCAAAGCATGAATACTGATATGGTTTCCTCCGTAGGAACATCGTTCAACGAAGCAATCAAATTATCGTCAACCTATTTTGACGATAAAAAAACGAGTAAGCTATTGATCATGATTTCGGATGGTGAAGACCATAATGAAGGTGCAGAGGAAGCCGCCGAAGAAGCCAATAAGTTAGGAATTAAAATTATTACAATTGGTGTTGGAACTGAAAAAGGAGGTACAATTCCATTGAAAAGAAATGGAATTATCGAAGGTTTTAAGAAAGACAATAACAATGAAGTGGTTATAACGAAATTGGTTCCAGAAAGTTTGACAGCCATTGCTAAAGCCACAAAAGGAGGTTATGTAAATGGCAATAATACTAAAGAAGTGCTTGAATATGTAAAGAATGCATTAGATAATATTCAAAAAACCGAATTTGAAGCGACCGAAATGGCGGATTTTCAATCACAATTTCAATGGTTCTTAGGTTTTGCTTTTTTGCTGTTATTTGTGGACGTTTTCCTGTTGGAAAGAAAAACAAGTTGGGTTAAAAAATTGAATTTATTTAACGAGAATAAATAATTATTTCTAAAAGGTTTCAAAGCCTTCTGGACATATAGATACAATAAATGAAAAGATTTAAAATTATCATAATTGCCTTTTTAATCGTTGCTTTTTCGGGTACAGCCGGATTGCATGCGCAACAAAAAGATCGAATTTTGCCCAAAGCAAACCAAGATTATGCGGATAATAAATTCGTGGAAGCTGAAGCCAATTACCGAATTTCAGATTCAAAATTTCCTAACAAAGCCGCTGCGCCTTTTAATCTTGGAAACAGTATTTACAAGCAAAAACAATCCTCCGAAGCCAAGTTTGCGTATTCTAAAGCGTTAAAAAATTCAAAAACAAGACCTCAGAAACACCGTGCTTTTCATAATCTTGGAAATGTGTTCATGATTGAAAAAGATTATACACAAGCGGTAGAAGCGTATAAAAACGCATTGCGTAATGATCCAACTGATGAGGAAACCCGTTATAATTATGCTTTGGCAAAAAAAATGCTGAAAGACAATCCACCAAAAGACGATAAGAAAAAAGACGAGAAAAAAGATCAGGATAAGAAAGAAGATAAAAAGGACGAAAAGAAAGACGGCGAAAAAGATAAAAAAGACGACAAAGACAAAGATAAAAAAGACGAAAAAGGCGATCAGGACAAACAAAATAAAGATCCGAAACCCAACGACAAAGGAGAACCAAAACCTGCGCCAGGAGGAATCTCAAAGGAACGGCTGGAAAATCTATTGGACGCCGTAAACAAAGAGGAAAAGAAAGTTCAGGACAAAGTGAATGCCCAAAAAGTAAAAGGAAAACCAGTTAAAACGGAAAAGGATTGGTAATTCAATTAGAGAGTTTGAAAATGAAAAAATACTTAGCAGCGATTGTTTTATTGGTGTGCACCACACTTAGCGCTCAGGTCCAGTTTGAGGCCAGAGTAAGCAAAACTACGCTGGGCTTGAATGAAAGACTGCGTATTGATTTTATGATGAATGTAGATGGCGATAATTTTGTGCAGCCGTCTTTTGATGGTTTTCAAATTATAGCCGGACCCAGTCAGCAGGTGAGTCAGTCATGGGTAAACGGGAGAAGCTCTTTTGAAAAAGCGTACTCTTATTTTTTGGTACCCAATCAAAAAGGAACATTCATAATTAAGCCGGCGGCTATCGAGTACAACGGTCAAATCTATAAAACGGCACCTGTAAAAGTCATTGTGACCACTGCCACGGAACAGCCTAGAGACCCAAACGATACTCAAATGTCTGGGGATGAAAGCCTGTATCTGGTTGCTGATGTTTCTAAAACAAATCCATACATAAACGAACCCATTACGGTTGTTTACAAGTTGTATTTCGCTAACATTGGAATTTCAAATCTAGGGGAATCAAGTAAACCTAAATACAATGATTTTTGGAGTCAAAATATTGAAATCAAACAACTTGCTGCCGAAGAAGGAATTTTCAAAGGCCAGAATTTCAGGTTTATAGTGCTGAAAAAAGTAGTGTTGTATCCGCAAAAATCGGGCAGACTTAAAATTGAGCCGTTGTCATTATCGGTAGATGTGGAATTACCAACAAACCGTAGGGATATGTTTGGTCGCATGATGCTTTCGCAAACCACTAAGCGAGTTTCGGCTGGAGCCAAAATCATCAACGTTAAGCCATTACCCGAGTCAGGAAAACCAGATGATTTTAGCGGTGCGGTTGGAGATTTTGATTTTAAAGTTACACCATCAAAGACTAATTTGAAACATGGAGAAAGCTTGGATTTGGTTGTAAGTGTAACCGGAAAAGGAAATTTAAAACTATTCAGTTTGCCAAAACCCGTAGTGCCTAATGCACTGGAAATGTACGATGCCGTTCACAGCGAAGACATCAGCACGCCACTTTCTGGAATGGCTGGAAAATCGTCAGACAGTTATGCAATAATTCCACAATACAGGGGGAATTATCCGGTCAAACCAATGCAGTTTTCTTATTTTGATTTGAGCTCCGGAAGCTATAAAACGTTGCGTTCTCCGCAGATTATGATTAATGTTTTGGATGGTCCTACACCGGCTGATTCTACTGCAACAGGTGGTAATAAGAATAAAATTGCAGCTGTAGAGGAATTTAAAACGATCAAGTCAAAAACCAATCTTGTTACCATTGACAAAGAGGATTTCTTTGGATCGAATTTGTTTATTGGATTGTTATTGCTTCCTTTTTTACTGGTACCAATAATTGTGTTATTCAAAAAGAAGAAAGAAGCCATGGATGGTGATATTTCCGGAAACAGAATCCGAATGAATAACAAATTGGCCAAGAAATATTTATCAGAAGCGAAGAAACAAATTAACAACAAAGAACTGTTTTACATTGCGCTGGAAAAAGCGATGCATAATTTCCTAAAAGCGAAATTACACATTGAAACTTCAGAAATGAGCAAGGATAATATTCAGGAATTATTGTTATCCCGAAATGCAAAACCAGAAGCGGTAAATGATTTTCTTGCGCTTACTGAAAATTGTGAAGTGGCTCGTTATGCACCTTCGTCAAGTGTTACAATACAACAGGATTTTGATAAAGCGGTATTTATAATATCTGAATTAGAAAAACAGATTGCTTAAGAATTTGTTTAACCACAAAGTGCACAAAGAAGGCACAGAGCACGCTAATTTTTTAAAATAAATGACTGAAAACGAAATATCAAAAATTGTATTCGAAAGTGCTTTGAAAGTACACAAGGTTTTAGGTCCTGGATTTTTGGAGAGCGCTTACGAAGAATGCTTATTTTATGAACTTAAAAAAAGTAATTTAAAAGTAGAAAAGCAGAAAGCGCTTCCTTTGATTTATGAAGAAGTAAAACTAGATGTGGGTTACAGAATTGATATGATTATTGAAAATAAGTTTATTGTTGAGGTAAAATCTGTTGAAGCTTTGACAGATGTTCATTTGGCTCAATTACTTACGTATTTGAGATTGTCGGATTGCAGATTAGGATTGCTAATTAATTTTAATGTAAAATTGCTAAAAGAAGGAGTAAGACGAGTTATAAATGGAGCACTTTAAATAGTGGTCTTTGCGACTTCCTTGTGACCTTCGTGTTTAAATTTTTATGAAAAACATATTATACATACTCTTACTTTCAACTCAGGTTTTCTTTGCCCAAAACGGCTTTGAAAAAGGGAATACGTACTATGCAAAAGGAAAGTACACTGAAGCTGTGGCGTCCTATGAAAGTATTTTAAAAGACAATAAGCAATCCTCAGAATTGTATTTTAATTTAGGAAATGCGTATTATAAATTGAATCAAATAGCGCCTTCAATTTACAATTATGAAAAAGCATTAGTACTAAATCCAAATGATAAGGAAAGTGTAAACAACTTGAAATTCGCTCAAAAAAGAACCATTGATGAGATTAAAGTAATTCCAAAAGTAGGTTTTGGAAAATTACTTCGCGATTTCACGGGAATTTACCACTATAACACTTGGGGATGGGTTTCTGTCGGACTGGCGACATTTTTTTTATTGTTATTTCTGGGATATTATTTTTCACAAAAAACGCTTTCTAAACGGATTTTTTTCTTTGGAATGTTTGTGGTAATTTTTATGATGCTTATCACGTTATCCGCTGCAATTATGGAGAAAAGTCATTTTGACACTGAAAAACCAGCCATAGTTTTTGCTGAAAAGACTAATGTAAAACCAGAACCCAGAGATGGCGGAAAACCGTTATTTGCGCTTCACGAAGGAACCAAAGTCTATGTGTTTGAAACTATTGGAAAATGGAAAAAAATACAACTGACGGATGGAACCACAGGCTGGATAGAAAGTAGTGCGATAAAGGAAGTGAAATAATAGTGTTCAATGGTTAGTTTCTGCTATTCAGTATTACTATTTAGTTTGAAAGCTGCTTACTTTTTCTTCAAACTACTATACCATTCCTTTAGTGAAGGATACATGTAACCCGCTATTTTTTGGATTGGATTGTAAAAAAGAGAATTGTCCAAAGTTTCTTTTTTGGCTAAAATATGATTGTAATTTATTTTTTCGAAAACTGCAAAGACGATACTAATAATCAAAATTGTTTTCAGCACTCTAAAAAAACCACCGCCCAATTTATTCAACCAACCTAAAAAAGCAAAATCTGCTATTCCAGTCAGGAACTTTCCTATTATAGACACAACAACAACCACAATCATAAAAGTAAGGACAAAAGCCACTATTTGGATTGTATTGGGATTCCATTTGACAAAGCCCACTAAAATATCCCTCATGTAGGAGGAAAATTTGACAGCAATATAAATTCCCGCCAAAAGCGAAACTAAGGAGGATAGTTCAACAAAAAGTCCGTTTTGTAGTCCTTTATAAAAAGCAAAAGCAAGCAGTACACCCAAAATGATATCCAAAAATCCCATAATAATTCATTGGTAAATAGAAAGGCAAATATAAAAGAATTGTTCTTTACCATTGCCAATTTTCAAGTTCTTATCTTTGCCAAAATAATTTTAGGAGCTATAATTTCATAACTCATAATTCATAATTCAAAAAAATGGCAAGAGACACACAACTTAAAGAACGCTGGGAACAGCTAGTTAATATACTTTCCAATCAATTTTCTCAAGGAGAGGACTTGGATTTAGACGCCATTATTTATCTAATTGGGGTGCAGGAACTTGGTAAAGTCCATAAAGAATTTAAAAAAGACGAGAAATTAAACCTGATGCACATTGCGATTTGCCGTTTATTAGAGCCGTATGGTTTTTATGAATTCGAATTTTTTGATGAAGAAGGATGGCCTCATTACAAAGTAAAAGAGGAATTGCCACCACTTAAAGCAGGAGAACAATCGGTTTTGATGAAAGAAGCCATTGTGAATTATTTCCTGGAACGGGAAGTAATTTCGTAGTTTACAGTCTCAGTCTCCCTTTTCAGAACGAATCTAATGAAAACGGAGACTGAAAACTAAAAACTTTTTCTTAAATTTGCACTCTCAATTACGGAAGGAAAATGATAGATAAGATAAAAGAATATATTGGCGAAGCACAAGCCTTTTCAACGCAAAACACAGCAGAATTAGAAACGTTCCGCATCAAATTTTTAGGAAGTAAAGGACTTTTGAAAGCGCTTTTTGCCGAATTCAAAAATGTTCCAAACGATCAAAAAAAGGAATTCGGACAAGTAATTAACCTGCTTAAAACTTCTGCTGAAGAAAAAGTAAAATCAATACAAGAAGCTTTGGAAAGCAAAGAGGAAAGTAAAGGTTTTTACGGGGATTTGACCCGCTCAGCTGAACCAGTTAATATTGGCTCTCGTCACCCTATTTCATTGGTAAAAAACCAAATTATCGACATTTTTTCTACCATAGGTTTCAATGTTTCCGAAGGTCCGGAAATTGAGGACGATTGGCATAATTTCACCGCGTTAAACCTTCCGGAATACCATCCGGCACGTGACATGCAAGACACGTTTTTCATACAAACGAATCCTGATATTTTGCTACGTACGCACACTTCATCCGTGCAAGTGCGTTATATGGAAAATAACAAACCGCCGATTCGTACCATTTCTCCGGGAAGGGTTTTTCGTAATGAAGCTGTTTCGTCGCGTTCGCACTGTATTTTTCACCAAGTGGAAGGACTGTACATTGACGAGGATGTTTCTTTTGCCGACTTAAAACAAACGCTTTTGTATTTTACCAAAGAGATGTTTGGAAAATCAAAAATCCGTTTGCGTCCTTCTTATTTTCCGTTTACCGAACCAAGTGCTGAAATCGATATTTATTGGGGTTTAAAAACTGAAACCGACTATAGAATAACCAAAGGAACCGGCTGGTTAGAAATTGGTGGTTGTGGAATGGTAGATCCTAACGTATTGAAAAACTGCAACATTAATCCCGAGGAATTTACTGGTTTTGCCTTTGGAATGGGAATCGAAAGAATCGCCATGTTGTTGTATCAAATTGGTGATATTCGAATGTTTTACGAAAATGACATTCGATTCTTAGAGCAATTCAAAGCAAGTATTTAGGCATTGTTAGATACAAAACAAGCTCATAGCAATTTTTGACTTTTGCGTTTTTAGGAGCTATTTCCAGCTATTCGTTACAATCTTTTTTGAGGTAAAAAGCCTCAAAAAAGGATTTCCACTGCTATCTGGGCTAGAGCTTTTAGGTTCACAGTACATTTAGATTAAATACGAAACAATAATTAATAATGAATGAAGAGTTGCTTCGTTCTGCCAAATGACATGAAAAAAGACATCATCATCCCCGAAGTAGAGAACGTATTTTTTGCGGCAGTCCAAGAATGGAGTGACGATTTTATGGAAAAAGTATGGTACGCTTATTTAGTCAATGACAGCGATTTCTTAATTGAAAGTGTCATGGTAGTTTCGAAAGCTTTTGGTACCATTGACGGTGAAATGAAAAAAACATCGCTTTTGCGTCACGCTTTTGCTGAAATTCCCGAGGTTTCTGTTGTGAAAGTTGAAATGATTGAAAAAAGTGTTTTGGCATTAAACAACGAATTTATGCTTACGTTTTTCATGGACGGAAAATTATACGATAAAAAGTTTGTTTTCACAGCAAATTCCATCAACGAAACCGGAGTCGAAGAAGTGCCTATTTTATTTGTTGACGGAGTTATCGTGAGATAGATCAGTAGTATTTTCTATTTTTATTTTCTTCTTCCAACGAAAATAACTGACCACAAATATCCCGGTTAAAACAAAATAAAGTGTTCGAAGTAGATTTTTTTTGGACAAAAAGGCATCTTCAAAAGACATACCGAATACGTCAAAAACGGATAGGCATAAGGAAAGAACAATTCCCCAAATCAATCCGGTTTTAATTTGAAATTTCCATCTTTCGCTCATAAAAATGAATTAGCGGTTTTGTTGTTTAACTTTGGATTTCCAGGTAAAATATCCTAGCACAAATATTCCTACAAGGACATAAGCAACCGCGCGAATATAAAAATTAGCGGTAGCAGCCTGTTCCGAAAAAGGAATTTCTTTGATGTCGAACAAAACATTAAAAACCGTCATAAATACACCCCAAATCCCGCCAGTTTTAATCTGATATTTCCATCTTTCGCTCATAAAGTGATTCTATTTTGATAGTTAATCGGTAGATGAATTAATCCAGTTTATCTGTTAATTTTTTGAACACGGTTTTAGCATCCTGACCTTCGTATAAAATACTGTAAACAGCATCTATAATTGGTGTTTTGGCACCATACGCCTGATTGAGTTTATACGCACTTTTTGCGGCGTAATATCCTTCGGCAACCATACTCATTTCCATCATTGCTGATTTGACGGTGTAGCCTTTACCAATCATATTCCCAAACATTCTGTTTCTGGAGAATACAGAATAACCGGTCACTAATAAATCGCCTAAATAAGCTGAATCATTGATGTTACGTTTCATTTTGTGGACTTTCTTGATGAATTTTTTCATCTCGCGAATGCCATTACTCATCAAAACCGACTGGAAATTATCGCCATAACCTAAACCATGGGCCATTCCTGCTGCAATGGCGTAAATGTTCTTTAGCATCGCTGCGTATTCCGTGCCTATAATATCGTCTGTAATTTTAGTTTTGATGTAATTTCCAGATAAATTTTTAGCTACGACTTTAGCTTTTATAGGATCGCCACACGCGATCGTAAGATAGGAAAGACGCTCCATGGCAACTTCTTCAGCGTGACAAGGACCGGTAATTACACCGATATTGTAATATGGAATGTCGTATTTGACATGGAAATGTTCGCCTACAATCAGGCTTGTTTCGGGAACAATTCCTTTAATCGCGGAGAAAATAATTTTATCTTTTAGAGAAACGGTTAGTTTTGCTAACTCACCATCTAAAAAAGCGGATGGAATGGCAAAAATAATGTAATCCGCGTATGCTACAGCTTCGTTTATATCGCTGGTTAGTTTCAGTTTTTTGATGTCAAATTCAACCGAACTTAAATAATTTGGATTGTGCTTGTAGGTTTTAATGTGCTCTATAGCAGCTTCATTACGCATGTACCATGAAATTTCGGTAAGATTTACACATAACATTTTTGCTATCGCTGTCGCCCAACTTCCACCGCCTATTACTGCGAATTTTATATTTTCAGCCATTTTTTTATTGAATTTAATCAAAAGTACTTAAAAAACCATTAATTAAGCAAATTAAATTATTCCAAGAAACACACTGTTTGTCGGGTATTATGATGTAATTGTCTTAATTTTTTAAATTTAAAATAATTATTTTTGATTTTGCAAACAATATAAATGCTGCTGTTTCGTTGTAAATATGTATTGTTTAAAAAATTAACAAAAAATACGGATTGAATTAGTTAGTTATATTTTAGAATTTTAAAAGGCGTCCCTATAAATGGAACGCCTTTTTTTAAACAACGATAATCGGTATTTAGTTATTTGAATTAATAACTCTTTTCAACAATAGATTTTACTTTTTCTAAAGTGATGTTTTGTTTTTCACCCAGTCCTAACCAGCCTCTTTCTTTAAAACGATCCACAATAAAATCTGCCGTTTTATTAAAGTCTTTGGTGTAATCTGATAATTTAGTTTCCATTCCCATAGTGTGGAAAAATTCAACTGTTTTGTTGATGGCTTCGTTTGCGATTTCATCCTCTGTTCCAGTCAAATTGAAAATACGTTTTCCATATTGTGCCAATTTTCCTTTTTTAGTTTCAAACATCACTCGGTATAAATTTGGACCCACAACCGCCAATGTTCTTGCGTGATCGATTCCGTACAAAGCTGTTAATTCATGTCCAATCATGTGTGTCGCCCAATCTGAAGGAACTCCTTTTTGGATTAATCCATTTAACGCCATCGTGCAACTCCACATAAAGTTAGAAGCTAAAGCGTAATCTTTAGGATTCTCAACTACTTCTGGACCAACTTGGATTAAGGTTTGCAAAATACTTTCGGCGATTCTATCCTGAAGATAACCTTCATGCGGATAGGTTAAATATTGTTCCAAAACATGAGTGTACGCATCAACAACTCCGTTTTCCAATTGTCTTTTTGGCAAAGATTCAATTACGGTTGGGTCACAGATAGAGAATTTTGGAAACAAGGCACTACCGCCAAAAGATAATTTTTCTTGTGTAGATTCAATAGTTATTACTCCGCCGGAATTCATTTCGCTTCCTGTAGCGGGTAAAGTTAGAATGGTTCCAAAAGGGACAATTGTAGTCAAATCAGTAGTCATTATTCTTTTTTGAAGAATATCTATTGGATTTCCATTAAAGTGAGCCGCAGCCGAAATAAACTTCACTCCGTCAATTACAGATCCTCCTCCAACAGCAAGAATAAAATCGATGTTTTGTTCTTTGATAATGGCAACTGCTTTCATCAAAGTTTCAAAATGCGGATTTGCTTCTATTCCGGCAAATTCCACAATATCAAAACCTTTTAGGTTCTCGATTACTTGATCATAAATTCCATTTTTGAAAATACTTCCACCACCATACGCGAGAAGGATTTTTGCTCCTTCTGGCACTAATGCGGAAAGTTTTTCAATTTGTCCTTTCCCAAAAATTAAATTGGTAGGATTGTATAATTCGAAATTTAACATACTTTTATTTTTTAATATTCAATTGATTTAATAATTTTTCAGCTACTAATTTAGACGAAGCTGGGTTCTGACCTGTAATCAATAAACCATCTTCTACGGCATAAGGTTGCCAGTCGCCGGATTTTGAATAAGTTGCTCCATTTGTTTGTAATACGTCTTCCAATAAAAACGGAACTACATTTGTCAATCCAACCGCTTCCTCCTCTGTATTTGAAAATCCTGTTACTTTTTTGCCTTTTACTAAATATTCGCCATTTACTTTTACGTTTTTTAACGCTCCTGGTGAATGGCATACAAAAGCTACCGGTTTTTTATTGCTGTAAAAAGATTCAATCAAAGCAATTGAATTTTTGTCTTCGGCTAAATCCCATAACGGACCATGACCTCCAGGATAGAAAACCGCATCATAATCAGATTCTTTAACATCGGCTAATTTGTGCGTGTTTTTCAGTTTTGCCAATAATTCAGTATCAGCATCAAATCTTTTAGTAGCTTCAGTTGCAGCTGATGGATCTTCACTTTTTGGATCAATTGGTGGTTGCCCTCCTAACGGTGTAGCAATATCAATTTGGACACCATTATCTAATAATTCATAATAAGGTGCAGCAAATTCTTCTGTCCAAAATCCTGTTTTTTCTCCCGTGTTACCCAATTTATCGTGACTGGTAACAACAAATAATACTTTTTTCATACCTTTTTTATTTTGTGCAGTTGCTGAAATACAACTAACGGTTAATACTAAAATGGCAAATAATGCAATCTTTTTCATTTCGGATTTCCTTTATGCAAATTTAAGGCGAATATGTTATTAGTAAAAATAATTTAAATTATGTTTGTGATAAATATATTTATATCATGGTTAATCTAGAATGGTACCGAACGTTTAAATCCGTGTATAAAAATGCAAATTTTTCTTTGGCTGCCAAAGAACTATTTATTAGTCAACCGGCTGTAAGTCAGCAAATATCAATGTTGGAGGCACATGTAGGTTATAAACTTTTTAATCGGAAGTCTAAAGGCGTGGAACCAACGGAATACGCTAAGTTACTCAATAATTTAATAATTGAAGCACTGGACCGACTGGAAAATGTCGAGAATGGTTTTCGTGCCAAAGCAATAAATGCCAATCGGTTAATTTCAATTGGAATCTCAAAGCATCTAATGAGTAGTTTGGGAAGTGCCTTGGTTTCAAGATTTGATTTTATTGATTTCAGCTTTCATGAAGACGATACGCTTTTTGAATTGGTCGATTCTAAAAAACTAGATTTTGCAATTGTAACCAAGCAATATGACACGTTTGACACAATTCAGAAAAAGGTTGGCGAAATCAAACAAGTGATTGTTGGTTCCAATAACATTGATGCTTCCGAATTAAAATCCAACATCAAAATAAAGGATTTCGCGGCCACTGAATATTGGTTGAACGACCAAAAATGGTTCAGTCACAATGCACAGATTCCGCATATCAAGTTGTTCTGGTTGCATGTTTTCAACAAAAAAAGACCTTCGATGATTCCCAATTATATCATTCCGTCCGAATATGAAATGCTGGAAATCATTTCGAAAAATACTGGAATAGGAGTAGTTTGGGATTTAAACGCGAAAAGATTGTTAGCAGAAAATAAAATCCAACTGTTATGGAACAGCAAGCAAATGCCAAGTACGGAAGTATTTGTATTATCCGGTAAAAATGAAAATTTGAGTACTATTTTTCGAAATATTCAACACGAATTAAAAAGGGTTTTGGGGTAATAATAGTTTTTACAAAGATTATTTTTTCACCACGTAGAAACAAAGAATTTTGTTATAAATGCCAGAAAAGCGTAGCTTTTATATCGTTTGCATAGCTATGTGTGAAAATTATGTTTTAAATTAAGCTGCTAAGATGATTTTATTATGTGCCTATGGGTTTAAATTTCTGGGCTATTTTAGTACAATTATTTTATTGATTTACTTCTTGTAAAAATTATTGTGATCAATATATTCCCAAACCTTTGCAGGCAGTAGCGGTTGGACATTTTTTCCTTTTTTAATGTTATCCCTAATGAATGTCGACGATATTTCTACAACCGGAGCGTCAATCATGTGAATTTTCGTCCCGTATTTTTGGAAAATTTTTAAATCTAAATCTTCTGGATTGGTTGAAATTGCTTCGTCAGCAGAGCCTTGGGCTTCAAGCCTTGGATAAACATAAATTTCGTGATGCTCCAAAATTGCTTCGTAGTTTTTCCATTTAGGGAAAGACCTGAGATTGTCTTCTCCCATGATTAACGAGAACTTGTAATTGGGATATTTTTCTTCTAAATGAACTAAAGTATTGACAGTATAATTGGGTTGTGTCAATTTAAACTCAATATCCGAAGGTTTTATTTTTGGAAAATCCTCGGTGGCAAGATGCACCATTTGCAAACGATGGTAATCATCGAGCAACGTATTTTTTTTCTTCAAAGGATTGTGTGGGGTAACCACCATCCAGATTTGGTCTAAACCGGAGTGCTCCGCCATGTGATTGGCAATGATGAGATGCCCAACATGAATGGGATTAAACGTTCCGAAATACAGACCTATTTTCATTAATTTAATTTAAAAATTAAATAATTTAAAGGTTGGAAATTATTTTGCATTTTTCAATTCTATAATTTTTCAATCTTTTAATCCTTAATAAAATTCTTTACCAATTGATACGCTTCTTCCAAAGCAATATCTAAATCGTAGTTTTTTATAATCACATCAAATTGTGGCGCTGTTGCTAATTCTACAGAAGCTTTGGCGATACGCATATTGATTTTATCATCACTTTCGGTAGAACGTTCTTTTAATCTTCTTTTTAGTTCATCCACGCTTGGTGGTTTCACGAAAACTGCTAAAGTTTCTTCAGGAAATTTATGCTTAATACGCAATCCGCCAGCTACATCAATATCAAAAATCACATTTTTGTCTTTGGCCCAAATACGTTCCACTTCGCTTTTTAAAGTTCCGTAGAAATTATCGCGGTACACTTCTTCCCATTCCAAGAAGTCTTCGTTTTTGATATGTTTTTTAAATTCTTCCGTAGACATGAAATAATAGTCTTTTCCATTTACTTCTTCGCCTCTTGGTTCGCGAGACGCTACCGAAATTGAAAATTCAAGATTTAAATCTTCTTTGCTTAATAAATGCCTGACTATGGTAGTTTTTCCAGATCCCGAAGGTGCCGAAAAAACGATTAATTTTCCTCCTGTGCTCATTTTATGCTGAATTTATTTCAGTATTTATTTATAGAACGTTTAATACTTGTTCCTTGATTTTTTCCAATTCGTCTTTCATCTGAACGACTAATTTTTGCATTTGCGCGTGATTGGATTTAGAACCCATAGTATTTATTTCACGTCCCATTTCTTGGGTGATGAAACCTAATTTCCTACCGTTGGCCTCCGTTCCGTTTATGGTTTCCAGAAAATAATCCAAATGATTGGTCAAACGCACTTTTTCTTCGGTAATGTCTAATTTTTCTAAATAGTAAATCAATTCCTGTTCAAAACGATTTTCATCTACATTCACTTTAAGTTCTGCGATTGCAGTTTGCAGACGGTCTTTTATAGCCTGAACGCGTTCTGGATCTAGTGCCAATGCTTCCGTCATGTACTGACGAATATTGCCAATTCGCAACTGAAATTCTTTTTCTAAAGACATTCCTTCATCGCTTCTAAAATTCAAGATGTTTTGCAACGCTTCTTCGACAACGGTTTGGATTTGTACCCAGTCGTTTTCATCGATTTCGTCACGTTCTATTTTCATGGTATCTGGCATGCGAACCGCCATTTTCATTAGTTCCGTTTCATCAGCATCAGCATACACTTCTCTCAATTGGTTGATGTAGGCTTTTACAATCGGCACGTTCACTTTTGTTGAGGTTTGTTCCGCGGTACTTTCGATAAAAATAGAAAAATCTACTTTTCCTCGTTCCAGCTTTAGTGCAATTTGGTTGCGTAAACCCAATTCCATTTCGCGGTACAGCGAAGGCATTCTCACATTCAAATCCAAACCTTTACTGTTTAAAGATTTTACTTCTACCGTGATTTTTTTTGTTGGTAATTGCAAAGTCGCTTTCCCAAAACCCGTCATTGATTGTATCATATAATTTTCTAAAAGAGGTCAAAGATAATAAAAAAGTGGCCAGTGGTCCGTTTTTAGTATTCAGTGACTCGGTATAAGTAAATGTTTAGTAATCAGATTTTATTTTTTGAGTTGATATAAATAACCTAACGAACATTGGAAAAGACAGTAACCTGCGATTTAGGAACTGAAAACTACTAGCTGATTATTGAACACTCTTCTTCTGCGTCACCAAATAAACGCCGACAAATATTAAAACTGCGGAGCCAATTTTCACCAAACTCAATTCGTCTTTGCCCAAGCTTATCGCAAAAATAGTTGCGAATAGCGGTTGTAAATAAATAAAAACAGCAACTGTGGTTGGTTTTAATTCTTTCATCGAAAGCAAATTCAGAAGATACGTCAGAAAGGTCGAAAAAACAACCACAAATCCTATTTTCCAGCAAATATCCATTGGAACCAAAGCCCAATTCACAGTTTGAAATTGGCTCCAACCAAAAGGTAAAACCATAATAAATCCGAACAAATAAATCCATTTTACAAATGTAAAAGCATTGTATTTATCCATTAATTTCTTGACGATAATCAGGTAAAATCCATAAGAAATGGCGTTGACCAAAACCAAAAAATTTCCCAAACCGGCGTTTGTGGCGCTACCAATGGATTTCCCGTACAAAATCAGAAATGCAGTGCCGATTAATCCAAGAATAATTCCAAAAACCATTCGTTTTTGCATGCGCTCCTTCATAATAATGGCCGAAAGCGTCAACACAATTATAGGTGTTGAAACCATAATTACGGCCGCACTTATGGGAGAAGTAAGGCTTAATCCTTTAAAAAAAGTAAGCATATTAAACGCCACGCCAAAGAAAGCCGCAGCAATAATTCGGGGGAAATCACTGAGAGCAATTTTCTCCTTTGGCATAAAAAGCCAAATCAGCCAAAATAATAGCACGGAACCACCTACTCGCAATAGGATAAAGCCATATGCATCAATGTACAAAGGCATGACATCTTTGGCGATGGTAAATGTAACGCCATAAATTATGGAAACAATTGTGGCGCCAATTATGGCAAGATTTCTTTTGGACATTACACCAACGCTTTCATTACCTGTAACATATTTTGTTGTGTATTGCCAATGTAAATTTTGTCTTTGATGATAAAAACGGGACGACTCAAAAACGTGTAATGTTCCAATATGTATTTTTTATAATCGTCTTCGGTCAACGATTTATTTTTTAAATCCATCGATTTGTACAACTGTGCTTTTTTGCTGAAAAGTGCTTCATAGCTTCCGGCAAGTTCTCGCATTTGTTCTAATTCGGCAATAGTAATCGGATCTTGTTTGATGTCGTGAAATTTAAAATCATGTTCTTTAGGTAGTGATTTTATGATTTTTCTGCAAGTGTCGCAAGAGGCGAGATAATATATTTTGTCCATGTAAAAAGCGATTTATTTGTGCAAAGAAAAATCATTTGACACGGAAAATGATTATTTTTATCAAAAAATAAAAAAATGAATCAAACACTTGAGGTCAACATTACGACCAGAAATATGGTTTCAAAATTTCTAACGGACTATACTTTAGAGCAACTCAATACGATTCCGGAAGGATTCAGCAACAATATAATTTGGAATATTGGCCATATTATCGTGTCGCAACAATTATTAGTGTACAAGCTTTCTGGTTTGCCTATGTTGGTTTCTGATGATTTGGTCGAGAAATACAAAAAGGGAACCAAGCCGGAACATATAGTAACACAGGTCGAAGTAGATAAAATCAAATCGTTATTGTTTGCAACAATTGATCAGACTAAAGCTGATTTTAATAATAAGGCTTTCAAAAACTATAATGAATATCCTACTTCAACTGGTTTTACCTTACAAAGTGTTGAAGATGCATTGGTCTTTAATGTTGTTCACGAAGGACTTCACCTGGGGAATATGATGAGTATTAGAAAGTTTATTTAGGATTTATACTTATGAATATTGGGAGCTTAATCCCGCTATTCGCTCATATCTTTTACTTTTTAAAGAAAAAAGTAAAAGGATATCCGCTTCTATCGGGGCTAGCAAATCGTTAAAAAAAACACGAAATGGTCTTTAAAAAATGTTTGATTTTTTAAAGACCATTTATTATTTAACAGCCAAATAATCATTCACTTCAGTGTACGGCAATAATAATTCTTTTGGTCCGTCGGCGTACGATGCTGCTTCGTAGGAATTGTAATAAAGTAGTAAACCTTTATCCGTATAAAAAATATTTTCTGGCAGTTGAAACTTTTCCTTCTCAAACATCAAACCGGTTGCATTGATAGATTTGTTAGCTGGGATTTTATATTTGGATCTGAATTTTTTTTCGGCGAAAGCCATAAAATCCAGTTTATTATAAAACAATTCCTCATTCGAAATAGTTTTTCCGGTATTTGGGTCAAAAAGTAGGGAACGCAAACCTTGGTATCCATGAGCGCCACCGGTGTATGTGTAGTGTTTGATTTCAATATTTAATACTTCATCTGATTGGTATTTTACGTTTCCTTCAATGTCAGCTTCCCAGCCAAATTTGTCATTGGGAAATTCATTTTGGAGTTTCTCGTAGGAGTCAATAAATGAAGCCAATAAACCATTGTAATCAGTTGCAGTGTATGGCTTTTCGCCAAAATAAATAATCTCTTTCATTACCGAAAACACTTTTTTATTGATGCTGTCCGCTATTACCGGGACGGCATTTGCAACGGGAATTTTTACACTGATAGAAGGACAATTTTCTTTGCAGGGCATTGTGGTTTTTTTCTGAAAAGATTCCGTTTCAAAAATCAATTCTGTAGAACATTGCACTGCTGAAAAAAGTAGTAAAGTGTAAATAATAAAGTGTTTCATCTCAAAATTGTTAATTAAAGACAAAGGTATTATCTTGTAGCTTGGTTAAAATAAATTAAAGGGTAAATTTGCGAAACAATTTTGCATTAAAAATTCAACTTATGAAATTCAATACTAAAGTCATTCACGGTGGACAACACCATGACCCAAGCACAGGAGCAGTTATGCCTCCAGTATATCAAACATCAACTTTTGTACAAACCAGTCCGGGGCAGCCTATAAATCCGGATTATGAATACAGCAGAGCTGCTAATCCTACCCGAAGCGCGCTTGAAAATGCATTGGCAAGTATTGAAAATGGAACGCGAGGATTGGCTTTTTCGTCTGGATTGGCAGCAACGGATTGTGTGTTGCGTTCTTTTAAATCAGGGGATGAAATTATAGCGATGGACGATTTATATGGTGGAACCTACAGAATGTTTACCCGTATTTATAAAGATTCCGGTATTAAATTTCATTTTGTAGATATGAATGACATCGAGAAATTCAAGTCATTAATCAACGAAAACACGAAATTGGTGTGGGTAGAAACACCAACGAATCCTTTGATGAAACTAGCCGATATTCAGGAAATTGCGAAAATCACAAGGGAAAAGAAAATTCTTTTTGCGGTTGATAATACTTTTGCAACGCCTTATTTGCAAAAACCATTAGACTTAGGAGCTGATATTGTAATGCATTCAGCAACTAAATATTTGGGAGGCCATTCTGATGTTATTGCCGGGGCTTTGATTGTAAAAGATGAAGCGTTAGGGGAACAATTGCATTTTCAACAATTTGCGACCGGAGCAACTTTGGGACCTATGGATAGTTTCTTGGTTCTTAGAGGAATTAAAACCTTGCATTTGCGCGTGGAAAGACATTGTGAAAATGGAGGAAAAGTGGTAGCGTTTTTAAACAATCATCCAAAAGTAAAAACTGTATATTACCCGGGATTGCCAAGCCATCCGTATCATGAAATTGCCAAAAAGCAAATGAGTGGTTTTGGAGGAATGGTGTCATTTACTTTTGTTTCAGGCAAAAAAGAAGATGCAATAGACTTTCTGGAGAAATTAAAAGTTTTCACGTTAGCAGAATCTTTGGGCGGAGTGGAATCCTTGGCGAATCATCCGGCTTTAATGACGCATGCTTCCATCCCGGAAGAAAAGCGTAAGGAAGTTGGAATTACGGATGATTTGGTTCGATTAAGCGTAGGAGTTGAAGATGCTGAAGATTTAATTGAAGATTTAAAACAAGCATTAGCGTAACAGAATATCTTTTAAACAAAAGCTCCAATTCAAAATTTAGAATTGGAGCTTTCGTTTTTTATAACGAGTATTTTAAATGCTATTGTAAGTAATAAATATATCCCACATTAAACCAAACCAACCAGTCGTTTGCTTTATTTTCTTTATAAATTTCCGGATTAGGATTTAAACCATCTACCCAGTTCGAAAAGAAATATTGGAATCTTAAATCAACCATTAAGTCCGATAAAGGCGCTAATTTATAACGAGTTCCCACACTGGAAACAACGGACCAAACCGTACCGCTCTCCGAAGAAAATCCATAAGGACGGCCGTCGGTTGGTGTTAAATATTTTGGAAACGTTGTCAAAGGAGTTCCTAACGGACCTAAAGCGGATGAAACTTCAGCATTGTAATAACTAAATTGTCCGCCAACGCTAACAAATGGGCCAATGCTGCCTGTTCTTGCTGTAAAATCACGAATACTCCATGGGAAAAATTCCAGTTGCATACCAAGATTAGTGACCGCGGTACTCCCAGTCATTGCTTTCAATTGCTCTTTTCCTAACGACGGTTTTCCTTCAACATATTGTCCAAAATGTTGCAATTCAGTTTTATTATAAGATAGTTCAGATCTTAATTTAAAGTGGTCATTAAAATACGTTTCAGGAGTATAACAATTACAATCTGCTTTGTAAGAAAAGTTTAAATAGTGAATAATTCCAATACCAATTCCAGTGTTTCCGGCGTTTGTGGAAAAATCATGTCGTTCTCCATAATCCGATTGAAAAGCTAGTGGACCGGCAATAATTCCCACTTCATGCGAAAACCCACCGAACTGAGCATTTAAATTAGTAGAGAATCCTACAAAAATTAGTAAAAGCGGTATTATTTGTTTGATCATTAGGGGCAAAATTTTCAAATCCCGACAAATATATAAAAAACATCATTCATTTATGTACATAAATTCACAATTAAAAATAAGCAGACAAATTCTTATTTACTTACGAAAGTGGTAGTTATTAGCTATAAAAGTGGAGATCTTAAATACAATTGGTTAAGAATGCTTAATAAAAAGATAATTCTATTGATAAATTGAAAAAACAGAGTTCGAATATTTTTATAAAATGTATCTTTGTAAATTATAACGAAATCGTTTTCTTAATTAATTATTTATAATCTATGTTACTAAAAATAAATGATTTTATGGCTCAAGTTGAAGCCAAGAATCCAAATGAACCTGAATTTATTCAAGCTGTTAGGGAATTTGCAGAAACTGTAATTCCATTTATTGCAGAGCAAAAAAAATACGACGGAAAAAATTTGCTCCTTAGAATAACTGAACCAGAACGGTCAATTATATTTCGTGTTCCATGGGTAGACGATTTAGGGGAAATTCAGGTAAACAGAGGTTTCAGAATTCAAATGAATTCAGCAATTGGACCTTACAAAGGTGGAATACGTTTTCATCATACCGTGAATTTATCAGTACTTAAGTTTTTAGCATTCGAACAAGTATTCAAAAATAGTTTAACCACTTTGCCAATGGGCGGTGGAAAAGGAGGATCTGATTTTGATCCACAAGGAAAGTCTGATGGTGAAGTGATGCGTTTTTGCCAGTCTTTCATGACTGAATTGTGCAGACACATCGGGCCACAATTGGATGTACCTGCAGGAGATATTGGAGTTGGAGCCAGAGAAATTGGGTATTTATTTGGTCAATACAAAAGAATCAGAAACGAATTTACCGGAGTATTAACGGGTAAAGGATTAGCTTACGGCGGTTCTTTAATCAGACCGGAAGCTACGGGTTATGGAGTAGTGTATTTTGCGGAACAAATGTTGAGAACTATTGGTCAAAATATTAGCGGTAAGACTGTTTCAATTTCTGGCTTTGGAAATGTGGCTTGGGGAGTTGCTTTAAAAGTAAATGATCTTGGCGGAAAAGTAGTTACAATTTCTGGTCCTGATGGTTACATTTATGATGAAGAAGGAATTTCTGGTGATAAAATTGATTTCATGCTTGAATTGAGAGCAAGAGGTGATAATAGAGCCGAAGCGTATTTAGAGAAATATCCAAAAGCTGTTTTCCACAGAGGAAAAAGCGTATGGGAAGTAAAAGTAGATATAGCGATTCCTTGTGCAACTCAAAATGAGTTGAACGAAGAAGATGCTAAAAAATTAATTGCAAACGGTGTTATTTGTGTAACTGAAGCGGCAAATATGCCGTGTACATTAGAGGCCATCAAACAATTCTTGAAAGCCAAAGTACTTTTTGCACCAGGTAAAGCAGCAAATGCAGGTGGTGTAGCGGCATCGGGATTAGAAATGACTCAAAACTCTATTCGTTTGAACTGGACAAGCGAAGAAGTAGATTCAAGGTTAAAAGAAATTATGGTTGGAATACACAATCAATGTAAACAATATGGTACAGACAGCGAAGGATATGTGAATTACGTAAAAGGAGCAAACATTGCCGGATTTGTAAAAGTAGCGGATGCTATGCTAGCTCAAGGGGTGGTGTAAATAAGGTTTTATTATAATTTAAAATGCCTTCTTCCATGTTATTGGTCGAAGGCATTTTTTTATGTAACAAAATGCTAAGACTTTCGTTTGTTCTATATTTGTAAACCAATAGTCATACAAATAATGAAAAAGAGCGTTTTATATTTTTTGCTTCTGCTTTTTGTACAAATGGGTTTTGCCCAAAGTAATTTGTCATGGCAGGGCTATTTCTCCTACAATGAAATTAAAGATGTTTCGGAATCTGCAACCGCTGTTTTTGCCGCATCAGAAAATGCATTATTTTCTAAGAATACCACAACAAATTTAATCAAAACGACCAATACTATTGATGGACTTTCAGGACAGACTATTTCATCGGTTTACCACAGCGCAACATTCAATAAAACAATTGTAGGTTATGAAAACGGACTCATAATTGTCATTAATGAAGCCGATGGAAGTATCCTGAATGTGGTCGATATTGTCAATAAACAGCTTCCGGCAAACGTAAAAAAAATCAATCACTTCATGGAATTTGAAGGTGTTACTTATGTTTCCTGCGATTTTGGAATTGTCCAATTTAATTTGACCACCATGCAATTTGGCGATACTTATTTTATTGGTGATAATGGAGCTGAAATCATTGTGAATCAAACTGCATTATTCAATGGGTTTATTTATGCCGCTACCAATAATGGAATAAAAAGAGCCGGTATATTTAATGAAAATTTAATCGATTTCAAGCAATGGGCAACAATTACAACCGGAAATTGGTCCGGAATAACAACTTTTGACACCGATTTGTATGCTGTTGATTCTTTTGGGAATGTTCAAAAATTTTCTACCACATCAAATTCTTTTACTGGATTTACTCAGCTTCCCCAGCGTGCAGTAGATATGCGAGCAACAACAGATTATTTGATACTGACAACTTTGAATAGTATCTATATTTACAACAATCAAATGGTTTTGGTGCGCCAAATAAATACTAACCAAATCCCGGAAAGTAATCTCGGATTTACCTGCGCTACTATAATTGGAGGTATTGTTTTTATTGGAACAAAAGAAAACGGATTTATTACCACTTCGCTTTCTTCGGCTGCAACTTTTGAAAATATAACGCCTACAGGTCCTTCCAGAAACAATATATTCGCGCTTCAGGCCACACCGAATGTGCTTTGGACAGTTTACGGAGATTATTCCGGCGATTACAATCCGTATCCATTAAACAGTTACGGTATCAGTAAATTCAGTGCTGCTGGATGGTTGAATATTCCTTATGAAAAAGTTTTTGGAGCGAAATCAATAACCAGAGTTACAATTAATCCCAGCAATGAAAATGAAGTATATGCAAGTTCCTTTTTTTCGGGATTATTGAAAATAGAGAATGACGTACCAAAAATTTTGTACAATCAAACCAATAGTGGCCTAGAGTCTTTGACATTTGTAGGTCCTAATTACATTGATATCAGGGTTAATGGAACGGCATTTGACAAATCCGGAAATCTTTGGGTTACCACCAGCCGAATAAAAAATGGATTGAAAGTACTAAAACCAAATGGGCAGTGGCAAAGTTATGCTATGGATGCGATTTTGGCTTCACCGATAGATAATAATTTTGGTACAATTGCCATCGATAAAAATGGCACCAAATGGCTTTCTACTAGTGAAGATGGTGTTGTTGGGTTTAATGAAAGTAACAATAAATTTAAAAAAATAACAACAGGACCTGATACCGGGAATTTGCCAATTTCAAATGTAAGAGTGGTTGCGGTAGACAATAGAAACCAATTGTGGATAGGAACGACAAAAGGTTTGCGGGTTTTGCCAAACGTAAGTAGTTTTCAATCAGAGGACCAAATGACAGCGAATCCAATAATAATTTTAGAGGATAACCTGGCGCAAGAGTTGTTGTATGAACAGTTTATTACCGATATTGCCGTAGATGGGGCGAACAATAAATGGATTGGCACTGCGGATTCAGGCTTGTTTTTAGTATCGCCAAACGGACAGGAAACCAAGTATCATTTTACAATAGACAACTCACCGTTGCCCAGTAACGTTATAAATGATATCGATATAAACAATGCTACAGGCGAAGTTTTTATCGCTACTGCGAAAGGATTGGTTTCTTTCAAAGGAGTTTCGACTGCCGCCAATGATGATTTAAGTAATGCATACGTGTATCCAAATCCAGTGCGACCAGAATACCAGGGAACCATCAAAATTGCCGGATTGCTGGATAAAGCTACTATTAAAATTACCGATATTGAAGGAAATTTAGTGCATGAAGCCACCTCAGAAGGTGGAACAATGGAATGGGACACAACGGCTTTTGGTAAATACAAAGTCGCATCAGGGGTATATATGATATTTATTTCGGCACAAGACGGAGTGGAAACGAAAGTAAAGAAAGTAATGATAATTAGATAGTGTTCAGTGATCAGTCACTAAGTATGAGAATAGTGGTCAGTTCTCTAAAATCTAATAATTTAAGAAGTCTAATAATCTAATACTATAAACTTGTTAGTAAAAACCAAAGCCATCGTCATTTCGTCTTTAAAATTTCAAGAAAAAAGCTTGATTGTGAAATGCTTCACTTTGTCTCATGGGTTAAAATCGTATTTTGTTCGGGATGCTTTTTCTTCTAGAAAATCCAATCAGAAAATTGCATATTTTCAACCCTTGACAATTCTTGAGATTGAGGCGGTTCATAAAAACAAAGGCACCTTAGAAAATTTCAAGGAAATAAAAATTGCCTCGCCTTTTCATTCAATATATTCAGATATTTATAAAAGTACGATTGTAATGTTCATTTCTGAAATGCTGCACCATTCGATTCAAGAAGAAGAAACGAATGAGCATTTGTTTACCTTTCTAGAAACGGCTTTGCATTGGTTGGACAATCACGATGAAATTGCTAATTTTCATTTGATTTTATTATTGGAAACTACAAAATATTTAGGCTTTTATCCTGATACTTCGGACATGGATATGCCTTTTTTCGAAATGAACGAAGGTATTTTTACGCCTTTTAGCGCCATCAGTTCACTTACGGAACATGAAAGTAATTTATTTAAAAAACTGATTGATTTAAAATTCGATAGCAATCAAAAAACATTTCATGTCATCGAAAGACAAATCGTTTTGCGAATACTGATTGATTACTACAGTTTTCATTTGGACGGATTCAAAAAACCAAAATCATTAGACGTTTTAAGAGAAGTTTTCTCTTAAAGATTATTTTTTCTCTTAAAATATAATTTTGCATTTAAACGTAAAGTATATTTGTCTTTTAATCAAGTTTGTTGTCCTTTTAGCAAAGCAAGCTTTATCTAATTATCTTTATGAAACCAAAAGTAAAACAAGAAGGAGATATCGAGAAAATCAATAAATTTATAGGTTACCAGTTACCTAATAAATTTAAAATTGTTGGTTTGGTGTTATTTATTACTTCAATTCTCTCAATTATTCTATTTGAATCTTTTTTTGGGAATTCAAAATATTATAGTTTACTTGATAGAATAGCGCAGACAGGACTGGTTTTAGGGTTACTTATAATTTCAATTTCAAAAGAGAAAATGGAAGATGAGTTAATGATAAAAATCCGTCTGCAATCGTATAATTATGCGGTTATGGGAGCAGTGCTACTTTATTTAATAATGCCTTTTGTTAACTATGCTCTTTATTTTAACAACTCATATACGCCAAAAATGAATGGAAGTAAAGATGTTGCTGTTTTAGCACTTTTGCTAACTGTTCAGATTCTTACTTTTAGAAAGCTAAAAAAAGCGTACAATGAAGAATAAACTAAAAGTTGAACGCGCCATTTTAAACTTAACCCAAGAAGAATTAGCGGAGAAAATAGGCGTTTCTCGGCAAACCATAAATTCAATTGAAACCAATCGGTTTGTGCCATCAACACTTCTGGCGCTAAAATTGTCAAAGTTATTTGAAAAATCAGTTAATGATTTCTTCGAGTTAGAAGGCGATGAAAAATAATAGGTAATAACTGTAAAGAGATAAGAAATTCTGCGTATTTAAAATAATCAATAGTTTACTGATATTTTTTCTGATTTAGCGTATCAGTAAAAATGCTATTAAAGAACTTATAAATTTTAAAATTGTCAAATAATTATTTAGTATATTTGATATAATTATTCATTTTGATATCACAACCTACTGATAATCATAATTTTGACTACTATGCAACTTATTTTTACTATCCTTCAGTAAAGGGGTAATCAAGTTTTAAAACATCAAATGTCATAGTATAACTTAGTACAACAAGAAGCCCTAATTTCGATAGAATTCATTTACGGAATACTGTTCTTTTATTAAATTTAAAACTCATAACATGAAATCAAAACTAAAAAAATTCGGTACATTGTTGTTGGCGATTGCTTTTTCAGGTGAAGTAGTTGCACAAACAAAAGACGCTTCAAAAGATCCTAACATTGATAGCAATGTCAGAGAATTTTTGAAAGTCCTTAATTCTGCACCGGGTAAACCAGCAGAGCAATTGCCACCAAAAGAAGGCCGGGCAGCGCTGACCGCCTTGCAGTCGTCAGCAAAAGTTGACATCTCTGGCATAGTTGTTACAGACAAAACGATTGTAGTGGATGGACAAAACATTGTGCTGAACATCGTCAAACCCGCAAATGCAAAAGGCACATTACCTGTTTTTATGTTCTTTCACGGAGGAGGCTGGGTGCTCGGAGATTTTCCTACTCACCAACGTATGATTAGAGATTTAGTGGTTGAATCTGGTGCTGCAGCGGTTTTTGTTAATTATACGCCATCTCCAGAAGCTCATTATCCAGTTGCGATCAATCAAGCTTATAATGCTACGAAATGGGTGGCTGAAAATGGAAAAGAAATAGGAGTAGATGGTAAAAGACTTGCAGTTTCGGGAAACAGCGCTGGCGGAAACATGGCGGCGGTTGTCGCGTTAATGGCTAAAGATAAAAAAGGACCGACTATTAAATTACAGGTTTTATTTTGGCCAATTACCGATGCTAATTTTGAAACAGAATCCTATAACTTATTTGCAAAAGATCGATTCCTGACTAAAAATTCAATGATTTGGATGTGGGATAATTATACAAGTGATCTAAAACAACGTAAGGAAATTTATGCCTCACCCTTGCAGGCAACAACTAATCAATTAAAAGGATTGCCACCAGCATTGGTACAAACAGCACAAAATGATATTTTAAGAGATGAAGGAGAAGCGTATGCACGTAAGTTAGACGAAGCAGGAGTAAAAGTTACTGCAACACGGTATAATGGGATGATTCACGACTGGGGATTGTTAAATCCAATTAGCACCGTTCCCGGAACTAAATCAGCCTTATTACAAGCAGCTTCAGAAATAAAAAAAGCATTGAAATAAAGCTTCATTTTGTACGTGTAAATCAATATATTTTTAAAAAAAGCATCCTTGATCTATCAATTTGGATGCTTTTTTATTGTTTTTTCAGAACTGGACAAAACTGACATATAAATTTTTGTTCCATTTGTACTCCATAAAAGGATCCTAACGTCCTCGATAATGCAAAAACTCTTCACTCTTTACTTATAACTCATAACTATTTATTACTTTCGCACTTTGATATAGAAAAGGATAAAATGAGCACAAAATTTACTGAATACAAAGGACTTGACTTACCAACTGTAGCGTCAGAAGTACTTGATTTTTGGAAGAAAGAAAATATATTTGAGAAAAGTGTAACCACTCGTGAAGGGAACCCACCATTTGTGTTTTTTGAAGGTCCGCCTTCGGCAAATGGATTACCTGGAATTCACCACGTAATGGCGCGTGCTATTAAAGATATTTTTTGCAGATATAAGACTCAAAAAGGGTTTCAAGTAAAGCGAAAAGCCGGCTGGGACACCCATGGTTTGCCTGTAGAATTAGGTACCGAAAAAGAATTAGGAATTACCAAAGAAGATATTGGAAAAACCATTTCCATCGAAGAATACAACGAAGCGTGTAAAAAAACCGTAATGCGTTACACGGATGTATGGAATGATCTGACCGAAAAAATGGGTTATTGGGTAGATATGGAAGATCCGTATGTGACCTACAAATCTAAATATATGGAAACGGTTTGGTGGATTTTGAAACAAATTTACAACAAGGATTTGATGTACAAAGGCTACACTATTCAGCCGTATTCTCCAAAAGCAGGAACAGGATTATCATCGCATGAAGTGAACCAACCGGGAAGTTACCGTGATGTTACGGATACGACTGTTGTGGCACAATTTAAAGTAATTGACGCGCATAAAGAATTGTTATTCTCTAAGTTTTACGATTATATCAGTTCTAATAATTTACTGCATTATAAGTTAGAAGCTTTGGATTTACACGAAATCTTTATTCTTGCTTGGACAACAACTCCTTGGACATTGCCGAGTAATACGGCTTTGACTGTAGGTTCAAAAATCGAATACGCTTTAGTAAAAACATTCAATCAATATACGTTTCGTCCGGCTACATTGATTTTAGCCAAGAATTTAGTGGCAAAACAATTCGGAAAAGGCTTTTTTGAAAGTACTGATCCTGCTGATTTTGAAAACTTTAAAGAAGGCGACAAAAAAATTCCATATCAGGTTTTGGCGGAATGTAAAGGAGCTGATTTAGTTGACATTCGTTACGAACAATTAATGCCATTAGTGCTTCCGTATCAGAATGCTGAAAATGCTTTTAGAGTAATTTCAGGGGATTTCGTGACTACCGAAGATGGGACGGGAATCGTGCATACCTCTCCAACTTTTGGTGCTGATGATGCAAAAGTGGCTAAAGAAGCTACGCCAGAAATCCCTCCAATGTTAGTTCTGGACGAAAATGGAACTCCGGTTCCGTTAGTAGATTTACAAGGAAAATTCACTTCACATGTGGGCGAATATGCCGGTAAATATGTGAAAAACGAATATTATAACGAAGGTGAAGCGCCAGAACGTTCCGTAGATGTTGAAATCGCGATTCGATTGAAAGAAGAAAACAGAGCGTTTAAAGTAGAAAAATATGTCCACAGTTATCCGCATTGTTGGAGAACAGACAAGCCTATTTTGTATTATCCTTTGGATTCTTGGTTTATAAAAATCTCTGAAGTTAAAGACAGAATGTTTGACTTGAACGAAACTATCAACTGGAAGCCAAAAGCGACAGGAGAAGGACGTTTTGGAAATTGGTTAAAAAATGCCAATGACTGGAATTTATCGCGTTCAAGATTCTGGGGAATTCCATTGCCAATTTGGAGAACCGAAGACAAACAAGAGGAAATCTTAATTGGTTCTGTTGAAGAGTTATACAACGAAATTGAAAAATCTATCGCTGCAGGTTTCCAAAAAGAAAATCCTTTTAAAGGTTTTCAAATTGGAAATATGGCGGAAGAAAATTATGATTTAGTTGATTTGCATAAAAATGTAGTTGATGAAATTACATTAGTTTCTGCTTCTGGAAAAGCAATGACGCGTGAAGCTGATTTAATTGATGTTTGGTTTGATTCTGGATCTATGCCTTATGCGCAATGGCATTATCCTTTTGAAAATAAAGATAAAATTGACGAAAATAAAGATTTCCCTGCTGATTTCATCGCGGAAGGAGTGGATCAGACTCGTGGTTGGTTTTATACTTTGCACGCCATTGCAACATTAGTTTTTGATAAAGTAGCCTACAAAAATGTAGTTTCAAATGGATTGGTTTTAGACAAAAACGGACAAAAAATGTCCAAGCGTTTAGGGAATGCCGCTGATCCTTTCGAAACATTAAAAGAATACGGTCCGGATGCGACGCGTTGGTACATGATATCGAATGCAAATCCTTGGGACAACCTGAAATTTGACTTAGAAGGAATAGCTGAGGTTCGCCGTAAATTTTTTGGAACTTTATACAACACCTATTCATTCTTTAGTTTGTATGCCAATATTGATGGTTTTAAATTTGAAGAAGCAGAAATTCCGGTAAACGAAAGACCGGAAATTGACCAGTGGATCATATCAGAATTGAATACTTTGATCAAAGAAGTGGACGGTTTTTATGCGGATTATGAACCAACGAAAGCAGCTCGTGCAATCTCAGAATTTGTACAGGAAAACTTGAGTAACTGGTACGTTCGTTTGTGTAGAAGACGCTTCTGGAAAGGGGAATATGCGCAAGACAAAATCGCTGCATATCAAACTTTATATACGTGTTTGTTAACCATAAGTAAATTGGGCGCGCCAATCGCTCCATTCTTTATGGACAAACTTTACAGAGATTTAACTTTAGCAACACAGTCAGAAAAGTACGACAGTGTACATTTGGCGGAGTTTCCAATTTCGGTTGAAAACTATGTTAATAAAATGTTAGAGAGCAAAATGCAGAAGGCGCAGACTATTTCATCATTGGTTTTATCACTCCGAAAAAAGGAAATGATAAAGGTACGCCAGCCGTTGCAAAAGGTAATGATCCCAGTACTTGACGACAATCAAAGAGCTGAAATAGAGGCCGTTTCTGACCTCATAAAAGCAGAGGTAAACGTGAAAGAAATCGTACTTTTAGATGATGCTTCCGGTGTTTTGGTCAAACAAATTAAGCCTAATTTTAAGACGCTCGGACCTCGTTTTGGAAAAGATATGGGCTTGATTTCTAAGGAAATACAAGGATTTTCCAAAGATCAAATTTCTCAATTAGACAAGGAAGGAAGTTTAAGTATTACTATTGCAGGAAAAAACGTAATTTTAACTTTAGAAGAGGTAGAAATAACATCACAAGATATTGAGGGTTGGTTGGTGGCCAATTCAAACGGAATAACGGTTGCGCTGGATATTACAATTTCACCAGCATTAAAACAAGAAGGAATTGCCAGAGAATTAGTAAACAGAATCCAGAATATCCGTAAAGATTCGGGATTTGAAGTTACTGATAAAATCAAAGTTCAATTGAAACGAAATGGAATTTTAGAAGAGGCGATTTTAAAAAATGAAGCGTATATAAAATCAGAAACATTAACAAGCGATTTGGTTTTTGTGGATGAAATAGAAAACGGTACAGAAATCGAATTTGACAATATAAAAACAATGCTATTAATTTCAAAATAATATAAAGATGGTAGAAGAAGCAACAAGATACTCAGACGCGGATTTAGCTGAGTTCAAACAGATAATCTTGAACAAAATTCAAAAAGCACAATCAGATTTAGATTTAATAAAAAGTGCTTACATGAATGATTTGAATAACGGTACTGACGATACGTCTCCAACATTCAAAGCATTCGAAGAAGGAAGTGAAAGCATGTCTAAAGAAGCAAATTCTCAACTGGCTATTCGTCAGGAAAAGTTTATTCGTGATTTGAAAAACGCACTCTTCCGTGTAGAAAATAAAACATACGGACTGTGTAAAGTTACAGGCAAATTAATAGGGAAAGAAAGATTAAAAATCGTTCCTCACGCAACAATGAGTATCGAAGCAAAGAACTTGCAACGATAAACCTGTTGTTAAACAAGATTTAACGCTCCATTGGGAGCGTTTTTTTTGATTAAATTGTTATTTTTGCGCCATTAAAATATATAAAATGTCATTACGAAAAGCGTATCTCCTTATTTTTATTTTATTACTTGTCGATCAAGTTTCGAAAATATACATTAAAACTAATTTTATTCTAGGTGAAGAAGTTGAAGTATTCAAATGGTTCAAAATTCTTTTTATCGAAAACGAAGGAATGGCTTGGGGTACTGAAATTCCGGGTACGTACGGAAAATTATTCCTGACACTTTTTAGGTTGGTTGCTGTTGCTGGAATTGGTTATTGGCTGTGGGATTCTGTAGAAAGAAAACACAGTTCTAATTATTTAATTGTAGCCATTTCATTGATTTTAGCAGGTGCCTTCGGGAACATTATCGATTCTGTTTTTTACGGCGTTATTTTTGACGACAGTCAACAACAATTAGCCACTTTGTTTTCAGATCAACCTTATGGAACTTGGTTTCACGGAAAAGTAGTAGATATGTTTTACTTTCCTTTTTGGCATGGAAATTTACCAAGTTGGTTGCCAATTTGGGGCGGAAAAGAATTTACTTTTTTCAATGCAATTTTCAACATTGCAGATATGGCGATTTCTACTGGAGTCGGAATCTTGATTTTTTTCAATAAAAAAGCATTTCATCACGATTAGATTCAACGTTTTTTACCACATACAAAAAGACCTGTTCATGATTTGAACAGGTCTTTTTACTTTATTAGTTTTTGTTGTGTCCGGGTGCGTAACGTTTAGCGCTTTTCCCGCCATATATTTTTTTAGCTTGACCTGGAGGAAGTCTTTTAGCTTTATAGGTTGATCTGCTGGTTCCGGTTTGAATGCTGCAGTTTGAAAATGAAACTGCGAATAAAATAACCATAACGCTTACGGCAAATCTTGAATTTTTGAATGTTCTCATAACTTAATTGAATTGTATCTGATGCAAAAGTACGGATTAAAATTAAAACGAGTGAATTGAATTTGGCGTCACACAATAATCCAGTCGTATGTCACCTTCAAAAACATCAGTAATCAATTCTTCGGGTTCGAATAAAGAAAGTCCAATTTTAATTGCATCCGGTTTACATTCTGATAAAAAGGCATCATAAAATCCCTTTCCATAACCCACACGATTTCCTTTTTCGTCGAAAGCCAAAAGCGGAACAAAAACCACATCGATTTTAGTCGAAGGAATTTCAATGCCATCAACAGGTTCTGGAATGTTGTAGTCGTTTTTCTTGATTTTAGTATTGTCAGTCAATAGGAAATGCGTCATCTTTAGGGTGGCAAAATCAGCTTTGGAGATAATAATTTCCTTGTCTTTTCCAGATAATATGTGAAGAATAAATTCGGTATTTATCTCTTTTTGTTCTGTAATAGGTAGAAAAATATGAAAGTAGGTTTGCTCCCAAAGAGGAAGTGTCAGTATTTTATTGGCTATAGCCAAACTCTTTTCCTCGATTTCATTCTCTGAAAGGGAATTCCGTAAGGCTTTGTATTTTTTTCGTAACGCAGTTTTGTCCATTATAGTAATTTTATTCGCCTTCTTCTCCAAAAGCATTTGACAAATGATAAATGGCATCGCCTTCATACACAATTGGGGAATGATTGGCATTTATAATGTAACCATCGTTTGGCGCTTTTACTTTTCGCTCAAACTTTCCGAACGGATCAGTTATGGTCGCAAGAATAGTTCCTTTTTTTACAAATTTCCCTACAGTGTCGTAATCATATAATAATCCGGAGCATTTGGCTCGTATCCAGCCTGATTTTTCAATATAGATGGTGTTGAATTTCTGATGGACTACAGTATGTTTTGGGTCTAGCATATCAAGGTGCGAAAGCAGACGTTTCGCTCCATTTATGCCTTCGTCGGCGATACCGTTATTAATATCTAATGACTTTCCGCCTTCAAAAAGTAACATTTTGACATCCATTCTTTCGCTGGAACTCCTAAAGGATCCCATTATGTTTCTGGAATATAGGGTGAAAGGCGCATTAAAGACATCGGCCAGGATTTTTAATTCCGGATTGTTATGCGTTATTCTAATTTGTGGTGCGTTGAAACGGCTGGCTCCACCGGCATGAAAATCGACGGCATATTCAACCAAGGGCATGATTTCGGCTAAAATATGAAATGCAAATCGGCTGGCCAATGAACCCGTTTTGCTTCCCGGAAACACGCGGTTTAAATCACGACCGTCTGGAAATTCTCTGGATTTATTAACAAATCCATATACGTTTATGACTGGAATACAAATGATTGTACCTTTTTTTGGCTTGTTAATTTTTTTGTGAATAAGCTGCCTCACGATTTCTACTCCATTGATTTCGTCGCCATGAATTCCTGCCGAGAAAAGCACTATGGGACCGTCAAACTTTGAGCGTCTTACCATAATGGGGATGTTCAGTTTTGTTGTGGTATGTAATCTGGCAATTTCGACATTGATGGTTTTGCTTTCGCCAGGAATAATGCTTTCGCCAAAAAGAACGATAGGTGTGTTATTGATTTTCATCATAAGTTCTTGAAACGATAAAAATAGGGATTATAACGAATTAGAAACTAAAATTTGATAAAAAATTTGCCAGAAAGATTTCAAGAGTATTGATTTGTATTTCGGGATTTTTGAGATTAACTTTGTTACATGAATCCAACAACTTTAGCCTTACAAATTCAAACCTTACCTGATAATCCTGGCGTATATCAATATTACGATAAAGAAGGAAAGATTCTATATGTGGGCAAGGCCAAAAATTTAAAAAAAAGAGTTTCTTCTTATTTTAATAAAATTCACGATACGGCCAAAACTAATGTGCTCGTAAAGAAAATTGTCACGATAAAACACATTGTGGTTCCTACGGAAACCGATGCCCTTTTATTAGAAAATAATCTGATAAAAACCTTGCAGCCGCGTTACAATGTGTTACTGCGGGATGATAAAAGTTATCCGTGGTTGTGCATCAAGAAAGAACCTTTTTCGCGCATTTTTGCGACTCGAAGAATGGTAAAAGATGGGTCGGAATATTTTGGTCCGTATACCAGTTTCAAAACCGTAAGTACTATTTTAGAATTGATTAAAGAGTTGTATCCGCTTAGAAGTTGCAATTATGATTTAAGTAAAAGCAATATCGAAAGCGGGAAATTCAAGGTGTGCCTCGAATATCATATTGGTAATTGTATGGGGCCTTGCGAAGGATTAGAAACTTTAGAAAATTATCAAAAGCAGGTGGATGCGATTCGCGAAATCTTGAAAGGAAATTTCAAAGAAAGCATGAAGGATTTCAAGCGGGTCATGACGAATCTAGCTGCGGATATGCATTTTGAAGAAGCCCAAAAAATAAAAGAGAAAATCGAAGTTCTGGAGAATTACCAATCGCGGTCCACGATTGTAAATCCAAAAATCACTAATATCGATGTGTTTTCAATAGTTTCGGATGAAAGCGCGGCTTATGTGAATTTCCTTCAAATTTCGCATGGTTCAATTATTCGTTCGCATACGATGGAAATTAAAAAGAAATTGGATGAATCCGATGAAGAATTATTAGAATTGGCGATTGTCGAGCTACGGGAGCGTTTTCATTTATTATCCAGAGAAGTCATCGTTCCGTTTCACGTTGATTTAGGTGAAAATTTAAAGATCACCGTTCCACAATTGGGAGACAAAAAGCAAATTCTGGATTTATCCATTCGAAATGCAAAATTTTACCGCATTGAACAACTCAAGCAACTTCAAATTGTAGATCCGGATCGCCATACTAAAAGAATTATGGCGCAAATGCAAAAAGATTTGCGATTGCCGGTAGAGCCAAGACACATTGAATGTTTTGATAACTCAAATATTCAGGGAACGAATCCCGTGTCGGCTTGTGTTGTTTTTAAAGATGGAAAACCAAGTAAGAAGGATTACCGTCATTTTAATATAAAAACGGTTGAAGGACCTGATGATTTTGCCTCTATGACCGAAGTAGTATACAGAAGATACAAACGATTGCTGGATGAAAACCAACCGTTACCGAATTTAATAATTATTGACGGTGGAAAAGGACAATTGTCTTCGGCATTGAAAAGTATCGATGAGCTGGGATTACGCGGAAAAATAGCCATTATTGGTATTGCCAAAAGACTGGAAGAGTTGTTTTACCCGGGAGATTCTATTCCGTTATATTTAGATAAAAAATCAGAAACACTCAAAATAATCCAGCAATTGCGAAACGAAGCGCACCGTTTTGGGATTACGCACCACCGGGACAAAAGGAGTAAAGCAGCGCTGAATTCTTCGATAGAATCCATTCCGGGCATTGGAGAAAAAACCATGTTGACTTTGATTCAGCATTTTAAAAGTGTTAAAAGATTGAAATTAGCGACAGAAAAAGAAATTTCGGACGTTATAGGTATATCGAAAGCCAAAAAAATTACCGAATTTTACAAGGCAACAAAGGAAAATTAATATTCGCCCATTCTATCACGGAACAAATGGCTGCTTATGAAGAAAATCGCACTATTATTCATTGTTTTTGCCAGTTTGGCTGTGTTTTCGCAAGAGCAAAAACGACCTAAAATAGGTTTGGTTTTGAGTGGTGGTGGTGCAAAAGGATTTGCTCATATTGGAGTTTTGAAAGTATTGGAAGAAGCCGGAGTCAAGATTGATTACATTGGCGGAACCAGTATGGGAGCTGTTATTGGGGGACTTTATGCTTCGGGATACAATGCTAATCAGATTGATTCTATTTTTCAGGCGACAAATTTCAATGAACTAATCAACGATTTTATTCCCAGATCTTCTAAAAATTTTTACGAAAGAAGAAATGATGAATTGTATGCGTTAGTTCTGCCGTTTAATAAAATGAAAATTGGAATTCCGGAAGCCTTGTCTAAAGGAATGTATAATTATAATTTATTGAGCACAATTACGAGAAACGTAAGACACATAAGGGATTTCAATCAACTTCCGATTCCTTTTTTATGTATTGGTACTAATATTGAAACCGGTGAAGAAGTCCTGTTAAACAAAGGAAATTTGGCGCAGGCCATGATTGCAAGCTCCGCGTTTCCCTCTTTATTTTCCCCTGTTGAAATTGATGGAAAAATTCTGGTAGATGGTGGAGTTGTTAATAATTATCCCATTGAAGAGGTACGAAAATTAGGTGCTGATATCATTATTGGGGTCGATGTTCAAAATGATTTATACGACCGAACACAACTCAGAGATGCCACTAAAATTTTGGTGCAAATCACGAATCTTCAGTCTATCGAGCGAATGAGGAAAAATGTAACCAACACGGATATCTACATTAAACCGGATGTGACTCAATATGGAGTGATTTCATTTGACAAAGGAAACGAAATTATAAGAAAAGGGGAAGAAGCTACCTTTGCGGTTTACGAACAAATAAAAAACATTGTCGATGAGTCCAACCCGTACCGGAAACCAAAGTTAGAATTACGTTCCGACAGCATACAAATTAGAGCAATAAACAGCAATGAATTAGATAATTACACGAAAGAGTATGTCATTGGGAAATTACGATTTAAGCCGGGGACAAAAACGTGTTACAATGATTTATTAAAGGGAATTAATAATATTAATGCCACAAAAAATTTCAGTGCCATATCGTATTCCTTGGAAGCAAACAAGGAAGATGTTGACCTAAATATTAGTTTGAGAGAAAATCCGACAAAAACTTATTTGAAATTCGGGTTGCATTATGATAATTTATTCAAAAGTGGGGTGTTAGTAAATTTGACTCGTAAAAAAACACTTTTTAAAAATGATATTGCGTCATTGGATATTATTTTAGGCGATAATTTCAGGTACAATTTAGATTATTACATTGAAAATGGATTTAATTTAAGTTTTGGTTTCAAATCCCATTACAACCAATTCAATAGAAATGTGGCTAAAGAAATCAGTAGTACAACATTTAATAATCCGGATATAAATTCCATTAATATTGATTTTACTGATTTTACAAATCAAGCTTATTTTCAATCGTTATTTGTTCAAAAATTTTTGATTGGTGGCGGAGTAGAATTGAAATTTTTAAAAATAAAATCTGAAACACTCGCCAATGTAGATCCAATAATTGACAACAGTAATTATTTAAGTCTTTTTGGGTACATGAAATACGATTCTTTTGATAATAAATATTTCCCCAAAAAAGGATGGTATTTCACAGGCGATATTCAATCGTATTTGCTTTCTTCGAATTATACGGGCGATTTTAAACCATACTCAATTGCCAAGGGTGATTTTGGGGTGGCAGCAACTTTATTTAAAAACGCGACAATAAAATTACAAACTGATGCTGGATTTTCTTTTGGTCAGCAAAGCGTTGCTTTTTTTAATTTTATTTTGGGAGGTTATGGTTATAATCCGCTTAATAATTTCAAGTATTTATATGGCTACGATTATTTAAGCTTGGCTGCCAATAGTTACATAAAATCAACGGGAACGGTAGATTATGAGTTCTACAAAAAAAACCATATCAATTTTTCGGCAAATTTTGCTAATATTGGTGATCGGATTTTTGAAACGGTGGATTGGATTTCAATTCCAAAATATTCTGGTTATGCCGTCGGATATGGTTTGGAAACAGTCATTGGACCCATAGAAATAAAATATTCCTGGTCCCCGGAACAGCCCAAAGGATTTACCTGGTTCAGTATTGGGTTTTTGTTTTAATTATAATTTATTTCAATAATAATTCCGATATTTGTTATAATGAAAACAAAATGGCTAGGTTTATTAGAGTATCTTCAATTTCTTATCAAGAGAAATCCTGAGTAACTGCTCTTTTTTTGATTTATCATAGCACATTATAAAGTACTCTCAACTTTAATTTGTTACACTTTTAAACAAAAAAATCATGCCTTTATACCACAAATTAGGGATTTTTCCTCAAAAAAGACATACACAATTCGAAAAACCAAATGGTGGTTTGTATTACGAACAACTCTTTGGCACAGAAGGATTTCACGGTAATTCGTCCTTATTGTATCATGTTCACAGGCCTACGCAAGTCAAGGAAATTCTCAATTCTTATTCGGTGGAACCAAAAATTGCCATTGGAAAAAACATCAAATCATTACTTTTAAAAGGTTTTGAGTTAAAGCCCGAGGACGATTTTCTGGACAGCCGCAAAGCCATGTTGGTCAATAAAGATTGTATCATTGGATTAGCCGCACCCAGACAATCATTACGCAGTTATTTCTATAAAAATGCCGATGCCGATGAAATGATTTTCATTCATAAAGGCAAAGGAAAATTGCGCACCATGATGGGAAATATTCCTTTCGAATATGGAGATTACTTGATTATCCCTCGTGGAATGATTTATCAAATTGATTTTGAAACTTCGGAAAACAGGTTGTTTTACGTCGAATCATATGCGCCTTTTTACACGCCAAAACGCTATAAAAACGAATCAGGTCAACATCTAGAACATTCGCCATTTTGCGAACGCGACTTCATTTTGCCAAACGAGTTAGAAACGCACGATGAAAAAGGTGATTTTCTAATCAAAATCAAGAAAGAAGGAATGATGCATGAAGTCGTTTATGCCACGCATCCCTTTGATGTCGTAGGTTGGGACGGTTATAATTTTCCATACGGATTCAGTATTCACAATTTTGAACCCATTACAGGTCGGGTACACCAGCCACCACCAGTTCATCAAACTTTCGAAACTTCAACTTTTGTCGTTTGTTCGTTCGTTCCACGATTGTACGATTACCATCCAAAAGCCATTCCGGCGCCTTACAATCACAGTAATATTGATAGTGATGAGGTCTTATATTACGTAGATGGGGATTTCATGAGTCGCAACAATATAGAACAAGGTCATATCACATTGCATCCAAAAGGAATTCCTCACGGACCGGCGCCAGGTGCTATGGAGCGCAGCATTGGTCATACAGAAACCCACGAATTAGCGGTTATGGTTGATACCTTTCGCCCGTTAATGGTTACCGAAGAAGCGATGGGATTGGACGACGGCCAATATTATAAATCTTGGGTAGAGTAATTAGGAGCTATTTACTGTTGTACGCTCTATCTTTTCCTGGCTAAAGAGGCCATAAAAAGGTAATTGCGAGAGCAATTCGACCATCAGGGCTAGGGCTTTAGAGTAAACAACAACATAATTTTAAATTAATAAATCCGTGTACATCTGTTTTATCCGCGTCATCGGCGTTCCAAAACTAGCAATACCGAATCAAAAAATAAATCACAATGAGCAAAGAACTTAAATCAGTAGAGTACGGACTAGAAAAAATATTCGAAGGAGCGCAAGATTTCCTTCCATTATTAGGAACCGATTATGTAGAATTCTACGTAGGAAACGCAAAACAATCCGCACATTATTATAAAACCGCTTTTGGTTACCAGTCATTGGCGTATGCAGGATTAGAAACCGGAGTACGAGACAGAACATCGTATGTGCTGAAACAAGATAAGATCCGCATTGTATTGACTACGCCATTAACACAAGATTCTCCAATACACGAACATTTGAGAAAACATGGTGACGGAGTAAAAGTGGCTGCACTTTGGGTCGAAGATGCAACAAGCGCATATGAGGAAACAATGAAACGTGGTGCGCGCTCTTTTATGGAACCAACAGTCGAGAAAGACGAATTTGGAGAGGTGGTGCGTTCCGGAATTTACACGTATGGGGAAACGGTTCATATTTTTGTGGAACGAAAAAATTATAATGGTGTTTTCCTACCTGGATATAAGGAATGGAAATCCGATTACAATCCAGAGCCAACCGGATTAAAATATATAGACCACATGGTAGGAAATGTGGGTTGGAACGAAATGAATACATGGGTAAAGTTCTATGAAGACGTAATGGGATTTGTGAATTTTCTTTCTTTTGATGACAAACAAATCAATACTGAATATTCCGCGTTGATGAGTAAGGTAATGTCAAACGGAAACGGAAGAATCAAATTTCCAATCAACGAACCTGCTGAAGGAAAGAAAAAATCGCAAATCGAAGAATATTTAGATTTTTACGGTGGACCCGGAATTCAGCATATTGCTATTGCAACGGATGATATAATTAAAACGGTATCTCAATTGAAAGCGAGAGGAATCGAATTCTTATCCGCTCCACCGCATGCCTATTACGAGGCCGTTCCGGAGCGATTGGGTGATCACATGAAAATGATGAAAGAAGATTTGAATGAAATCGAGAAACTAGCTATTATGGTCGATGCCGATGAAGAAGGATATTTATTGCAAATTTTCACAAAACCGGTGCAAGACAGACCAACCTTGTTTTTTGAGATCATTCAAAGAATGGGTGCCAAAGGTTTTGGTGCAGGGAACTTTAAAGCGCTATTCGAATCAATTGAGCGAGAACAACAATTGCGAGGAACGTTATAAAAACCGATTATTTTTATATATAGTGAAAAAAAAACCGATGAGTAGCATGTTTTTTTGTAAATGTTGTGTTAAACTTTATTTTTAACAAATATAACTGAATTTGTTAGCTACCTTTGCACTCGCAAAAAGGGAAGGGGTGGTTTCCTTCCTAATTTCATATAAATTTCATAGTTTATAGTTTTTTGGTTAGTTAATAGCATAAAAACTCAGTCATTTTTTGACTGAGTTTTTTTGTTTTGATATATTTGGAACAAAATTTGATCGTGCAGTCAATAAATTGACAAATTAAGTAATGAAAAAACTAATCTTATTCTTTGTATTGATTATAACAGTAAGCTTTGATTCTCCTCAGGAAGATGCTTACGATGTGGGGGAATTTTTTAAATTCAGAATACATTATGGAATAGTGAATGCTGGATATGCAACATTAGAAGTAAAAGATGCAACGATAAATAATAAAAAAACTTTTCATGTTGTTGGGAAAGGTTACACCACAGGAATGTCCCGGTTTTTCTTTAAAGTAGATGATTTATACGAAAGCTACATTGATAAGGAAACGAGAAATCCATACCGCTTTGTTCGAAAAATTGATGAAGGAGGCTACACTAAAAATCAAGAAGGTTTTTTCAATCAGTCCGTCAATAAAGTTGTCGTAAAAGATTACAAACACAAAACCGAAAAAACGCTTTACATTCCAAAAAACACACAAGATATACTATCAACATTTTATTACTTAAGGAATCATCCTAATATTGATAAGTTAAAAATTGGCGAATCGGTGGCAATTGACATGTTTTTTGATGATGAAACTACTAAATTCAAGCTAAAGTTTATTGGAAGGGAAGATATTACCACTAAATTTGGCGTTGTTCCGGCAATGATTTTCCGACCCTTGGTACAATCAGGACGTGTTTTTAAAGAGCAAGAAAGTCTTACGGTTTGGATCTCGGATGATGACAATAAAGTGCCATTGAGAATAAAAGCTAGTTTGGCAGTTGGTTCAATTAAAGCAGATATAGATGCTTATAGAGGTTTAAGAAAACCTTTTAAAACAAAACAATAATGAGCAATAACGGCAATTCAGAAGCTATTTTAAAAGAAATTGAGCATAAATATGAAGCAATAAATCAAAAAACGGAAACGCAACTCGAAGGGTTATTGTGGTCAAAACCAATTACATATTGGGATTATATCCAAACGGATGCTTTATTAAATCTTCAAATTCAAAGAACCACCCTACCTGACGAAATGGTTTTTATCATGTACCATCAGGTTAATGAATTGATATTTAAAATGATACTGTGGGAAATGAAACAAATTTCCTATTGTGAGGCTATTAATACGGTTTTTTTTACCGAAAGATTAATGCGAATCAGCCGTTATTTTGATATGTTAACCACCTCTTTCAGCATTATGGGAGACGGAATGGAAGTCGAACAGTACATGAAATTTAGAAATACACTCACACCTGCGAGTGGTTTTCAGAGTGCGCAATATCGCCTAATAGAATTTTCTTCCACTGACCTAATAAATCTTATTGACTACCGTTATAGAGATACAATTGACAGAAATACCTCTTATGAGTTTGCACTGGAGCATTTGTATTGGCAAGCCGCCGGTAAAAATTATCACACTGGAAAAAAATCATTTTTACTGGAGGAATTTGAAAAAAAATATAAGAAGGAATTCCTGGCTCACATGGAGGAATACAATATCATAAACATTTGGCAAAAATTTAAACAATTGCCGGAATTGGATCAAAAAAATCCCGAATTAGTTCAAGCGATGCGTCATTACGATCACACCGTGAATATTACTTGGGTGATGCAACATTTAAATACAGCAAAAAAATACATTGATCAAAGTGGAAAAGGAGATGGAGAAGCTACTGGTGGAAGTGACTGGAAAAAATACATGCATCCAAAATACCAGAGAAGAATTTTCTTTCCGGAATTATGGAGTAGCCATGAATTAGAAAATTGGGGAGTAGAAATGTAGATTGAATAAAAAAACAAGGTTTGAAACAAATATTTATAATTATAATTGCGCTATTTACTTTAGGATCATGTGATAAAAAAAAGGAAATAGTACCGCAAAAAGTAGTAAAACTTATTGCTAAAAAGAGCGAATTTGGATTTGTTCTTGCTAATTTTAATATCGTTAATGATACTGTAAAAAGGGGCGACACTTTTGGAACAATTATTCAAAATCAGAATATTGGGGACCGAAAAGTATATGAAATTGTTTCCAAAGTGAGAGATGCTTTTAATGTCAGGAGTATAAGAATTAGCAGACCTTTTACATTATTAAGGTCCAAAGATAAAAAACACAAGTTACAGGTTTTTATTTATCAACCCGATGCGCTGAGTTATTACGTAATTGATATGCGGGACACAGCGGTAGTTGTTTATAAAAAAACCAAACCCATTACAATTAGGCGACGCACCATTGGTGGAGTTTTGAAAGAATCATTGTCGGAAACTTTAGGCAATGCTAAAATTGAAGGAGCTCTAGCGAATAAAATAGCTAAAATTTACGCCTATTCAATTGATTTTATGAAACTCAAAAAAGGAGATCGTTTTGCGATAACTTTTACAGAGCGCTTTATAAATGATTCCGTTTATGATGGAGTGGAAGAACTGGAAGCTTCGTTTTTTGAATACAAAGGAAAAATTATTTATGCATTTCCTTTTGCTCAGAATTCGAATAAAATAGATTATTACGATGAACAAGGGAAAACACTGAAAAATTTCTTTCTTAAATCTCCAATAAAATTCAGCAGAATATCCTCTCGATTTTCCACAAGTCGTTTTCATCCGGTACAACACCGCTGGAAGGCACACAAAGGAACGGATTATGCGGCACCACGCGGAACTCCTATCACAGTTACGGCAGGAGGTGTTGTAGAGCAAAGTGGTTTTTCGGCCGGAAACGGGAATTTTGTAAAAGTAAAACACAACGGAACCTATTCTACACAATACCTGCACATGTCAAAAATATTAGTTAGACGCGGACAGCGTGTCAATCAAGGTCAGGTCATTGGTTTGGTAGGAAGTACTGGTTTGGCAACAGGTCCACATGTGTGTTATCGATTTTGGAAAAATGGTAAGCAAGTTGATGCGCTAAGGCTTAAACTGCCTACTGGCGAACCCATGGGCGGGATTAACAAAAGTCGTTTTCTGGAACAAATAACACCTTTAAAATTTCAGTTAGACAGTATTGCTAATTTATAATTTAACAATGCATACCTCTTTAAAAATATATATAGCTTTAAAACTGAAATGCTTCCGATAATTATAGATGGTCACTATTTAGTGTTTTTCGCGCTAAATTGTGATATAGTCGAAAACTCATTTACCGTTAAAACTAATTTCAGTATTTTTGCCAAATTCAAATAATACTACAAAACACCTAATTAATGGCTTTAAATACGATAAACCCAACAGAAACAAATGCTTGGAAGAAACTTGAAATGCATTACAACGAAATGCAAAAAGCTTCAATGCAAGAATTATTTCATTTGGACGCAACTAGAACTGAAAAATTCAATTTGAAATGGAATGATTTTTTAATTGATTATTCAAAGAATATTATTAATCAAGAAACACTTCAGTTGTTATTAGAATTGGCAGACGAAGTTGGACTTAAAAGCGCTATTGCAGAATATTTTGATGGTGCGATAATCAATCAAACCGAAAATAGAGCAGTGCTTCATACCGCATTGCGAGCGCAAGAATCAGCAGTTATAAATGTTGATGGAAAAAATGTAATTCCGGAAATATTTGAAGTAAAAAATAAAATAAAAGAATTTTCAAATGAAGTTACTTCAGGTGAAAGAACGGGTTACACAGGAAAACCTTTCACGGATGTCGTTAACATAGGTATTGGAGGTTCAGATTTAGGGCCTGCTATGGCAGTTGAAGCATTGCAATTTTACAAAAATCATCTTAATGTTCATTTTGTTTCAAATGTTGATGGCGATCATGTTAATGAGATTATAAAAAAACTAGATCCGGAAACTACCCTTTTCGTGATTGTTTCTAAAACATTTACCACGCAAGAAACATTGACTAATTCTGAGACCATCAGAAAATGGTTTTTATCCCGAGACTTCGGAACAACTGAGGAAGATATTGCTAAACATTTTGTTGCGGTTTCTACCAATATGCAAAAAGTAACTGAGTTTGGGATAAACCCAGACAATGTATTTCCTATGTGGGATTGGGTTGGCGGAAGGTTTTCTTTATGGAGTGCCGTTGGACTTACGATAAGTTTAGCTATCGGATACGATAATTTTGATGAATTGCTACAAGGAGCTAATGAAATGGACGAGCATTTTAGAACTGCTAATTTTGATCAAAATATGCCAGTTACTTTAGCATTATTAAGCATTTGGTATAATAATTTTTTTGGTGCCGAAAGTGAAGCTTTAATTCCATACACACAGTACTTACAGAAATTAGCCCCTTATTTGCAACAAGGAACGATGGAAAGTAATGGTAAAAGCGTGGGACGTGATGGGAAAACTGTCAACTACCAAACCGGAACTATTATTTGGGGCGAACCAGGAACGAATGCACAACATGCTTTTTTTCAATTAATTCATCAAGGGACAAAATTAATTCCTGCAGATTTTATCGGTTTTGTAACTCCTTTGTATGGAGACGATAACCATCATGATAAATTAATGTCTAACTTTTTTGCACAAACGGAAGCGTTAATGCACGGAAAAACCGAAGCACAGGTTCAGGCAGAATTTGATAAACAAGGAATTTCAGAAGACAAGGCTAAATTTCTTTTGCCGTTTAAAGTTTTTACTGGAAATAAGCCTACCAACACTATTTTAATTCAGAAATTATCTCCAAAAACTTTAGGTTCTTTGATTGCTTTGTATGAACATAAGATTTTTGTACAAGGAATTATTTGGAATATTTTTAGTTTTGATCAATGGGGAGTTGAGTTAGGAAAACAATTGGCAAATTCTATTTTAGATGAAATTAATACGAAAACAGTTAAAGGTCATGATAGTTCTACAGCCTTTTTATTGAATTATTTTCTTGTTAATAAGTAGTTTTGCAAATACTAATTGTTTTTATAATTTTAGTTCTGCTATTAATTTGCAACTCTCTTTCTTTGGATTTTTTAAAATTTAAAAGCCCTGGTTATAATTTAATCAGGGCTTTTTTATGGATAAGTAACTCTGTTATAGTAGTTTTATAAAAAAAATATGATTTATTCCAGAATGTAATATTAGTTTTTTTTTGTGAAAAAATTAATAAAAAATTAATACGATGAGTAATATTACACGTTTTTAACAAAAAAAACGAGTTTATCATTTTAAGTAAAAATTCCTACCGGAAAAAGATATTATTCTTAACGTTGTGTTAACTTTTTAAGATAAAAATGTTATATTTTTGCTGAAATTTAATAAACTAAACAAAAAACAAAAATGAAAAGAATTATTTTTATTTTGATTATTTTTTTATCAGTTGTAGGTCATTCGCAGGTTACTAGTTCTGCTATGTCTGGTACTGTTAAATCAAATTCTGGAGAGACTCTGCCTGGAGCTTCAGTTGAGGTTGTTCACAAACCTACTGGAACAAAATATTTCTCTACAACAAGTGCTAATGGAGGATATGCAGTTCAAGGTATCAGACCAGGAGGTCCTTACACAGTAAAAGTAACGTACGTTGGTTACAAAACAACTGAAATCACAGAAATCAATGCTCCTTTAGGGAATAACTTAACTGTAAATGTTGTTATAGAAGAAGAATCAAATGCTTTGAATGAAGTAATTGTTTCTACAAAATCCAAAGGGAATTTTAATAAAGGAAGAACTGGAGCATCGCAACAATTTTCTAATAGAGAAATCACAGCAGTGCCAGTAACGGGAGCACGTTCAATAAACGCTATAACGAAGTATAATGCAAACGCAGGTAGTAATGGTACTTTTGGAGGACAAGATTCAAGATTAAATAATTTTACAATTGACGGATCGGTTTTTAATAATGGTTTTGGACTAGGTAATGATTCACAAGCAGGAGGTAGAACAGGTTCTACTGCGATTTCTTTAGATGCTATTGAACAATTGCAGGTAAGCATTGCACCTTATGATGTACGTCAATCAGGATTTTTAGGGTCTGGAATAAATGCAGTTACTAAGAGTGGAACTAACGAAATAGAAGGATCAGTTTACAATTCATTCAGAAGTAACAAAAAAGATTTTATTGGAAATAAAGCAGGAGACAACATAGTTATTCCTGGAAAATTTGATGAAAAAATTTGGGGAGCTAGAATTGGAGCACCGATCATAAAAGACAAATTATTTTTCTTTGGAAATTTCGAAACTATAGAAAACATTAGCCCGGCTACAACGTGGACTTCAACAGGTTCTGCACAAGCAAGCGCTCAGGTTTCCGCGCCTACTTACGCGCAGATGGAAACACTTTCTAATTTTTTACAGGATAAGTTTAATTACACCACTGGACCATGGGAAAATTATGATGCCGAAAGAATTTCAAAAAAATTCCTTGCTAGAGTTGACTGGAATATTAATAGCAATCATCAATTGACGGCTCGTTATGTGTTTCACAACTCCAATTCTGACGAGTTAACTTCAAACTCTTTTTCATTAGGAAATGGTAATAGGAGAACAAGTCCGCTTGCAATGTCTTTCAAAAATAGCGGATACGTTATTCAGGATAACACTAGATCAGCAGTTTTAGAATTAAACAGTAAATTAAGTAATTCTTGGTACAATAACTTTATTGCGGGTTACGACAAACAAATTGAAGATAGAGCGTTACAAGGTGGTGGTTTATTTCCAACAATTGACATTTTAAACGGCTCAAATACTTACATTTCTGCAGGTTTAGATCCATTTACACAGGGCAATAAACTGTCCTATTCTACTTTACACTTTACTAATAATTTGACCAAAACTATTGGTAAACATTCATTATTGTTTGGAGCTAACTTTGAGTATTTCAAATCAAGTAACTTGTTCTTCTCAGGTTCAAACGGTGTTTATATCTTTAATTCATTAACTGATTTTTACGCTGCGGCTACTCAATCAGCAAATACTGCAGGAGCGCCATCTACAACAGCTCTTCCCGCGCGTTTTCAGTTTAGATATTCTGCTTTACCAGGAGCGCAAGAGCCATTGCAAATATTTAAGTCTAATAAATTAGATTTATATACACAGGATGAAATGAAATTGAGTGATCGATTCAAATTAACAGTGGGTCTTCGTGCTTCTGCAGTATGGTTTGCTGACACAGCCCTTGAAAATCCTGCAGTTACTGCTTTAACTTTTGGACAAGGACAAAAATTCAACACTGGTGACATGCCTGATACCCAATATTTGTTTGAACCAAGAGTTGGTTTTAACTTAGACTTAAATGGTGATGCAAGTACTTTACTTCGTGGAGGTAGTGGTGTTTTTACAGGTAGAGCTCCTTCAGTTTTTTTATCTAATGCTATTGGAAATAATGGTGTACTGACAGGATTTGTTGACGTGAGTGGTCCAGCATTGGCATCAGGAGGATATGGTTTTACTCCAAATCCTAATGATTATTTTATTCCAAATACACCAACTCTTCCAACTACATTTGAATTGGCTTTCACCAACAAAAAATTTAAGTTTCCTCAAGTTTGGAAAACTAATGTAGCGGTTGATCAAAAACTTCCTTTCGGATTTGTAGGTACAGTTGAAGGGATTTTTCAAAGAAACATTAATGCGATCCATTATTACAACAGTAATTTTGATGCGCCTGTTGGAACTTTCAGTGGTCCGGATAAAAGACCAAGATATGCGCGTACGGATGCGGGTGTACGTGTAAATGATAATGTTTCCAGTGCAGTTGTTTTAACTAATACTGATAGAGGATATTTTTATTCTACAACTTTTAAATTAGAGTATCCATATAAAAAAGGTCTTTGGGGATCGTTCGCTTACACACATTCAAGCGCTAATGATTTATTATCTCCGGGTTCTATTGCTTCTGGTTCATGGACAGGTGCTAGATCTGTAAATGGTAATAACAATTTGCCATTAGCATTATCTAACAATAATACTCCACATAGATTAGTTGGAATTTTAGGATACAAAATCGAATATGGTAAAAATGTTGGCGCGGCGACTTCAATCAATTTAGGATATATTGGTGAACAAGCTGGACCATTTTCTTATTCTTACGGAGGAGATATGAATGGAGACAGAGTAAGTAACAATGATTTGATTTTTGTGCCATTGAAAGCATCAGATATTCAATTTTCGAATATTACAGCTGCAGATTTAAATTCTTCTTTAAGAGGAACTCCAGCAGGGAACGTAATAGTTTATACAACAGCACAGCAAGTTAATGCTTTTGACCAGTACGTTGACCAAGATAAATATCTTTCTACAAGGAGAGGTCAATATGTTGAAAGAAATGGCGGAGTCTTGCCCATGTTGCATAGATTAGATTTATCAGCAACACAAGATTTTTATATCACAATAGCTGGTAAAAAAAACAACTTCCAATTTAGAGCTGATATCTTAAACTTTACAAATTTCATTAATAAGGATTGGGGTGTTACACAAAGAGTTACAAATGTTAATGTTTTAAATTATAGAACAACGACTGCAAATGTTCCTTTTTATCAGTTAGCAACTCAAGTACAGGCTGATGGAAGTAGAGTTTTAATTAAAGATACTTTTCAGAAAAATGCTTCAACTTTTGATGTGTGGCAAGCACAATTTACACTTAGATATATTTTTGGAAAATAAGCGTATTAAAAGCAATTGAATATTTAAAACCACGTTGAAAAACGTGGTTTTTTTATGCCTTTTTTTCTTATATTTGTTAAAACAAAAACAGTATTTATGTACGATTTAATTCAAAAATTTCATTCTGGTTGGGCTTATTTAGCACTTTTAGTATTAGTGGTTGCTGTGGTTAACTCCTTTGTCGGGATGTCTTCTAAAAAAGATTTCACTTCAAAAGATCGAAAAATTGCATTGTTTGCTTTAATAGCAATTCACATTCAATTATTAGTTGGTATCATTTTATACTTTGTGTCACCATTAGGTTTAGCTTCATTTGGACAAATGGCTGACAAAGCATTACGCCTAACGTCTTTAGAACATCCGTTGATCAATATCATTGCGATTGTTCTTATTACAATTGGTTGGTCCAAACATAAAAAGTTAATGACAAGCGAATCTAAATTTAAAACTTTTTCTATTTTTTACGGTCTAGGTTTATTACTTATTTTGAGTAGAATACCATGGAATATGTGGTTATAAAAACCGAATAAAGCTCTAGAAATAGGGCTTTTTTTATCTAGGTATGGTTTTTGTTTTACTAGACTAAATTAACAGAAAATATTTATGAAAAAATCAATTACTTTATTTTTTTTACTGACATTTACAAGCATACTAAGTAGTCAAAGTACAATCAGACAGAAAACGTTAATCCAAAAAGACTCAATCAAAAATAGTAAACTAGTATTAGAAAGTCAAGACAAGAAAATTGATTCTTTAAATAATGCATCAAGCGTTTTTAAACCTTTTAAAAGAGCGGCTCATGCATCGTATTATGCCGATAAGTTTAACGGAAGAAAAACTACAAGTGGAAGAAAATTTGATAATAATAAATATACGGCAGCACACAAAAAACTCCCTTTTGGAACAAAAGTAAGAATTACCAATGAAAAAAATGGCAAATGGGTAATCGTCGAGATTACTGATAGAGGTCCTTTTGTAAAGTCCAGAGAAATTGACCTTTCAAAACGGGCGTATATGGATATTACTTCCAATAAAGGTAGCGGAGGAATGTTAGTCACGATAGAAGTAATGACTAAATAATTACCAGCTTTTGAAAGGATTATTGCTTAAGTAAGCATTGTAATACCGACTGTCGCCGGTTAGTTCAGTATCCAACCAATCTGGTTTTTCAAAGGTCTCCGTTTCAGAGTTAAGCTCAATTTCTGCCACGATCAATCCTTCATTGTCTCCATAAAATTCATCTACTTCAAAAACATGATGGCCCTTTTTTATTTCAAAACGGGTTTTCTCAATCACACCTTTTTCACATAAAAGCAATAGCATTTGAGCTTCTGGTACCGGAATTTCTTTTTCCCACTCAAATCGGGATAATCCTGTATCATTTGACGCTCCTTTGATCGTCAGAAATCCTTTGTCGCCTTTTATGCGAACGCGAACCGTACGCGCTGGATTTGAATTTAAATAGCCTTGTGCGATGTGGTTTTTTGCAAAAGCTTCCGTTTTGAATGAATCATCTTTTACTTTAAATTTTCTTTCTATTTCAATCATTTTAGTATTTTTTATAAATAGCGTCTGCTAATTTTTTTGTTTTATCTCTTCTCTTGCTTCTGACTTTTTAGTTCAATTTTTAGTATTTAAAAAAAGGACTTCTTGGATTGCTCTTTTTTTAACTTTCAAAAGAGTGCTTTTTAATTTAAAATTTAACGTATAGTTGTATGGCATCGTAATTCAAAGGTATGAAAATATTTACTTTAATAAATTTTGATTCCTGAGTCTGTCTTATAAGCCGTAATTTTATGAATAAGTAACAGTAGTTTGTTTTCTGATTTGTATTTTTACAAAAATTGAACTAATACAATGAAGGCATTTTTCAAAGCAAAACCAAAGCCAACTATTGCTGGGCTTTTAACGGAGTTTTTTGGCGAAGCGCAGTCTTGGCGTGAAACAAATGATAGTTTGGAGCCTTTAATAGAGTTGATTCGGTTGATTCGACCTGTAAAAATCAAAAATGTGCAAAGGGTAGATTTACAAGAAATCATTTTATTTTTGAAAGAAAATTATTCGTGTCGAGAACAGTTTTTTACTTATCTTAAAGAAATTTTAAAAGATAAAAAGTTCAATAAAATTCTTGCTGATGCGGCAATTCTTCAGGATGTAGATTTTATTTTTGAAGTAAAAAAAAGGATTTTCGCAAAATTATTGCCGTATCAACCCCAAAAAGATACTTTAGAATATATTCTTAATCAGGTTTTTTATTTAGCGAATGACGGGATTTGGATCAACAAAATTCCATTAAGTCAGTTGGAAGAATTATATAATCTTTTGAGGTTTAAATCCATTTACGACAGTACAGAACCAAACTCAGTTTTATCGGAATTATTAGTTTCCATGCATTTAATTACACAGCGGATCAGTGGTCGTGCGATGGAAACTGATGTAATTAAAATGGTACCGGAATATGATGATCTTGAAAGTCCTTTTTCAGCTTTTGAAAAGGAATTATTCCTAATTGAAGAGCGGATTAGAAGTTCAGATAGTCATTATATCGCGCCGGATGATTTATCGTATGCACAGCTGCTGGTTTTGCATAAACAATGCGTAGAATTTGTAGATAGAGCATTTCATAACAGTTCAAAATATGGAATTTCACTTCGAGTGAACCAAAATTTATTAAAAATTAGACAGCAATTAGAACGCTTGAAATTTTTGATTTCGTTATTGATTGTCGGTAAAGAAAAAGACAAAAAATACAATGGAATTATATTGGCGTTGCGATTGATAAAATTCAATTGTTATAAAAATAATGTTCGAAAATTTATTGGAGAAAGCACACAATTGATTTCGTATGAAATCACACAACACACGGCAAAAACAGGAGAACATTATATTACAGAAAGCCGAAAAGAATATTATAAAATGTTCAAAACAGCATTGGGTGGAGGTTTCATTGTAGGGATTTTATGTGTTATCAAAGTGCTGCTCTCTAAAGCTGATACGAGCTTTTTTGGGCATGCGTTTTTGTATAGTATGAATTATGCATTTGGTTTTATTGCCATTTATCTTCTCGGTTTTACTTTGGCAACTAAACAACCAGCGATGACAGCTTCGGCTTTAATAAAAGCATTGGAGGAAGGCGTGATAAAAAAAGGAAAAGATTCTGAAAAGTATACCGCTTTCGCTATTCTTTTTGCACGCGTATTTCGTTCTCAGTTTATCGCATTTGTAGGGAATGTTATCATGGCTTTTCCTGTTTCATTACTCGGAATTTGGCTTATAGATTATACAGCACACTACAATATTGCGGCTACTAAATGGGAAAGTTTACTGATCGACATTAGTCCAATTCATTCCCCAGCTGTTTTTCATGCGGCGATAGCAGGATTCTTTCTGTTTTTATCTGGGATTATTTCAGGAAGTGTTGCTAACAGAGACAAACACAATCAAGTTTATTTCCGGATTACAGAGCATCCTTTTTTTAAAAGAAATTTAGGAAAAGCTAAAACTTTGAAATTAGCCGAACTGTATGAAAAAAGAGGAGCTGGAATTATTTCTAATTTCTGGTTTGGTATTTTTATGGGAAGTACGGCTTCGGTAGGGTTGTTTTTAGGATTGAATCTTGATATTAGACACATCACTTTTGTAAGTGGTAATCTTGCTTTAGGTTTATATGGAGCAAATTATCAAGTAAGCAACTCTATGTTGTTTTGGGGTATTTTTGGAATTGGTGTTATTGGAGCGATTAACTTTATCGTGAGTTTCAGTCTTTCACTCGGACTTGCCTTTCGTTCCAGAGCCATTTCATTATATGAATTACGATTTGTTACCGTTTCCATTTGGAGTCATTTCAAATCAAATCCTGTCAGTTTCTTTTTTCCGACAGAAAAGAAAGCTAAATCAGTTGTAGTCGAAAATTATTTGCACGTCGAGGACCGGAAAAATTCTTAGTGTGTCAGTCATTTGATAATAATAACGGTTGTGCAATGCAATTAAGATGCAGGAGTTAATTCTAAATAGAAAAATTATACACGTCGATATGGACGCTTTTTATGCCTCGGTGGAGCAGATGGATAATCCGTTTCTGAGAGGTAAGCCTATTGCCGTTGGGGGTTCTGACAGCCGAGGAGTTGTAGCAGCGGCAAGTTATGAGGCTAGAAAATTTGGAGTCCGAAGTGCAATTAGCGGAGCTTTGGCTAAGAAAAATTGTCCGGAACTCATTTTCGTTAAACCCCGATTTGACCGTTACAAGGAAATTTCGAATAAAATTCAAAAAATCTTTCACGATTATACAGATTTAGTTGAGCCATTATCACTTGACGAAGCGTATTTAGATGTTACTATTAACAAAAAAGGAAATCCAAGCGCTACATTATTGGCAGCGGAAATAAGACAACGTATTTTTAAGGAAGTGGGTTTGACTGCTTCGGCTGGAATATCCATCAATAAGTTTGTAGCCAAAATTGCTAGTGACTACAATAAACCAAATGGACAAAAAACGGTTAATCCGGATGATGTAATTTCATTTTTAGAAGCGTTGCCCATTCGGAAATTTCATGGTGTAGGGAAAGTTACCACTGAAAAAATGTACCAACTTGGAATTTTTACCGGAGTAGAGTTAAAGAATAAATCTTTGGAATTTTTGGAAAAGCATTTCGGAAAATCAGGTGCTTACTATTATCATGTGGTTCGAGGGATTCACAATAGTGAAGTGAAATCCAATCGAACAACAAAATCAGTTGCTGCGGAACATACTTTTGATGTTAATCTTTCGTCTGAAATTTTCATGATGGAGAAATTGGAAAGTATTGCTGCAGCGTTGGAAAAAAGGCTAAAAAAATACGATGTCGCTGGCAAAACAGTCACTTTAAAAATCAAGTATAGCGACTTTACTCAGCAAACCCGCAGTAAAACCTTGCCGTATTTTATTGCTGATAAAGCATTAATTCTCGAAATCGTTAAGGATTTGTTATTTCAGGAACGTATGAAAGATTCTGTTCGATTGCTTGGCATTTCATTAAATAATTTGAACACAGAGGAGAAGAAGTTTGTTGTAGTGCAGTTAAAATTTGATTTTTAGGTGTTTAAAGCATGTTCAACAATGGTTAAAGTTAGATAATTGCTGTTTTATCGTTACAAATAAATTTACATTTGTCTCTTTAAATCGATAAATCATGAGTAATTTTAAAGAATATGAAGATGCTATTGCGGTGTATCACAATGGTTTAAACGTAAAGACAGCTCCAATTTTCTGTTGGGATTTTCACAATGAATTTTTGACTGAAGTAAAGAGCTTTTTTTTGGATTTAAATAAATTAAATTCAATTGCTTCCAAAAATAAATGGGTTCAGAATAACTGGGATTTAAAAAGCAGTCTCAGAGATGAAGTTGTAGTTGTCACTGATGCAAGATTAAGCATTGTTTTTGCTTCACACAACATCGTTAAAATGAATGGCTATTTAGAACATGAAGTATTGGGTAAAAGCCCAAAGATGTTTCAGGGTGAAGCAACCAATCACATTACTTCAAATGAAATCCGATTAGCAATATTAGATCAGCAACCTTTTGAGAAAGTTGTAATGAATTATAAAAAGAACGGAGAAGTTTATGCTTGTCTGATAAAAGGATATCCTGTTTTCAACATCAAAGGCGAATTGAGTCATTATATCGCTTTTGAGAAAGCTGCATAAAAGAGAAAACCTTTCCAGTCTGGAAAGGTTTTCTCTTTTTACATAAATATATAGGTTAGTTTTTACTGTTCAATTTAGATAGTAATCTTAAAAACTCAATATACAACCAAACTAATGTAATCATTAATCCCATGGCACCATACCATTCCATGTATTTTGGCATTTTTTGTTCAACTCCCTTTTCAATGCGGTCAAAATCTAAGAATAAATTTAGAGCTGCGATGATAATCACAAAAACGCTGATGCCAATGCTCATCAGGGAGTTTCCATAATGAACGGGAACAAAACTGGTAAACATGGAGAAAACCCAAGATATAAGATAGTAAGTGGCAATAGCTAACGTAGCTGCCACGACAACTGATTTAAATTGCTCCGTTACTTTTACAATTTTATATTTATACAAACCCAGACAAACCATAAAAGTTACAAAAGTTGCTCCAACCGCCTGAACTACAATTCCAGGGTATCTGACTTCAAATATTGCCGAAATTCCACCGATAAATAATCCCTCAAACAGCGCATATCCCGGAGCTAGATAAGGAGAATATTGTGGTTTGAAAGCAGCGATAAGTACTAAAATTAATCCAACGACAGCTCCACCAATAGCGGCAACCAACGGGTTCATTCCGTTAAAAGTCAGCCACCAGATTACGGTTGCAGATGCGGTAAGAAGCAAAAATAAGATTAAACTTTTATTAATAGTGCCAGACAAAGTCATCTCCTCATTATAATCTATAATCGTTGCATGATGTACCTCATCTCTTTTTGAAACTGCAGTTGACGAAAAAGTTTTATTGTTTAAAAATGGATTTTTAGAATTTAAACTCATAAATTTTAGGGTTATTTATTGTTCAAATATAAATTTTATTTTGCAGAAGAAGGTGTAATTATTCTTAAATTTTTGTGAGGTAAAATCATATTTCATGTAATATTGCATAAAAAAAATCCGTCTTATTTCGTTTTAAAACGAGACAAGACGGAAAGTATTAGAACAGTTTTGGACTATTCTATTTCAGAAACTCTTAAGGTATTGACCATTCCTTTATCTTTAATAGGCATTGCTGCTAGATTGATAAGGAAATCTCCTTTTTGTACAAAACCTTTTTGTTTTACAATTTCGTTGATGTCAGTTACGGTATCATCGGTACTTACATCTTTGGTATACATAAAAGATTTTACGCCCCATAATAAATTAAGTTGGGTAAGAATTCTTTTATTGGATGTAAATACTAAAATATGTGCATTTGGTCTCCAGGCAGATATTTGAAAGGCCGTATAACCACTATTTGTCAATGTACAAATTGCTTTTGCTTTAATTACATTCGCCATGCTTGCTGCGTGATGACAAATTGTTTTAGTGATAAAACGTTTTGTTTTTATCTGTGGAGTGTTTTGTGGAACCTGAATCAGCGGAGAATCTTCTACTGCTTCAATGATTTGAGTCATTTTTTGGATTACCTGAACCGGATAATTACCAGTTGCTGTTTCTCCAGAAAGCATTACTGCATCTGCACCATCCATAACTGAGTTCGCAACATCATTTACCTCGGCACGCGTTGGTGTCAAGCTAGTAATCATAGTTTCCATCATTTGTGTAGCAACGATAACTGGAATACGAGCTGTTTTAGCTTTACGAATCAATTCTTTTTGAACAAGCGGAACTTCATGTGCCGGAAGTTCTACTCCTAAATCTCCTCGGGCAACCATTAATCCATCGCAATAGGCAACAATCTTGTCGATATTTTCTAATGCTTCCGGCATTTCTATTTTTGCAATGATTGGAATTTTATAATCTGAATGTTTTGCGATTAAATCCTGCAAGTCTTGTAAGTCTTGTGGTGTTTTTACAAATGATAATGCAATCCAGTCTACATTTTGTCCAATTGCAAAAATAGCATCAGCAATATCTTTCTCGGTCATTGCGGGAAGCGATATTTTTGTATTCGGTAAATTAACTCCTTTTTTAGATTTCAATTCACCGCCTTGAATTACTCGTGCAATGACTTCTGATTTCTTATCAGTCTCCACAATTTCAAAAATAAGCTTCCCATCATCAAGCAAAATTCTTTCCCCTGGATTTACATCATTTGGAAAGTTTTTGTATTTCATGAACACTTTCTTTGCAGTTCCAAGTATATCTTCGGCGGTGGTAAATGTAATTAGATCACCGTCACGCACTACAACACCTTCTTCCATAACTCCTACACGAAGTTTTGGACCTTGTAAATCGCCTAGAATCGCTGTCGTGTACCCAAACTCTTCATTTAATCCCCGTATCAGATTTATTTTTTCTTTTACATCTTCATAATCAGCATGTGAAAAATTTACTCGGAACACATTTACGCCTGCGTCAATCATGTCTTTTATGATTTCTCTTGTACTACATGCAGGCCCAAGTGTGGCTACAATTTTAGTTTTTTTGTTTGTAAGCATTGATATTAAAAAATTAAATTGTTTTTAGATTTGATTTTATTTGTATCTACAATATAAACAGTTGATATGCTGTCGACGGTGTTTAATAGGAGTTGTATATTGGATACGTTCATGGTATCATCGTTATTTTCAATTTTCAAAAAATAATCTACCTTTTTGAATTCAGGAAGTAAAAAGACTTTCGTAGCCACTTCCATTGTTACATCTGAAAATAGATTTGGAGTGTTTCCTTTTTTATATTGGATAACCTCGTTTTTATTTTGAATCAAATTCCAGGTAATGGTACTTTCTTTATCAATGTAATAAAATCTGGAAAAATTTGTCTCTCCTTCTTTTATATTGATTTGAATTTCATTCCCACTTTTACTTAGGTTTACAGGCAATTTTTGATTAATAAAAAATGCCAACCGATAGTCTTCTAAGGAAGTATGAATAGCGATAAGATAGTAATCTATTTTGTCAAATTCGCCAAGATCAAGTTTGTGAATAGCCATTTCATGAGAAAATAAGATGTAAATATAGTATTTCTAATGAAGTATAAAAGCCTAAAAATGGGATGTTTTTGTTAATTTATGAACGAAAACGATGTAGTTTTATGAATGTTAAGATTATTTTCTATCCATTTTTTCTTGAAATGCAAAATAAGCGCGTTGAGATGCTTTTTCTTCTGCTTTCTTTTTAGAGGTTGCTCTTGCTTTTGCAATTACCTTATCGTCAATGCTGAGTTTTACACCAAACAGACGTTGTCCGTCAATTGCATTGTCCTCAAAAATATCATAATGAAATATTTTTTTTTCTTTTTGACACCATTCGATAACCAGACTTTTATAGCTGATTACTTTTCCCTCGAGTCTTGCAATGTCAACATAGGGAACTACAACTCTCTTTTGAATGAATTTTTCGCAATACACATATCCTCGGTCTAGGTATATGGCTCCAACCAACGATTCAAAAATATTACCATGGATGTTTTCTCCAAAATGCTGAAGTGGCACTTTGCTTTCTATATATTGGACTAAATTCAGGTCTTTGCCTAATTCGTTCAAGTGTTCTCGGCTTACAATTTTAGAACGCATTTTGGTCAAATAACCCTCGTCGCCTGCGGGTGCTTTGCTGAATAAATGAGCAGCAATAACGGAACTTAACATGGCATCTCCCAAAAATTCTAATCGTTCGTAATTGATTGGATTTCCTAAAACATCCAGACGATTAGAGGAGCGATGAGTAAACGCTTTTTTATAAAAATCAAGATTTAACGGGGCAAATCCTAAAATTTTCTGAATAGAATCAAAAAAAATCCCGTCTTCTGGAGAACGGGATTTTGAAAATATTTTTTTGATTATACGCATATATAATTAGATTTCTAATTTTTTAACTAATACACAAGCATTGTGGCCTCCAAAACCGAAAGTATTACTCATTACAACGTTCATGTCTCTTTTCTGAGCTGTGTTAAATGTAAAGTTCAGTTTAGAATCTATGTTTTCATCATCCGTAAAATGGTTGATTGTAGGTGGTACTATTCCATATTTTAATGAAAGAATCGAAGAAATTGTTTCAACTGCTCCGGCTGCTCCAAGTAAATGACCTGTCATGGATTTAGTCGAATTTAAATTCATCGTGTACGCATGTTCACCAAAAACATGCAATATTGCTTTAGATTCTGCCATATCGCCAAGTGGTGTTGAAGTTCCGTGCATATTCACACCATCAACATCAGTTGCTTGCAAACCAGCATCTCTCAAGCAGTTTAGCATTACATTTTTAGCGCCTAATCCTTCAGGATGCGGTGCAGTAATGTGATACGCATCAGCTGACATTCCGCCACCGCCGATTTCGCAATAAATTTTTGCTCCACGGGCAACAGCATGTTCATATTCTTCTAACACCAACGCACCAGCTCCTTCACCTAAAATAAAACCATCTCGATCTTTATCCATTGGTCTTGAAGCAGTTTTAGGATCGTCGTTTCTGGTTGATAAAGCATGCATAGCATTAAAACCTCCCATTCCGGCTATTGTCACTGCAGCTTCAGAGCCACCGGTTATCATAGCATCAGCATGTCCTAATCTAATATAGTTGAAAGCGTCGATTATAGCATTTGTAGAAGAAGCACAAGCTGAAACAGTAGTGAAATTTGGACCTCTGAAACCGTATTTTATAGAAATATGACCACCGGCAATATCCGAAATCATTTTTGGAATAAAGAAAGGATTAAATTTTGGTGTGCCATCTCCGGCTGCAAAATTCAACATTTCAATTTGAAACGTTTCCAAGCCACCAATTCCGGAACCCCATATAACACCAACTCTGTCTTTGTCTAATTTTTCGAAATTAAAACCTGCATCAAGTACCGCTTCATCTGATGAAACCATGGCATATTGTGCATAGCGGTCCATTTTTCGGGCTTCTTTTCTGTCTAAAAAATCTTCAGCATTAAAATTTTTCAATTCGCAGGCAAATTGCGTCTTAAATTTTGAGGCATCAAAATAGGTAATTGGAGCAGCGCCACTAACGCCGTTAATAAGTCCGTTCCAATAGTCTTCAATGTTATTTCCAATAGGTGTAAGAGCGCCTAAACCTGTTACAACAACTCGTCTTAATACCATAAATTCTTTATTTTTGTTATCTTTAAACAAATAAAACCCATGCTTTCTTTACTGTATTACTATTACAAAAGAGCCATGGGTGTTACAGTAAATATATTTGTGATTGAAATTCAATCTCGAATTTAATTTTAAAAATAATAATAACACCCGTTTACAAGAATGCAAACGGGTGTGTCTTTTATTATTTTTTAGCTTCCTCGATATAAGAGATTGCTTGACCTACAGTAGCGATGTTCTCTGCTTGATCGTCTGGAATTTGAATGTCAAATTCTTTTTCGAATTCCATAATAAGCTCAACAGTGTCTAATGAGTCAGCTCCTAAATCATTAGTGAAGCTTGCTTCTGTTACAACTTCGTTTTCGTCAACACCTAATTTGTCTACGATAATCGCTTTTACTCTTGATGCAATGTCTGACATAATCTTTAATTTTAGAATTTAATTTGTTGGCAAAAATAAAAAACTTTATTTTAAAACAACTATTTAGTTAATAAATGTGACATCTAATTTATGAAATTTATTTTAACAAAGCTGTCGCAATGTTATTTATTTTCGATTTTTATGCCTTTTTTTGTGCAATTAAAACAGGTAAGGTTATGAAAAAAATTGTGGTTTTTGCTTCTGGATCGGGTACTAATGCTGAAAATATCATAAAGTATTTTGAAAAAACAAAAACGGGAAATGTTGTGGCAGTCTTCACAAATAATCGAAATGCAGGAGTGCTTGAAAGAGCAAAAACCTATGAAATACAAACAAATGTTTTCTCAAAAGAACAGTTTTTTGAAGGCGAAGTACTACATAAGGTAAATGAAATCCAACCGGATTTGATTGTTTTAGCAGGATTTCTATTGAAATTCCCCGCAAATATCATAGCTGCCTATCCGGATAAGATCATAAATATTCATCCTGCTTTGTTGCCAAAATATGGTGGTACAGGAATGTATGGGATGCATATTCATAAAGCAATTGTGGCCAATAAAGAAAATGAAACCGGAATTACCATTCATTATGTTAATGAAAATTATGATGAAGGAAATATTATTTTTCAACAAAATGTTGTTTTAGCAGGTGATGAAACTCCGGAGGAAGTGGCTCATAAAATTCATGATTTGGAACAAAAATATTTTCCAACGGTAATTGAGGAAATTTTAAATCTAAAATCCTAATTGATAAATGGAACACGACGTACACATATACACGGACGGCGCTGCCAAAGGAAATCCCGGAAACGGCGGTTATGGTGTCGTGATGGAATGGGTAGGAAAACCGTATAAAAAAGAATTCTATGAAGGCTTTCGTCGCACTACTAATAACAGGATGGAGTTGCTGGGTGTTATTGTAGGTCTCGAAAAATTAAAAAACCCAAATACAAGAGTATTGGTAGTTTCTGATTCCAAATATGTGGTTGATTCAGTACAAAAAAAATGGGTTTTAGGCTGGGAAAAAAAAGGCTTTGCAGACCGGAAAAATGCTGACTTGTGGAAACGTTTTTTAATTGTTTATAGAAAACACAAAGTGGATTTTAAATGGATCAAAGGACATAACAACCATGTCCAAAACGAAAGGTGCGATGAATTAGCTGTTATGGCTTCAATGCAAAAACAACTTTCTATAGATGCTTTTTATGAAAAAGAGGAGGCAAAGCTGTTGTGATATAAGAATGTAAATTGGCAAAACTTTACAATTGAGACTCTTTGCAACTTTACAACTTATAAACTATCTTTGCGCCTTAATTCGAAACGTATATAATGAATAAATTATTGATTGTTGGAACAGTAGCTTTCGACGCAATTGAAACTCCATTTGGAAAAACGGACAAAATTTTAGGTGGTGCGGCAACTTATATTGGTTTATCGGCTTCCTTTTTTAATGTACAATCCGCTATAGTTTCTGTAGTTGGAGATGATTTTCCGCAAGAATATTTAGATTTATTGACTTCAAGAAATATTGACATATCTGGTCTTGAAATTGTAAAAGGAGGGAAAACTTTCTTTTGGAGTGGTCGTTATCATAATGACTTGAATTCAAGAGATACGCTGGATACACAACTAAACGTTTTGGCTGATTTTCAACCAAAAGTACCACAAGATTATAAAAACGCTGCTATAGTAATGTTAGGAAATTTACATCCATTGGTACAAAGCAGTGTTTTGGACCAAATGAAAACACAACCTAAATTGACAGTATTGGATACTATGAATTTTTGGATGGATTGTGCTTTACCTGAATTATTGGATGTAATAAAACGTGTAGATGTAATCACCATCAATGATGAGGAAGCAAGACAACTTTCCGGAGAATATTCTTTAGTTAAAGCGGCTGCAAAAATCCATACGATGGGACCTAAATATGTAGTGATTAAAAAAGGAGAACACGGAGCACTTATCTTTCATAATAAAGAAGTTTTCTTCGCGCCTGCTTTACCGCTTGAAGAGGTTTTTGATCCAACTGGAGCAGGAGATACTTTTGCGGGAGGGTTTGCAGGATATTTAACGCAGAGTGAAAATATTTCATTCGAAAACATGAAAAACGCAATTATTCAGGGGTCAAATTTGGCTTCCTTTTGTGTGGAGAAATTTGGAACCGAAAGAATGGTTGATTTAGATAAAACGGAAGTAGTTTCCAGATTGCAACAATTCAAATCACTGACACAATTTGATATAGAATTATAATATTATGAAACCTCGGAAACGGGGTTTTTTTGTTAAATAAAATTAGCAGGGAATTACATCTGATTTATCTTTTTTTTAAATCAGTTCAATTTATTTTTAGAATAACACAACAACACAAACAAACTTACAATGAGCGATGCTTTAAAACACGAGTGTGGTATAGCCTTAATTAGACTACTCAAACCGCTTGAATTTTACAAAGAAAAATACGGAACGGCTTTTTACGGAATCCAAAAGATGTATCTTTTGATGGAAAAGCAACACAATCGCGGACAAGATGGTGCTGGTTTTGCAAGTATAAAATTAGACGTGGAACCAGGAGAGCGTTACATTAGTCGTGTTCGTTCCAATCATGCACAACCGATTCAGGATGTTTTTGCGCAGATTAATGACAGAATCAATGAGGAAATGGCTTCTCATCCGGAATACGCGGATGATGTTGCGCTACAAAAACAGAAAATCCCTTATTTAGGAGAATTGTTTCTAGGACATGTTCGTTATGGAACTTTTGGAAAAAACAGCATTGAAAGTGTTCATCCTTTTTTACGTCAGAATAACTGGATGCACAGAAACTTGATTTTAGCTGGAAACTTTAATATGACGAATGTTAAAGAGCTTTTTCAAAGTTTAGTGGAATTGGGTCAGCATCCAAAAGAAATGGCTGATACAGTTACTGTAATGGAAAAAATTGGTCACTTTCTGGATGACGAGGTAACTGATTTGTATCAAGAATGTAAAAATAATGGCTTAACAAAAAGAGAAGCTTCACGAGTAATTGCTGAAAAGCTGGATGTTGCCAAGATTTTAACCCGAGCTTCTAAAAACTTAGATGGCGGTTATGCGATGGCTGGACTTCTGGGACATGGAGATTCGTTCGTATTTAGAGATCCGGCAGGAATTCGTCCCGCTTATTTTTATCAGGATGATGAAATAGTAGTTGTGGCTTCAGAAAGACCGGTAATCCAGACTGTTTTTAATGTGCCTTTCGAAAAAGTGCAGGAAATTGAACCAGGAAACGCATTGATCATCAAGAAAAACGGGACAGTTTCTATGCAGGAAATTCTTCCGCCAACGGTTAAAAAAGCCTGTTCTTTTGAACGAATCTATTTTTCCAGAGGAAGTGATGCTGAAATATATCAGGAAAGAAAAACACTGGGAAGACTAATTCTTCCGGCTGTTTTAAACTCGATTGATCAAGATACAGACAATACGGTTTTCTCATATATTCCAAATACAGCTGAAACTTCATTCTACGGATTAGTTGAGGCAGCGCAAGATTTCTTGAATCAAAGAAAGAACAATTACATACTTCAAAATAGAAATACCTTAACAAAGGAATCGTTGCAAGAATTACTTGCGGTAAAAATTCGCACCGAAAAAGTAGCGATTAAAGATGCTAAACTAAGAACCTTTATTACAGAAGATAGTAGCCGTGACGATTTAGTAGCCCACGTTTATGATGTGACGTATGGTGTTATAAAACCAACGGATAATCTGGTTATTATTGATGATAGTATTGTTCGGGGAACCACCTTGAAAATGAGTATCATCAAAATGATGGATCGTTTGAATCCAAAGCGAATTGTTATAGTGTCATCGGCGCCACAAATTCGCTATCCGGATTGTTACGGAATTGATATGGCAAAACTGGAAGGTTTAGTGGCTTTCAAAGCAGCTTTAGAACTACTTAAAGAAAGAAATTTGTATCATATCGTGGATGAAGTATATCTGAAATGTAAAGCGCAGGAAAACTTCAAGGACATTGAAATTATAAATTACGTAACGGCAATTTACGAACCTTTTCAACCTCAAGAGATTTCAGATAAAATCGCACAAATGTTAAGTTCTCCGGAGATAAAAGCCGAAGTGAAAATTATTTTTCAAACCGTAGAAGATTTACATATTGCTTGTCCAAAAAATTTAGGAGATTGGTATTTTACCGGAGGCTATCCAACACCTGGAGGAAACCGAGTGGTAAACCGAGCATTCATGAATTTTTATGAAGGAAAAGACGCTAGAGCGTATTAATTTTGGGGTCCACAAGGTTTTAATCGGTTTTCTAAGTTGTTCATCTAATTTATTTGGTGGCAACGAAGAACTAGTATAAATTTGAATCACCATAATATTAGTAGGTTAAGTTTATGGTAGATTTGGGGCAAAAAGGGTGGAAGAGATTCCACCTTTTTTATTGGAGTAAAGTTAGGAAATGATATAAAAAAAATCACCGATTTCAAATCTTGAAATCGGTGATTTTTGTTTTAAGAAACAAGAAAAAAGACAACAGTAATTTTTGAAGTCTTTATTCTTTCATCTTGACGTTTTTTTTATTTATCTAAAGCGAATCTTCTTGCTACTTCCGTCCAGTTGATTACATTGAAAAAAGCTTCAATATAATCGGGTCTTCTGTTTTGATAATGCAAATAGTATGCGTGTTCCCAAACATCCATTCCTAAAATTGGAGTTCCTCCACAACCTACACCAGGCATTAATGGATTGTCTTGGTTTGGAGTTCCACAAACTTCTACTTTTCCACCTTTATGCACGCAAAGCCATGCCCATCCAGAACCAAATTGAGTTGTTCCAGCTTTGCTGAACGATGCTTTAAATTCTTCAAAAGATCCAAAAGTCGCTTCAATCGCAGCTAATAAATCTCCAGTTGGAAGTCCGCCACCGTTTGGTGTCATCACAGTCCAGAACAAATTATGATTGTAAAAACCACCACCATTGTTACGAACTGGCATGTTTTTCATATCAAGATTAAGTAAAATATTTTCAATCGTCTTACCTTCCATATCCGTCCCTGCAATAGCAGTATTAACGTTGGTAATGTAAGCGTTGTGATGTTTCGTGTGATGAATTTCCATCGTGCGCGCATCAATATAAGGTTCCAATGCGTCATACGCATAAGGTAATTGTGGTAATTCAAAAGCCATAATGTGTTTGTTTAATGATTTATAAATATTTATTCAAATTTAAACATTAAACTTTGGAAACGGAAATTCTATTTCGTTATAATTTCATTAAATTAATTGATAGTGTGCTATTTGAAATTGTAACAGACTTATTTTAAGGAGCTATTTACTTCATTAATTCGCTCCGCTCGTGTCCTGCTTTCCGCCGCAAATGAAATTCACCGAACACCAATTAAAATAAAAGTATAATGAAGTAATCTTTTTATCTGTTGCAAAGACGCGTAAAAAGGATTTCCACTTTAAACGAAGTTCATTGAACTTACATGAGAATAAAAATTTGGTGAAGTAATCAGGGCTAAAAAACGGCTGTGCTTTAAATTGCCATTCTGTTTTAAATATATGTTTTAGAACCAAAATTTCTAAATTAAGATTGCGCCATGGCCATACAAACAATACTGATTTTTGCGCCGGGAATTTTCAGCAAAGCTCTGGAACAAGCTTCCAGTGTAGCGCCTGTTGTGATGACATCATCAATTAAAAGGAAATGTTTGTTGTGGTCTTTTCCAGTAAAAGAAACATCAAAAATGCTTTCGATTCCTTCTGTTCTTCCCAATAAGTTTTTCTTGGATTGCGTTTTTGAGTACACATTGCGAATCAGCAGCGAATCATTATAATCGATATTTAAACCAGAAGAAAGTGCTTTTCCAAAAGCAGTTACCTGATTGTATCCTCTTTCTTTTAACTTTTTTCGGTGTAATGGAACAGGAATAATTTCATCAACAGATTGCAGTGAGTCAATGTTCTTTAGATCTTCGGCGTACCATTCGCCAAGAATTGCCCCAATTTCCTCGTGTCCTTTGTATTTTAAATTATGGATAAGTTCTTGTACAATTCCTTTTTTATGAAAATAAAATAATGCCGAAGTATGGATTACAGGAATTCGTCCGTAAAATTTTTTGAAAGCATCATTCTTGGAATTCAAATGATGATTTGTCAGTGGAATATCGTGTCTGCAAACCGTACAAATTACATTTTCATTAGATAATAAAAAGGAGTTGCAGCCGGAACAGACTTTTGGAAAAAAGAGATTTATAATGCTTTCAAACATGTAATCAGGGATTTATTTATAAAAATAGACAAATCAATGCTTCAATCTTTAACAATTTTCTTTTTTTTAAGTTCACTTTTTATATTTTTGCATTATTATGGCAAAACAAGAAGATTTATTTAAGAATGTAATTTCGCACGCAAAAGAATACGGATTTATTTTTCCGTCAAGCGAAATATACGATGGTTTAAGTGCGGTCTATGATTATGCACAAAACGGAGTAGAATTAAAAAAGAACATACGCGAATATTGGTGGAAAGCAATGGTTCAAATGAACGATAACATTGTAGGTCTTGACGCGGCAATATTGATGCACCCAACTACTTGGAAAGCATCAGGTCACGTAGATGCTTTTAACGATCCATTGATTGATAACAAAGATTCAAAAAGAAGATATAGAGCCGATGTTTTGATTGAAGATTATGCCGAAAAGCTAAATCAGAAAGCAATCAAAGAAATCGAAAAAGCACGTGCTCGTTTTGGAGATGCTTTTAACGAACAGGAATTTGTTACGACAAATGCCCGTGTCATGGAGTACAAAGCCAAAGAAAGAGAAATTCTGGAAAGAATGGCGCGTTCTTTAGGAAACGAAGATTTGCAAGATGTAAAAGCATTAATTGAAGAATTAGAAATTGCTTGTCCGGAATCAGGTTCCAGAAATTGGACCGAAGTGCGTCAATTCAACTTGATGTTTGGAACAAAACTTGGAGCTTCAGCTGATTCAGCAATGGATTTGTATTTGCGTCCCGAAACGGCTCAGGGTATTTTTGTTAACTTCCTGAATGTTCAAAAATCAGGTCGAATGAAAGTTCCTTTTGGAATAGCACAAACCGGAAAAGCATTTAGAAATGAAATCGTTGCGAGACAATTTATTTTCCGTATGCGTGAGTTTGAACAAATGGAAATGCAATTTTTTGTGCGTCCTGGCGATGAAATGAAATGGTACGAACATTGGAAAGCGGCGAGACTTAATTGGCATTTGTCACTTGGTTTAGGAAAAGAAAATTACCGTTTTCACGATCACGAAAAATTGGCGCATTATGCGAATGCAGCTGCTGATATTGAGTTTAATTTCCCTTTTGGATTCAAAGAATTGGAAGGAATTCACTCTCGTACCGATTTTGATTTGAAAGCACACGAACAGTTTTCCGGCAGAAAATTACAATATTTTGATGCTGAATTGAATCAGAATTATGTTCCTTATGTAGTAGAGACTTCAGTAGGATTAGACAGGATGTTCTTGGCAGTTTTCGCGACTTCATTGAAGGAAGAAACGCTAGAAGATGGCTCCACAAGAATTGTTTTGAAATTACCTTCGGTTCTGGCTCCAACAAAAGCTGCCATTTTACCATTGGTAAAAAAAGACGGATTGCCAGAAATCGCGCATAAAATCTTTGACGATTTGCGTTGGGATTTTAATGTGGCGTATGATGAAAAAGATGCCGTAGGAAGACGTTACAGAAGACAAGATGCGCTTGGAACTCCTTTTTGCATCACGGTCGATCATCAAACTATCGAAGATCAAACGGTGACTATTCGTCATAGAGATACAATGAAACAAGATCGTGTGGCTATTACAGACTTAAAATCAATTATTGAAAATGAAGTTTCAATGAAAAACTGGTTGATGAAAATGTAATTACTTGCGATTAATATTAAAAAAAAGCTTCTCGATTGAGAAGCTTTTTTGTTTAAAATCTGTAACCTAATGTTATTCCGCCTCGTCCTACTATTTCATTATCAGTATCGCTGCTATTAAATAAGTTTCTACCAACACCTGCATTTATTTCAAAAAGAAATCCTTTTTTGGTAATCCATTTAGAACCCAGACCAAAACCAAGCGCAAAATCGGTTCTGTTTTCGATGTTTGAATTGTATGAATTATTGTTATAGACATAGCTATCATAAGAATTCAGCATCCCGAAACCTTCCACAAAAAAACCAGCCGCCGGTTTTTTACTGAAATAAAAACGATAGAAGGGAGTCAGGCTAAATTTGGTGTAAAATTGATCATCATAATTGAAAAATAATGATACTCCAACTCCGGATTCTTCGCTAAGTAATCGTTCGTAAGTGAATTCTCCGGCGCCTATCACCAATAAAAGTGCATTTCCTTTTAATTCATTTCTTTTAAAATCGACTGTTTCTTTTTCTTGGCTAAAACCAAATAGAGAAGAAGTTAGGCAAATTAATACAAATAGTTTTTTCATAATGTTGGTTTTTTTATAAAAGTAAGATAAATTTGTAAAAAAAGTATTTTTTACGTTTAATTTTTTGCTGGCTAATTTGCACAGAGTAATAATCAATCGATACCGTTAATTTTTATGTCAGTAATAAAATAAGTCCCAGCTTTTCTATTGGAAATTTTTTGTGATAATAACGAGATGTTTTTTAGGTATGGTTTACTAAATGAAATTTATTTTAACTGGTTAGAAAATAAAAAACAACGCTTTTTATCGGATATATTTGCACTTCATCTTAATGTGTTAACATTTGTTTAAAACATATTAACAACTTATGAGGAAAAAAGGTTAAATGATTATTTTTAGAATGTTGAATAAGATTCTTTTATTTGATTTTTCATGCTTTCGTATAATTAGTTTCCCTAAACCACGATAGTAATTTAATGATCTGAAGTATGTTTTGCTTTGAATATCAGATTTAATGCCTCATAATTTCAGGAAAAACCATCGATGAATTACTCGTACATTATTATTGACGACAATCAAGAAGGTGTTCTAAAAACAAAAGGCGTTGCTGATAGTTTTTCAGAGCTTACTTTTGTGGCGTCCGCAAATAATTATACTGATGGACTAAATCTTATTTTAGAACATACTCCTGTAATAGTTTTTCTCGAAATTGATCCTAATAATAAAGCCAGTAATTTGTCTTTGGCACTTATCAATGAACTGCACAGATATTTAATAGTTGTCCCAAAAATTATTGTTAAATCCAGCAATAAAGATTTAGCCTTTGATGCTATAAAATGTGAGGTTTTCGATTATTTCGTAAACCCACTGCTAAGAATTGATCTGGTAAAATTGATATTAAAATTAAATAAGTCAAAAGTTGAAAGTGAAGTAGATTTGAATGAACCTATAACTTTTGATGAAAAACCAACATTCCTCCCACAACCCGAAACGATAAGTCATGGACAATCGTTGACATTGTGTATTAAGTCTTATGGAGATTATCGTTATATTGATGCAAAAGACATTTGTTATCTGCGGGCGGATAATAATTCAACAGATATCTATCTCAACAATGGAGAAATGATTACTGCTTTTAAAACATTGAAACATTTTGAACGAGCATTGTCGTATCCATTTATTAGAATTCATAATAGTTACATTGTGAACCGTAATTATATTTCCAGAATTCATAGCGGAAACTCTCTCTGTCATATTAAAAATAGTACTGAAAAACTTCCTTTTTCTAAATCATACAAGATTAATATCGATCTCATTATCTCTGAATTTGCTAACGGAAATTATTTAGAAATATAGAATCAGCCATGCACTCAAATTTGATATTCATCTACCGCCAAACGGGTGCATTCTACCATAAACGTCTTTTTTTATAGGAAAAAATTAAGTTGTCTGTGTAGTTTTACAGAAGAATCACTGATTAATTGTGCTTCTAAATAAGATAAATCAAAACAACAACATAAAAAACCCAAATTATGAAAAAAGCAATTTTAACAATCGGATTATTCTCTTTAGTAATGGTATTAACTTCTTTTACTTCAAATGAAAAAATCACTTCAGTAACAAAAAAAGACAATAAAGCAGAGGTTTTTAAAATCGAAAATGTGAGATTGGAGCTTGCTGGAAGTGGATCAACAAGCGCTGGGAATAAAAAAGTAGATTAGTAAACTTCTCCTATAAATTTAAAAGGCTATCAAAGAAATTTGACAGCCTTTTTTTATGGTACTAATTTTATTTTGTTATTTTTGATGAAATAAGAATCTCCTATTGAAATTAACTTCCTATTTAGTAATTGTTTTAACATTCTTTTTTTTGGGTTGTAACCAAAAGAAAAGAGCGTCAGCTGTAAATGTGCGCTCACAAGACAGCCTTACTTCTTATTTAACTTTTGCTAATGATTTTGACTTGCCTCCTCAGTTGCGAGAGCAATACGTACAAAAAGCATCAATAATTATTGCTGACCAAGAAAATGACTCGCTACACCGTGTAAATTTATTTAAAATCGCTAACCGGTATTACAACTTAGACAAATTTGAAGAGTATAAAAAAGCAGTGTTTGTAATACTCAAAAAATCTGAAGAAAAAAAGGATTTGTTTAGTCTTGCAAAGGGCTATACCTACTTAGGGGATTATTATTATTCTCAAGCGGTATCGGATAGTTCTTTTATATTTTATGACAAAGCCGAGAAAATGTATCTCGAACTAGAAGACAAAACCAATCAAGCAAGAACGATTCTGAATAAAGCCAATCTTCAGTATAACGTAAGTGATTTTTTGGGATCTGAAAAAGCCGCTTCTAAAGTTTTAAAAATTGTAAATAATACAGATCAAAGTGAAGTGTTGTACCATGCTTATAATTTATTGGGATTAATCTATAACGAATTAGATGATTTTGATAATGCAATGACATACCATAACAAAGCCTTGGCGAGTATTGATGAAATAATTCCATCAGTTTTTCAGCCAAAGGCTACTTCTTATAATAATATTGGATTAGTTTATCAAAACAAAAAAGACTTTAAGAAAGCAAAATCTTTTTTTCAAAAAGGATTAGAAGAAGAGAATGTGTTTAAAGACAAACCCTCACTGTATGCCATGCTGTTAGATAATTTAGCTTATACCAAATTTAAACTGAATGAGAAAAATGAATTGCCAGATTTGTTTTTTAAGTCATTAAAAATCAGGGATAGTTTGCAGTTTACAGTTGGAGTTATTGCAAGTAAAATTAATTTATCAGTATATTTTATGTCTGAGAATGATACTGTAAATGCAAGTAAGTATGCCAAACAAGCGCTTAAGTTATCACAAGAGACTAATGATTATCGTGATATTTTAAACTCGCTAAAGCAATTATCTGTAACAGAACCACAAAACGCGGCGATATATGCCAGAGAATACATTCTTGTCAATGAAAAACTCCAAAGATCAGACCGTAAAATAGGGAATAAATTCTCCCGTATAGAGTTTGAAACAGAGGAAATCAAAAGCGAAAATACGGACTTAGTTCAACAAAATAGAAATTTAGTATATATTTTTAGCGGATTAGCGATGATTGGTTTGTTTTCATTTGTCATTAGAACACAAAAAACAAAAAACAGAGAATTGTTATTTAAGCAACAACAGCAGATTGCCAATGAAGAGATTTATAATTTAATGATTTCACAACAAAACACAATCGAAATAAATAGGATTAAGGAGAAAAAAAGAGTGGCGCAAGAATTGCATGATGGAGTTTTGGGCAGAATGTTTGGAGTACGAATTAACTTAGATAGTTTAAATAAAGTTGTTGATGAGACTGCTATTGAAAAAAGAAACAGCTATTTAACAGAATTAAAAAATATTGAGCAGGATATTCGTGAGATTTCCCATGATCTTAATAGAGAAAAATCAGAATTAATTAATAACTTCGTCGCGATAATCGATAATTTATTTGAAGACCAAAAAAAGACTTATAAATCAAAACTCATTTCTAATATTGATTCTGCGATAAAATGGGAATTGGTGAGTAACCCGGTAAAAATTAATTTATATCGTATTTTGCAGGAAGCACTCCAAAATATTAATAAATATGCCAATGCAAATACCATTAGAATAGAACTGAAAAAAGAAGCGGATTACTTAATTTTAAAAATCACCGATGATGGCACTGGTTTTAATGTGAAAACAGCCAAAAAAGGAATTGGCCTGCAAAACATACTTTTTCGATCCAAGGAATGCGATGGAGTTTTTGACATTAAATCGGCAAAAGGTAAAGGAACAATTATAACCGTTACAGCCCCAATACAATAGAAAATAAACCTACAATTTACACAAAAAATGGCGATTAATTCAGTTGATACATTAACAACGAAGAATAAAATTTTAATAGTTGACGACCATCCTTTCATTATTGAAGGTTACAAAAATGCAATTACCAGATATAATCCGGATGAATTTGAGTTTTTTATTACTCAAGCTAAAGATTGTCAATCAGCATACCAGATTATTACAAATCCAGATATTCCCGCATTTGACATCGCTTTTTTGGATATTAGCATGCCTCCTTTTGAAGAAAAAAATATTTATTCTGGGGAGGATTTAGCGAAGTTATTATCTGAATATATGCCAAACTGCAAAATCATTTTGCTAACCATGTATACGGAATTGCTGAAGATTAAAACAATTATCAATACGATAAACCCAAGTGCACTGGCTATAAAAAATGATTTAACATTTGACGAATTGCTTTTTGCTTTTGACAAAGTTATAAAGGATGAAAAGTATTACAGTCAATCCGTTCTAAAAATGTTAGCCCAATCGGAGGAAGATGCAATCGAAATCGATCAATTTGATAAACAAATTTTGTTTCATATATCAAAAGGTACAAAGTTGAATACTATTCCTCAATATATTCCAATTTCTTTGGGTGCAATAGAACAAAGAAAATTAAAACTAAAAGAATTATTAAAAATTGAAGACGGCAGTGACATTGACTTAATTCGAGAAGCTAAAAATAAAGGATTGCTTTTTTAAATTTCTTTTACAAAAAAACGACACTTAATAGGTGTCGTTTTTTGTTGTTCCAATGTATACTTTATTCACTCAAAGCATCCCAGCCACGTGCTTTTAACGCAATTTTGGTGTTGGCACGAGTAACTAAATGAATCCCTTCACTTTCCTGTGTCATGTGACCAATGATAGTGAAATTTGGATTGCCTTTGATTTTTTCAAAATCCTCCATAGCAATAGTGAAAAGTAATTCATAATCTTCCCCACCGTTTATCGCAACGGTTGTACTGTCTATATTAAATTCTTCACACACATTAATAAATTGTGGATCTATTGGTAATTTGTCCTCATATAAATTACAACCTACTTTGGACTGTTTGCACAAATGCATAATTTCCGATGACAATCCATCCGAGATATCAATCATTGAAGTTGGTTTTATTTCTAAAGCATGCAATAAAGTACGGACATCTTTTCTGGCTTCTGGCTTCAATTGACGTTCGATTAAATACGTATATGCATCTAAATCTGGTTGTGAATTTGGGTTCACCTTAAAAACTTGCTTTTCTCTTTCTAAAACTTGCAGTCCCATGTAAGCAGCTCCAATATCTCCGGTAACTACTAATAAATCAGTTTGTTTCGCGCCGTTTCTATATACGATTTCATTTTCGTCGGCTTCACCAATAGCAGTTATACTAATAATTAACCCTTTTTGAGATGAAGTCGTATCGCCGCCTATAACATCTACATTATATTCACGAGCTGCATGCGTAATTCCTGCGAACAATTCGTCTAAAGCTTCTAAAGGAAAACGATTGGAAACGGCTACAGAAACCGTAATTTGAGTTGGCTTGGCATTCATCGCGCAAATGTCCGAAACATTGACCACAACTGCTTTATAGCCTAAATGTTTTAACGGCATGTAAGCCAAATCAAAATGCACACCTTCAATGAGTAAATCGGTAGAGATAACCACCTTTTTGTCTTTGAAATCCAAAACGGCTGCGTCATCCCCAATTCCCTTTAGAGTAGAAGGCTGATTAATTTCAAAGTTTTTTGTCAAATGGTCTATCAATCCAAATTCTCCTAATTGAGCTATGCTAGTACGTTGTGGGTTTTTATCTTCAATCATTATTTTAATTGTTTTGAGGTTGCAAATATACGAAGAAATATTCGCCTTGATTTGTACCAATTTTTATGAATTTTATTCGACCTTTAGAGTAATTAAATCATAAAAAATGAAGTCATTTGATATAGTTACGATAACAGTTAATCCTGCTTTGGACAAAAGTACTCACTTTAAAGGCTTAAAACCGGAACAAAAAATACGCTGTGATGAACCACTCTTTGATGCTGGTGGCGGCGGAATTAACGTCTCTAAGGCAATTTCGCGTTTAGGAGGAACTTCGCTAGCGGTATTTACTTCTGGTGGACCAACAGGTAAAATGCTTGAAGAATTGGTTGACAAGGAGTCAATTGCCTATGAAGCTGTTGCCGTTCAAAGTTGGACTAGAGAAAGTTTTGTAGCCGTGGATGATAATACTAATTCTCAATACCGTTTTGGATTTAAAGGAGGAAAAATTTCCGAAGAAGAAAGCAATAGAATTCTAGAAACCATAGCTGATTTAAGCCCAAAATTTTTAGTTGCTAGTGGTAGTTTGAATAAAGGTTTGTCAACAGATTTTTATTTAAAAATTGCAGAAATTGCCAAAAAATCAAATGCAAAGTTAATTGTAGATACCTCAGGCGAAGCATTAAAAAAAGCATTAGAAGTTGGTGTTTATATGATTAAACCTAATGTTGGTGAACTCGCAAAATTAATAGGCGCGGAGCGGTTGGAACTGGAAGAAGTAAACGAAGCTGCCAAGCAAATCATTACAAATGGTGGCGCCGAAATTGTTGTCGTTTCCCTTGGTCCACAAGGCGCCGTTTTGGTTACAAAAGACTCTTGTGAGTTTGTTCCTGCTCCCAATGTTGCCAAAAAAAGTACAGTAGGTGCCGGCGACAGTATGGTGGGTGGAATGGTTTGGGCGCTTTCCCAAAATAAAAGCCTGAAAGAAGTCATTCGTTGGGGAGTCGCTTGCGGTTCAGCAGCAACGATGAATGAAGGAACCCAATTGTTTAAATTCGAAGATGCAAAACGATTGTTTGAATGGTTGAAAGATAAATAAAAACAAAAAAACCTGACAATTTTTACATCGTCAGGTTTCATCTATAGTTTTAAATTACCTCGCCAGTTCGCTTTGCTCGAGACAGAATTTACAATAATTTTTAATCATTCAACTTCAAAACAGCCATAAACGCTTCTTGTGGAATTTCAACGTTCCCCACAAGTCTCATACGTTTTTTACCTTTTTTCTGTTTTTCCAATAATTTACGTTTACGGGAAATATCACCACCATAACACTTAGCGGTAACGTCTTTACGCAATGCTTTTATTGTTTCACGAGAAATTACTTTTACCCCAATCGCCGCTTGAACAGGAATATCAAATTGCTGGCGTGGGATTAATTCTTTCAGTTTTTCACACATTTTTTTACCAATGTGATATGCATTGTCGGCATGCATCAAAGATGATAAAGCATCAACAATGGTAGCGTTCAACAAAATATCTACTTTAACCAAATTAGAAGTTCGCATCCCAATTGGAGTATAATCAAACGAGGCATATCCTTTAGAAACGGTTTTCAGACGGTCGTAAAAGTCAAATACAATCTCTGCCAAAGGCATGTCAAAAGTCAACTCTACACGTTCCGTAGTCAAATACGTCTGATTGGTAATCAACCCACGCTTTTCGATACATAAACTCATCACATTTCCGACGTAATCGGATTTCGTAATGATCGTTGCTTTGATAAAAGGTTCCTCCACATGGTCTAAACGAGAAGGCTCTGGTAAGTCTGAAGGGTTGTTTACGATAAGCGGCGTTGTAGGATCTTTTTTGGTGTAAGCCAAATACGAAACGTTTGGAACGGTAGTAATTACAGTCATGTTAAACTCTCTCTCCAAACGCTCTTGGATAATTTCCATGTGCAACATTCCTAAGAATCCACAACGGAAACCAAATCCCAAAGCTGCAGAACTTTCCGGTAAAAACACCAACGAAGCATCGTTCAACTGTAGTTTTTCCATAGAGTTTCTCAACTCTTCATAATCTTCGGTATCCACAGGATATATACCCGCAAAAACCATTGGTTTCACATCCTCAAAACCCTTTATTATATTTGTTGTTGGCGTTTTCGCATCCGTCAACGTATCTCCTACTTTTACTTCTTTTGCTTCTTTAATTCCAGAAATTAAATATCCAACATCGCCTGCTGAAATGACTTGTTTTGGAACTTGGTTTAATTTTAAAGTACCTATCTCATCCGCAAAATATTCATTTCCCGTAGCCATGAATTTAATCTTTTGGCCTTTTTTAATCTGTCCGTTTTTTACACGAAAAATAACTTCGATTCCTCGAAATGGATTGTAATGCGAGTCAAAAATTAATGCTTGTAACGGCTCGTCAACACTTCCTGATGGTGGCGGAATTTTTTCGATGATAGCAGCCAAAATATTTTCTACACCAAAACCAGTTTTACCTGAAGCGTGAATAATATCCTCCAATTTACAGCCAAGTAAATCAATAATATCGTCACTTACTTCCTCCGGATTAGCACTTGGTAAATCCACTTTATTCAAAACCGGAATAATTTCCAAGTCGTTTTCCAAAGCCAAATATAAATTCGAAATGGTTTGTGCCTGAATACTTTGCGCTGCATCTACAATCAAAAGTGCGCCTTCACAAGCTGCAATCGAACGAGAAACTTCATACGAAAAATCTACGTGTCCTGGAGTGTCAATCAAATTCAGAATGTATTCTTGCCCTTTATAGGTGTATTCCATTTGAATCGCGTGACTTTTTATAGTAATCCCACGTTCACGCTCCAAGTCCATGTTATCGAGTAATTGCGCCTTTTCCTCACGAGCAGTAACGGTTTGTGTAGCACCCAATAATCGGTCAGCAAGTGTACTTTTTCCGTGATCAATATGTGCAATAATGCAAAAATTACGTATGTGTTTCATATCTTAATAATATTATTTTTTGAAAATATGAAATGCCTAACATATCATCTTCTTTTATATATCTGTCCAGGTCTTTCTAAGCCCTACTTTAAGTTTGCAAATATAAAGTAAACTTTTCATAATTTCTTTAAATATTTTACCGTCCAAAAGAAGGTTTTTACAAGAATACAAAAATGTTAAATAGCTGTTTTACAATTATTATTAGCTGTACTTTTGTTTAAATAAAAGAAAGAAAAAGGTACTGTGGATTACGATAAAATCAAAGAAAAATTAGAAATTCTGGCAGACGCAGCAAAATATGATGTGTCGTGTTCCTCAAGTGGCGGGAATCGAAAAAACACCAATAAAGGACTTGGCGATTCGTCGGCTTCTGGAATTTGTCATACTTACACCGAAGATGGACGATGTGTTTCATTGCTCAAAATTCTATTGACTAATTTTTGTATTTACGATTGTGCTTATTGTGTCACTCGAAAAAGTAATGACATTCAGCGCGCCGCTTTTACCGTAGAAGAAGTGGTTGATTTAACCATCAATTTTTACCGAAGAAATTATATTGAAGGTCTTTTTTTAAGTTCAGGAATTTTCAAAAATGCCGATTACACGATGGAGCGTTTGGTTCGAGTAGCCAAAAAATTAAGGCTGGAACACAATTTTAATGGCTATATCCACCTGAAAAGTATTCCTGGAGCTTCTGATGAAATAATGCGTGAAGCCGGATTATACGCAGATAGGTTGAGTATGAATTTAGAAATTCCTACTGAATCTGGATTGAAATTGTTGGCGCCAGATAAAAATCATCAGGACATGATTAAGCCGATGCGTTTTGTAAAAAATGAACTCATTCAATACAAAGAAGAAAAGAAAAAATTCAAAAGCACACCAAAATTTGCACCAGCTGGACAAAGCACACAAGTAATTGTTGGGGCAACGCAAGAAAACGATTTTCAAATCATTCAGGTTGCCGATCATTTTTACAATAATTTTAACCTAAAACGAGTCTATTATTCTGGTTATGTTCCAGTTTCCAATGACGCACGATTGCCAGCCATTGGTGCTCAAGTTCCTTTGGTCCGTGAAAACAGATTGTATCAAGCCGATTGGCTGATGCGTTTTTATGGCTTTAAAGCCAATGAAATTCTCGAAAAAAACAATCCATTTCTCGATTTAGAAGTCGATCCAAAAATGGGATGGGCTCTCCGGAATATCACGCAGTTTCCAGTAATTATTCAAAATGCACCGCTAGAAATGATTCTTCGTGTTCCTGGAATCGGAGTAAAATCGGCACACAAAATTGTTCATGCCAGACGATTCCAAAATCTGACGATGGAACATCTTAAAAAAATTGGTGTATCGATAAACCGAGCAAAATATTTCATATCCGTAAGCAACGAAAATACCCATTTAAAATTTTTGAACGCTTTGAATCTAAAGGAAATTATCCTCAGTGATATGAAATCAAAATTTGAGAAACCGTTTGATAATCAATTATCATTACTCAATGACACAACTTTCCTACGATAACACTTTTGAGGGTTTATTAACTGCAGTTTTTGAAATCTATGAATTCAAATATTCAAACCCAAAAATCAGTAAAAAAGACGATTTACAGCACAATTTATTTGTTGAAAAAATAGAAATAATTACCGATATTTCTAAATCCGATCGGGTCATTAAAAAGCTTAACGCACAAATTGGTAATGATGGTGTTCGCTGTATTATTTATGCCTTTTTGTCTGAAAAAATAGGTGTTGAAGATGTGATTTTTGATGTGATAAATTATGCGGTTCAAAATCCTACCATAAATATTATGAAGGATTTTGCAAATGAAAGTGTGTTGCAAATTTCTCAACTAACCAAAAATGTGGGGCGTGAAAAGCACCGAATGGAAGCATTCATAAGATTCGAACAATTGAAAGACGGTATTTATTTTGCTAAAATTGATCCCGATTTTGATGTTTTGACTTTAATTATAAGACATTTTAAAAATCGTTACCAAGATCAAAAATGGATTATATATGACTTACGACGTAAATATGGTGTGTATTACGATTTAAAAGACGCCGAAATTGTGATGATGGATTTAGACATCAAATCATTAGATGATAAAAACAATCAAGTTTTTTCGGACACAGAAATTAATTATCAAAAACTGTGGTGGGAGTATTTTGATCATACCAATATAAAAGAACGAAAAAACACCAAGCTTCACATACAGCATGTTCCAAAACGATATTGGAAATACCTAACCGAAAAGAAAATGTTTTAGACTTACAAACATTTCCGTATTTTTGCAAAAAAAATTCCCTTGATAAAAATTGGCAACATAGAATTACCAGATTTCCCGCTACTTCTTGCACCTATGGAAGATGTGAGCGATCCGCCGTTTCGTAGATTGTGTAAAATGCATGGTGCCGATATGATGTATTCGGAATTTATTTCTTCTGAAGGATTGATTCGTGACGCGATCAAAAGCCGAATGAAATTAGATATTTTTGATTACGAACGTCCAGTTGGAATCCAGATTTTTGGTGGTGATGAGGAAGCCATGGCGATGTCCTCAAAGATTGTGTCTACTGTAAATCCCGATATAATTGATATTAATTTTGGTTGCCCTGTCAAAAAAGTCGTTTGTAAAGGTGCCGGAGCCGGAGTTCTCAAAGATGTCGATTTGATGATTCGTCTGACTAAGGCTGTTATTAATAGTACTCATTTGCCAGTTACTGTAAAAACGCGTTTGGGTTGGGACGATAATTCTATTAATATTGATGAGGTTGCAGAGCGTCTGCAAGATATTGGTGTTGCCGCTTTGAGCATACACGCCAGAACTCGTGCCCAAATGTACAAAGGCCATTCCGACTGGTCGCACATTGCGCGAGTAAAAAATAATCCTAGAATAACGATGCCTATTTTTGGTAATGGCGACATTGACTCTCCTGAAAAAGCATTACAATATAAAAATGAATACGGTATTGACGGAATCATGATTGGTCGTGCTGCGATTGGTTATCCTTGGATTTTTGAAGAAATCAAACATTATTTCAAAACAGGAGAACATTTAGCTAAACCCACCGTTATTGATCGAGTCGAAGCAGTGCGAAATCACCTGACTTGGGCCATGGAATGGAAAGGGGAGCGGCTAGGAATTGTTGAAACGCGTCCTCATTACACCAATTATTTCAAAGGAATTCATTCTTTTAAAACGCACAAGCAACAATTGGTAACCCTAGACCGACCGGAAGAGTTGTTTGCCGCTTTGAGTGAAATTGAAGAAACGTATGCGGGTTATGAGGTTGTTTAGCTGATGACTTTAAACACGAATCCCACTAAGTTGCACAAATTGATTCGTGTAAATTGGTGGAATTCGTGTTTTATTTTAAAGCGGAAATCTTATTCCAACAACTTTTTACTCACGCGGCTACTCGCAATCAGCGAAGCAATAAAGCCTAGCGTAACAATTGTTCCCATAACAATCAGTACATTTTCAAGCGAGAAGACAACGGGATACGCCAGCGTAGGAGTAATCATAATTAGTTGAAAATACTCTTGTAGTAAAACAATGATAATTCCTAAAGACAAGCCAATAATTCCACCAAAAACACTTAGTAATGTGCCTTGAAGCAGAAATATTTTTCGCAAATCTTTGATTTCGGTTCCTAGATTAAAAAGGGTTTTTAGGTTTCCTTTTTTGTCCAAAATCATCATAATTAACGCTCCAATCAAGTTGAATAGCGCCACAACAATCACCAACGTAAAGATCAAATACACGGCAATATTCTCGGTATTCAACATTTTATAAAGCGATTCGTTGAGTTGCGCCCTGTTTTTTACGGTGATTTTATTGTTGAAAATAGTTCTAAGTTGGTCTGTAATTGCACTTTCGTCAGCATCGATTTTCGTCTTGATTTCAATGCCGGAAACCTGATTGGTTTTGTATTCCAATAATTCTTGCGCTAAACCTAAATCGGCAAAAACATATTTCGAATCTAAATCTTCGCTGATGGCATAAATCCCAACAGGAATTAAATCCGTTTTATTAAAAGCTTGTTCCGGATTTTCAATAGCGCCTTTTCCAGGTCTTGGAACTAAAACTTCCAATTGACGATTAAAATCCAATAATCCCATCGAAAATTTCTGAGCAATTCCGTAACCCACAACCACCTGATACGTATCTGGTTTAAGCCACTGTCCGTTGAAAAGTTTCTTTTCAATAGTGTTTACGTTGCTAAAATTAGAATCAACACCTTTTAAGTACGTAACTTCTTGTTTTCCGTCAAAAGTAAATAAAACACGCTCTTCAATTACCTTGGTATACGAAGCCAAGCCATTAATTTTCTTGATTTGGCTTTCCTGACTCGGAGAAATTAAAAAGGATTTTCCTAAAGTGCTGCTTATTTTCAGGTCGGGGTCAATGTCATTGGTAAACGAAAGACTAAAAACTTTCAACCCACTAAAAACAGATAAAACCACAAACAAAGCCATGGCACCAACAATGATTCCCATGCTGGCAATGCGATTGATGATATTGATAGCATTATTTTTACTGTTGCTAAGAATGTATCGTTTGGCTATGTAAAGAGGGAAATTCAAATCTTATTGAAATCTGCGTTTGTCCAAAAGATCTCTATTTTCTATAGGATTGTCTCTATTCGCTAAGGCATTATCAATCTTTTCAATGTAATCCAAAGAGTCATCAATAAAGAAAACTAAATTAGGAACTTTTCTCAACTGCAAACGCACGCGTTGTGATAAATCATGCTTAATATTTTTGGCATTGGACTTAACCGCCTCTAAAATTTCTTTCGCTTTGTCTTGAGGGAAAACACTTAAATGAACCGTAGCCACTGATAAATCTGTAGTTACAGTAACTTTGGATACCGAAATGACTAAATTTGCCACTCCGTTTTTTCTCACTTCACCTTGTAGAATATCAACCAAATCTTTTTGGATCACCCCACCTATTTTTTTCTGTCTATTTGTTTCCATGCTGCAAAAATACTACTTTTAAGTTTTATCCCGAAGTTTAGGGACAAATTTTAAAAGTAACCTGTTAATTCTTGTATTATTAGGAGCTATTTCCTGCTGTTCACTATATCTTTTTATTAGGTGATGAAAAATCACCTAATAAAAAGGATGCCGTTTCCATCAGGGCTATGGGATTTGAGAAATTAGAACGCTAATTCTAAATCAGAAATCGTAATTTATAAACAACATCAATTTGGAACATAAAATAAATCCAGTTTCGGCTCCCTCTCCTTCGGGGAGGGCTGGGGAGGGGAGACCTTCCTTCTCGATATATGACGCATCGGCCGGTTCCGGAAAAACGTATGCGCTTGTTAAAGAATACCTGAAAATTATCCTTGTCGCGCCCAAAAATGATGCCTACCGCAATATTCTCGCCATTACGTTTACCAACAAAGCGGTACACGAAATGAAAAGCCGAATCGTAAGTAGTTTATCCGAATTTGCCAAAGATGAACCCAGCGATAAAGCGCAGGATTTAATGCAGGATTTGGTGAACGGAAAACGGAAAGAAAATAATCCTGAAGAATGGAGTGAGGAACCAATAGGACTTTCTATTATCCAAATCAAAATCAAATCACAGCAAATCATTAAGCACATTATTCATAATTATGCTGCTTTTGATATTTCGACCATTGATAAATTTACGCATAAAGTCATTCGGGCTTTTGCGCACGATCTAAATTTACCCATGACTTTTGAAGTCACTTTGGATACTGAAAATTTATTAATTGAAGCCGTCGATGCCATCATCGCGCAAGCCGGAGAAGATGAAATATTGACCAAATTACTCATTGATTTCACGATGGAAAAAACCGATGATGATAAATCTTGGGACATTTCCCGTGAAATTCTCGAAACCGGTCGCTTGGTTTTAAACGAAAATAATCGAAACGAAATCACCCATTTTCAAGATAAATCCATCGCTGAGTTTGTCGAAATTAAAGTCAAATTAACTCAAGCCTGCAAAGATTTAGAAAAGCAAACCATTGTTTTTGCAGAAGAAGCCTTGACTTTAATTGATAAAAACGGGATTGATGTAAAATCCTTTTCCAGAGGTACTTTCCCAAATCATATCAATAGTATTCAGCAAGGGAAATTCAATCCTAAGAATAAAACTTTTCACGAGTTTGATGATATAGTAATGAATAAAACAGCCAAAGATCGAGCGATTATTGAGAAGTTGATTCCTGAATTTTTGCAGATTCTTACTAAAGTTTATTCAGCTTTTGAAAAGATAAATTTTTATAAAGCATTTCTCAAAAACATTACGCCTTTGTCATTACTAAATACCGTCAGTAATGAATTGGCTAAAATTCAGGAGGAACAAAATGTGCTTTCCATTTCAGAATTTAATGCGATTATCCATCGCGAAATTCAAAATCAACCGGCACCTTTTATATATGAGAGATTAGGCGAGCGCTACCGTCATTTTTTTATTGATGAATTTCAGGATACGTCCGAAATGCAATGGCAGAACCTGATTCCGCTGATTGATAATGCACTTTCGGGTCAGGATGATTATGGCGTAAAAGGAACTTTGATGATCGTGGGCGATCCAAAACAATCCATTTACAGATGGCGCGGTGGAAAAGCGGAACAGTTTATTGAATTGAGTAAAGACCAAAATCCGTTCAATAATCCAGATAAAAGACTCGAACATTTAGACAAAAATTACCGCTCTTATTCCAAGATAATCGAATTCAATAATGATTTTTTTAAATTGTTGTCCAATGAATTTGAACATTTGGATTATAAAGATTTATACGAAAATCACAGCCATCAAAAAACCAACGATAAAACCGGTGGTTACGTAAATATTTCGTTCATTCCAAAAATAGAAACTTCGGAAGAAGATGAAGAAGCTCTAGATAAAACCGATTTGTATGTTTTAGCAACATTAAATACGATTCAAAAAGTACTACAACAAGGCTTTCAATACAAAGATATTGTGATTCTGACACGGAAACGAAGCCAAGGAATTGCGATTGCGAATTATCTGACCGAGCAAGGAATTCCACTTCTGTCATCGGAAACCTTGATGATTCAAAATGCCACCGAAGTTCGGTTGATTATTCATTTATTAAAGTACCTTAAAAACAGTTCTGATTTGGAATCTAAAGCAAATTTTCTTCAATATTTAGCTCAAAACAGTCAGGATAAATTACCAATTCATGATTTTATTGCTCAAGGAATGGCATTATTTCAGGAAACTGATTTCGAAAAGTGGTTGATGAGTTTTGATGTGGAATTGTCTTTTGAAAACATTCGAAAAAAATCATTGTATGAAGCAGTTGAAACTATAATAGCAAAGTTCCTCTCCCCGGCCCTCTCCAAAGTAAAGGGTGACGTAGTAGTTAATCAGATGGATAAAGCCCGTCTTGTTGAATCAAATAAATTTGGATACATGACGGGCGGAAATTATTCTCACCTTTCAATCGATAAGGCAAAAGCAATGAGGAAAGAACAAACACATGCTGAAAAAATTCTTTGGATGGATCTTAAATCTAAATCATTAGAAAATTATAAATTCAGGCAGCAACATCTCATTGATGATTTTATTGTTGATTTTGTTTGTTTGTCAAAAAAACTCGTTGTTGAAGTAGATGGCGAATACCATTTTACTAAAGAGCAAATTCAATTTGATAAAAATAGAACAAACACTTTAAATAAATTAGGTTATAAAGTCATTCGATTTACAAATGAGCAAGTTGTAAAGAGTATTTCAGATGTTTTGAACGAAATAAAAGAAGAGTTAATTCTACAAGAAACCTTTCTACAAACTATTGCACCAGTTTCGTCTCCCTCCCCTTCGGGGAGGGTCGGGGAGGGGAATGCTTACGTTCAATATTTTCTAGACATTGTTTTAGAGCGGGACATTCGCAACCAAGCAGGAATTTCTGATTTCTTGAATTTTTGGGATAAAAATGCGGAGAAATTCAGCATTCCTTCGCCGGAAGGAACTAATGCCGTTCGGATTATGACGATTCATAAATCGAAAGGACTGGAATTTCCGGTCGTGATTTTTCCTTTTGGCGAAGAGGATTATAACAGAAAGCCAAAAGACAAATTATGGCTAAACGCTAAGGAACAGGATTTCGGTTTACCTAAAGTTTTAATTGACAACAGCAGTGCGGTAGAAGGATTTGGCGAGGAAGCTGCGGAGGTTTACAATCAAAAGAAACAGGAAGAATTATTGGATAATGTCAATGTTTTGTATGTGGCTTTGACAAGAGCTGAAGAGCAGTTGTATGTGATTTCGAATATGAATTTATCCAATAAAGGTGAAATCCCAAAGAATAATATGTGCAGCTTTTTCATTAATTATTTGGAAAGCAAAAGTGAATTTGTTAAAGATAAATTGGAATATGAATTTGGAAATGCGACGAAGTTGTCTGTAGCAAAACAACACGTCGATTCTTCAAAAACGATTCCTCTCGTGTCTGAAATTCTAAATCCAAAGAATATAAAAATTGCGCAGCGAGAGGCATTAATGTGGGGAACTCATCAACAGGAAGCCATTGAATATGGAAATGTAATTCACGAAATTTTATCTTTTGTGAAAACGAAAAACGATATCGAATTGGCAATTAAAAAGTCTATAGAAAACGGATTGATAACTTTTGGTCAAAAAGAAATAGTTTTGAAAACAATTCGGGAAATTGTTAATCACAGTGAATTAGAAATTTGTTTTGCCGAAGGGAATGAAGTTTTGAATGAACAAACTATTATTCAAAAACAAGGTAAAACCATTAAGCCGGATCGTATGGTTTTAACAAAAAACAAAGAAGTGTTGCTGCTGGATTATAAAACAGGAATACACAATGTGAAATACCAACAGCAATTGGAAAATTATCAAACAGCAATTGAGCTAATGGGTTATAAAGTGACAAAAAAAGCGCTAATTTACATCGGAAAAGAAATCGATGTAGTAAATTTGTAACCTAAATAATGAATTATTCGCAAAATTGAACTTTAAAAAACAGCAAAAATGTACGGAAAAATAAAAGAACATCTTCAAGCAGAATTACAAACCATTGAAGATAACGGAATTTTCAAAAAAGAAAGAATTATAACTTCACCTCAAGGAGCAGAAATCACTATTTCTACAGGAGAAACTGTTTTAAATTTTTGTTCCAATAATTATCTTGGATTATCATCGCACCCAGAAGTGATTCAGGCTGCTAAAGACGCTTTGGATACTCATGGCTTCGGAATGTCATCGGTTCGTTTTATCTGCGGAACCCAGGATATTCACAAAACATTGGAGAAAAAGATTTCTGAATTTTACGGAACCGAAAATACTATTCTTTATGCTGCAGCTTTTGATGCTAATGGTGGAGTTTTCGAACCTTTATTAGGAGAAAATGATGCTATAATTTCAGATAGTTTAAATCACGCTTCCATTATAGACGGTGTTCGTTTGTGTAAAGCTGCTAGATATCGTTATGAAAATAGCAATATGGAAGATTTGGAACAACAATTAATCAAAGCTACTGAAGTTGGAACTCGTTTTAAATTAATTGTTACCGATGGCGTTTTCTCTATGGATGGTGTTGTAGCTCCGTTGGATAAAATTTGTGATTTGGCCGATAAATATGACGCGATGGTTATGGTAGACGAATGCCATGCTGCCGGATTTATTGGAGCAACTGGAAAAGGAACGCTCGAGGCAAAAGGTGTAATGGGAAGAGTCGACATCATTACGGGAACATTAGGAAAAGCGCTTGGAGGAGCCATGGGAGGTTACACGACTGCAAAAAAAGAAATTATCGAAATATTGCGTCAGCGATCCAGACCGTATTTGTTTTCTAATTCTTTGGCGCCTGCTATTGTTGGCGCATCTATAAAAGTTTTTGAAATATTGGAGAGAGATACTGTTTTACGGGATCAACTAGAATGGAATACTAATTATTTCAAAAAGGGAATGAAAAAAGCAGGTTTTGATATTGTTGAAGGTGATTCAGCAATTGTTCCGGTAATGCTTTATGATGCAAAATTGTCCCAGTCGATGTCAAATGAGCTGTTGAAAAGAGGTATTTTTGTTGTAGGTTTCTTTTTTCCTGTTGTCCCTAAGGATAAAGCAAGAATTAGAGTACAACTGTCTGCAGCTCACACAATAGCGGATTTGGATAAGGCAATTAACGCATTTATTGAGGTTGGAAGAATGTTAAATGTTGTATAATTCCCACTTTTAGAAATGATTGTAGGTTTTTTTTAACAATTCATTTTGTAGTTTAAAATTTACGTACTACTTTTGTATGTAATTAACTAAATTGTAATTAAAAAAATTAAGTATGAAACATCTTAACAAAATTTTAGTTGCTGTGATGATGGTGATGGGTTTAAGCTCTCACGCACAAGACAGTAACAATCCTTGGGCTATCTCTTTTGGAGTTAATGCCGTTGACACTAGAACTAGTGCTGGTGGAGGACATAATTGGCTAGATCGCCATTTTTCTCAACCATTTGCTGTTAAAGACAATTGGAATATCCTTCCTTCAGTATCGTACCTTAGTGTATCTAGATTCGTGGGTGATAATTTTTCTTTCGGTTTATCTGGATCTGTGAATAAAATTGATAGCTACGTAAAATTTGCACCTGGAACTATTGGAAGCGATTCTCGTGGATATAAAGTATCTGATCCTGGAGATTTGATGTACTATGGTGTTGATGCAACTATCAAATATAGTTTTATGAACTTAATTAGTTCTAAAGTAATTGATCCCTCTTTATCTATTGGTGGAGGATATACTTTCTTTGGAGATAGTAGCTACGGAACTTTAAACCCAGGCGCTGGTTTGACATTTTGGTTTACTGATAATGTAGGTTTAGAACTTGCAACAAGGTATAAAAAATCTTTTGGAGATAGAGAAGATGCAGCTGGTGTTCCAGATGCTCCATCACACTTCCAACATTCAGCAGGTCTTATCTTTAAATTTGGTGGTAAAGATACTGATGGTGACGGAATTTATGACAAAGATGATGCTTGTCCTGAAGTTGCTGGTTTAAAAGAATTCAACGGTTGTCCTGATACTGATGGAGACGGAATTCAAGATAGTGCTGACGAATGTCCAAATGATTTTGGTTTAGCTGCATTAAACGGATGTCCTGATACTGATGGAGATGGGATTGCTGATAAAAATGACGCATGTCCTACAGTTTCTGGTTTAGCTGCATTAAACGGCTGTCCTGATGCTGACGGTGATGGAATTGCTGATAAAGATGACAAATGTCCTACTGTTGCAGGTCCTAAAGAAAATGGTGGATGTCCATGGCCAGACACTGATGGAGATTCAGTTTTAGATAAAGATGACGATTGTCCTACTGTAGCTGGTCCAGCTAGTAATAGAGGATGTCCTGAAGTAACTACTGAAGCTTTAGACAATCTTAAAATTCAAGCTAGAGCAATCTATTTTAATTCAGGTAAAGCTACTTTCAAAGCTGGAGATGTTCCAGCTAGATTAGATGCAATGGCAAATATTCTTAAAAATTATCCTAACGCTAAATTCAGCGTAGAAGGACATACTGATAGTGATGGTTCAGATGCCTTCAATCAAAAACTTTCTGAAGATAGAGCTAACGTTGTTAGAGAAGCTTTGTTAGAAAGAGGAATTAAAGCTGAAAACTTAAATGCTGTAGGTTTTGGTGAAGGAACTCCGGTTGAAACAAACAAAACTGCTGCTGGTAAAGCAAAAAACAGAAGAACAGAAGTTATTTTGCAAAAATAATTTCCTTCTAAATTTTTTAGAAAACGCCTCGATTTATCGGGGCGTTTTTTTTATTTTTATAAAATGACAAATACTTCCTTTCTTGACAAAATAGCTTCGATTTTAATTGAAAATCATTTAGACAATCTTTCCAATACCATTGTAGTTTTACCAAACAAACGAGCCAAAATATTCTTGATTGAAGCGTTAAAAAATCAAGTCAAAACAAATATACTTTCTCCAGAAATTATAAATATCGAAGATTTTGTTCAAAATATAGCTGGAATCCGAACAGTAGATCCTATAGAGTTATTATTTGAATTTTATGAAGTCTACTTATCTATCACTGATAAAGCAAATCAACAATCCTTTGAGTTATTTGCCAACTGGGCCAAAACATTATTACAGGACTTCAATGAAATTGACCGTTATTTATTAGAACCGTCGCATGTTCTTTCGTATCTGAAAGATATTGAAGATATAAAAAAATGGGGAATTGAAGTTGAAAACAAAACTGTATTATTAGAGAAATATATTGATTTTTGGAAATTACTACCCAATTACTATCAATCTCTGTACACTCATTTACTAAATAAACGAATTGGGTATCAAGGCTTGATTTATCGCGAGGCAGTAAATAACTTAAATCATTTTTCAAATACCGTACGAGACAAACAGTTTCTATTTGCTGGTTTTAATGCGTTAAATGCAGCCGAAGAAAAAATAATCCAACATCTTATCGCTTCTGATCAGGCCAAAATATATTGGGATGTAGACCAAACCTTTCTCAATGATCCGTACCACGATGCAGGATTGTTTGTGCGACGTTTTAAGGAGAGTTGGAAACATTATAAATTGCATCCGTTTGAGTGGATTGTAAATGATTTTTCGCAGATTAAAAACATTCAGGTTATTGGTACACCAAAATCAATTGGCCAAGCCAAAATCGCGGGAAGTATTATCGAAAATGTCATCAATGGAAATCCGGAAGGGAAATTAGATAAAGTGGCGATAGTACTTGGTGAAGAAAATCTTTTAATACCGCTTTTATATTCGTTACCGTCAAGTGTTGGCGCTTTGAATATTACAATGGGGTATTCAAGCAAAAACAATCCAGCCCAAATTTTAATTGCCAAATTATTCAAAATGCACACGAATGCGTTATCAAGAAATGCAAAAAGTTATGTGTTGTATTACAAAGATGTTTTGGATATATTGACGCATCCATTGGTGGAGCCTTATGCAAATACAAATATACTGGTTAAGATAATTAATCAAAACAATTACACATTTATCACCCATCATAAATTGATGGAATTGAATGTAGTTCCAAGCGAATTGTTTCTGTTGTTGTTCCAAAAATGGGAAAATGGTTCGATTCCGGTATTACAGACGATTTCTAAATTATTGCAAACGATAAAAGAAAATTTAAGTAACGATAACGAGGAAGAAAAAATTACGAAAGCTTTTGTTTTCGCTATCTTCAAAGTCATCAATAAACTAATTAATTATTATTCGAAGCACCTGCATATTGATAAAATAGAAACGCTTTATGCAATATATAAACAAGTGATCGATTTAGCCGAAGTTTCTTTTGAAGGCGAACCGTTAAATGGTTTGCAGATCATGGGAGTGTTAGAAAGTCGTGTTTTGGATTTTGACACCGTTATCGTCACCTCGATGAATGAAGGCAAATTTCCGGCGGGGAAATCGCAAAATTCGTTTATTCCGTATGATGTGAAACGCGAATTAGGATTGCCCACATTCAAAGAAAAAGATGCGATTTACACGTATCACTTTTATCATTTACTACAAAGAGCAAAGAACATTTATTTACTGTATAACACCGAAAGTGAAGGTTTGGATGCTGGTGAAAAAAGCCGATTCATTACGCAACTGGAAGTCGAAAAGCAAAAAAATCATACTTTATCACACGAAATTTACAATGCAGTTTTACCCGAAACAGCCTATCAACCGATGGTTATTCCAAAGTCGGAAAGTGTAATGCTGCGATTGAAAGAAATTGCTGAAAAAGGGTTTTCTCCATCTGCATTGACGAGTTATATTCGGAATCCGATTCAGTTTTATTTCCAGAAGATTTTGCGCATCAGCGAAGTCGAAGAAGTCGAGGAAAATATTGCCCTGAATACGCTAGGAACCATTATCCACGAAACGTTGAAGGTTTTATACGAGCCTTTCATTGGTAAATTCATTTCGGAAAGTGATATTTTAAATTGTTTCAAACAAATAGACGCTGAGGTTTTGAAACAATTCAAATTGGTTTACAAAGAAGGCGAAATCAAAAAAGGTAGAAATTTGTTGGCGTTTGAAGTAGCCAAAAGAAATGTTTCGAATTTCTTAAAAGTAGAATTAGAAAGCATTAAAAAGGGTGACGCAATAAAAATAATTGCTTTGGAACAAACTTTTGGAAGAACTTTAAATCATCCTAATTTGCCTTTTCCGGTATTGATAAGAGGAAATGTAGATCGAATAGAAGAGCGCAACGGAATTATTCGAATTATCGATTACAAAACCGGAAAAGTAGAAAAAGCAAGCGTCACGTTGAAATCCTGGAAAGGATTAACCGAAGATATTAAAAGCGATAAAATCATTCAGGTGCTCGCGTATGCTTTCATGTATGAGCACGACGCAAAAGGAAAGCCAATTGAAGCCGGAATTATCTCTTTCAAGAATTTAAAAGCTGGTTTTCTGCCGTTCAATTTTAAAGAAGACAAAGAGACAAATTCAATTATAAATGAAGCAATTTTGAGTAATTATCTGGAGCAAATGGTTCTTTTATTAAGCGAAATTTTAGATGTGAATATTCCTTTCGAAGAGAAAATAATTTAAACAAAGTTCCCAATCAGAAAATTAGCCAACATCTTTGAGTTTTACAAAAGTACTTTGACGATCAACGTGTCAATAAGTGCATTGGCATGGTTTTTTGGAGGATTTGAAACCTTCAAATACGTGCTTATTATTTATGGTTTCTGTATCAGTATTTTGATAAAAGAAGTGAATGCTAAAAATGAATACCTGTTTTATTACAACAACGGCATATCTAAATTACATCTATTCATTTATGGTTTTCTAATGAATTTTGTTTTTTCAACGGTGTTAATTTTAGTCATTAATGTAATACTCAAATTCGTATGATAAAGAGTGTTTTAGAAGTGGACAGCGTTCAAAAACAATATGATGGAAAAATCATAATTTCTGATGTGTATTTAAAATGCGAAACTGCAGATATTATTGGTGTTTTAGGGCGAAATGGCTCCGGAAAATCGACCTTGTTAAAAATCATTTTCGGAATTGTTGCAGCCGATTTTAAATTTGTTCGGGTAGATGGCGTTGTGAAATCAAAAACTAGTGATTTGTTAAATGAAATCAGTTATTTGCCTCAGGATAATTTTATTCCAAGTTCATTTTCGATAAAAAAGACGATTCAATTGTCTATTTCCAAAGATAAATTACAAGATTTTTATGTCGACGAAATGATCCAATCAATGTTAGACAAAAAAATAAAGCATTTGTCAGGTGGAGAATTACGGTATTTAGAGATTAAATTAATCCTGAATAACGCGTCAAAATTTGTTTTATTAAATGAGCCTTACAATGGTTTGTCGCCCATAATGATTGAAAAGATAAATGAATTAATCACTGCAATGTCTAGTGTAAAAGGAATTATTATCACGGATCATAATTATGAAGATGTGATTAAAGTCTCCACAAAACTAGCGTTGATGAAAGAAGGGAAAATACACCATTTAAAAGACAAAAGTGAATTGGTTAAAAAAGGGTATTTAAAATCAGGAATGATTTAAATGCTTTTGAAAAAAGCCAATAATACGGTCAATAATTGATCTTGGTTCTCAATGTGGCTCATGTGTCCGTCGGGAAAAGTCACCAATTTGACAATCGTACTTTCGATTTGCTCTTTGGTTTCTTCGTAATTTAAAACAGGATCTTTTTTGCCCAGAATCAATAATTTTGGATAGGGTGTAAGATGCAACAACACCTCCCGATCTTGTCTTATTTTCATTCCTTCGAGTGAGGCAACGATTCCTTGTAACGGTGTTTTTAAAGCTTCTTTTTTTACGCTTTCTATTTCTGATGAAAGTCGTTCTCTGTTAGATTCACTAAATAAATTTGCAATGGAAAGTGAAACAAAATTCATAAAAGATTGTTTTACCGCTTTAATAGCGCGATCTCTATTTGTTTTTCGTTCGGTGCTGTCGGCTCTTGCGGTCGAGTTTAGTAAAACCAATCCTTTTATGGTGTCAGGATATAATTCGGCGAAAGCCAAAGCGACATATCCGCCCATAGAATGTCCGACAAAAACGGCCTTTCGGATACGCAAATCCGATAAAACAGCATGAATCGCATCCGCATTATCTTCCATCGTTTGCACGTAACTCAAACATTCCGTTGCGCCATGTCCCAATAAATCTATAGTAATAACGCGGTTTTTTTTAGCAAACTCCGGAATATAAAAACCCCACATGCCTTTGTTTTCCAAGAAACCATGAAGTAAGACAATAGCGGTTCCTTTCCCGGTATCGGAATAGGAGATGTTGGTATTTTTAAAGAGAATTTGTTTCACTTTTAGTTTTTAGAGACTGCAAAATTAGGACTTTAATTTTTTTAAACCATGTAAGGCATATAAGTTTTAGAATTGTTGTAGTCAATTATATTAAAAAGTACAAAAGTAAAATTGAAAAAATCTTTGAAAAGAATAATTAAAGAAAAAGGGTTTTTCAACCTTCTAAGTTATTTGAGTCTTACTAATAAGTTTTCGCTAAGATTTAATGCTGAATTATATTAAAACTCTAAATTTCTTTGCCACAGATTTCACAGATCAGCACAGATTATTTTATCAGTAACTTTAAAATCGGTGATAAAAACTCTTTTAATAATTGCGACAATACATCTTTCGGGCTTAAATGACTTATATGGTTAAAAAAAAGGCTCCCATTTCTGAAAGCCGTTGTTGTATTTCCTGCAAGGTTTTTTGAACCTTGTAGGTATTAATTAAAGTCGCAGTTTATCAACGTAATGGTGAAATTTAAAATCTTCTATCTCCATCAAGTAAACTTCCTAATCCGCCTAATAAACTGCCTTCGTCGCGGCTGTTTCCGCCAGCTCTTGGTGCGGATGCGATGATTCTGTCCGCAAGTCGGCTGAAAGGCAAGGATTGTACATAAACGGTTCCCGGACCGCGTAATGTGGCGTAAAACAAACCTTCGCCACCAAAAATAGAGTTCTTGATGCCTCCAATAAACTCAATATCGTAATCAACATCTTTAGTAAAACCTACGATGCAACCGGTGTCGACTTTTAGGATTTCGCCTGCGGCTAATTCTTTTTTGGCCAATGTTCCGCCGGTATGTACAAACGCTAGACCGTCGCCTTCTATTTTTTGCATGATGAAACCTTCGCCACCAAACAATCCACGACCGAGTTTTTTAGAAAATTCAATTCCAACAGAAACGCCTTTGGCAGCGCAGAGAAAGGCATCTTTCTGGCAAATGAATTTACCTCCGAATTGAGTTAAGTCAATTGGGATAATTTTTCCGGGATACGGTGAGGCAAAGGAAACTTTGCTTTTGGTACTATTTTGATTGATGAACGCGGTCATAAAGAGACTTTCGCCGGTTAACACTCTTTTTCCGGCGCTTAACAGTTTACCGAACAATCCGTTTTCCTGCCCGGAACCGTCTCCAAAAATAGTTTCCATTTGGATATTATTATCCATCATCATAAAACTTCCGGCTTCGGCAATTACGATTTCCTGTGGATCCAATTCTATTTCTACATATTGCATTTCCTCGCCGTAAATGTGGTAGTCTATTTCGTGTGCTTGCATGATTTCTGTGTTTTAAGTTTATATTTAAAATTTTTTACCATTAAGGAATTAAGTTTCATTAAGAATCAGAGCTTAATTTTTCTTAACTTCTTAATGGTTCAAATTACATATTGAATATGTTTTAAAAAATAGTTGCTGTTTTAAATAAGTCGGAAGGGTGATTATAAAGTTACAGCTATAAGATGGATTTTGGAATTGCTGTTTTGGAATTACAAATTTCATCGTTGTAGCGCGCAAGGGATAGCAGCGGAAAGCCCACAGTCTCGTCTTTTTTGACGAGACGAGGACTTATAGCGAATAGCCCGACGCAGCCGAAGTTTACGGAGGCTGGGTTGCGCCCAAAAAAAAATCGGTTCACATTGCTGTAAACCGATTTCCTTCCAAGTTTTTGAGGAATTAACTGTTCATTAATTCTTCGATTTCGTCCACTTCAATTGGGATGTTACGCATCATGTTGAATGGTTCGCCGCTTTCCTGAACGATGATATTGTCCTCCAGACGGATTCCGAAGCCTTCGGCAGGAATGTAAATTCCAGGCTCTACGGTGAACACCATATTGGCTTGCATGGGTTCGGTGAGGATTCCGTAATCGTGCGTGTCCAATCCCATGTGGTGCGATGTTCCGTGCATGAAATATTTTTTGTAAGCGGGCCATTCCGGCTTTTCGTTTTGCACGTCGGCTTTGTCAATAAGACCCAAACCTAGCAATTCTGAAGTCATTAATTTCCCCACTTCGATATGATATTGTTTCCAAAGTGTGCCTGTTGTCAGCATTTTGGTCGCTTCATTTTTTACACGTAAAACAGCGTTATATACTTCTTTTTGTCGATGGGTGTACTTCCCTGAAACCGGTATGGTGCGCGACATGTCACTGGAATAATTGGCATATTCAGCCGCCACATCCAGTAAAATTAAATCGCCGGCTTTACATTGTTGGTTGTTTTCGATGTAGTGCAACACGTTGGCATTATTACCGGAAGCGATAATTGGCGTGTAGGCAAAACCTCTGGAACGGTTGCGAATGAATTCGTGAATTAGCTCGGCTTCGATTTCGTATTCGGTAACATTTGGTTTCACGAAAGGCAATAGTCTTCTAAAACCGAGTTCCGTAATATTACATGCTTTTTGGATTAAATCCAATTCTTCGGTCTCTTTTACAGAACGTAGGCGTTGCAATATTGGGTTACTTTTTGCAACAGCATGTGCCGGATATTTCTCTTTCCACCATTTTACAAAACGGGCTTCGCGAGTTTCAGTTTCTACTGTAGCGCGGTAATGCTCGTTGGTGTTAATGTAAATCGTGTCAGCATGCGTCATCATCTCAAATAAGACTTTTTCAAATTCCTGCAACCAATACACAGTTCTGATTCCTGTTACTTCAAAAGCACGCTCTTTAGTCAGTTTTTCGCCTTCCCAAATCGCAATATGCTCACTGGTTTCTTTCAAGAAAACCATTTCTCTTTGATGCTCGTAAGGCGCATCCGGGAAAAGCAATAAAATGCTTTCTTCCTGATCTACTCCGCTCAGGTAAAAGATGTCGCGGTGTTGTGCAAATGGTAACGTACTATCTGCCGAAACGGGATATATATCATTAGAATTGAAAACGGCGACGCTTTTTGGCTTCATCTGAGCCATGAATTTTGCTCTGTTTTTTATAAATAAATCTCGGTCAATTTGATGGTATTTCATTTGTTGATTTTTATTGTTTTTTATGGGATAAGCGTAATTAGCAGAGCGCTAGTATTGGTTCTGATACCATTTCTGGGTCTACTCATTTCATTACACATCGTTTAATATCTTGAATAATCAAAAATACTAACTTTGAGAGAAACGGATGTTAATTACACTATAAAATTTTCAGATAACTATTTTTATGATTAATTTTCCAACTCAAATCAATTTACATGAAAAAAATAGTACTCTTTTCGGCTCTTATTGTACAAAGTGTCTCTTGGGGACAAGTTTCTGCCGAAGCGATTCAGCAAGCATTGGAAGCCAAAAAAATAATGGAAAAACAATCGCTTTTTCAAAATGTTGCTTTCGAAAATGTGGGTCCAACGGTGATGAGCGGTAGAGTGGTGGATGTGGATGTAAATCCGGAAAATCCAACCGAGTTTTATGTGGGCTATGCTTCAGGCGGACTTTGGTACACTAATAATAACGGAATGAGTTTTTCGCCAGTTATGGATGCGGCGCCTACGCAAAATGTGGGTGATATTGCGATAGACTGGAAACGAGGAACGATTTGGGTAGGAACTGGCGAAGTTAATTCGTCTCGATCGTCTTATGCCGGAATTGGAATTTTGAAATCGGATGACAAAGGAAAGACTTGGCAAAATATGGGATTGCACGACAGCCACCATATCAGTCGAATCCTGATCAATCCATCAAATCCAGATGAAGTTGTTGTGGGTGCAGTGGGTCATTTGTATTCAAAAAATGAAGAAAGAGGGATTTATAAAACCACAAATGGCGGAAAAACATGGAGTAAAACTCTTTATATCGATGATGAAACGGGAATTATTGATGTGGCTGTTTCGCCAAAAAATTTCAAGGTTCAATATGCGGCTTCTTGGAGTAAAGACAGAAAGGCATGGGATTTTAAAGGAAGTGGCGCTACTTCGGGAATTTATAAAAGTGAAGATGCGGGATTGACATGGAAGCTTTTCACGAATGCTGAAAGCGGATTTCCTGTCGGTGAAGGCGTTGGTCGTATTGGTTTAGCGGTGTATGATGATGAAAACGTGTACGCCATTTTGGACAATCAATTCAAAAGACCGTTACAATCCAAAAAAAGTAATTCGTTACCAGTTGCATTTTCTATGCCGGGAGATGAATTCCTGAAATTGCCAAATAAAAGTTTGAATTCTATTTTAAAGAATTACGGATTAACCGAAAAATACAGAGCAGAAAACATCAAACATTGGGTTCAAAACGGGTATTTGCAACCTAGCGAAGCAGCAAAAGTGGTTCTGGAAGCGATAAATAGTTTAGCAGAAACAGAAGTTATTGGAGCCGAAGTATACAAATCAAGTAACGGAGGGGAAAGCTGGACGAAGACCCATCAGGATTTTATCGATGATTTCTTTTATTCGTACGGGTATTATTTCAGTGTTATTTCTGTTGATCCCAATGATGTCAATAAAATTTATTTATCGGGTGTGCCCATTATAAAATCAAATGATGGCGGAAAAACATTTACATCCATTAGCGAAAATAATGTTCACTCAGATCATCACGTAGTTTGGGTGAACCCAAATAAATCAGGGCATTTAATCAATGGAAATGATGGTGGTTTGAATATTTCGTATGATGATGGAGCGCACTGGATAAAAAGTAATTCGCACTCAGTAAGTCAGTTTTATTCAGTAAATGTAGATGAGCAAGAACCGTATAATATTTATGGCGGGATGCAGGATAACGGGGTTTGGGTTGGACCAAGCACTTACAAATATTCCTCAGAATGGTACCAAACCGGAAAATATCCTTACGAAAATTTGATGGGAGGAGACGGAATGCAGACTCAAATCGACAAAAGAAATCCAAATATTGTTTTTACAGGGTTTCAATTTGGAAATTATTACAGAATTGATCGTGCAAGCAACAAGCGAGAGTATATTTCGCCAAAGCCAAAAAAAGACGAAAAACCATTTCGATTCAATTGGCAAACGCCTATTTTATTATCTTCACACAATCAGGATATTTTATACATGGGATCTAATTTCCTGCATCGTTCAATGAATCAAGGGGAAACCTGGACGGCTATTTCGGCTGATTTAACACAAGGAGCAAAAGAAGGAAATGTTGCTTTTGGAACAATCGCTGCTATTAGTGAAAGTACTTTGCAGTTTGGGTTACTCTATACAGGAAGTGACGATGGATTGATTCATGTTTCGAAAGACGGCGGGGCGACTTGGAACAAGATTTCGGGAAATATGCCCCAAAACCGCTGGGTTTCGAGAGTAGTGGCTTCGGCACATAAGAAAGAAAGAGTGTATGCGACTTTAAACGGATATCGGAATGATGATTTTGCCAGTTATGTTTACATGTCAGATGATTTTGGTCAAACGTGGAAAAATATAGCCAATAATTTGCCTGCAAGTCCAGTGAATGTAATCGTGGAGGACAATGTCAACGAGAATGTTTTATATGTGGGAACGGATAACGGCTTGTATGTTTCATTAAACAAAGGAACATCTTGGGATGATTTTTCTAACGGAATTCCAAACGTGGCGGTTCACGATCTAGTAATTCAAAAGAAAGCAAAAGATTTAGTGGTAGGAACTCACGGTCGTTCGGTGTATAAAGTCAATTTGGATCAAGTGCAACAATTGAATGAGAAAGTTGTAGCGGAAAATCTTTATATTTTTGAACTTAAAAAGATAAAAAAAGCAAAAGAATGGGGAAATAGCTGGAGTTCTTGGGCTAAAGCTGCGGAGCCAAAAGCGGAGATTTGGTTTTATTCGAATGGAGATGCAGAGGTGCTGCTGCAAATTGAAAACAGCTTGAAAGAAGTGGTTTATTCTCAGAAAGTAAAAGCCGTAAAAGGATTGAACAAACATGTTTATGATCTTTCCATAACGAAAGCAACCGCTGATAATTGGAAAAATAAAGACAAAAAACTAAAATTGGAACCAGCTAAAAATGGCAACTATTACCTTCCAGTTTCAGTGAATAAAATAAGTATTCAAAAAGGAAAAGAGAAGGTGGTTACTGATCTTGAAATTATTGAATCGAAATAAACAGTCATTTTATTTTAAAAACAAAAAACACGATTTCATTTGAAATCGTGTTTTTTTATGGTTGTTACTTTGTTTAAAACTGAGCAGCTTCAGTAGAGTCTTTCATTGCAGTTGTAGAAGATTTTCCAATTGTCACAGTATTTTGTACCGCGTCAAAATAAGATGTCCCTACAAAACCTTGGTGTTTTACCGCTTTGAAACCGTGTTTTTGCAAAGCAAATTCTCTCTCCTGCAATTCAGAATAGCCGGCCATTCCTCTTTCTTTATATGCTTTAGACAATTCGAACATGCTGGTATTTAATGCATGGAATCCAGCTAAAGTGATGAATTGGAATTTGTATCCCATTGCCGCAAGATCTTCTCGGAACGTTTCCATTTCAGCCACGGATAATTTTGCAGCCCAGTTGAAAGATGGCGAACAGTTATACGCTAACATTTTTCCTGGAAATTTTGCGTGAATTCCTTCAGCAAATTTTCTTGCGTAATCAAGATCCGGGTTGCTGGTTTCCATCCAAATTAAATCAGCGTAAGGTGCATAACTCAATCCTCTGTCAATTCCTTGCTCCACACCACAATTTACATAGAAAAAACCTTCTCCAGTTTTTTCACCCGTGATGAATTTTGCATCTCGTGGGTCAATATCGCTAGTCAATAAGTTAGCTGCATCCGCATCTGTGCGGGCAACCACAATTGTTGGTGTTCCCATAACGTCAGCTGCCAAACGTGCTGCAATCAATTTATTGATGGCTTCTTGAGTAGGAACCAATACTTTTCCGCCTAAATGTCCGCATTTTTTTGCAGAGCTCAATTGATCCTCAAAGTGAACTCCGGCTGCTCCCGCTTCAATCATCGCTTTCATTAATTCGAAAGCATTCAGGTTTCCTCCGAAACCAGCCTCTGCATCTGCTACAATAGGAACCAGATATTCTTTTTTGTCAGCAGTTCCGTTTACTACTTGTATTTGGTCTGCTCTCAAAAGTGCATTATTGATACGTTTTACTACCAATGGAACACTGTTAGCAGGATATAAAGATTGGTCAGGATACATTTCACCAGCTACATTTGCATCAGCAGCAACCTGCCATCCGCTCAAATAAATAGCATCCAATCCTGCTTCTACTTCTTGAATGGCTTGGTTTCCGGTAAGCGCGCCAAGTCCGGCTACAAAATCCTGAGCGTTTAGTTTGTTCCATAAATTATTAGCTCCAATTCTGGCAACGCTATGTTCTATTTGATAAGAACCTTGCAATTTCACCACTTCTTCAGCGGTGTACGGTCGCTCAATACCATTCCATCTTGGGTTCGTAATCCAGTCGGTAACTAATTCTTGAATTCTTGTTTCTGTAGTTTTCATAGTGTTTATAAAGGTTTAATGGTCTTTAATAATTTTTTACTGATATTGATTTTATTGCAATTGATTTTTTAAATGTATTTATATCCAGGAATCGTCAAAAATTCGATAAAATTGTCGTTCACGACCAGAATGTCTAATAATTGTTCGGCTAGTCTGTATTTTTGTTTTTCATGATTTTCATCTCCAACTAGCTTTCTGATTTTTTCAAATTCTTCCATGGCTAATCGGTGATAATATTTTTCATTTAACACTTTTTGATTGTCTAAAACTACTCCGTTTTGAAGCCATTGCCACAATTGTGATCTCGAAATCTCAGCAGTAGCGGCATCTTCCATTAAATTGTGCAACGCCGCGGCGCCCTGACCGTTAAGCCATGAAGCGATATATAAAACCGAAATACTGATATTTTTTCGAACGCCTTCTTCGGTAATAGTTCCTTTTGGAGTTTCGAGTAAATCGCTTTCGGCAACGGGTACGTCTTCTCTTTTTACATGAATCTGATTTTTGGTCGGCATGTATTTATCGAATACGGTCAAGGCCAGCGAAACCAAATCGGGGTGCGCGACCCAAGTTCCATCATGTCCATTTTTAACCTCACGTTCCTTGTCGGCAATTACTTTGTCGAAAGCTGTTTTGTTGGCTTCTTCATTATTTTTTATCGGAATTTGCGCTGCCATTCCACCTATTGCATGAATGTTTCGTTTGTGGCATCTTTGAATAACTAATTGGGAATACGCACTCATGAATGGTGCAGTCATGGTCACTTGATCTCGGTTTGGAACGATGAAAGCCGGGTTTTTTCTTAGTTTTTTGATGTACGAAAAAATATAATCCCATCGCCCGCAATTAAGACCTACGATATGATCTTTTAGTTCAAAAATGATTTCGTCCAATTGAAAACTGGCAGTTATCGTCTCGATTAAAACTGTTGCTTTGAATGTTCCGTTTTTTACGCCCAAATATTCCTGCGCGAATTCGAAAACTTCATTCCACCACCTCGCTTCCAAATAATGTTCTAATTTTGGAATATAAAAATACGGTGCCGTTCCATCTTCAATAAGTTGCTTGTGATTATGAAAAGCATACAAACCAAAGTCAACTAATGAACCAGAAGCTTGTTCTCCGTCAATCAAAATATTTTTCTCAGGTAGATGCAATCCTCTTGGACGAACAAGCAGTACAGCAGTTTTATCGTTTAGGCTGTATTTTTTATGTTTTATACTATCTTCAAGAGAAATAGTTTTATTTACGGCGTCTTTCAGGTTTTGTTGACCCGTCATTAAATTGCTCCAAGTTGGTGAAGTGCTGTCTTCAAAATCAGCCATGAAGGTTTTTGCTCCCGAATTCAATGCGTTGATCACCATTTTTCGGTCTACTGGTCCGGTTATTTCGACTCTTCGGTCTAATAAATCCTCTGGTGTTTGTGCTGCTTCCCAAGTACTTTCTCGAATGCTATTTGTTTCAGAAGGAAAAGTGGGCAATGCACCTTGATCAAATAAAACTTGTTGCTTTTTTCGTTCCTCTAAAAGCAGGTGTCTTTTTTCATTAAAATTTTCATGAAGTAGAGACAAAAAAGTCATGGCTTCGTCAGTTAAGATTTCCGGGTAATGCTCGGTGGTTTCTTCTGAAAAATTTAACAAATTTTTCGAATATACTTCTTTAAAATCCATTTTAAAACGTATTTAATTTAACAATAATGAATGTTTGTTGATAATTTGTGATTGTTTAACAGTGCAATGATACAAAAAGTTTTTTACTAAACAAGCGAACGTACGCTAAAAAGTAAAAATATTTTTTTTGGCTTAAATATTTTTTAGCATATCTTTGAGATATGAACATAGAAAAGGATTATATCAAGTTGATTTTTGGATTAAAACTTAAGCAGGCACGTACGAATAAGAATCTGTCTTTATTTGGATTGGCAAAAATAACGGAGCTTTCAAAATCGTATTTGAACGAAATTGAAAAAGGTAAAAAGTATCCCAAAACGGATAAAATCATTCTACTGTCTGAAAAGCTGGATGTTTCTTATGACAATATGGTTTCATTAAAACTGGATAATAATTTGGCGCCCATTGGAGAAATCCTAAAATCGGGCATCTTAAAAGAGATTCCGCTCGAGATTTTTGGGATTCAGGAAAATGACCTTATTGATATTATTGCTAACGCTCCTGCAAAAGTCAATGCGTTTATAAGTACAATTATTGAGATTGCGCAACACTATAATTTGACCAGAGAGAGTTTCTTTTTGGCTTCGTTGCGTTCGTATCAAGAAGCGCACACGAATTATTTTGAAGATTTAGAGCAAAAGGTATTGCAGTTTTCCAAAGCGTTTCATGTAAATATTGACACCAAAATTTCGATCGAAGAACTCACTGCGATATTAATTGAAGAATATGGCTACACGATAAAAGAACTCGTTTTTTCGGAACAGGAACAATTGGGGGATTTGAGATCGATTTTTGTGCCAAAAAGCAAGACATTGTTACTTTCATTAGATATTGACGAACCTCAAAAAGCATTTATTTTAGCCAAAGAAATAGCCTATAATTATCTTGAGATTACCGATAGGTTGTATACGTTCAGTTGGATTAAATTTGATAATTTTGACCAAGTTTTGAATAATTTTTACGCTTCATACTTTGCGGGAGCATTGCTTATTCCGAGACAAAAACTGATAGACGAACTGAATTTATTTCTGTCAAAAACAAATCCGAAACCACATGAAATGATTGCTTTGATGAGCGGGTTTAATGTTTCTCCGGAATCGTTTTATCAAAGGTTGACTAACATTTTACCAAAAGATTTTCAGCTGAAAAACCTCTTTTTTCTACGACTGTCTCATCAAATAGGAACGGACACCTATCAGATAAAGAAAGAATTACACATCACCAATCAGCAAGAGCCGCATGCGAATGAAATGAATGAGCATTACTGCCGAAGATGGGTTTCTATACGCACAATTGAGGAGTCTTTGAAGCAAAATAAAAACCACTTTTTTGATGCACAAATCTCCAGTTATGAAAACAGTAAAAATGAATATCTTGTTTTTTCGTCCGCAACACCGGATCCGTTTAAGGTAGATTGTATCCGCAGTATTTCGGTAGGTATATTGATTACGCCGGGAATGAAGAAAAAATTTAAGTTTATCGAAAATGATTCTCTTAAGAAACAGATTGTTGGGGTTACCTGTGAAACCTGTGCGGTTAAGAATTGTTTGGAAAGAGCTTCGCCGCCAATTCAATTGGAGCAAAAAATGCGCCATGAAAACACGGATTCAATCGTGCAGCAATACATGACAAAATTCAGTTAAGTAAATAATATCTTTTAAGAGAAAAGCAGCGAAAGTTCAACTGTAAATTTTATTCGTTTAACGGATAAAAAAAATAGTGTAAATTCCTATTTTAATCATAAAATTTTTGCTTAAAAAAGTAAAATTTAGGAGTTTGATGACAATTTATTTAAGACTGTAAAAATAGTTTTTATTAAACTTTTAGGAATTTGAAATTTAATTATGACCAAAATTATCGATATTATAAATTTAGCAGGATTTTCTAAGTATTATTGTTATTCCGCGGATTGGTTTAATTTCATAATTATATACTTTTGTTTAACTAAACCACAGGTTTTTAGCGTCTTAAGTATTGATTGTTAGCGAATTGTAGAGTTGTAGGGATTAACACTTTAAAATCATTATAAATTATAGCGAAAAGGTTGTAGTTCATCACTAATTGCTCTATTTTTGTATGATTTTTAAATTAATTCACTCAAATTCCTATGGCAAAATCTGCATTATTAAAGTCATCGATAGCAAAAAAAGTCGCTATGGCGCTTTCTGGACTTTTCTTAATTTTATTTTTAGCACAACATTTTTTTATAAACAGTACCTCGGTTTTTAGTCCTAATACTTTTAACTCTATTTCTCATTTTATGGGAAATAATCCATTGGTTCAGTTTGTGTTTCAACCAATTCTTATTCTTGGTGTAGTTTTCCACTTTATAATGGGTATCGTTTTGGAAATTAAAAATAACAGTGCAAGACCAATTTCTTATGCAAAGAATAACGGGGCGGCTAACTCTTCTTGGGCTTCCAGAAATATGATTATTTCGGGGGCAGTTGTTTTAGCTTTCTTGGGACTACATTTTTACGATTTCTGGGTTCCTGAAATGGTATATAAATATGTAGAGGTTAATCCGCTTGACGAAACCAGATATTATGCTGAGTTGACGCATAAATTTGAAAGTGGTGTTCGAACGGCAATTTATTGCGTTTCGTTTCTTTTGTTATCGCTACACTTGTGGCACGGTTTTAATTCTTCGTTCCAATCTGTAGGTTTTAATAATAAATATTCAAAATCGTTGCATACATTAGGTTACGCTTTTGCAATTGTAGTTCCTTTTGGATTTATTTTCATTGCATTATTTCATTATTTCAATCATTAATATTCAATTATAAATGGCATTAGATTCAAAAATTCCAGAAGGTTCAATTTCGGACAAATGGACAAATTATAAAGATCATATTAATTTAGTAAACCCTGCTAACAAACGTAATTTAGACATTATTGTTGTTGGTACAGGTTTAGCTGGAGGTTCGGCTGCTGCAACGTTGGCAGAGTTAGGATATAACGTAAAAGCATTTTGTTTTCAAGATTCACCGCGTCGTGCGCACTCGATTGCTGCACAAGGGGGAATTAACGCTGCAAAAAATTATCAAGGAGATGGAGATTCAACGTTCCGTTTGTTTTATGATACTGTAAAAGGAGGCGATTATCGCGCTCGTGAAGCAAACGTTCACCGTCTTGCTGAGGTATCTACCAATATTATTGACCAGTGTGTTGCTCAAGGTGTACCTTTTGCCCGTGAATATGGCGGATTACTTGACAACCGTTCTTTTGGAGGTACATTAGTTTCTAGAACTTTTTATGCCAAAGGACAAACAGGACAACAATTATTATTAGGGGCGTATTCAGCAATGAATCGCCAAATAGGTCGTGGAAAAATAAAAATGCACAACCGTCACGAAATGCTGGATTTAGTAATCGTAAACGGTAAAGCAAGAGGAATTATAGCGCGCAACTTGGTTACAGGAGAAATCGAAAGACACTCTGCTCACGCCGTAGTTATTGCTTCCGGAGGTTACGGGAACGTATTTTTTCTTTCAACTAATGCGATGGGAAGTAACGTAACTGCAGCTTGGAAAATTCACAAAAGAGGAGCATATTTTGCCAATCCTTGTTACACGCAAATTCACCCAACTTGTATTCCGGTTTCTGGAGATCATCAGGCAAAATTGACGCTAATGTCAGAATCCTTGCGTAATGATGGCCGTATTTGGGTTCCTGCGAAATTAGAAGATGCAAAAGCGATTAGAGATGGAAAATTGAAACCAACCCAAATTGCAGAAGCCGATAGAGATTATTATTTAGAAAGAAGATATCCTGCTTTTGGAAATTTAGTACCTAGAGATATTGCTTCTCGTGCGGCTAAAGAAAGATGTGATGCTGGTTATGGTGTTAACAAAACAGGAGAAGCTGTTTATCTTGATTTTGCTGCTGCAATTGAAAGATACGGAGTGGATCAAGCAAGATTAAAGCATTTAGACGAAAATGATAACGCATTGGTTATTAAATTAGGAACAGAAGTTGTGGCTAATAAATACGGTAACTTGTTCCAGATGTATGAGAAAATTGTGGATGAGAATCCATATTCAACTCCTATGATGATTTATCCAGCCGTGCATTACACGATGGGAGGAACTTGGGTTGATTATAACTTACAAACTACAATCCCTGGTTGTTTCTCTATTGGAGAATCTAACTTTTCAGACCACGGAGCGAACAGATTGGGAGCTTCTGCACTGATGCAAGGTTTGGCAGATGGATATTTCGTTCTTCCTTACACTATTGGAGATTATTTAGCACCGGATATTAAAATGGGTACAATCTCTACTGATTCTCCAGAATTTGAACAAGCGGAGAATAATGTTAAGCACCAGATTGAGGCTTTAATGAATAACGGAGGTTCTAAACCAGCGGATTATTTCCATAAGAAATTAGGAAAAATCATGTGGGATAAAGTTGGAATGGCGCGTAATGCTGAAGGTTTAACTGAAGCACAAAGTGAAATTGCAGCAATTAGAGAAGAATTTTATAAAGAGGTAAAAATTCCTGGAACAGCAGACAGTTTTAACCCGGAGTTGGCTAAAGCACTTCGTATTGCTGATTTCCTTGAATTAGGTGAGTTGTTTGCCAAAGATGCCCTACATAGAAATGAATCTTGTGGAGGTCACTTCCGTGAAGAATATCAAACACCGGAAGGAGAAGCACAACGTGACGACGAAAACTTTGCATATGTTGCAGCATGGGAATACAAAGGTAATCCTAGCGATGCAGTATTGCATAAAGAAGAGTTGAAGTTCGAAAATGTTAAACTAGTTCAAAGAAGTTATAAATAATTTAGTCTAATGTCTAACGTCTTAAAGTCAAACGGCTCCATGTCAATCGACTTTCGACTTTCGGCTTTATGACTTTCAAACTTAAAATATGAAACTCACATTAAAAATATGGCGTCAGAAAAATGCCGCCTCAGAAGGAAAAATAGTTGAATATCCAATCGATGGAATTGAACCAGATATGTCTTTTCTTGAAATGCTTGACATTTTGAATGATGAATTAATCGTAAAAGGAGAGGATACTGTTGCTTTTGACCATGATTGTCGCGAAGGAATTTGCGGAATGTGTTCATTATACATCAATGGTGAAGCGCATGGACCTGATCGTCTGGTTACAACATGTCAATTGCACATGCGCAAATTTAAAGATGGCGATACTATTTTTATCGAACCTTTTAGAGCAAAAGCATTCCCTGTAATAAAAGATTTAGTGGTTGACAGAGGCGCATTTGATAGAATCCAGCAATCTGGTGGTTTTATTTCTGTGAACACATCTGGAAACACTATTGACGCCAATACAATTCCTATTCCTAAGCATGATGCGGACAGAGCTTTTGATGCAGCAACATGTATTGGTTGTGGAGCTTGTGTGGCGAGTTGTAAAAACTCCTCAGCTATGTTATTTGTTGCTGCGAAAGTGTCTCAGTTTGCCTTATTACCGCAAGGAAAAGTGGAAGCTACTGACCGTGTGTTGAACATGGTAAGCCAAATGGATGCAGAAGGATTTGGTAATTGTACCAATACTGGAGCTTGTGAAGTAGAATGTCCAAAAGGAATTTCTCTCGAAAATATTGCTAGAATGAATAGAGAATATTTATCTGCAAGTTTGAAAGGGTAATCACATGGTCTTAATATCCAAAGTTTACGGTCGAAAGATTAGATAATAATTTAAAACGCATTCAATGTTAAAATTGAGTGCGTTTTTTTTATTTAAAAATGGTCTGTTTTAAAGTTTTTAGTCTTTCCATCCCCAAGGAGCCGGCGGTGATGCTATCGTTTTTGTCAAATCAAATTTCACAGTAAACAATCGGTCTGATCCTATGCGCCTTAGATTGTACGTAAAAGAAGTTTCGTCTAAAGTAATCCACCAGACATTTGCAGCAGCGTTTGGAATAAGATTACCGGTTTCTTGATCTGCCGGAAAAAACTGAAGCATAGGTGATCCGGAATTTGTGGTTGTCCCACCGTATTGTGTCACCTTATCTTCGGAGCCATCTTCGTGACGATGGTCATGTTTCAATTGAATACGGTCGTTTTTGTACGTCAATACCCAAGTTCTTGATTTGTCGTCTCCGACAAAAAACGGAATCCGAATCGTGTTTTTGTCGCAGTTACGAACATGCATTACCAGTTTTTTTTCTCGAAAAGTATCATCAGAAGCGCCTTCTTTGACTTCTCCTATAAATGATTTGCCGCATTGTTTTTGCAGGTTTTCCCAAAATTGTTTCGCGCCTGATTTTTCCTGGCCGTAAATCAAAAAAGAGCACAACAGTGCATATACAAGAAGTATCTTTTTCATAAAGTTCTTTTTTTGCTAATATAATGAACTTATGGTGTTGTGATATTTCTTATTTTTATAAAAAATAAAAAAATGAAAGTCATCCTGATTCAAGCTCCTTTAATTTGGGAAAACCCAAAAGCCAACCGAAATTATTTCGAGGCAAAAATCAATGAAATCACTTTAGCAGTTGATTTAATTGTATTGCCGGAAATGTTTAGCAGCGGTTTTACGATGAATCCTGAACATGTCGCTGAATCTATGCAAGGCGAAACGATAACGTGGCTGACAGTTTTGGCGAAAGCCAGAAACTCTGCTATTACTGGAAGTTTAGTTATAGAAGAAAATGGGAATTTTTACAATAGATTAGTATTTGTGTTTCCTTCCGGAGAAATTCAGTTTTATGATAAAAGGCATTTGTTTACTTTGGCTGGCGAAGACAAAGTCTATACAAGTGGCGACCAAAAGATAGTTGTGGACTACTTAGGATGGAAAATTTGTCCGTTGATTTGTTATGATTTACGATTCCCTGCTTTTTCCAGAAATTCAGAGGACTATGACGTGTTGATTTATGTGGCGAGTTGGCCAAAAATAAGAACTAATGCTTGGGATGCTTTATTGAAAGCACGAGCGATAGAAAACATGAGTTATGCGATTGGGGTCAATAGAATCGGTACTGACGCAAATGGCTATGAATACATTGGCCATTCACAAGCAATCGATTTTCTTGGAAACTATATTCAAATTCCATTAGAGACGGAAGGTTTGTTTCCGGTAGAATTAGATAAGCAAAAAATGTTGGAAACCCGACTAAAATTAGGTTTTTTAAACGACAGAGATTTTTTTGAAATAGAAAACAGATAATTTTTAATTCTTCTTGTCGGTTTTCTTTTTAGGTTCCGGGATGTACGGAAGGCTTAAATCAAATGCCTGGTTTACATCCCAATTTGCCCGAACAGGAATTTCTTTGGAAAAATAGAGCACCTCTTCGGCTTGGCGTTTTTCAAGGTAATTACCGGAATCCCATTCGTTATTTCTATTGGTGTCATAAATAATTCGCAGGGTGTACAGCTCGGGGTCAATCAAGTTAAAGTTTATTGTGGTGTTTTCTTGGGTGTATTCAGTAGCTAAAACATCCCCTTTTGCATTCGTGAGCTCAACAATGACGGGGAATTGTTTTACATTTTGCAACAGCACGGTAAGATTCCCATAATCAGCAGTACTTTTAGTGTTCAATTTATACGTTAAAGTGTCGTTTGTTTGTTCAAAAAAGTCAGTTAACGCCCCAGGTAAAATTTTAAAAGTGTAACTTTCTGATGGTTCTTTTTTAAAATCAAAATACAATTTTTGATTAAATTCATCGTATTCAGTAGTAAAAGGCACTTCTGTTTTTGCATTATTGGTCAGATTTATTTTTGAATTTTGGAAATTGATTAACGGAGTTTTGCTTTCTAAAGTAAACCGGTCTCGAAATTTCAAATCGTTTGTTTGTATGGCTGAAATACTCAGCGTGTCCTTTTTTTGGTCTTTTATTTTAAAAGTGAAATTGGTTGCGTACTGATCTTTGGCGACAGCCAAATTTAGCGAATCAGCTTTTATAGGTTTATACCAGATTTGAAGGGAATCCTTTTTTGGAAATTTAGTAATGACAGTAGACAGAATATCGTTGTTGTTTTTTAAAATTATTTTTGGTCTTGCAGCGGCAGAATTTATTTTGCCTTCAAATCCCATGAGCAATCGGTTTCCGGATGCTTGACTTGGTTTGAAAGTTTTAAAAGGAAGGGTTTCTCTAAACAACTCTAATTCGTAAAGCGTATCATTTGGAATAGTAATAAAGCCTTTGTTAAACCCAATTTTGTCTGTTTTTGGATTGTATTTATTGTTGCTGTTGTAGTCTTTCATAGCTACGAGAAGGTATTTTCCAGATTTTAAGTTGTTTAAACGAAATGTTGTCAAACTGTCCAAAGTGTTGGTAACGTATCTTGGATTTTGGGTATAAATAATAGAGTCTTTGAAGCTATCATTCACCTCGTAAAGCATTACGGAAACGAACGGTTCGACCTCTTTATCATAAGCGCTTTTTACTGATCCGCCAAGGCTCAAAGAGTCAATATAGTCACCAGTTGAAAATACATATTGGAATTGATTCAAAGGATTTCCTTCATTGTTGTCAGCAATACTTTGTCCAAAATTAAAGCTGTACGTTGTATTAGGTTGAAGCGTGTCTTTTATCGTGATCGAAATCGTTTTACTCGCCGTTGTTGGTAAAATCAGCGGCTCATTTTTCATAGGTGGTGAAATAATCAACTGTTTATTTAGGTTTTTCAGTTTAATATTTTCATCAAATACCAACTTGATTTCATTTCCTTCGAAGTTAGTGCTGAAGTTTTTTGGGAAACTCATTTTCAAAACAGGGGCTATGGTATCCTTCAATCCGCCAGTGATAGAACCTCTTTTGGCGCAACCTGCAGCAATAAAAAGAAATACGAATAGGGAGTATTTTAAATTGTTTTTTAACATATCAATTCTAAATTAGAATTTACAAAATAACAATTATAATTCGTGCGATTGGTATTTTTTATCGAATTATTATGAGGGATTTGATGCAACTTATCTTTTATCAGGGCAGTTGTTTTTTCTTTTTAATGTTTAATTTTACGTCAAACAAATTTTATTGCAGTTAGTGTGCTTTATGAATTTGAAACCAAGGTTGAATTAATAGTGTAAATGATGAGAAAAATAGAACATATTGGGATTGCGGTTAAGGATTTAGAAGTTTCTAATGTAGTTTTTGAAAAACTCTTTGGCGCTCCGGCTTACAAATTTGAAGATGTAGAAACGGAAGGAGTCACTACCTCTTTTTTTATGAATGGACCAAATAAAATTGAGCTTTTGGCGGCAACTAACCCAGAAAGTCCTATTGCTAAGTTTTTAGAAAAAAAAGGGGAAGGAATTCATCATATTGCTTTTGATGTTGAGGATATTGTCTCAGAAATAGCACGTTTGAAAAAAGAAGGATTTATAGTTTTGAATGAGACTCCAAAAAAAGGTGCTGATAATAAGTTAATTGCATTTTTGCATCCTAAAAGCACCAATGGTGTCTTAATTGAATTGTGTCAGGAAATAAAATAATTTAAATATAGACATCAAGGTAGTATGTTAGTAGTCAGTTGGTTTCTGTGGAAAATAAGTTAATAATTGAACTATCTTAAAATCTAAGTCCAAAATATTTGGAGCAAATGAAAAATAGTGGTAATATTGCACACTCTAAACCGGTCCTATAGCTCAGCTGGTTAGAGCACCTGACTCATAATCAGGTGGTCCCTGGTTCGAGCCCAGGTGGGACCACATTAAAGAAAAATCTTTCAAATTTTTGAAAGATTTTTTTATTTATAGTAGGCTTAAGCGCTTTTTTTATCAAAAAACATGCTTTTATTAAGAGTGTTGTTGTTTTTGTTAAAACTATGTGTTTATTTTACAGAAAATTCTATCTTACTGAAAATTAATCAGTAAGAATGATTTCTCTTTTATTTTGCAAAATTTATGAAGTTTTTTAAAATCGTTTTTTTTTCCTTAATGATTTTTGTAATAGGCATTTCTAATGCTTTTGCAGCCAATCAAGCGCCGCCTTCTCCAGTTGGAAGAAGAAGGCCGCCTCCGCCTCCTGGATTACCTATTGATGAAAATATTTTAATACTGATGTTGATTGCTTTGTTGCTTGGAATTTACGTCATTTATAGCTTTAGTTTAAAACAAAAAACTCCAATTTAAATTGGAGTTTTTTGTTTTAAAGAATAGAATTGTTATTTGTTGGCATACAATCGGGAAACGTATTTTCCAATCACATCAAATTCAAGGTTGATTTTTGTGCCAACTTCAAAATTTTTGAAATTAGTGTGTTCATGCGTGTAAGGGATAATCGCTACGCTAAATTGATTTTTCGCTGAGTTTACCACTGTCAAGCTTACTCCATTAACTGTAATTGACCCTTTTTCGATAGTAATGTTGTTTAGGCTTTCATCGTATTCAAATGTGTACAGCCAGCTTCCGTCAGTTGCTTCAGCAATGATGCAAATTCCTGTTTGATCCACATGACCTTGAACGATATGGCCATCAAGTCTGTCACCTAATTTCATTGCTCTTTCCAGATTAACACTGTCGCCAACTTTCCAATCCGATAAATTTGTTTTTTTTATCGTTTCTGCTATGGCAGTTACGGTGTAGGAGCTGTCTTCTATAGCAACAACAGTGAGACATATCCCGTTATGAGCGACACTTTGATCTATTTGAAGTTCGCTGGTAATTGATGAATTCATTGTGATATGCACGTTAGTGTTCTCTTTTTTTATTTCTTGGATGGTGCCAAGGGTTTCTATAATTCCTGTAAACATTTCTTGTTTTATTTTACTAAATTTGCACTTCAAAATTAGCAATAAATAACGGTATGTCATGATGAAAAAAGCAGAAAATATAATCGTAGGAATTTCTATTGGAGATTTAAACGGTATTGGAAGCGAGGTTGTTTTAAAAACATTCGAGGATGCTCGAATGTTAGAATTGTGTACTCCTGTTATCTTTGCGAATGTGAAGTTGTTGTCCTTTGTAAAAAAAAGTTTTCAATCAACTTCCTTGCTGCACGGTATTGATAAACTGGATCAAATTGTTCCTGGAAAAATTAATGTCTTGAATGTTTGGCGGGAAGGAGTTGATTTGAGTCCGGGTGTAAGTGATCCAAAAGCGGGAGAATATGCAATAAAATCCTTTGTTGCTGCAACCAAAGCTTTAAAGGACGGACTTGTCGATTTGCTAGTAACTGCGCCAATAAATAAATACAATATTCAATCTGAGGAATTTAAGTTTCCAGGACATACGGATTATTTAGACCAAGAATTAGAGGGAAATGCACTTATGTTGATGGTTCAGGATAATTTGAGAGTAGGGTTAATGACGGATCATATTCCTTTAAGCGAAGTGGCTTCTCATCTTACGGAAGAATTGATTAAGAAAAAAATTGAAACAGTCAAACAGTCTTTGATTCAGGATTTCAGTATTAATAAGCCTAAAATTGCGGTGCTGGGGTTAAATCCGCATTGTGGCGACGGTGGTGTTATTGGTACAGAGGATGATTTGATACTAAAACCGGCTTTAAAAAAGATATTTGATAAAGGAACTATGGTTTTTGGGCCTTTTCCAGCAGATGGCTTTTTTGGTAATAACCAATACGATAATTATGATGCGGTTATCGCTATCTATCACGATCAGGGATTGATTCCTTTTAAAACATTATCTTTTGGTAAAGGAGTAAATTACACTGCGGGTTTAAATAAAATTAGAACCTCACCTGACCATGGTACCGCTTACGATATAGCGGGCAAAGGGATAGCGGATTTCAACTCGTTCAAAGAGGCGGTATATCTGGCGATAGATATTTACCATTCAAGAAATCAATATGCCGAAATCAGTGCAAAACCATTGAAAACAAAAGAAAAGCAGTTGTGAACAAAAAAAAGTGAATAACATTATTAGATTTGCAATAATTTTATATCTTTGCACTCCCGAAGTTTAGGGGCAAATTGTTGTTGAAATGAAGAACACAAAAGAATATTTAATTCCTTTTATAGGATTAAAGCTAGGGAAACATCATTTTGAGTATCAAATCAGTAATGCGTTCTTTGAAATCTTTGATTATAACGAATATCAAGATTCAAATATCAAAGTAAATGTAATTTTAGAGAAAAAAAGTACGCTGTTAGAGTTGAATTTTAAGCATAAAGGTACCGTAAATGTACCTTGTGATCTTACCAGTGAAGATTTCGATCTGACAATAAAAGGTAAGATGAAATTAGTAGTTCGTTTTGGTGAAGAATATAATAATGACAATGAGGAATTATTGATTTTACCTCATGGGGAGTTTGAGATAGATATTGCACAATATATCTATGAAATGATTGTGTTATCAGTCCCTCTAAGACGGGTTCATCCCGGTATAAAAGACGGAAGCTTAAAAACAGAAGCTTTGACTAAGCTCAATGAACTTACAATCAAGGAAGAAAAAGTAGAAAATAAAGAAGAAGAAAATATTGACCCGCGATGGGACAAATTAAAGCAACTATTAACGGATAAATAATATAGTAAAATGGCGCATCCTAAGAGAAAAATCTCCAAAACAAGAAGAGATAAAAGAAGAACACATTACAAAGCTACCGTAGCACAAATCGCTACTTGTCCTATCACTGGAGAAGCACATTTATACCACAGAGCGTATTGGCATGAAGGTAAAATGTATTACAGAGGGCAAGTTGTTATAGATAAGTCTGTAGCTGTTGCTTAATACATTTTTGTAAATGATATTCGAACTCTCACATCGTGAGAGTTTTTTTGTTGTCTATAATTTAATTAAATAAGAAGTTCCAAATCAAAGAGAATGGAATTTTTTTTGTAATTTTCAGGTCTTTTAAAAAATTTCAAATGGGAACATTTGACAAGAAATAAACGCATACGATGAATACAATCACAGCCGCAATAACCGCTGTTGGAGCCTACGTTCCAGACTTTGTACTAACGAACAAAGCGCTCGAAGCTATGGTTGATACCAATGACGAGTGGATCACCTCTCGTACAGGAATAAAAGAAAGAAGAATCCTTAAAGATGTAGACAAGGGAACTTCTTTTTTGGCTATAAAAGCCGCGCAAGATTTATTAGCTAAAGCGAATATAGATCCCTTGGAAATAGATTTATTGATAATGGCAACCGCAACACCGGATATGCCGGTAGCTTCAACAGGAGTATACGTTGCCACTCAAATTGGAGCAACAAATGCTTTTTCTTATGATTTACAGGCTGCATGTTCCAGTTTCCTATTTGGAATGTCAACTGCCGCTGCTTATATAGAATCAGGAAGATATAAAAAAGTATTATTGATTGGAGCTGATAAAATGTCTTCTATTGTTGATTACACTGACAGGTCAACCTGTATAATTTTTGGTGATGGCGCGGGTGCAGTTTTATTTGAGCCCAATTATGAGGGTTTAGGATTGCAAGACGAGTACTTACGCAGTGACGGAATTGGCAGAGACTTTTTGAAAATCGACGCCGGTGGATCGCTTCACCCAACTTCTTTTGAAACAGTAAAAGACAACAAACACAATATTATCCAAGACGGTAAAACAGTGTTTAAATATGCGGTGACCAATATGGCAGATTCAAGCGAATTAATTTTGAAAAGAAATAATTTGACGAATGAAGATGTAGATTGGTTGGTTCCTCATCAGGCCAACAAACGTATTATTGATGCTACTGCCAATAGAATGAATTTAGAAGATTCTAAGGTTTTAATGAACATCGAAAAATACGGAAATACCACATCTGCAACTTTACCATTAGTACTCAGCGATTTCGAACATTTATTGAAAAAAGGAGACACGATAATTTTGGCCGCTTTTGGAGGTGGATTCACATGGGGATCTATTTATCTAAAATGGGCATACGATAAAAAATAAATTTAAACTAAAAACAAATAATTATGGATTTAAAAGAAATTCAAAATCTAATCAAGTTTGTAGCAAATTCAGGAGTTGCAGAAGTTAAGTTGGAGATGGATGATGTGAAAATTACTATCAGAACAACTTTAGAAGGTAATGTAACAGAAACCACGTATGTTCAACAAATGCCTGCTCAAGCAACACTTCAACAAGCGGTAGCGCCACAGCAAATTGCGCCGGTGGCAGCTGCACCCGAAGTTCCAGTAATAGAAAATTCTCACTACATTACTATAAAATCACCAATCATTGGAACCTTTTATAGAAAACCGTCTCCGGATAAACCAATGTTTGTTGAAGTAGGAAAAACAATTGCTCAAGGTGACGTTCTTTGTGTAATCGAAGCCATGAAATTATTTAATGAAATTGAATCTGAAGTTTCTGGTAAAATTGTGAAAATACTGGTTGATGATATGTCACCAGTTGAATTTGACCAACCTTTATTCTTAGTAGATCCGTCATAATATTTTTGAGATTCCGATAGTCAAAATTCCAATTCCAAATTGAATTTTGACTATCGGAATTTTAAATTTTAAATTTAAAATAAGATGTTTAAAAAAATATTAATTGCAAATAGAGGGGAAATTGCGTTACGCGTAATTAGAACATGTAAGGAAATGGGGATCAAAACAGTAGCTGTTTATTCTACTGCTGATGCCGAAAGTCTTCATGTAAAGTTTGCTGACGAAGCGGTTTGTATAGGGCCTCCTCCAAGCAACTTATCCTATTTAAAAATGTCAAATATTATTGCCGCTGCCGAAATTACAAACGCAGATGCAATACATCCAGGATACGGATTCCTTTCTGAAAATTCTAAATTTTCAAAAATTTGTCAGGAACATGGGATCAAATTTATTGGAGCATCTCCAGAGATGATTGATAGAATGGGAGACAAAGCCTCTGCAAAATCAACTATGATTGAAGCAGGAGTTCCTTGCGTTCCTGGTTCAGTAGGTATTTTAGAGTCGTATGATCAAGCCTTACAATTATCAAGAGATTTTGGTTATCCAGTAATGCTGAAAGCAACTGCTGGTGGTGGTGGAAAAGGCATGCGTGCCGTTTGGAAAGAAGAGGAATTGTTAAAAGCATGGGAAGGTGCACGTCAGGAATCTGCAGCTGCTTTTGGGAATGACGGAATGTATTTGGAGAAATTAATTGAAGAGCCTCGTCATATTGAAATTCAAGTTATAGGCGATTCTTATGGAAAAGCGTGTCATCTTTCTGAAAGAGACTGCTCCGTTCAAAGACGTCATCAAAAATTGACAGAAGAAACGCCTTCACCATTTATGACAGATGAATTGCGTACTAAAATGGGTGAAGCAGCTGTAAAAGCAGCTGAATACATTAAATATGAAGGTGCTGGAACTGTAGAATTTTTGGTTGATAAAAACCGCAATTTCTACTTCATGGAAATGAATACTCGTATCCAAGTAGAGCATCCTATTACAGAACAAGTTATTGATTATGATTTAATTCGTGAACAAATTCTTGTAGCCGCAGGAGTTGCTATTTCAGGAAAAAATTATTTGCCTCAATTGCATGCTATTGAATGCCGTATCAATGCGGAAGATCCTTATAATGATTTCCGTCCGTCTCCAGGAAAAATAACAACATTGCATATGCCAGGTGGACATGGAGTTCGTTTAGATACTCATGTATATTCAGGGTACACTATTCCGCCAAATTATGATTCTATGATTGCAAAACTTATTACTACAGCTCAATCTCGCGAGGAAGCAATCAGTAAAATGAGAAGAGCTTTAGATGAGTTTGTTATCGAAGGTATAAAAACTACTATTCCTTTCCACAGACAGTTAATGGATGATCCTCGTTATATTTCCGGAGATTATACCACTGCATTTATGGATACTTTCAAAATGAACGATCCAGAATAAAAAACACTTTATTTAAGTAAAAACCTTGCAGGAATGCAAGGTTTTTTTTGTTTTTAATTAATCTACAAAGTTTCTTTCAACCATCTAAAAAATTCTCCTTGCCAAACCTGAGCGTTTTGCGGTTTCAGCACCCAATGGTTTTCTTCTGGGAAATACAGAAATCTGCTTTTTATTCCGCGCATTTGTGCTGCTTGAAAAGCTTCTTGACCTTGACCTATTGGTACACGAAAATCTTTTCCGCCCTGAATAATTAAAATAGGTTTATTCCATTTTTCTACACTGGTCATTGGGTTGAATGTCGTGTAGGTTTTTTGGGCTATGGCATTATCTTTTTCCCAATAAGCACCGCCAAAATCCCAATTGCTAAAGAAAACTTCTTCGGTAGTTCCAAACATGCTTTGGGTGTTATAAACGCCATCGTGGGCAATGAAAGTTTTGAATCGGTTGTTGTGAATTCCAGCCAGATAAAAAACAGAATACCCACCGTAACTGGCACCAACGCATCCCAAACGAGTTGCGTCAACATATTTTTCCTTAGACACGTCATCAATCGCTGATAGGTAATCATCCATTACCTGTCCGCCCCAGTCTTTGCTGATTTGCTCATTCCATGTTACGCCATGGCCTTGCATGCCGCGACGGTTTGGAGCCACAACAATATAACCATTAGCGGCCATCAACTGTAAATTCCATCGGTACGAATAAAATTGTGTCAACGGAGATTGTGGTCCGCCTTGACAATACAGAAGCGTTGGGTATTTTTTAGAAGCATCAAAATTAGGAGGAAGAATCACCCAAACTAACATTTTTTTGCCATCAGTTGTCGTTACATACCTTCTTTCGGTTTTGCTTAGCGCCAAAGAAGCATAGGTTATTGTATTGACATTGGACAGTTGTTTCCATGTGTTTTTCTTTAGATTATAAGAAAATATTTCCGCAGCATGATTCATGTCGGTTCTCGTCACGATAATGGTACCGCCGGAAAAACCAACCAGATCATTGACATCAAATTCTCCCGTAGTGATTTGGCGAACGGTAATTGCTATTTTGGTCATCCCCGGAAAATTAACTTCAAACAACTGTTTTGTTCCATCTACAGGCGCGACAAAAAATATTTTTTTCCCGTCAATACTCCACATGAAATTGTCTACAGTTCCGTCCCAATTTGCTGTAAGATTCATTTTTATTCCTTTAAAGCTAACAATCAGATCGTTTTTATCGGCTTCATAACCGTCTCGTTTCATTTGTAACCAAGTTAAATTTCCTGTGGGAGAAAATTGTGGAGCGGTATCATATCCTAGGTTTTCCTCAGTTCTATTAATAGTTTTTCCAGTTTCTAAGTTATATTCGAAGATATTGGTATTGGTAGAAAGAGCATAGTCAGTTCCTGCTTTTTTCTTGCTCACATAAAGGATGCTTTTGCTGTCTGGCGACCAAATGTAATCTTCATCGCCACCAAAAGGTTTTTGAGGACTGTCAAAATTTTCTCCTTTTAAAATGTCAATTCCCACGGCGCCATCTTTGTTCTCTTTATAAAAAACATGATTAAATTTGCCTTCGTTCCAAGTATCCCAATGACGGTAATTCAACCCATCGTAGATTTGAACATCTGATTTTTCCAGTTCCGGATAAAAATCTTTTCCATGAACTTTTTCGATTTTTACTTCTTCATTGTAAACGATATATTTCCCGTCTGGAGAACTGTTTTTGTCTTTTAATAGGTCTTTAGTATCTTTTACTTCGGTTGGATTTCCACCATTTACGGGCAAAGTGTAGAATTTTGTATCCGATTTATTTTCTTGAACAGAAGGAGTTGTCACTTTATAAACTACATTTTTTCCATCTTTGGAAATACCTAAAGGAGCTACTCTTCCCAGTTTCCAAAGCAGTTCTGGAGTCATTACATTTTGTGCCATAGTAGTTAAACTCATCATTAATAAGGGTATAAGCAGTACTTTTTTCATTTTAAAAATAGTTTTTTCGAATGATAAAATTAGCCAATTTAATTTAATGTTTTTTCGTTTTTAACACTTGCTTTTTAGCCCCGATAGCAGTGGAAATCCTTTCTAGTCCTGAACTTGTTTCAGGATCCTGAAACAAGTTCAGGACTAGAAAGATTGTAACGGATAGCGGGATTAGCTCCTGAAATAAATCCAGAATAAATCCAAAAAATTATTAATTTTATAAAAAAATTTGGACATGGATTTGAGCTATTGGGAATTAAAAAACTGGTTTACTGATGTAGATTATACCATTGTAGGAAGTGGGATTGTGGGCTTGCATGCTGCATTACGCTTGCGCGAAAGATTCCCTAAAAGCAAAATTTTAGTATTGGAAAAAGGAATGTTACCGCAAGGCGCGAGTACTAAAAATGCCGGTTTTGCGTGTTTTGGAAGTCTTTCAGAAATCATAGACGATTTAAAATCCCACTCGGAAGAGGAAGTCATTCATCTTGTTCAAAAACGATGGAAAGGCCTGCAGTTGTTGCGAAAAAGATTGGGTGATGACACGATAGATTTTAAGCCCTACGGCGGATATGAGTTGTTTTTAAAAGACGATGAAAGTTGTTTTAGTGATTGTGTTGGGAAATTACCATTTATCAATGAAATTTTAAGACCACTATTCAAAGCCGATGTTTTTGCCAAGGAAGTTGATCGATTTGGGTTTCGTGGCATACAGGAATATCTGGTTTTCAATCCGTTTGAAGCACAAATAGATACTGGAAATATGATGCAAGCGCTGTTAAAAGAAGCGGTTTCTAAAAATATCTTAATCCTAAACCAACAAACTGTTACCTCCTATTTCGACAAAGGAAATCAAGTGGAAGTGGCGCTTGGTGATTTTAGTTTTAGTGCCCAAAAAATACTATTTGCAACAAATGGCTTTGCTGATACATTAACAAATGGCGCGCTTAAACCTGCTAGAGCACAAGTTTTGATTACAGAACCGATTAAAAATTTAGATATAAAAGGGACTTTTCACTTGGATAAAGGGTATTATTATTTCAGGAATATTGGCGATAGAATACTTTTGGGCGGGGGAAGAAACCTCGATTTTGAAACGGAAAATACAACTGAATTTGGACAAACAGAAATTGTCCAAAATAAATTGGAACAATTATTAAAAGAAGTAATTTTGCCGAATCAGGATTTCCAAATTGCACACCGTTGGAGCGGTATCATGGGTATTGGCAATAGTAAGAATCCTATCGTTTCACAACTGTCTGATAATGTCTATTGCGGTGTGCGATTGGGTGGAATGGGAGTGGCAATAGGAAGTTTAATTGGAACAGAATTAGCAGATTTAGTGTAATGGCAACAAAAATAACGCCCAGGAAATCAAAACAACCCATTAAAAAAGAACCAACCTCTTTTATGAGCAAACTAACTCGTTTTTTACTCAAAATAGTATTGTGGTTCCTCGGAATCTCTTTGTTTTTTGTGGTGTTTTTTAAATTTGTACCCGTTCCGTTTACCCCATTAATGGTGATCCGTGGAATTGAAAATAAGGTAGCCGGAAAAGAAGTTTTCTTTAGCCACGACTGGGAACCAATTGAAAATATCTCGATGAATCTTCAAAAAGCGGTGATCGCCAGTGAAGATGGAACGTTTCTAAAACACAATGGGTTTGATTTTGTGGCCATGCAAAAAGCGTATAAAAGCAATGAACGTGGCCGCAGAATAAAAGGTGGAAGCACAATATCGCAACAAACAGCCAAAAATGTATTTCTTTGGCAAGGCCGAAGTTATTTGAGAAAAGGACTTGAAGCGTATTTCACTGTTCTGATTGAAATCATTTGGGGAAAAGAACGCATCATGGAAGTGTATTTGAACAGTATCGAAATGGGAAATGGGGTCTATGGAGCACAAGCAGCCACAGAACATTGGTACCGAAAAGATGCTTCCAGTTTAACACTAATGCAGGCCGCAGGAATAGCAGCGATTTTGCCTAATCCAAGAAAATATTCTGCTACAAGTTCTTCCACATACATTAACAGGCGAAAAGCAAAAATTGTACGCGTGATGCGTCAAGTAGGAAAAATTGAATATCCAAAATAATTTGAATTAAGTATGAAAATACAATCTCTAAAAATAAAAAACCGTAAACTCTTACTTAAAAGATATTACGGTTTTGTTCTGTGGAGAATATCGGATTCGAACCGATCACCTTCCCGAAAGCTTTCGGGACACTCTATTCAAATGATTTTTTTGATATTATAAATTCAATATATTTTCTGCTTTTCTTCTTTTTGATTTCCATTTCACTTTGTACAGCTAACGACCGAGAATCAAAATTTTCAAAATAAACTAGAATCCAATCTTTAGCCACTTTTGTGTAAGTGCTTCTACTATTTAAATGGTCATTAAGTCTGTTTTTAATATTTTCACAAGAACCTGTGTAGTATTTATCCAGAGTTTTAGAGAAAATAATATAAGTATAAAACATAGGCTTTAAAATCAAAAAAGCCTCACATTGCTGTAAGGCTTGGTATTGCTGGTGGAGAATATCGGATTCGAACCGATCACCTTCCCGAAAGCTTTCGGGACACTCTATTCAAATGATTTTTTTGATATTATAAATTCAATATATTTTCTGCTTTTCTTCTTTTTGATTTCCATTTCTCTTTGTACAGCTAACGACCGAGAATCAAAATTTTCAAAATAAACTAGAATCCAATCTTTAGCCACTTTTGTAAAAGTGCTTCTAGTATTTAAATGGTCATTAAGTCTGTTTTCAATATTTTCACAAGAACCTATGTAGTATTTATCCAAAGTTTTAGAGAAAATAATATAAGTATAAAACATGGGCTTTAAAATAAAAAAAGCCTCACATTGCTGTAAGGCTTGGTATTGCTGGTGGAGAATATCGGATTCGAACCGATCACCTTCCCGAAAGCTTTCGGGACACTCTATTCAAATGATTTTTTTGATATTATAAATTCAATATATTTTCTGCTTTTCTTCTTTTTGATTTCCATTTCTCTTTGTACAGCTAACGACCGAGAATCAAAATTTTCAAAATAAACTAGAATCCAATCTTTAGCCACTTTTGTATATGTGCTTCTACTATTTAAATGGTCATTAAGTCTGTTTTCAATATTTTCACAAGAACCTGTGTAGTATTTATCCAGAGTTTTAGAGAAAATAATATAAGTATAAAACATTGGCTTTAAAATAAAAAAAGCCTCACATTGCTGTAAGGCTTGGTATTGCTGGTGGAGAATATCGGATTCGAACCGATCACCTCTTGCCTGCCAGGCAAGCACTCTAGCCAAATGAGCTAATCCCCCAAATTATACGGCAAATATAACATATAAATTTTCCAAAAAGCAAATTTCAAAATACAAATCCATTCTATTTTAAAAAAAGTCAAATCCTGCTTTACTTTTTTTAACTTTACATCAAAATCCCCGCTATGGCATCAGAAAACCCAACAGGCTCACTCGTTACAACTATCGAGAATAAAATTGCAACTGTTACATTTGGTCATCCTTCAAGTAATTCTTTTCCGAGAGAATTGTTAGACCGACTCACTACTGAATTCAATAATTTAAGTGCCAATCCAACTGTTTCGGTGATAATTATACAAAGTGAAGGCACAAGTGCTTTTTGTGCAGGTGCTTCATTTGATGAACTTTTGGCTGTTTCCAATGAATCAGAAGGAACCGAGTTCTTTTCTGGATTTGCCCATTTAATCAATGCAATGCGTTTGTGTTCCAAGCTTATCGTGGGGCGCATTCACGGAAAAGCAGTTGGTGGCGGCGTAGGAATTGCTTCCGCTTGTGATTATGCATTGGCTACAAAAAATGCATCAATAAAATTATCAGAATTGGCTATCGGAATTGGTCCCTTTGTAATAGAACCTGTCGTTTCGAAGAAAATTGGAAAAACTGCAATGGCCGAAATGACGCTTGCAGCTCACGAATGGAAAACTGCTGATTGGGCCGTAGCCAAAGGATTGTATGCTAATACTTTTGAAACCATCGAAGCGTTGGATGCCGCAATAGCTAATTTTAGCGCTAAATTATCCAGTTATAATCCTGAAGCATTAGCCGAAATGAAAAAAGTGTTGTGGGATGGTACCCAAGAATGGAAAACACTTTTGTTAGAGAGAGCCGCTATTTCTGGAAGATTGGTGTTATCTGATTTTACCAAAAAAGCATTATTACAATTTAAAAAATAGTTCGTTATGAAAATTCTGATGCTTGTTCAACGAGTAAACATTGAAGAAAAACTAAAAAATGCAACAGACAGCAATTATCAAATAGGGATTGTTGTTGGATCCTTTATTCCTTTTGTTGTTTTACTTGCTTTGGCTTACTGGATGTACACCAGTGCAAAAAAAAGAGACAAAGACCTATAATTATTATTAAATTTGCATCAAAATTAAACTCCGATGAGCAATATCAGAATTACAAAACAATTTAGTTTCGAAACCGGACACGCCTTATACGGCTATGACGGGAAATGTAAAAATGTCCACGGACATAGTTATAAATTGTCAGTAACGGTAATTGGAACTCCAATAACAGATCGTTCTAATGTGAAATTTGGAATGGTGATTGACTTCACAGATTTAAAGAATATTGTGAAAGAAGAAATTGTCGATCAATTTGACCATGCGACAGTTTTTAACGGAACAACACCTCATATCGAATTGGCACAGGAATTAATTAGCCGAGGACACCACGTTATTTTGGTAGAGTACCAACCAACAAGCGAGAACATGGTAGTTGATTTTTCTCAGAGAATCATCAGCAGATTACCCGCGGGAATTTCTCTTTTTTCGTTAAAATTACAAGAAACCGAATCTTCTTTTGCGGAGTGGTTTGCCAGTGATAACATGCAATCCATTCTGTAACTCCATGCAATTACCCAATAACAAAAAAATATATTTCGCCTCCGATCAGCATTTTGGTGCACCAACAACGGAATTAAGTCTTCCTAGAGAACAAAAATTCGTAGCGTGGCTCGACGAGGTAAAAGACGACGCGGAAGCTATTTTTCTACTGGGCGATTTATTTGATTTTTGGTTCGAATACAAAACCGTAGTCCCAAAAGGGTTTATTCGTATTTTAGGCAAACTCGCCGAAATCCGAGACTCAGGTATTCCTATTTATTTCTTTGTGGGAAATCATGATTTATGGATGGAAGATTATTTCCAGAAAGAACTTAATATTCCTGTGTTTCATGTCAATCAAGAATATACTTTTGGGGATAAAACATTCCTAATTGGCCACGGTGACGGAAAAGGTCCCGGCGATTTAGGATACAAACGCATGAAAAAGATATTTACAAATCCGTTTTTTAAATGGCTTTTTAGATGGCTTCATCCGGATATTGGCGTGAAACTGGCGCAATACCTTTCGGTAAAAAACAAACTGATTTCTGGCGATGAAGATGTGACTTTTCTTGGTGAAGATAATGAATGGCTCATTCTCTATTCCAAAAGAAAACTGGAAACCAAACACTACAATTACCTTATTTTTGGGCATCGTCATTTGCCAATGAAAGTTACTGTGGGTGAAAATGCTGAATATGTGAATCTAGGCGATTGGATTACGTATTTTACCTATGGTGTTTTTGATGGTGAAAATTTTGAGATTAAAAAGTATTAATAAATTTTAATTGGTTCTTTTCCATTCCTTCCTTTTTTGTTTCGAGTGTATAAAAAACTTACAAATATGCTAGTGGTTATCCATTAGCGTCTTCTTTTTGTATATATTTGATTTAGATGTTCTTGTTAGACGTTTAAATGAGTAATTGGCAATCTAAACAATATGAATAGAAAAATAACAATGTTTTTAATTGTCTTATGCTTAGGATGTAATCATCCAGAAGATAAAATAATTATTGCAGAAAATATTGAGAATGATGCATTAGGTTATATTACAAAGCTAGTTATGTTAAGAGATAGCAGTTATGTTTTGTCATTCATTCCTGTTAATGCGACCATAGCAGAACCACATATTTATGCTGACAAATATTCTATTAAAAAAGACACCATTTATTTTCTACGTGATAAACAAATAAAAAAGGCGATTTTAAAAAATGGTTATATTGAATTTTTAGATGACCAGTTTAAAATTAAATTAAAAGGGAATCTAACCTCAAAAAACTCTGGTAGTGAATTAAAAAATTATAAAGATTTTTCTTTTTTTACGTATAATAAAAATTTTGAAAATATATTTAAAAAAGGCAATAGCGCTGATTTAAATATTGAGGATTTAGAAAAAATAATTTTATTAATTCAGAATCAAATTAAAAAATCTAAATATTTTTATCGGCATTCTGACCAAAATGAATATTTCAAACAATGTATTTCAATTATGAATGAGAATAACGAGAAAGAAGTATGGGTTAATTGTGTAGCAAAAAACAGTAATTATAGTTTTGATAGGTGGCAGACCAAGATTATAAAAGTGCATGATGGAGGAGATTCATATTTTAACATAAAAATAAATCTGTCTACTGGAAAAGTTTATGCTTTTTCAGTAAATGGACAAGGTTAATTTTTCCATCTTTAGTAAGTATCCACTTCGTGTATGTCTAAAAAAAACTCCAATCCCTAATTCATTCCCGCACCATGCAAATATTCATCCAGATTTATTTTAAACAAAGTCCCTTCCACTAAGTCTTTTACGGCATTTAATTCTTCCATGGAAACGGCCAAATCAATTTGAGAACATGGCGTTTTCAGTAAAAATTTTTGGCATTTGTTTTTTAGTTCACAATCGTTACAGCAATTATTTTGATTGTAGCTGTCTTCAATACAGCGTTTAAATGATTGCAGTTCCTGCTGGGTAAAATAAAATCCCATTTCTTTAAAAACCAGTTGGACTTTGTCCAATAAAAGGCCATTATCCTTTCTCCAATAAAAAGACGTGCCTAAATTGTTATGATATATTTGTTTTATTTCTTGCATATGTTTTCATTTTGAAACAAAAATACGTATTATTTATATTTGTTCTAAATAATAAAACATATAAAAGATATAAAAAAGTCGGTAAAAAATCTTAAGATTATTTTACCGAATGATTATAGGTAGTAAGTTCTAAAAATTTAATTATTATTCGCTCTTTTCGTGTTCCTCAATATCTTTTTGCAAGTCCAGTTTTCTAAAAGTAGGGGATACAGCTCCGGTAATTAATACGGTGATCAGTGTCATGCTTCCGCCAAAGACCACTGCGCTAACAGTTCCCATAAGCTTTGCGGTTAATCCGCTTTCAAAAGCACCCAATTCATTAGAGGAACCCACAAATATAGAGTTCACGGCCGCAACTCGGCCTCTCATGTGATCCGGTGTTTTTAATTGCAAAATAGTTTGGCGTATCACCACCGAAATCCCGTCGAAAACACCGCTTAGAAATAAAGCTGCAACGGACAACCAAAAAATAGATGAAAGTCCAAAAACGATAATACAAATCCCAAACGCAAAAATTGCTGATAGCAGTTTCATTCCCGCATTTTTGGTAAAAGGAATATACGCAGAAATAATCAGCATCAAGAAAGCGCCAACTGCTGGAGCGGCTCTTAAAACTCCAAATCCTTGTGGACCCACTTTTAAAATGTCTTGTGCAAAAATGGGTAATAAAGCGACGGCTCCACCAAAAAGTACGGCAATCATATCGAGAGATAAAGCCCCTAAAATAGTCTTATTATTAAAAACAAATTTCACGCCTTCTTTCAAACTCTCCATAATGGGTTCACCAATTTTTGGATTCAAAATAGGTTTTGTTGCAATTTGGGTCAAAGCCATTAAAGCAAGTAGTGAACATCCTAAAACAATTGACATGGACCAATGAACACCAATCCAATTGATCGAAAAACCGGCCACGGCAGGACCTAAAACCGAACTTATTTGCCAAACCGAACTGCTCCAAGTGGCAGCATTCGGATATTCTTTTTTAGGAACAATCAATGCCAAAAGAGAAAATATCGTCGGGCCAAGAAAAGCACGAACCAATCCGCCTAAAAACACAAAAAAGTAAATGGAATATAAAATAGTTTGGGTAGAAAAGTCTTTTATAAAGGGTGGCCACGTAAATAAAAACAAGCCCAAACTAATAATTGAAAATCCTAAAATACATTTGAAAAGCAATCCTTTTTTCTCTTTTTGATCGACGATGTGTCCGGCAAACAAAGCCATCGAAATGGCTGGAATGACTTCCATTAATCCGATGATTCCTAATGATAACGGATTTTTGGTCAAACTGTAAACTTCCCATTCAATGACGATAAACTGCATCGACCAGCCAAAAACCATGGCAAAACGCAATAACAAAAAAATATTGAATTCTTTGTAACGCAGCGCCGAATAAGGATCTTTTTTTTTCATAACAAAGAATCATTCTTTAATATCTCGCAATCGCAATTGCAAACTTATTTTGCCTTTCCATTCGTTTTCATCTATGCAATACACGGCTTGAAAAGGTTTTTGATGAGTAGTCAGTTCAATTTTATTTCCCAAATTAAAACCAATTGCAGCAAGACCTTCAGAGTTATTTTGTTTGACAAAAAGTTTTAAATGTTCTTCATCCTGACCAAGCGGTTTTCCATAACCGGTGTCTTTGATATTCTTGGTCAGGAAAATAGGAGTCATATTTTGTGGTCCGTGCGGTTCAAATTGTTTCAGTATTCGGATTAATTTTGGAGTAATATCAGCAAAATCAATCTCTGCATCAACTGCAATTTTAGGCGTCAACATATCCGGATGAATGGTTCTTTCAACTTCTTTCTCGAAAGCATCTTTGAAGATTTGATACTTTTCTGCCGCCAAAGTCATTCCCGCTGCATACATGTGACCGCCAAATTGTTCCAAATGCTCGGTACACGCTTCGAGTGCATTATAGACATCAAATCCTTTTACGGAACGTGCCGAAGCCGCGTATTTATCACCACTTTTGGTGAAAACAAGTGTCGGACGATAATAGGTTTCAATTAGTCGGGAAGCGACAATTCCTATTACACCTTTGTGCCAATCTTCTTGAAAAACTACGGATGTAAAACGTTCTTTTTCATTGTTTTCCTCAATTTGTTGTAACGCTTCTTTGGTAATTAATTTGTCTAAATCTTTCCGTTCCGAGTTATACGCTTCAATTTCAGAAGCAAATTGTTGCGCTTGTTCAAAATCAAATTCGGTTAACAATTCTACCGCATGATTGCCATGTTTGATGCGTCCGGCGGCATTTATTCGGGGTGCGATGATAAAAACAACATCGGTAATATCTAAAGTTTGTTTTTTTATTTGATGGATGATGGCTTTGATTCCGGGTCTTGGATCAGTGTTAATAACTTGCAATCCAAAATGAGCCAAGACCCGATTTTCGCCAGTCATCGGGACGATATCAGCGGCAATCGCAGCCGAAACTAAATCCAGATACGGAATCAAATCATCGATAGTTTCATTTCGGTTTTGGCCCAAAGCCTGAATTAATTTGAAACCTATTCCGCAACCGCACAATTCATCATACGGATAAGTACAATCGTCTCTTTTTGGGTCGAGAACGGCAATGGCTTCGGGTAAAAACTCTCCCGGTCTGTGGTGGTCACAAATGATAAAATCGATATTTCGCGCTTTTGCATAAGCCACATGATCGATAGATTTTATACCGCAATCCAAAGCAATAATAAGTGAAAATCCATTGTCATCAGCAAAGTCAATTCCCTTGAAAGAAATTCCGTACCCTTCATCATAACGATCTGGAATGTAGGTCGCCACGTTAGGATAATAGGTTTTTAAATAGGAAGAAACGAGTGAAACTGCTGTGGTGCCATCGACATCATAATCGCCAAAAACAAGAATATTTTCCTCGTTTTCAATTGCTTTTTCGATTCGAGCGACTGCTTTTTCCATATCTTTCATCAAGTAGGGATCATGCAAATCATCTAAACTCGGACGAAAAAATCGTCTGGCATCCTCAAATGTTTCAATACCGCGTTGCACTAATAAAGTGGCGACAAAATCTTCGACATTCAAAGCTTTCGCCAACTGTTTTACAGTATCTTCAGAAGGTTTTTGTTTGAGGGTCCAACGCATATTAATTTGGGATTTTAGATTTTGAAATTAGGATTTTAGAAACTTTTAAAAAGAATAACCGCTAATTCATTAATTAGTTTTGTCTTTTTAATTTATGAATTAGCGGTTTAACTATTTTATTTTAATACTAAAGCACTTCCGTAAAATGCAATTCCGTCCCAACCGGTTTTCATGAAATTACGAATATTCTGATGATCTGTCCCGTTTGGATTTTTTAAAACATCTTCGCAGTAATATGCTCCAAAACAAGCTAATGTAGCTGCTTCAGATAGGTTTTGAATTTCGGCGAAAGCAAACAATTTACAGGATCCTGAATTGTCTCCTGCGGCATTGTGTTGCAGTCCGTTCTCAAATGCTGTAGGCGTAAAATCGTAATTTGCTTCAATAACCGCAATGGTTTCTAAAAAGTTGATGGCTTCAGGAGTTTCTGTTAATTTTTCTAAAAAAGCGGCTATAGTCATATTGATTTAATTGTTAGAATTGAGAAGCAATTGTTTTCGCGGCAAAAATAGCTCCATCCATATAACCTGGATTTTTAGTAGCTGTTTCTGCACCGGAAACATATAATTTTCCGTTTAGTAATGGGATTTTAAATAAAGAATGTCCGTTGTTTTGGTGTGCCAATACCAATTGCTCGTAAGGTTGAAACGTTAAGGTTTCATCCCGCCAAACGTTCTCATAATAGGCGACATATTCGTTGGCTTCTGGCCCAAAAAAAGTAGTCAATTGCGCAATTACTTTTTCTTTGCGTTCTTTCAAAGATAGGACTGCCGTTCCAGCGTTCAGGAATCCTTTCAATGCGAAACCAGAATTATCAGCGGTGCTGTGGTCGTACATTTCCTGAATTATGCTGGCTTGGCTGAATAAAGTTCCTGAATAGTGATTCTGTTTCCAAAAAGGAGTTTTATATTCCACAGCGAATTTAATGGATTCGCCCATCCAAGTATGTGTTTTCTTGGCTAGTTGTGTAAAATTCTCTGGCAATCTAGGTTCAAAAACAACCGAATTCACTAACAAATTCGGTGGAATGGTACTAATCACTTTATTAGCTAAATAACTATTCCCGCTTGAATTCGTTAAGATTAATTGATTTTTTTCCTCTTTTATTGAGACTATTTTGGTTTGTGTTTTAATATGTTGTATTCCAATTTCAGATACTAATTTCTTTATTATCGTTGCTGTTCCGCCCTCAATCCGAAAAGAAGGTTCTTCAGAATCTGAGATTTCAAATTTTTGTGGTGGTACAAAAGACATCGTTTCAAATAAAGAAATGCCCTGGGTATATTGTCTAAAATAGGGGAGATCTAAAGTGTGGAGTACTTCTAAAAGATGGCTGTGTTGGTTTCCAAACCAAGTCGCACCCATTTCCATCGTGACGCCTGTTGTGCCGGATATGGTTTTTATGCGACCTCCAATTAGGATATTGGCTTCTAATATCAAGACTTCAATTCCTTTTTTTTGGAGTAAAAAAGCGGTGTAAAGTCCACAAAGTCCTGCACCAATTAGAATAACTTTTTCCTTTTCCATGATTATTCTTCAGCTGAGAATTTTGATTTTTTAGGTTCTTTTGTTATTGGTTTTCCACCTACAACCACAACAATTTCTCCCCTTGGAGCTATTTTTTCAAAATGAGTCAAAACTTCTCGTACTGTTCCTCGAACATTTTCTTCGTGCAATTTTGATAATTCTCTACAAACACAAATCGCACGGTCTTCTCCAAAATAAGTGATGAATTCTGCTAAAGTTTTTAGTAATTTATGTGGAGAAACATATAAAATCATCGTTCTGGTTTCTTCTGCTAATGCTAAATAACGGGTTTGTTTCCCTTTTTTGTCGGGTAAAAAACCTTCAAAAATAAATTTGTCATTGGGTAGACCGCTGTTGACTAATGCCGGAACAAAGGCTGTTGCGCCTGGCAAACATTCTACTTCAACGCCATTTTCAACACAAGCGCGAGTTAATAAAAAACCAGGATCCGAAATCGCAGGCGTTCCCGCATCGGATATTAAAGCGATATTTTCTCCGGCTTTCAATCTCGATATTAAATTTTCGATGGTTTTGTGCTCGTTGTGCATGTGGTGGCTGTACATGTGCGTGCCGATTTCAAAATGCTTTAACAATTTTCCGCTCGTACGCGTGTCTTCGGCTAGAATCAAATCAACTTCCTTAAGAATTCGAATCGCACGAAAAGTCATGTCTTCGAGATTGCCGATTGGAGTAGGAACAATATATAATTTTGACATAGATAAGTAATTAAATACAAATTTTAGGTTAAATCTGTATTTGTTGAAAGGAATATTCAGAAAAGTGCAACGAAATTTACAAGAATTTCTTCTCTATAATATCCATGAATCGATCTTCATAATCTTGTTTTCCGTCCCAGTTGTTGTAATCGGGCTTGACCATTTCCTGAACAAAATCTCGGGTTTCATAGAATGTATCAAACGTGATAAGTTGGCTTAAAACGCGGTTGTAATCCTCGCTGCTGTTGCCGAAAAGGTGTTTTATAAACGCCAATCGGTCGTTCAAATCGATATTAATTCCCTTGGCTAATTTTTCGTTCAACGAAACTGTTTTTGGTTCCGTTTTTTCGGCAGATTCTGATGAAACATTTTCTAATTGTGGCTCTGTAGGTTCTACTACTTCTTTTGGAGTTTCAATAACTATTGCAGTTGGAATATTTTCTATTTGTTGTTTTTTTACAAAAAGCGTGTCATGGTAATTGCCTCCTAATAAATCTTCAAAAGAGATTTGAACCGCCTCAGCTTTCTTTGGCATTTCCGACTTAATTTCTACTTCTTTGTCTTGTGATAATTCAAAAGTAGGTTTAAATGGTGCTTCCGATTCCGATGTTTTATCCGCTATTTCGACTTCCGTAGCTGTAACTATTTCTTTTTCTGCAAATGTTTCTTCTACTCTGTCTCTCTCATCAAGTATTTCTTCGCTTGGTTCCAGCGGTGTTTTGATAGTTTTCTCAGCAATGGTATCATCAACAACTGTTTCTTCCAAAGTTACTTCTTCGGTTACCGTTTCTTCCTCTTCGATAGGGCTTTCCTCCTCTATTGTAACTGGTTCTTGTTCAACAGAAAGAGTTGTTTCTTCTGTTTGTTCCAAAGTCGTTTCGGCTGTTTTTTCTACAACAATTTCTTCTGTAAAAGGCTCTGCTGCTGGTTGAACTGACTCGGTTACATCAAAAATAGATTCTATTTCTTTACTGATTTCAGTAAGACCAATAGTTGGTTTCGCCTCACTGAAATGTTCGTCTACAAATCGTAAGACAGAAAGTTTTTCGTATAACTTCCGTGTTTCCAGATATAATTGATTGATGTCAGATTTATTTTTTAATTGTAATATTCTGTGTGCAATGCTAATTAAATCGGCTTCCAATTTTTTTTTCATAATTGTTAAAATTACAGGGTGTTAGGCGGGTCTTTTTTGATGCTTTTTTGTATTACTTTTTGTACCGTATTCAGAAAAGGGAATCTTTGCTCGGGCGATTTTTATTTTTTTAAATAAGTGCTTGCAAATCTCCGATTTGATATAAATTTTATACTTTTGAAACGACGTAAAAGTATAAAAATTTTAAGTCGATTTGTTTATTACAAAGTAATAAAAACTATTCATTTTTTAAGTCAGAAAAATACAAAATGTTTCTCGAAAATACAGTAAATCATAAAGAACAATTTGGTTGGATTGAAGTCATTTGTGGCTCCATGTTTTCGGGTAAAACTGAAGAATTAATCCGTCGTTTAAAAAGAGCGCAATTTGCCAAGCAAAAAGTCGAAATTTTCAAACCTGCAATTGATACACGCTATCATGACGATATGGTAGTTTCGCATGACGCCAATGAAATTCGTTCCACACCTGTTCCAGCCGCCGCAAATATTGCTATTTTGGCGCAAGGTTGTGATGTGGTAGGCATTGATGAAGCGCAATTTTTCGATGACGAAATTGTCAAAATTTGTAACGACTTGGCTAATCAGGGAATCCGAGTAATTGTTGCTGGATTGGATATGGATTTCAAGGGAAATCCTTTTGGTCCCATGCCCGCCTTAATGGCAACTGCCGAATATGTGACCAAAGTGCATGCCGTATGTACCCGCACCGGAAATCTCGCGAATTACAGCTTCCGTAAAACTGACAATGACAAACTCGTTATGCTAGGCGAAACAGAAGAATACGAACCGTTGAGCCGTGCCGCGTATTATCACGCGATGCGTAAAGATCAGGAGAAGTAAATCTTCTCCTCAACCCTATACAAAGGAGAGGGAGCCATGAATGGATTGAAATATAAAAGTATTCACAATAAAAAACCCTTTCAGAGTTTAGAATTCTGAAAGGGTTTATCTTTTTTAGTTGAAGATGTATTCTAATTTAAAGTCTAATTCGGGGAATAATTTGCTTTGAATGGTGTCTTCCTCAATTAGTGGATGCATTCCTATGAACTGATTTTCTTTTAAAACATATATAAAAACCGTTTTATCTGCTGGGTTTACGATCCAATATTCGAGAACTCCTGCTTCTTCATATAAATCAAATTTATACTTCATTTCTTTATTCGAATTACCGGGCGATAGAATTTCTATAACCAAATCGGGGGCACCAATAGCGCCTCGTTCGTCTATTTTCGAATCATTACAGATGACACACAAATCAGGCTGTATCACCGTATAAATTTCTTGGTCTAATGTTGACTTTTTTTTGTCTATCAATCGTACGTCAAATGGAGCCGCAAAAAGATTACAGACGTGCGGTTCAAAAAAATTAAAAAGTCGACCATGCAATTTTCCGGAAATTCTTTGATGCGCTGTACTTGGTGCGGGACTCATCTTAAATATCTTTCCTCTAATTAATTCTAGTTTGTCCTGGAATTGCCAAGTTAGGTAATCAGCATAGGAATAGGTTTTATTTAAATCTAATTGATTGATATCCGTTATCATAAAACTTCTTTTTTACAAAGTTACTAAAAAAACATACTATTTTGTCTTGTATTGAAAATCCGTCGAATTACAATTCTTCTAAAACAGAAAATGATAAACTCGTCATGTTAGGCGAATCCGAAAATACGAACCGTTGAGCCGTGCCGCATATTATCACGCGATGCGCAAAGATCAGGAGAAGTGAATCCTCTGCCCAACCCTCTCCAAAGGAGAGGGAGCCGAGAATGGATTGAAATATAAAAGTATTGAAAATAAAAAACCCTTTCAGAGTTCTAAACTCTGAAAGGGTTTGTCTTTTTATAGAAACATTGTTTTTTTTTAAATTGCTTCTAAAAAAAGCTCCATAATAAAACATATAATTTGGGTAAAAATTAATAATTCCAAATTCGTAATTATTTAAATCTTCTTCCTCATTCTCGCCACCGGAATATCGAGTTGTTCTCTGTATTTTGCAATTGTTCTTCTTGCGATGGGATAGCCTTTATCTTTCAGAATTTCAGCTAATTGATCATCTGGAAGTGGTTTTTTCTTGTCCTCTTCCTCAATCGTATTCTGAAGAATTTTTTTAATTTCCAGTGTAGAAACATCTTCACCTTGGTCATTTTTCATTGACTCTGAGAAAAATTCCTTGATCAGTTTCGTGCCATAAGGCGTTTCTACGTATTTGCTGTTGGCCACACGTGAAATGGTTGAAATATCCAGACCTACCATGTCTGCAATGTCTTTCAAAATCATTGGTTTTAACTTGGTTTCGTCGCCATCCAGAAAATATTCCTGCTGATAATGCATAATTGCATTCATAGTTACAAAGAGCGTTTCCTGACGTTGGCGTATCGCATCGATAAACCATTTAGCCGAATCCAATTTCTGTTTGATGAACTGCACCGCATCTTTTTGCTGTGCTGATTTATCTCGGGAATCCTTGTATGTTTGCATCATTTCCTGATAATCCTTTGAAACGTGCAGCGAAGGTGCATTACGTCCATTTAAGGTTAGTTCCAGTTCGCCGTCCACAATTCGGATCGCAAAATCAGGAACCACATTTTCCGTTACTTTATTGTTACCGGTAAAGGATCCGCCTGGTTTTGGATTTAGTTTTTCTATTTCGTGAATGGCTTTTTTCAGTTGCTCGTTCGAAACATTGTGTTTTTGTAATAATTTGTCGTAATGTTTTTTGGTAAACGCATCAAACTGATTTTCGATAATATCAGTGGCTAATTCTATGTATTCCGTTGGTGTTTTGTGTTTCAATTGTAACAACAAACATTCCTGCAAATCACGCGCTCCTACACCGGACGGTTCCAATTCATGAATTACCTGCAACATTTTTTCCACCATTTTTTCATCGGTGTAAATGCCTTGCGTAAACGCCATATCGTCCACCATATCAGGAACGCTGCGACGGATATAACCCATATCATCGATACTTCCTACGAGAAATTCTGCAATTTCACGCTCTTCATCGTTCAGGATAAAAGTGTTTAATTGATTGATTAAATCCTGATGAAAACTCACTGGCGCAGCAAAAGGTGTTTTGCGATCTTCATCGTCATCACTATAATTGTTGGCCTGTGTTTTATAGTCCGGAGTTTCGTCGTTGCTCAAATATTCATCAATATTGATGTCTTCGGCTTCAATTCTATCCGATTCCGAGTCATCATAATCGTCATAATCTTCATTTTCGAACTCGTCTTTCTCGAACTCATCTTCTTCTTTTCCGGCTTCCAATGCTGGATTTTCGTTCATTTCTTCCAATAAACGCTGTTCGAAAGCTTGCGTAGGCAATTGAATTAACTTCATCAACTGAATTTGTTGAGGAGATAATTTCTGTGATAATTTTAAATTTAGAAATTGCTTTAGCATATTTAAGGCACTAATTTATTTGCTTTTTTGGCACTAAGACGCAAAGGCACAAAGTTTTTACATAATTTTTATAATAACAAGGCACAAATTTTTTTATTTAATTTTTGCAGCCATAAAGGAGTTAAGTTTATCAATAATACTTTTTTGTATTAATAAATCTTCTAATGCCACTTTTTATTAATGGAACATTGAAATTGATTAAAAATCCTAAATCTTTATTTAGCAATTTCAAATGGCTTATGATTTGAGCTTCCCAAACAGGATTTACTTGTTCTACCGCTTTCACTTCTACAATAATAGAATCTTCAACTAATAAATCGAGTCGTAAACCTTCACTAAATTCAATGCCATCGTAAACAATGGGAATGTCTATTTGTCTTTTTACAGCAAGACCCGCTTTACTGATTTCGTGTGCCAAACAAACTTCATAAATTCTTTCCAATAAACCAGGTCCAAGTTCTTTATGAACTTTAAAAGCCGAATTAACAACTATTTTAGCAATGGCTTCAGTTCTTACTGTAATCATATTTTATTTTTTTTACCACTAACTTTTTTTTCTTACCGAGAGGGCACTAAGTCGCAAAGCCCTTTATCGAAAATAATTTATCACAAAAACACAGATAAAACAATAGTTTTTTTGCAATTTCTTTAAATCTTAATGTCTTCACGTAAAATCTATTTTCAGTTTTACAAAAGTTTTTAATTTTCATTCTTAACATTAAAAAACTTGGTGTCTTAGTGCCTTTGCGGCAAAACCTTTTTTTTAGTTTTATGCTTTTTTAATTTTCATTCATCACATTAAAAAACTTACTGTCTTTGCGGCAAAACCTCTTTCCAACTTTGCTAAAAAAAACTTAGTGTCTTAGCGCCTTTGCGGCAAAAAAACTTCGTAGTAAAATCTAAAATTCCGCATTCATTGGCGTTCTTGGAAAAGGAATTACGTCACGAATGTTTGTCATTCCCGTTACAAATAATACCAATCTTTCAAATCCAAGTCCAAAACCAGAGTGAACTGCTGAACCGAATCTTCGGGTATCAAGGTACCACCACAATTCTTCCTCGTCAATTCCTAAGGCTTTCATTTTTTCAACCAAAACATCAAAACGTTCTTCTCTTTGAGAACCTCCCACGATTTCTCCAATTCCGGGGAAAAGGATATCCATGGCGCGAACCGTTTTTCCATCTTCGTTCAAACGCATGTAAAATGCTTTGATATTTGCCGGGTAATCAAATAATATTACCGGACATTTAAAGTGTTTTTCCACTAAATAGCGCTCGTGCTCTGATTGTAAATCCGCTCCCCATTCGTTGATAATATAGTTGAATTTCTTCTTTTTATTAGGCGTACATTCTCTTAAAATGTCAATTGCTTCGGTGTATGAAACACGTTTGAAATTGTTTTCCAAAACAAAGTTTAATTTTTCCAAAAGCGGCATTTCGCTTCTCTCCGCAACTGGTTTCGATTTTTCTTCATCCAATAATCTTCCTTCTAAAAATTTCAAATCCTCAGGACATTTTTCCAAAGTGTATTTGATTACATGCTGAATAAAATCTTCGGCCAAATCCATGTTGTCATTCAAATCATTGAACGCCACTTCTGGCTCAATCATCCAAAATTCCGCAAGGTGACGCGAAGTATTAGAGTTTTCAGCTCTGAATGTTGGTCCAAAAGTGTAAATCTGTCCCAAAGCCATGGCAAAAGTTTCTCCTTCCAACTGTCCCGAAACCGTTAAGTTCGTTTCTTTTCCAAAGAAATCTTCCTTGTAATCTACTTTCCCGTCTTCAGTTCTTGGTGTTGCGTCAAATGGCAAAGCGGTAACTTTAAACATTTCACCGGCACCTTCAGCATCTGATCCCGTAATGATTGGAGTATTCACATATACAAAACCTTTCTCTTGAAAATAACTGTGCACCGCATACGATAATACCGACCGCACTCTCATTATGGCTCCAAACATATTGGTACGCACTCTTAAATGTGCATTTTCACGCAAGAAATCCAAGCTCGGTTTATTTTTAGGTTGTATCGGGAATTTCTCGGCATCCGAGTCTCCAAGTATTTCCAGTTTAACCACCTGAATTTCAAATTTTTGTCCAGCACCTTTACTTTCCACCAAAGTTCCCGTAACTGATATGGCTGCTCCAGTCGTAATTCGCTTCAACGTTTCATCTGGCGTATTCTCAAAATCGACAACACATTGTATATTGTCAATGGTTGAGCCATCGTTTAAAGCAATAAATTGATTGTTTCTAAAAGTTCTCACCCATCCTTTTGCATTTACTTCGTGAAGCGTTTTTGTGCTGTTTAGTAAGTCTTTAACTTTTGTATGTCTCATTTTATGTATATAATTGATATTAAATAGTGTCCCGTGACTGAACTGCAAATATAAATGATTTGTTTTTAATTGTCATTGTGAGAAATAGGGTAATCAGGAGCTTTTTCCCGCTATTCGCTATATCTTTTACTTTTTAAAGGAAAAAGTAAAAGGATGCCGCTGCTATCGGGGCTAAACGAATGGAGATATTTCGAGTTTTTCAGAACTATTTGGATGAATTTCCTGCATCTTTTTGTTACTATATTCCTTTTTGTCATTCCGACGAAGGAGGAATTTCATTCCAATCAGCTCGTTTGTGTAATTTTTCAGCTTCCTTGAAATGAAAAGTTATCGGGTAAGTTTTCAAAAACAATTTCTAGTTTCCACAATTCCGTAGCCCTGATAGCAGTGGAAATCCTTCCTGTTTTTTTCTTTAAAAAACAGGAAGATTGCAACGAATAGCGGGAAATAGCTCCAAATAATACTATTTATTCTTTTCTAAATCGTCAATTTCGGCATCACTTGGTTCAATGATGTCTATTTTGGGTTCGATAAAATCCTGTTCATTGGCAAGCGTTTTATTCAAGGTCAGAACCAAAGCCGGCAGCAACATTAAATTTGACAGCATCCCAAACAATAATGTCAGTGAAATCAATCCGCCAAGTGCAATTGTACCTCCAAAACTTGACAACATAAACACCGAAAACCCGAAGAACAACACGATAGAAGTATAGAACATGCTTAAGCCGGCATCCGTAAATGTGGCGTAAACAGATTTTCGGATTTTCCAGTTGTTTTTCTTTAATTCTTCGCGGTATTGGGACAGAAATCTCACGGTGTCATCCACCGAAAGACCAAATGCAATTCCGAAAACCAATATCGTAGACGGTTTCAGCGGAATGTCTAAAAAGCCCATAATTCCTGCTGTTAGCATTAATGGTAATAAATTTGGGATGATAGAAACCAATACCATTTTGAACGAACGGAACATAAAACCAATCAAAAGAGCGGTCAGGAAAAAGGCGAAAGCCAGCGACGAAAGTAAATTATCCAGCAGGTAACCGGTTCCTTTCTGGAAAACCAGTGCTTTTCCGGTGATGGTGACTTTGTACTGATCAGCAGGGAAAATTTTAGCTGCTTCTTTACGAATTTCAGCTTCAATTTTGGCAATATTATCGCCGTTTTCGTCGCGCATAAAAGTCGTGATTCGAGCAAATTGTCCTGTCGAATCAACATAACTTTTCATCAGATTGTCTTTTGAGTTTTTTGTGGCATTTTTGGCATACGACAAAATAAACGACTGTTCTTGCGAAGTAGGCAATTCATAATATTCCGGATTTCCGTTGTAATACGCTTGTTTGGAATATTTAATCAGGTTGACAATCGAAATGGGTTTTGACAATTCCGGTATTTCATCAATGGTTTCCTCCAGTTCTTCCATTCGCCTTAGCGTAGACAATTTCATGACTCCTTTTTTTCGTTTGGTGTCAATCATGATTTCAAGCGGCATCACTCCGTCAAATTCTTTCTCAAAGAAAATAATGTCTTCAAAAAAGGCTTCTTTTTTAGGCATGTCTTCAATCAAACTGCCTGAAATGCGCATTTCATAAATTCCTACAATACTAATTACTAATAGAATAATAGAAACAACATAAATTGAAAAGCGATTGTATTTTACGTTTCTCAGAATCCAATCCATGAAAACCTTCACATAATTACGGTCTAAATGCTTGATGTGGCGCTCTTTTGGAGCCGGAATATAACTGTGAAAAATAGGGATGACAATGATACACAAAAAGAAAAGTGCCATAATATTGATGGAAGTCACGACCCCAAATTCCAGTAACAATTGATTATTTGAAGCGACAAACGTAGCAAAACCAATTGCTGTGGTAAGGTTTGTCATCAAGGTTGCCATTCCTACTTTGGTCGTAACACGCTGTAATGCTTTGGCTTTATTGTGGTGAATTTTGTATTCCTGATGGTATTTATTGGTCAGGAAAATACAATTCGGAATTCCGATAACAATGATTAATGAAGGAACTAAAGCCGTTAAAACCGTAATTTCGTAGTTTAATAATCCTAAAAATCCAAAAGACCACATCACGCCAATAATAACAATAATCATTGATATTAGCGTTGCCCTAAAACTTCTAAAAAAGAAAAAGAAAAGCAATGAGGTGATTATTAAAGAGGCTCCAATAAAGATGCTGATCTCATCAGTAACGGTTTTTGCATTCAGCGTTCGGATGTAAGGCATTCCTGAAACACGAATATCAATTCCGGTTTCTTTTTCGAATTTTTCGACTGCGGGAACTAACTTTTCTAAGATAAAATCTTTTCGTGCCGACGTGTTTACAATTTTTTTATCCATGTAAACGGCGGAGCGAATGCTTCCCGATCTTTTGTTAAAAAGTAATCCTTCGTAAAAAGGCAAATCATTGAAAAGCTCTTTTTTAATTTTTTGAAGATATGCCGGGTCAAGAGTTTTGCTTTGGTCCACAAAAGGAACCAGTTCAAAGGTTGCCAGCGAATCATTTTTTTGTAATTTCTTTAAGTCATTTAACGAAATAACTAAATCAACCGCTTTGTCGCCTTTTAACGTATTCATCATTTTACTCCAGGAAGCAAAGGCTTTTGGGGTATATATGGCGTTGTCTTTTACCCCGATGATGACTAGATTTCCTTCTTCCCCAAATTTATTTAAAAAGGCATTGTACTCAATATTTACAATATTGTCATCCGGTAATAAATTGGCTTCGGTAAAAGCGAAGTGAATATTCTTCCATTGTAGTGCTAAAAGCGCCGTTATCGCAACAATAATGGACAACATTAAAATCCTATTTCTAAGGACAATTCGGGCTATCAATTCCCAAAATCCCAAACTAAACCACTTCACCATATTTCCTGTTTAACGGCTGTAAAGGTAGTTAAAACCGATATAAATCATTTGTTTCAGCGTAAACTTTTTATAGGTTTAAAGTCTAATTTTAGGTTCTTTTTTTTATTTGTAATTAAATAAATTTTTAAGATATAAATGATACATTTGAATTCTCATCTTCGTTATTTGGGGATGTTGGTAATGACAAAAAAAAGTTTATGAAGAATTATAAAAATACAATATTTTATTTGAGTGTTACGGGCGGTTTTATTGCATTAATGTACTGGATTATAACAAAAGGGAAAAACTTAGAAGCAACAGAAACAATAGTTTCACCAGAGAGTGGCAATGGTTCTTGGAATGATTTTTTAGCTGCTATGCAACATAATTTTCAAGATCCTTTGGCTATTCTCTTGGCTCAAATCATAACAATCATACTTGTTTCCCGAGTTTTTGGCTGGATTTTTAAGAAGATAGGACAGCCATCAGTAATTGGGGAAATTATTGCGGGAATTGTTCTTGGACCATCCTTATTGGGATTGTATTTTCCTGAATTTTCAGTAGCTTTATTTCCTGTTGAATCCTTAGGAAATTTAAAGTTTTTGAGTCAGATAGGATTAATTTTTTTTATGTTTGTTATAGGAATGGAACTTGATTTGAAAGTGCTGAAGAATAAAGCCAATGAAGCGGTAGTAATCAGTCACGCCAGTATAGTAATCCCTTTTGCACTCGGGATTGGTCTGGCTTTTTTTGTTTACAATCGGTTTGCTCCTGAGGGAGTTACGTTTTTAGCTTTTAGTTTGTTTATGGGAATTGCGTTAAGTATTACGGCTTTCCCCGTGTTAGCCAGAATCGTTCAGGAAAGAGGTATTCATAAAACTAAATTAGGTTCTATAGTGATTACATGTGCCGCTGCCGATGATATTACTGCTTGGTGTATTTTGGCGGTAGTAATTGCGATTGTAAAAGCAGGGACTTTCGTGAGTTCGTTGTACATTATTATGCTGGCAGTACTTTATGTTGTTGCGATGATTTATATTGTAAAACCATTTTTGAAACGAATTGGAGATTTATATGGTTCTAAAGACAGTATTGTAAAACCGGTTGTGGCAATCTTTTTTCTGGTATTGATTCTTTCGTCCTATGCAACGGAGGTTATTGGTATTCACGCGTTGTTTGGTGCATTTATGGCAGGTGCAATTATGCCGGATGTCCCAAAATTAAGAACAATATTCATAGAAAAAGTGGAGGATGTGTCGTTGATCCTTTTACTCCCTTTGTTTTTTGTATTCACGGGTTTAAAAACAGAAATTGGTCTACTTAATGATCCGTATTTATGGAAAGTTACTGGTTTTATTATTTTAGTGGCCGTAGTGGGCAAGTTTATAGGAAGTGCTTTGGCAGCCAAATTTGTTGGGCAGAGTTGGCGTGACAGTTTGACGATTGGCGCCTTGATGAATACCAGAGGTTTAATGGAATTGATTGTTTTGAACATCGGGTTGGAACTTAAAGTTTTGACACCCGAAGTGTTTACCATGATGGTCATCATGGCATTGGTCACTACTTTTATGACGGGGCCGGCTTTGGATTTAATCAATTATATCTTTAAAACGAAAGATGGTGTTGAAGTTATTGAACAAACAAACCATAATAAATACCGAATTTTAATTTCGTTTGGCAACAATGAAAAGGGTAAATCCTTGTTGCGACTGGCGAATAGTTTTATAAAAAAACAGAAAAACAGCTCCAGTATTACCGTGATGCATTTGTCTTTGAGTGATGAGGTGCATACTTTTAACTTGGAAGACAAAGAAAAAAATAGTTTTTATCCAATTGTTGAAGAATCCCAACTATTGAAACAGGATATTACCACTATTTTTAAAGCAACGATGGACATAGAAACCGAGATTGCTGATATAGCCAATCAGGGAGATTATGATTTGTTGTTAATAGGCTTGGGAAAATCAATATTTGAAGGTACAATTCTTGGGAAAGTAATTGGTTTTACCACACGTATCATCAATCCGGATCGTTTGATTGATAAGTTTACAGGGAAAGAAGGGTTGTTCGAAAATTCGCCTTTTGATGAAAGAACGAGACAGATTATTTCTAAAACCAAAATGCCAATCGGGATTTTGATAGACAAAGATCTGCAGCAAGTCAATCATGTTTTTATCCCTATTTTCAGTCCTGAAGATTCTTTTGTGATTGATTATATTCAAAAATTAGTGTTCAACAACAACTCAAAAATTGTTATTTTGGATGTAAATGGACATCTTACGACTAATTTTGTAATGAACAGCGCTATTGATTCTTTGGAACAAAAATATCCAAACAACATTGGTTTGATAACCGATAAAATAATTAAAGAGGAATTTTTGGCGCAGCAGGATTTAATGCTAATTAGTCTCGAAAGTTGGAAAGAACTCGTAGATTCCCGAAGTATTTGGTTGAGCGGTGTTCCTTCTGTGTTAATTTTAAAACAATAAAATGAATTGGATTTTATTAATTATCGGTGGTTTATTTGAAGTTGGTTTTGCCACTTGTTTGGGCAAAGCCAAAGAAAATACCGGAATGACAGCAACATTATGGTTGGGCGGATTTTTGGTTTGTTTGACAATAAGTATGGTCTTGCTTTATAAAGCAACACAAACACTGCCTATAGGAACGGCATACGCGGTTTGGACCGGAATTGGAGCAGTGGGAACGGTTTTAGTTGGAATTTTTGTTTTTAAAGAACCAGCTGATTTTTGGAGAATATTTTTCATCACCACTTTAATCAGTTCTATTATTGGTTTGAAATTCGTTTCGAGTCATTAAAAGAAAATTTTCAATATTTTTTTAAATAGAAAATGCGTCGTGTTCAACTAACACGACGCATTTTTAATATAATTGAAAAGGGAATTACACCTTCATGATTTCTGCTTCTTTCACCACTAAAAGTTCATCTATTTTACGAATAAATGTATTGGTTAGGTTTTGAACTTCATCTTCGGCAGTTTTGCAAATGTCTTCGGAGGTTCCTTCTTTTTCTAGTTTTTTAATATCTGTATTCGCATCTTTACGAGCATTTCTAATACCCACTTTAGCGTCTTCAGCTTCAACTTTGGCTTGTTTGGCAAGATCGCGTCTTCTTTCTTCGGTTAGTGCAGGAACACTAATGATAATTACATCACCGTTGTTCATTGGATTAAAACCAATATTAGCTACCATAATTGCTTTTTCAATTACGTGCAACATGTTTTTTTCAAAAGGTTGCAACGTAATGGTTCTGGCATCAGGAACACTAATTTTTGATACCTGCGAAAGTGGCGTTGCCGATCCGTAATAATCTACAAAAACACTTCCAAGCATGGCCGGAGAAGCTTTTCCTGCACGAATATTCAAAAATTCTTTTTCTAAATGCGCAATAGAACCCGTCATGGATTCTTTGGTACTATCTAATATAAATTCAATTTCTTCAGTCATAAATTTTAGTTTTCAGTTTTCCGTCTCAGTTTTCAGTTCTAGCCGCCTCTGCGACTCTAAACTGTGACTGAATACTATATGTTTACTACAGTTCCTATATTTTCTCCTTCGCAGATTTTCAATAAGTTTCCTACTTTATTCATATCGAAAACTACTATTGGTAATTTATTTTCCTGACTTAGCGTAAATGCTGTCGTATCCATCACATTCAATCCTTTTTTAAGGACATCGTCAAAGGAAATGAAATCGAATTTGATGGCAGATGCGTTTTTTTCCGGATCACAGTCATACACCCCATCCACACGAGTTCCTTTTAGAATCACATTGGCATTGATTTCAATACCACGTAAAACCGCTGCGGTATCGGTTGTAAAATATGGATTCCCAGTTCCGGCTCCAAAAATTACAATTCTTCCTTTTTCAAGGTGACGGTCCGCTCTTCTTTTGATATATGGTTCTGCTATGGATTCCATTTTTAACGCCGTTTGCAAACGGGTTTTCATACCTTTTTCTTCCAATGCGCCTTGTAATGCCATTCCGTTAATCACCGTTGCCAGCATTCCCATATAGTCACCTTGTACTCTGTCCATTCCTGCGCTTGCTCCTGCAACTCCTCTAAAAATATTTCCACCACCTATTACAATGGCTATTTCTACTCCTTTATCATGAATTTGCTTGATTTCATCAGCATACTCAGCGAGTCTTTTTGGGTCAATTCCATATTGCAAGTCGCCCATTAAAGCTTCGCCACTTAGTTTCAGAAGAATTCTTTTGTATTTCATGTGTGTGTTGAGTTGATTGGTGCAAATATAGACATATTATGATTTTTAAAAAAAGTGTTGCTTAAATTTTATAAATTAAGTTTTTCATACGATTTTTTTGCGGCTTCATAGCCAATGTTGAAAACGGCATTCATCTTTACTTTGCTGGTTTCAAAGGTACTGTATAAGCATAAATCCTTGGGTTCTATAACCCAATCGCAAATATTAAATTTATGCATATTTGAATTTGCTGAAAGAATATCAAAAGCCCGAGTGGTCACTGCCTTAATGGAACGCAAATCTTTGGCTTCAATTTTCTGAATCGGACTTACATAAACACCTATCACAGTTTCGCATTGTCCTTGCAAGATATCGGTTGGAAAATGATTCAATATCCCGCCATCACTATAGATATTTCCATCTATTTGGTAAGGAGACAAAATCCCGGGAAACGCTGAAGATGCTAAAATGGCATCAACGATTTTTGTATTGGGAGAAAATATTTTTAGTTTTCCCCGAATCATGTCGGTGGCTGTAATCTGAACTGGAATATTCAAATCACTTAATACGGCGTCTTTAAAGATACTGTTAAAATAACTTCGGAAGGATTCTGAATCAATTAATCCCGCTTTCTTAAACGTGAGGTGTTTCCAGTGAAAAAGGTAAATGGATTTAAAAAACTCCAAAATTTCTTCGGGTGTTTTTCCCCAAGCATATAACGCGCCAACAATCGATCCAGCACTCGTTCCTGCGATTTGAGAGGGTTTGATGTTTTCCTCTTCCAAAAATTTAATGACACCAGCATGCGCCAAACCTTTAGATCCGCCACCGGAAAGTACTAATCCTATAGATTTTGTTTTTAAATCCATTATAACTATTTGTTATAAAATTACTCTTTTTGTGGAATTGAAAGTGACAGATATCATATTTATGCTCCAATTTTATGGTAACTTTGTGAAAACAAATAATTCATTATGAAAATTCCAATAGCCAAAGCATTGTTTAATAGCCATTCATATTTAGAATACAGAAAACTTATTTCAGATTTACTATTTGAAAAAAAATCAACTGGGGACAAACAATCGGAAGATTTAACGCATTACAGTGAACTGAATGAAACGCGCATGAATCGTTTGGATAAAACGATTAAAATTACCGAACAAATCAGTCTGAAATTAAAGTCTTTACCGCGTGAATACATTTGGTTAGTAATTTCTGAAGGTTGGTGCGGTGATGCCGCGCAATTGTTGCCAATTATCAATAAAATGGCAATTGAATCGGGTAAAATTGACTTGAGAATTGTATTGCGTGATGAAAATGAAGAATTGATGAAGTTGTTTTTAACCAATAAAAAGAAAGCGATTCCTATTTTGATTCTGGTCGATAAAGAAACTGGAAGTGTGCTTGGAAATTGGGGGCCTCGACCAAAAGCCGCAGCTGATTTAGTAACAGATTACAGAAAAGAATTCGGAGTTATTGACGAAACTCTTAAAACCAATTTACAACTTTGGTATTTGCATGATAAAGGAATTTCCACTCAAAATGAATTGATCAACTTGATGTTGAATCTTTAAGTGAACAATTACTTTTATTCATAAATCTCTATATTTTAAATAGTTAGCTATATTTTTTATCATTTTATTTATTTATTATCAAATAAAAAGCGTAAATTAACCGCTTGAACCAACTCTATTGTACATTACTTTACTTTTTATTGGTGTTTAAACATTGTTTAACAATTTAAAAAAACATCATTATGAAGAAGCTATTCAATCGAATTTATGATTATTTGTCCTATTTGTTATTTGGAGGTAAGGACGTAAGTCATTATTAAAACATCTCATAAAAAAGTAGACAAAAAATCATGAATTAAAATTACTTTTAATTTTAGAAAAAACACATCGCAAATATAATTATGTATTTGTCATGTGTTTTTGCTTGTTGAATGCAATTCAGAGATTAGATTTTGTTCGAATAAAGTCAAATCCATCGCTTTATTTACGTCGTAATCTCCAATTTTTGTTCTACGCAAAGCGGTTAAATGCGAACCGGAATTCATCACCTTTCCAAAATCAAAAGCTAGGGAACGAATGTAGGTACCTTTGCTGCAGACGACCCTAAAATCGACTTCTGGAAGTGCAATTCTGGTGATTTCAAATTCGTGAATAGTTGTCTTTCTAGTGGCGATTTCAATGGTTTCTCCTGCTCTGGCATGTTCGTATAAGCGAACACCATCTTTTTTTATAGCAGAATAAATAGGGGGTTTTTGATCGATTTCGCCCAGAAATTGTTTGACGGTTTCATGAATTAAATTTTCGTCAATATGTTCCGTTGGGAAAGTTTGGTCGATTTCCGTTTCTAAATCATACGAAGGCGTTGTGGCTCCTATATAAAAAGTTCCGGTATATTCTTTGGCTTGACCCTGAAGTTCGGTAATTCTTTTAGTAAATTTTCCAGTACAAACTAACAACAATCCCGTTGCCAACGGATCTAAAGTTCCGGCGTGACCAATCTTGAATTTTTTTGGCAGATTCAGTTTGGTTATTAAAGCCCATTTCAATTTATTCACCGCCTGAAATGAAGTCCAATTCAAGGGTTTATCAATCAGTAAAATTTGTCCGTCTTGGAAATCTTCGGCTGTTTTCAAAGGAATTTATTTAAAGTATGAAAAGTAGAACAATAAAAAGATTCCTACGATTATTCGGTACCAACCCCAAGGTTTAAAACCGTATTTTTTGATAATTTCTATGAAAAATTTAATCGCTAGAATAGCAACGATAAAAGCAACTACGTTTCCTATCAAGAACAATTGTATGTTTTCGTTTGATTTTAAAATCAATTCATAGCCTTTCATTTGCGAAGACTCATAGGTTTTCAAAAATACAGAATAACAAGTAACGGCCATCATGGTAGGAACTGCCAAGAAAAAAGAAAATTCCGCTGCGGCATGACGCGTTAATCCTTGTTGCATTCCTCCAATGATTGAAGCAGCAGATCGACTTGTCCCCGGCATCATTGCTAAACATTGCCAAAAACCAATGATTACGGCTTTCTTTACCGTAATATCTTCTTCTTTGATAACAGTTGGACTTTGAAAACGACTATCGATAAAAAGTAAAATTACGCCACCCAAAATTAATACAATCGCAATGGGAATAGGGTCTCCCAGAATGGCTTCAATTTTATCATCGAATAATTTCCCTAACACCAACGCTGGAATTACGGCATAAATAAGTTTGAGATAAAAACTGATTGCAACACTTTTTGAAGAGAAATCGAAAAATTTCTTCCAATACAAAGCGACAACCGCCAGAATGGCTCCAAATTGGATAGAAACCTGAAAAAGCTTTACGAAATCATCTTCTTGAATTCCAAAATAAGAACTCATAAAAATCATGTGAGCGGTCGAGGAAACCGGAAGATATTCAGTTAATCCTTCGATAACAGCAATTAAAAATGCTTGTAATGTATTCATTTATGCTTTTTTGGGATTCTTGAGAATAGCATAAATGGTAATTCCGAAACCGATTAAAACAGTTGTTGGCGCCAATCGAATTCTTCTAAAATTGAAGATATCTTCGCTAAAGACATTAGGATCCTCGCTTCCGCCGCCTGACATTAGAATAAATCCCAAGGCAATTACTCCAATACCAATTAATAAGATTTTGTAATTTATTTTGTCAAAAAGAAATTCTGGTTGCTGTTCATTGTTTTCCATTTATGCTGAATTTAGTTCTGTATCACTACTAACTGTTATTTTTTCAATTTTTTTTACTGAACACTGCGACTGAACACTGAATACTAATAAAGATCGTCAGTTCTCAAGTTCAAGAAACGTTGTGTTGCAAAATACGTGCTTAACCATGTTATTAAAATGCCAATTCCTAAAACGGCCAATAATACCAAGCCAATCATAGCTTTGTCTTCCAAAATCCCAAGATTTGGAAAACTGGTTTCAACATAAATCAAAACTCCTATTAACGCCAGAACGGCCAAAACTGCTCCAATCATTCCCAGTTTTATGCTTCGCATCACAAATGGTTTTCTGATAAAAGCTTTTGTTGCGCCTACCATTTGCATGGTTTTAATGATAAATCGGTTGGAATGAATGGACAAACGCAATGAACTATTGATTAATAATACGGCAATAAAAGCTAAGAATACGCTTATTACTAAAATCCACATACTGACTTTTTTAATATTGTCGTTCACTAAATTCACTAATTGTTTGTCATACACAATATCCGAAATCATTGCGTTTTTGCGCAAGCCAGCTTCAATTTTTGTGATACTGTCCTTAATTACATAATCTCCTTTTAAATGAATGTCGTAGGAGTTTTGTAATGGATTTTCCCCAAGAAATTCCATGAAATCCTCACCAATAATATCGGTATGTTCTTTAGCGGCCGCTTCTTTGGTGACATAAGTGTATGATTTTACGAATGGACTTGCTTTTATTTGGGTTCCAAAAGCTTTTACAATACTGTCATTGGCTTCATTCTTGAAAAAAACCGTCATAGCGATATTTTCTTTGAAATCGTTGGCTAATTTTTTAGAATTTATTATAAAAAGTCCCAATATTCCCAATAGAAATAAAACCAAGAATACACTTAGCACTACTGAAAAATAAGAGGAAATTAACCGGCGTTTTTGAAAATTATCAAAGGAAGAACTCATAGTTTATTGAAATTATTGGGTAAAAATAATAAAGAATTTCTTTATTCGAAGTTAATAACGCTCAAAGTTTCGATTTTCGTGCATAAAATGTAAATTTGCTACCTAAAAATAGTCATCGTGAGAAAGCCTTGTGAGGCTTTGTTCCTTTGCAACTTTTATAAAGATGACTTGAGTGTGCGAAAGCATGACTCCACTAAAAAACAGTAAATAAAAGGAACGACTTGAGTGCGCGATAGCATGACTCCATTAAAAAAACAATAAAAAAGAGGAATGACTTGAGTGCGCGACAGCATGACTCCATTAAAAAAATAATAAAAAAAGGGAATGACTTGACTGCGCGACAGCATGACTCCATTAAAAAAACAATAAAAAAAGGGAATGACTTGAGTGCGCGACAGCATGACTCCATTAAAAAACAATAAAAAAGAGGAATGACTTGAGTGCGCGACAGCATGACTCCATTAAAAAAACAATAAAAAAAGGGAATGAAATACAATCCGAACGAAATAGAAGCCAAATGGCAGAAATATTGGTTAGAAAACGAAACGTTCAAAGCCGAAAATAACGCAGAAAAACCTAAATATTACGTACTCGATATGTTTCCTTATCCATCTGGAGCGGGATTGCACGTAGGACATCCGTTGGGATATATCGCTTCTGACGTGTATTCAAGATACAAAAGACACCAAGGTTTTAATGTGTTGCACCCAATGGGTTACGACAGTTTTGGATTGCCTGCGGAACAGTATGCGATTCAAACGGGTCAGCGTCCCGAAGATACGACTTCGGTCAATATTGACGGAGGAACGGACAAGGAAGGAAATAAAATTGCGGGATATAGAAAGCAATTGGACAAAATTGGATTTTCTTTCGATTGGAGCAGAGAAGTGCGCACCTCAAATCCCGATTATTACAAGCATACGCAATGGATTTTCATCCAATTATTCAATTCTTGGTACAACAAAAACAGCGACAAAGCCGAAGATATTTCTGCTTTGGTTTCTGTTTTTTCAACAGAAGGAAATGCAAATGTCAATGCGGTTTGCGATGAAAATATTGAAGCTTTTTCAGCAAATGAATGGAACGCTTTCGCAAAAGAACAGCAGGAGAGAATTTTGTTGCAATATAGGTTGACTTATTTAGCCGAGACTGAAGTGAATTGGTGTCCGGGATTAGGAACTGTTTTGGCAAATGACGAAATCGTAAATGGTGTTTCAGAGCGTGGCGGTTTTACTGTGGTGCGAAAGAAAATGACCCAATGGAGCATGCGAATTTCTGCTTATGCAGAACGTTTGTTACAAGGTTTAAATACTATTGACTGGAGCGAAAGCATCAAAGAAAGTCAAAGAAACTGGATTGGAAAATCAGTTGGTGCAACTGTTTCTTTTAAAGTCGAAAGTCAAAAGTCAAACGTTGAAAGTGAGCAGCAATATATCGATGTGTTTACTACAAGACCTGATACCATTTTTGGAGTAACGTTTATGACCTTGGCTCCAGAACATGAATTGGTTTCACAAATAACCACTCCAGAACAAAAAGCGGAAGTGGATGCTTATATAGAAAAAACATCAAAACGTTCCGAAAGAGAACGCATGGCTGATGTAAAAACCATTTCGGGAGTATTCACCGGAGCTTATGCTGAACATCCTTTTACCAAAGAATCTATTCCGGTTTGGATTGGGGATTATGTTTTGGCAGGTTATGGAACAGGCGCGGTTATGGCCGTTCCTTGTGGCGATGAAAGAGATTATGCTTTTGCGAATTTTTTCAAGGGTCAAAATGGTATGACAGAAATCAAAAACATTTTTGCAAATGTGGATATTTCTGAGGTTGCATACGGTTCGAAAGACAATGTGATTATCGCCAATTCTAATTTCCTAAACGGACTGACGTACAAAGAAGCGACTAAAAAAGCGATAGAAGAATTAGAAAAACTAAACCAAGGAAAAGGAAAAATCAATTACCGTTTGCGTGATGCCGTTTTCTCTCGTCAGCGGTATTGGGGAGAGCCGTTTCCGGTATATTATGTGAATGGCTTGCCGCAAATGATTGCCGCAAAACATTTGCCAATCATCTTGCCGGAAGTAGAGAAATATTTACCAACTGAAGACGGACAACCGCCTTTGGGAAACGCTTTGGTTTGGGCTTGGGATAGTGTTCAGTGTTCAGTGGTTAGTACCCAGTTAGTTGATGATGTAACCATTTTTCCACTGGAACTAAACACGATGCCAGGTTGGGCAGGAAGTTCCTGGTATTGGATGCGATATATGGATGCGCAAAATGAAAAGGAGTTTGTTAGCAAAGACGCATTGGCGTATTGGGAAAACGTCGATTTATACATTGGCGGAAGCGAACATGCCACCGGACATTTATTGTATTCCCGTTTTTGGAACAAATTCCTAAAAGATAAAGGTTTTGCGCCGACCGAAGAACCATTCAAAAAACTGATTAATCAGGGTATGATTTTGGGGATGAGTGCTTTTGTTTATAGAGTTTTGCCATTCGTACACATTAAAGGTTTAGATATTAGATTTGTATTGTCTTCAGCAAAAGGACCAGCTTTTTTTTCTGTCAAAGACAATGATGCCATAAATGATAGGGAAATCATTGAAAAAATTATTATTGAAAAAAGTATTAATCAAATTAAAAAATATTTGATTAATGATGAGGTTACCAAAAAGTTTAAGGCAGAAATTGAGAATTTAAAAATTGAGGACATTTCTCTATTTAATATTCAAATAAATCCTGTTCATACAGATGTTTCATTTGTAAATTTGTCAGAGGAGTTAAATATTCAATCTTTTAAAAATTGGAGAGAAGATTATAAAGATGCTATTTTTATTGGTAAAAATGGGGTATTGATTGACGATAGCGGAAAATATATTGTCGGTCGCGAAATCGAAAAAATGTCGAAATCAAAATACAATGTGGTAACGCCAGATGATATTTGTAATGAATACGGAGCCGATACGTTGCGTTTGTATGAAATGTTTTTAGGACCATTGGAACAAGCTAAACCTTGGAATACCGCAGGAATTTCGGGAGTTTTTGGTTTCTTGAAAAAACTGTGTCGTTTGTATTTTGATGATAATGGTTTGATTGTTACCAATGACGAACCAACTAAAGACAACTTAAAATCATTGCACAAAACCATCAAGAAAGTAGCGGAAGATATTGAAGGTTTCTCTTTTAATACATCGGTTTCTCAGTTTATGATTTGTGTGAACGAATTATCCACTCAGAACTGTCATTCACGTGCTGTTCTGGAACCATTAGCAATCGTCATTTCACCGTATGCGCCGCACATCGCCGAAGAATTATGGTCGCTGTTAGGAAATACAGAATCTATTGCAACGGTTGCCTTTCCTGTTTTTGAAGCTAAATATTTAGTTGAGAGCGAAAAGGAATATCCAGTTTCTTTCAACGGAAAAATGCGTTTTACTATGGTCTTGCCTTTGGATTTAACCAAAGAACAAATCGAGGAAATCGTAATGAAAGACGAAAGAACCATCAAGCAATTAGAAGGAAGATTGCCAAACAAGGTGATTATTGTTCCGGGGAAAATTATTAATTTGGTGGGGTAAAAAATAGTGTTATGATATAAATCAATTCCAATTCTAAAATTTAGAATTGGGATTTTTTTTTGTTTTTCAAACAACTAATAAATAATATATTAAGTGTTATTTTTAACTTTTTGTAACATTTTAATAGATTCTGTATCTAAAAGAAAAATTGGGTCATTTAACAACTTAAATCTATTAAAAATGAAAAAGTATTCCTTCTTGGTTATAGTTCTATTGTTTTCAGCATTATATTTAAATGTATTCGGACAAATAAAATCGTATCCGTTTGAAATAAGCAAAACAGGAAAGGGAAAACAATCTATAATCTTCCTGCCCGGATTTGCCAGTTCTGGAGATGTCTGGAATGAAACAAAATCTAATTTCGAAAAAGAGTTTACGTGTTACACATTTACAATGGCGGGTTTTGCTGGGATTAAACCACAACCAGATGCTTCGTTTATAAATTGGGAAACAGAAATCGTGAACTACATTAGAGCAAACAAAATAGAAAAACCAATTATAGTTGGTCACAGTATGGGCGGAGGGCTTGCGTTGGCTATTGCTTCAGATTATCCTGAATTAATAAGCAAAATTGTAGTCGTTGATGCGCTTCCTTGTTTGGCCGCTTTAAGAAATCCATCTTTTAACTCGCTAGAAAATAACGACTGTTCTTTAATGGTTAATCAAATAGCGACTATGTCTGAAGATGAATTTTATCAAATGCAAAAAAGAAATATGGCTATGCTTTTGGCAGATGCCTCAAAACAAGAGGAAGTAATTAGTTGGAGCATGAAATCAGACCGAAAAATTTTCGGCAAAATGTATTGTGATTTTTCCAATACGGATTTGAGAGATAAAATTACGGCAATAAAATGTCCTGCTTTGATATTATTGGAATTTGGTTTTTCAAATTACAAAGGGCCTATAGAAGCACAATACAAAAACTTAAAAACGGCTAGTTTTCAATATTCGAACAAAGGTTTACACTTTATTATGTATGATGATAAAGAATGGTATTTAGCACAACTAAACAACTTTATAAAAGCATAATAATGGAGTTTGAACAACTATACAAATCCTATTGGCAAAAGGTTTTTCGATTGTGCATGGGTTACGTAAATGATTATGACATTGCACAGGATATGGCGCAGGAAACGTTTATTATTGTTTGGCAAAAACTTGACACATTTAGAAATGAATCGGGTGTCGGAACGTGGATTTTCCGAATTGCATCCAACAATTGCTTGAGGCAGATTGACAAAGAAAAACGATTTCCCAAGTCAGAACTGCCGATTCATATTGCCGAAGAAAGGGACTATTCGCTTGAACCTCAAATTCTATTTTTGTATAAATGCGTTGCCGAATTGCCAGAAATCGATCGCATTATTATTTCACTCGAACTGGAAGATGTAAAACAAGCTGAAATTGCCAATATCGTGGGACTCTCAGAAGCCAATACAAGAGTAAAAATTCATAGAATAAAAGAAAAATTAACTCAAAAGTTTAAAGAAAATGGACAATAATATTGACTTTAAAGATTTATGGAAACAACAGGCCGTAAGCCCGCCAAATATTGAGGAATTGCTTTCTAAACTGAAATATTTCAAGAGAGTAAGCCTTAGAAAATTAGTTATAACAAATGTTTTACTAATCGCGACAAGTGCATTTATTATTTTTATCTGGTATTTTTATCAGCCTGAGTTTATTTCAACCAAAATCGGAATTATTTTGACTATTTCCGCAATGCTGATGTATTTGTTCGTCTACAATAAATTAGTTGGATTTTATAAAACAGTTGATCGTACTCAAAGTAATAGTGAATACCTGCAAAAATTAATTTCGATTAAAACAAAACAGCATTTTTTGCAATCTACCATGTTAAGTTTGTATTTTATACTGCTTGGATCCGGGTTATGTTTGTACATGTATGAATACACATCCCGTATGACAATATTTTGGGGAATTTTTACTTATGTAGTAATGTTGGGATGGATTGGGTTTACTTGGTTTTATTTAAGACCAAAAGAAATCAAAAAAGAGCAGGCTAGAGTCAACGGTTTGATCGCTAAATTTGAAGCTGTAAATAAGCAGTTGAGTGTTAATGAATAATGTTATTGCTGTTTTCTTGTGCCATTTTGACATTGTAAAAAAATGGTTCAAAATTTGATGTTTTATTTTAAACATTTAAATAAAAAACAAAAATATGGGAATGGGTTATTTGATTCTTGCCGGAGCTATTATGCTTTTCAGCTGGTTAGTTAGTTCAAGACTAAAAAGCAAATTTGAACATTATTCTAAATTACAATTACAAAACGGAATGTCAGGCGCTGAAATCGCCGAAAAAATGCTTGCCGATAACGGGATTCGCGATGTAAGAGTTATCTCGACACCGGGTCGTTTGACGGACCATTACAATCCAGCAGATAAAACAGTGAATTTGAGTGAAGCGGTTTACAACCAACGAAATGCGGCCGCGGCGGCTGTGGCGGCTCACGAATGTGGTCACGCCGTGCAACATGCTGTCGGATATCAATGGTTGACGATGCGTTCTAAGTTAGTGCCGGTAGTAAATGTGGCTTCCACTTACATGCAATGGATTTTGCTTGGAGGAATCTTGATGATGAAAACTTTTCCACAATTACTACTGGTAGGAATTGTCATTTTTGCAGCGACGACGTTGTTCTCCATAGTTACTTTACCGGTAGAATATGACGCAAGCAATCGAGCATTGGCTTGGTTAGAAAACAAAAGAATGTTGACACCACAAGAACACGCTGGCGCTAAAGATTCCTTGAAATGGGCTGCAAGAACGTATGTTGTGGCTGCTTTAGGATCTATTGCAACCTTGTTGTATTATGTTTCGATTTATATGGGCGGAAGAAGAAATTAGATTTTTCGTTTAAAAATAAAAAAACGTCTTGTTCAAAAACAAGACGTTTTTTTTGTCCAATAAGCAACGCAACAGGTGTTCGATTAAACGGAACTATAATTGAATCTGCCTGTCGATTTGCTGATTTAGGGAAATAAAGGTTTCTGTTCTGGAAACACCTTCTATCGCTTGGATTTTGGTGTTGAGTAAATGCATTAAATGTTCGTTGTCTCGACAAATAATTTTTATCAGAATGGACCAGTTTCCTGTGGTGTAATGGCATTCTAATACTTCAGGGATTTTCTTTAATTCGCGCACCGCTTCTGGATTTCGGGCTGCTTTGTCCAAATAAATTCCAACAAAAGCCATCGTATTGTAACCCAGAATTTTATTGTTTACGGTGAATTTTGATCCCGAAATAACGCCAGACTGCTCCAGTTTCCGCAAACGTTGATGAATTGCCGCTCCTGAAATTCCTATTTTATTGGCGATTTGAAGAATTGGTTTTCGGGCATCTTCCATCAGGTCGCGTAAAATTTCTTTGTCGATGCCGTCAATTTCTACAATTAAGGAATTAATTTTCATGAGTTGTTATTTTAAACTAAAATACAAAATTTAGTTTCGATTGGAAATCAAATTTAAGGTAAAAACGATTAAATTTGATTTTTAAAACGTTTTAATTGCAAGTTTTTTGTCACATAAAGTGCAGTCGAAATGCTAAAATTATTATGGACTGCGCTTAAACTGACAGCAGGACTAATTTCTACTTATCGTTAATACATGAAAAAGAACCACAACGCGATTTTACACTTGGCGCCATAAAAAAAGCCATTCAGATTGCGAATGGCTTTTGTAATTGTATCTAAAAAGTATTTTTTTACTTTCCTTTATTGGCTTCAATAATGTATTTTTCCAAAGCCATTGTCATAGAAGGCGTTGCTGGTGTTGGTGCAAGAATATCGACTCTCAAACCATGATCTAAAGCTTCTTTTTGAGTTGTGCTTCCAAAAACGGCAATTCGAGTGTTGTTTTGTTCGAAATCTGGGAAGTTTTTGAACAATGATTTTATTCCGGTTGGGCTGAAGAAAGCCAATATATCATAATATACATCAGCTAAATCAGACAAATCGCTCATCACCGTTTTGTAAAAAACAGCTGGAGTCCAATCTACTTTTAATGCGTTTAACGTAATAGGCGCATCGGCATTTAATTGGTCTGAAGCAGGCAACAAGAATTTTTCGTCTTTGTATTTTTTTATTAATGGAGATAAATCGGCAAAATCTTTTGGTCCTACGTAAATTTTACGTTTTCTGTACACTACATATTTTTGCAGGTAAAAAGCGATGGCTTCTGACTGACAAAAATATTTTAATCCTTCCGGAACTTTATAACGCATTTCATCAGCTACTCTGAAAAAATGGTCAACAGCATTTTTACTGGTTAAAATAATAGCGGTGTAATGATTGAGATCGATTTTTTGAAGTCTAATCTCTTTGGCATTAACTCCTTCTACATGAATAAAAGGTCTGAAATCAATTTTTACTTTATACTTTTGCTGAAGTTCAAAGTAAGGCGAATTTTCCACCTTGGGCTCGGGTTGTGACACCAAAATTGTTTTCACTTTCATATATAACGTTTTCTAAGCACTCTCTTTTGTAAACCAATAATACATAAAATAATACGGAGCTATTTCGAGAGCGCAAAGATATAAAATAAAATAAAACAACTTACCGAATATTAAATTTTGATAATTTTTTATTGAAACAAAATAAGTTAGTATGTTTATTATCAGTATTATAGCTATGATTCCTAACGGAATATTTCTTGAAATTGAGTCGTAATAAAACAAAATTATATTCAAAGGCAGTATGAATAATCCAATATACGTTCTGTAAGTCACTTTTTGCAAGTTAAACTGTTCCATAAATTCTTCGATATTGAAGGATGTGGCAATTATTTTTTCAATCAAATATTTCGATAAAATAAAGAAAACCAAAAACGTAAATATCTGAATGTAGAGCAACCAATCTGTTTTTAAGGCATGACCAAAATAACTCAGCGAAATTTGAATGAAAAATGCAAGAGAAATGACTTGGACAAAAAATAAGGCGACAGTAAATCCACTTCTCATATGGCTGCTGTCCCTATAAACTTTGGTGTATTTGTTGGAAAAAATTAGGTTTGCAAAATCACCAAATCGATTTTCGAAAACAGATTTAGTAATCGCAATAATTGCAAAAGAAAGAACAAAAAGTACGGTTGCCCAGTCTTTATTCTCAGTTATTCGGGGGTGAAGTATAGTTTCGATCATAACGCTGCAAAATTACTAATTTTTCTATCATTCTTTTTATTATAATTTTATTAAGGCTGAAATGGCAAAAAAAGGGTACTTTTGCAGGGAAATTAGTCAAAATATGAATGATTGCATTGTTATAATCCCTACTTATAACGAAATTGAAAATATAGAAAGCATTATTCGATCGGTGCTCTCGCAACACAAACCTTTTCATGTTCTAATTATTGATGATAATTCGCCGGATCATACTGCTGATAAGGTCGTTTTACTTCAATCAGAATTTGAGGATACATTGTTTTTGGAACAAAGAGAAAAGAAGGCAGGTTTGGGAACCGCTTATGTTCATGGATTTAGATGGGCACTGCGACAAAAATATGATTACATTTTTGAAATGGATGCTGATTTTTCCCATAACCCCAATGATTTAGAAAAATTATACAGCGCTTGTCATTTTGGTGATGCCGATTTAGCGATTGGTTCCCGTTATGTGACGGGAGTAAATGTGGTAAACTGGCCCTTAAGCCGCGTCTTGATGTCGTATTTCGCATCGGTTTATGTGCGAATGATAACGGGAATGAAAATTCATGATGCCACAGCCGGTTTTGTCTGTTACAATAGAAAAGTTTTAGAAGAGATCAATTTAGACAAGATAAAATTTGTTGGATACGCCTTTCAAATTGAAATGAAGTACAGAACCTACTGTAAAAAGTTTAAAATTACGGAGGTTCCAATTATTTTTACCGACAGAACAAAAGGGCAGTCCAAAATGAGTAATTCGATAATTGTCGAAGCCGTTTTTGGAGTTATTGCGCTCAGATTAAAAAGATTATATAACACATTATAAGAAAAAGATACGATGAACAGGGTTTTAATTAAGAATGCCAGAATAGTAAATGAAGGAGTGATTTTTGAAGGCGATGTATTAATTGAGAATGACTTAATTGTTGAAATTTCAGAAAGTATCAGTGCCAAATTTTCGGACTGTAAGATTATTGATGCCGAAGGAAATTATTTGATTCCGGGTGCAATTGATGACCAGGTGCATTTTAGAGAGCCTGGACTGACGCACAAAGGCGATATTGAATCCGAATCCAGAGCGGCAGTTGCAGGCGGTATTACTTCCTACATCGAGCAACCCAACACTATTCCCAATGCAGTCACCCAAGAAATATTAGAGCAAAAATACGAGTTGGCTGCCCAGAAGTCCTATGCGAATTATTCGTTTATGATGGGCGCTACCAATGATAATTTGGAAGAAGTTTTAAAGACCAATCCAAAGAATGTTGCCGGAATCAAAATATTTTTAGGTTCGTCAACCGGAAATATGTTGGTGGACAATGAAGCAACTTTAGAGAAAATATTTTCGAGTACGCCCATGCTTATTGCGGTGCATTGTGAAGATGAAGCGACGATCAAAAATAATTTAGCCAAATACAAAGAAGAGTTTGGAGAGGATGTTCCCGTTACGGCGCATCACCTCATCCGAAGCGAGGAAGCATGTTATATTTCTTCTTCCAAAGCAGTTGCGTTGGCTAAGAAAACAGGCGCCCGTTTGCATATTTTTCATCTTTCCACTGCGAAAGAAATGGATTTGTTTACAAATAAAATTCCATTGGAAGAAAAGAAAATTACTGCCGAAGTATGCGTGCACCATTTGTGGTTTACCAATGATGATTATGCTACGAAGGGCAACCTTATAAAATGGAATCCTGCTGTGAAAACCGCTAATGACAGAAAAGTGCTTTGGGAAGCATTACTAGACGACCGAATTGATGTGATTGCTACAGATCACGCGCCACATACTTTAGAAGAAAAAAAGCAATCGTACCTGAATGCGCCTTCCGGCGGACCATTAGTGCAACATGCTGTCGTGGCTATGTTTGAAGCGCACCACCAAGGAAAAATAAGTGTAGAAAAAATTGTGGAGAAAATGTGCCACAATCCGGCAAAAATATTCAAAATAGAGAAACGAGGTTTTATTAAAGAAGGCTATTACGCCGATTTGGTAATTGTAAATTCAGGTTTGCCTTGGAGCGTAAAAAAAGAAAACATTTTGGCTAAATGTGGTTGGTCTCCATTTGAAGGATTTACTTTTAAATCCAGAATTACCCATACTTTTGTGAACGGACAATTAGTCTACAACGCTTTTAAAGTGAAAGATATTCGTGCAGGAAAACGCTTATTGTTCGAAAGATAAAATTTATCAGATGAGAAAAATCGTATCATTTTTAGCAATATTGACTCTTTTAGTAAGTTGTAAAGACGTAGTAGTGCAAAAACCAGAACGTCTTATCGAGAAAGACGTGATGCTTGATGTGATGTATGATTTAGCTGTTTTGGAGGCGATAAAATATCAAAATCCAGCTTCTTTGGATACTTTTAAAATAAATTCAAGAGACTATATTTATAAAAAATATAAAATTGACAGCCTTCAGTTTGCCAAAAGCAATGTGTATTACGCATCGGATTATGATGATTATAAATTGATGTTTGAACAGATTTCAAAACGACTGGATGCCAATAAAAAAAGCGTCGATTCATTAGTGAATTTAGAAAAAAAGAAAAAGAAACTACTTCTTCAAAAAAATAAAAAACCAGCTCCTATAGTCGGTGATACAACGAAATTGAAATAATATAACTGCAGTTTTACAGTTTAGAAATCTCTTTTATGTATTGATGAATAGTAATGAAATCAGTTTCCAATCGGTCTTTAATCTTCTCATTAGAATAATTATTTACCGAATAGGACGCTCTTACAGTGGCTTGGGATAATTTTCTCTTTTGCTGAAACACATTTGAAACAAACCAATCCAGCCTCCAGAGTATTTCCATAAAAAAGGGTTTAGCATGAATTTTAGGTCGTTGCACACCAAATGAATCGGCCATAGAATTGAGAATGTCACGGAAAATACTATTTTCTGCAATCAAAGTAAAGCGTTCATTTTTAATTTCGCTTTGCATTAATTGATGCGCCATTCGAATAACATCAGTTACGGCAACAAATCCCGTTGAGCCCATTGTATAAAATTTCAACCCGTTTTTTACTTTCGTAAAAAGTTGCCCACTTCCTTGTTCTCTAAAACCGGGCCCGAGAATGACACCAGGATTAACAATTATAACATCTAAACCTTCTTGTTGTCCGCGCCAGATTTCCATTTCGGCGCCATATTTAGAAATAGCATAATCATTATGGTACTTTTCCGGATTCCATTCCGTTTCTTCTGTGATGAATTTTTCATGAGGCAGTAAGTCACCTAAAGTGGCAATGGAACTTACAAAACACAGTTTTTTTATTTGATAAGCGATACAAAAATTCACAATATTAGCCGTGCCTTCAATGTTTGTTTTTCGCAATAGATTTTCATCTTTGGGGTCAAAAGAAATCAAAGCGGCGCAATGGTACACGGTGTCAATATTTTGAAAGGCAATTTCTAAGGAAGGAACTTTAGTAATATCTGCGGGAATCCATTCGATTTGCTCAAATAGGAATTCCTTTTTATAGGTAGCGAACAATGATTTGGTTTTCTGCATTGAAGCGACACTTCTATATATAGCGCGTACCTTTTCTCCATTATCAATTAAATGAAGCAATAGATGCGCGCCTACTAAACCAGTTCCTCCTGTGACTAAAATCATATTTACAAATGTAATGAAATCAATTTCAATGGCAATAGCAATAGCAATTTCAATCGGATGACATTTTCAATCACAACTTCAATTTAGCACTTTAAAATTAATTTTTTTACAAAAATTGTTATTGTAATTGAAATTGATTTTTGCCATTGATATTATTATCTTTGTGCAAATTGATTAAAAAAGATGAAGAATTTTATTGAAGAAGTAACTTGGAGAGGAATGCTCCACGATGTTATGCCCGGCACAGAAGAACATTTGATGGAACAAATGCGTGTGGCGTATGTGGGAATTGATCCAACTGCCGATTCATTGCATATAGGACATTTAGTTGGCGTGATGTTGTTGAAACATTTTCAGCTTTCTGGACACAAGCCATTAGCTTTAGTGGGTGGCGCAACAGGAATGATTGGTGATCCATCAGGAAAATCGAATGAAAGAAATTTATTGGACGAACCAACATTGCGTCACAATCAAGAAGCTATAAAAGGGCAATTGGCTCGTTTTTTGGATTTTACCTCCGATGCGGCTAATGCGGCTGAGTTAGTGAATAATTACGACTGGATGAAGAATTTTTCTTTTCTGGATTTTATTCGTGATGTAGGTAAACATATTACCGTAAATTATATGATGGCAAAAGATTCTGTGAAGAAGCGTTTGTCATCCGAAGCTGCCGAAGGAATGTCTTTTACAGAGTTCACCTATCAATTGGTTCAAGGATATGACTTTTTGCATTTGTACAGACAAAAGAATTGTACGCTTCAAATGGGAGGAAGTGATCAGTGGGGAAATATCACCACGGGAACTGAATTAGTCCGTAGAATCGCCAGTGGAAAAGCGTATGCGTTGACTTGTCCGTTGATTACAAAAGCGGATGGAACCAAATTTGGAAAATCCGAAGGCGGAAATATTTGGTTGGATGCCGCAAGAACTTCGCCATATAAATTTTACCAATATTGGTTGAATACATCTGATATCGATGCGGAAAAATACATCAAGATTTTTACTTTTTTATCGAAAGAAGACATCGAAATTTTAACCGAAAAACACAAAGAAGCACCACATTTGCGTTTGTTACAAAAACGTTTGGCCGAAGAAATTACGGTTATGGTACATTCAGCAGAAGATTTAGAAAATGCAATAAAAGCATCGAATATTTTGTTCGGAAATTCTACTTCGGATGATTTGAAACAATTGGACGAAGCCACTTTCTTAGATGTTTTTGATGGAGTTCCTCAAGCGGAAATCAGCAGAAATGAAATTGAAACTGGAATTAATATTGTTGACGTTCTAAACGAAAAAACAGGATTTCTAAAATCGAATGGTGAAGCAAGGCGAGCTTTGACAGCCAATTCTATTTCAGTAAATAAAGAAAAAGTAGCTGAAGAATTCGTGCTTTTGAGCAATGATTTAATCAACAATCAGTTCGTATTATTGCAAAGCGGAAAGAAAAATTATTTTGTGGTGCGAGTGGTTTAATCGTTTAACTGGTAAATTGTTTAATTGTAACTTCAGTTAACCGACTAAGCAAATTAACCATAAACCTTCTTACAAAACCATCAAATTACAACCACGAATATCAGAATTATCAAAACGTCCCAGTACCTCGAAAGAGTTGTTGGGGTTTTTTTTGCCCAAATCCTGCGTGGCAATAAACGAACAGGAATTGATGTTAGCCAAATCTATCACGTTGATTCCGCCTGTTTTTCCGTCTTGGATGTAGGTCAAAGCATCTTCTGTATCACGAACGAGGATTTGCATCCAAGAGGGGCATTCAAACACTCCGTTTCCTAAAGAATACGCTTGCGAAAGTAATTCGGTCATTCCATATTCTGAATGTATGGCCGAAACGCCAAAACCTTTACACAATTGTTCGTGCAGTTCTTCCCGAATCATTTCTTTTCTTTTGCCTTTCATACCGCCCGTTTCCATGATAATGGTATGCTGCAGTTGGAACTGTTGTTTCTCGATTAAGTCTAACAACGCAAAAGTCACCCCAATCAGAATGACGTTTTGGCCGACCTCGTCTAAAGCGATAAGTTTAGCAATTAGTTCGTGATGATTGTGCAGGTAAAAACCACTTTCGGGATGATTTGATTCTGCAATTATATCCTTTACCATGTAAATTAAGGATGAGCCTTCTCGTTCCAGATAGGATGGAAGCAAGGCCAAAACAACATAATCTTCAATATTGCCATAAAATTCAGAAAATCCTTTACGATAACTTTCGTTATACAAGCTGACATCGGTAACTAGATGTTTGCTGGTAATTATTCCGGTGGTTCCGCTGCTGGTGAAGGTTTCTTGAATGGGATTGGTATTAGAAACCACTTCGTGACTTTTGAAGAACTGAATCGGTAAAAATGGAATCTGTTGAAGAGATTTTACTTTTTGAGGATCTGTTTTTAAAAAATCACAAAACTCCTGATACACTTTATTGTTTTCATATTGGAAACGAAACATTTTCAAGGCAATTTTTTCAAACTGTTTTTGACTTGAAATGGTAAATATATCTGGTGATGTGATCAAGAATTTTTTTTGCAAAAGTAATCAAAAATTCAAAGGCAAACCAATAACGGAATTGGATAAACTTGAGTCTTAGGATTAATTCCTTTTGAACAAGACACAAAAAAAGCCCCAATTGCAATTGGAGCTTTAGTGCTGTATTTTTGAAATTATCGGATAATTAATTTTCTGGTTGCTGATGCTTCTCTTTCATTGATTTTTATAATGTAAACTCCTGAAGAAAGATTCGAAACATTTAATTCTCTAGAGCTGATCACGGTTTGAAGTACTTTTTTTCCTAAGACATCAAAAATAATTATTTCTTTATCAAGTTCGTTTTTTGTAGAAATGTAAACTTTGCCATTACTCACAGGATTCGGGTACAAGCTTAAACCTTCTATAGTGGCGGTTTCTTGCATTCTTGGTTGTTGTTTAATTTCTTGAGCACTGCCGTTCAGAGAAAATAAAAGAACCAATACAATAATAATATAAAAGTAGTTTTTTGCCATCAGATAAGTTTGAGAAGTAAATGTACAAATATAAATTCAAAAAGCATACCAAAAAAAAACATCCTGATTGCTCAGGATGTTTGATATTGAATTATATGAAAATTATAGTCCGATAGACCATCCTGTAGACCAAGAAGGAGTATTTACACCGTTTCCAGCTCCATTTGATGTGCTTAATTCAGAAACTATAATTAATGATGCATCTGCACTAACTCCACTTGTAGCAGGTGCTACAGCTGTCTTTTTTCCTTTAGTTTTAGTTGTTACATCTGCTAAAAAGTTTATTCCAGTAATTTTAAGACCTGTACCAATTGCACTTAAAGTCTCATCATTTTCTACATCAACTCCTGTAGCCCATGAGCTTAAAACTACGTTAGAGAAAATTGCTTTTGTACCTCTTCTCAATTTTATACCTTGATTTTCAGTGTAAGTTGCACTAGCAGCTGTACTTCCTGGACCAACTAAAGTAATGTTAGTAATTGTTGGATTAGAAATTGGAGTATTAGCAAAACCTAATTCAAAATTATCTGCTTCAATTCCTCTATTTCCTTTTCCAAATGATATTTTTCCGTACCAGTTTGTGTTCGTTCCATTCCAACCTTCAGTCCAGTCAAATTGGTCATCCTCGTTTCCGAAAGAAATTAAGTTAGACGTATTTACTGTTCCTCCAAAAAATTCGAAACCATCATCAGCACCTTGGTAAGCTTCAACATACTCGAAAGTGGTTCCTGAACCTACTCCAAATAAAGATGCTCCGTTAAATTCTTTCTCACTGTTAAAAGCAGCTCCAGCGTACTCTATTCTCAAATATCTGATAGACCCAGAATTGTCATTTGCTACAGTACCACCATAAGTTAAATCTGCAACTTCTGATTGAGCAGTACTAGTTCCACCACTTACACGGTTGATAGGTGCTTTACCGCATATAACCAAACCTCCCCAGTCTCCAGCTTTTTTAGCTGCTAAACCGCTTGTCATCACCACAGGATTACTAGCAGTACCGTTTACATTTAATTTCCCACCTTGAGCCACTGCGATATAAGATGCTGTTCCACCTGTACCCTCAATTTTTGTTCCTGCAGGAATAGTTAATGTAGCGCCGCTATTTACTTGAATTTTTCCTGATAATTTGTAAGTTGTTCCTGAAACTAATACAACTTCTCCATCACTAATTGTTCCTTTAAAGTCGTTAGGATTAATGACAAATGTTGATGAAGCAGAATCTGTACTGTTATTATCAGTTGAACAACCTGTCGCAAGAGTTGCTGATAAAGTTAAAATACCTAATAATTGTAAAATTGATTTTTTCATGATTGTAATAAAATTTGTGTTTGTTTAGATTTTTCAAAGATCTTGAAAGTTTGCTTTATAAAGGTTAAGCGACTGTAATTGTTTGTTTAAATTAACTTGACTTTATTGTTAATTTAATGTTTCTTTCGTTAAGATAGTTTATTATAAAAAAAGAGCAGTGTTAGCTGCTCTTAAATCTTAGAATTGGTAATTTAAATTTACACTAAAAAGAAGACCTTTTTTATAAGATAAAACATTCACGTCTCCAGATCTGTTTTCTTGTACTCTATCTATGGTCGGATCTAAAAGGTTTTTTACTATAAAATCTATTCCTAATCTTTTGTTTAATTTTGATTTGGCAATGAAGTCTAATGAACCGAATGATTTGTCCACTAAATCTCCTTTGTCATTAGTTCCAATTGCATAAACTCTATCAGAGAAGTACGTATATGCTAAAGTTGTGTTTAAACTACCTTGTTTGTCATTCCATTCGTTTAATAAAGATATGTCCGCATTTAATAATAAATCTGATGCGCCCGTAAACTTACTTTTTGTATTAGTAAAAACTACATTGTAATCCGTTTCTTTAATTACTTTTTCAGTGTTCAATTCTTGATTGCTGTATAAGTAAGACGCATTAATTCCTGCTGATAATTTTTTAGTGTTATTTTCATCAAAATTAAAAAGCAATTTTCGGTATTCTACCTCTCCACCGGCAACATAACCAAAATCTCCGGTATTTATAAATGAAATATCATTTGTTGACGATGCAATAGTTACCTCATTCATAGGGTTAAGAATGTATTTACCGAAAGCAGTTACTGATATTAATTCTTCACTTTTTGGAAACATTTCCCATTTTAAGTCAAAATTATAATCGTCAGATGCATACAAGTTTGGATTTCCCACCTTAACCTCAGTGACATCTTCGTATACAAATAGTGCTCTTTCTTTAAATTGTGGTAGTGTGTAGGTTTTACTAAATCCAAAACGTAAATTTTGTTTTTCATTTAGTTCATATTTCATCGTTACGCTTGGTAAAAAAGCAATTTTTTCTAATTCATTAAATCCACCATCAGGATCTAATTGTGTGTTCCAGTCTACTTTTTGGAAGATATATTCTCCTCTCAAACCTACAACAGTAGTTAGTTTTTTAAATTTATATTCGGTGTTCAAGAAACCACCATTAATATATTGATTGCCATTGTATGTTTGCGGATCTAGGGCATTTGGAACTTGAAAACCACCTCTAAATGTAGTGATGTCAAAATAGCCATTGCTAAAATTTGCTTGGTTGTAAAATAAATCTAAATTGTTTGGATCTACAATTGTGCTACTAAAGTTTTGATTTGCTTTGAAATTAAATTGTGATGCTTCGAAGTTCCTAGTTTTAAATCGACCGTTGTAGCCAAAAGTAAATTTACCTTTGTAGTTGTCATCTTCTGTTTTGTTGAATTTATAATCAAAAGAAAGGTTTACGGCAGCTTCATTTTCTGTTAATTTCTGGAAATATCTGTGATTGTCCGGAGCAGAAATACTAGATAAAACAAATCCGTTTGGTTCTTTTCTAAAAATGTTTTGAGTTCTGTCCGGCATGTCACCTTTGATTATATTATAAGAAGCTCCCCAATTTAATTTTGAACGCTCTCCTATTTTGTTTTCACCTAATAGTTGATTGATGAATAAACTGTTTTTTTCATATTTATTACGACGGATTAAACCGTTCCCATTGTTTGCAATATCAACGATATATCCAGTGTACTCCTCTTTGCTCAACGAAGAGGTATTGATGAAAACTGAATTGAAGTTAATTTTATTATTATTGTTAATTTTATATCCAATATTAGCCATGCTGGTAAAATTGGTATTGTAACTAATTAAAGTGTAATCTTCAAAATTCTTATTTACTACACCGCTCCCGTTTACGTTTCCTTTTGCTGAACCATTACTTCTAGAAGTGTAATCGTTACCAAAAGATACATTTGCAAAAACATTAAGTTTGCTTTCTGAGCCAACATTAAATGATTTTCCTCCAGAAATTCCGACTGAACTTCCAAATGGAGCCTTATTGTCTAGTTGCAAGGTTCCGAAATTGTATTGAGTCAAAGGATTTGCAGGTATGAGCGCATTGCTAAATCCGGAGCTGCTGGCTCCTTTTTGTAATGAAAAGTTATTGTCATTGATAGAGTTAGTGTTTACTTTTGAACCAATATCAACTTTTACAAATCCTTTTCCTTTGTAATCTTTAGAAACTATATCTACATTTCCTCCTGCGAAATCACCGTATAATTTACTATTGTATACCTTGTCTATGGAAACGTATTCTAAAATATCTGTAGAGAAAATTTCTAAATTAATATTTTTCTTTTCTGGATCATTTGATGGAATTGGTAAGCCGTTCATGGTTGTTGAGTTGTAACGATCCCCTAAGCCTCTTACAAATATATTACCGGAACCTTCTTGTTTAGTTATTCCAGTGGTTTTAGTTACTGCTGTTGCTACATCGCTGATCCCTTTTCTAGAGAGTTCTTGTGCACCAATTGTTTGCTTTATCTCCACAGCATTTTTTTGGTCTAACAATAAGGCAGTTTCCTTTTCTCGATTTGGTGCAGTTGCTTTAATTACCACATCTTCTAGTTTGTAGCTTCCGGAACCTAATGCTTGATTTATAGTTACAATTTCATTTGCAACAATAGTTACGGGAACTTCTACGGATTCATAACCTACAAAACTAAATTGAATAATATAGTTTCCCGGTGCTGCAGCAATGGAATATTTCCCATCAATATCTGTGTTGGTTCCTTTTGTTGTACCTTTAATAACAACGTTAGCAAATGGTAAGGATTGATTATTAGCATCTTTGTCTGTTAACATTCCAGTAACTGTTCCTTTATTTTGTGAAAAAGAAATGCCTGTAAGTAATAACGTGAAAAATAGTAACTTGAGTTTCATTTGTTTAATTTTTTTGCAAAGTAACGCCCGAAATGTAAAATGTAAGTTACTGGCTTGTTATGGTTATGTTTTGTTTTGTGCTCTAAAATGAACCCAATATTAAATTACGGTTAACAGCTTTTCAATACCCCATTTATTATTACATTTACAATTCAAAAACAATTTTTGGCGCTTTATGAAGAAAAAACACACCAAGATTCTATTAGTAGACGACGAACCGGATATCTTAGAAATTGTAGGGTACAACCTCTCTCAGGAAGGATATCAAATCTTTACAGCGGCAAACGGCAAAGAGGCTGTAGCCATGGCAAAAAAGGAAATTCCAGACCTTATTATAATGGATGTTATGATGCCGGAAATGGATGGAATGGAGGCTTGTGAAAACATTCGAAAAATTCCGGAACTTAGCAATGTTCTCATCACTTTCCTGACAGCCAGAAGCGAAGATTACTCGCAAGTTGCTGGTTTTGATGCTGGTGCAGATGATTACATTACCAAACCTATCAAACCTAAATTATTAGTCAGTAAAGTAAAAGCTTTGTTGCGCCGATTAAAGGAAAAAGAGCAAAATAGCGAAACACTGAACGTAGGCGGAATCGAAATCAACAGGGAAGAATACAAAATTGTAAAAGATAATATTGAAATTGCATTACCCAGAAAAGAATTTGAGTTGTTTTATCTTTTGGCTTCAAAACCTGGAAAAGTATTCAAACGAGACGAAATTTTGGATAAAGTTTGGGGTAATGAAGTAGTGGTGGGCGGAAGAACAATTGACGTTCACATCAGAAAATTACGTGAAAAAATAGGCGAAGATTTCTTCAAAACAATCAAAGGAGTGGGATATAAGTTTGAAGTATAAATGACAATAAATTTTAAAAAAACATATCGTTTTGCCGTCAAGTCGGCTTTATATATTACTCTTTTTTCTACAGGATTAGTTAGTTATCTCACCTATTTGTTTTTTACTATTTCTTATCAGTTTTCCCTTCTTTTTGCCTTGTCAATTGCTACATTTTCCTTTGTCGTAATTCAATATCGGGTGGAACGTTTCATTTATAAAAAGGTAAAAAAAATATACGACGATGTTTCTCTCCTGGAATCAAGTACGTTTAGGAATCAGCCTATAACTACTGATATGGCCACACTTACCCGTGAAGTCAAAAAGTTTGCCACGGATAAAAAACTGGAAATAGAAACATTAAAAGTCCGTGAAGAATACAGAAGAGAGTTTTTGGGCAATGTTTCTCACGAACTCAAAACTCCGCTTTTTATGGTTCAAGGCTATCTGTCAACTTTGCTTGACGGCGCCATGAACGACAAAACAATTCGAAAAAAATACTTAGAACGAGCCGAAAAAGGTGTGGAAAGACTCATTTACATTGTTCAGGATTTAGATATGATTTCCAAACTCGAAATTGGCGAATTGAACTTGGAAGTAGCTAAATTTGATATCGTTAAACTCGTTCAAAATGTGTTTGATTTGCTTGAAATGAAAGCTTCCAAAAAAGATATTTTGTTGATGTTTGATATGAAATACAACAAACCTATTATGGTTCTGGGCGATCAGGAAAAAATCCAGCAAGTGGTCATGAATTTGATTGTGAATTCTATTAAATACGGAAAATTAAAGGGATCAACCGAAGTCAGTATTGAAGACTTAACAGATGAAAAAGTAATCGTTCGAGTAACCGACAACGGCGAAGGAATAGAGAAAAAAAATATTTCCAGACTTTTTGAACGTTTTTACAGAGTAGATAAAAGTGGTGCTAGAACAGAGGGAGGTTCTGGCTTGGGATTATCTATTGTAAAGCACATAATCGAAGCCCATGAGGAGAAAATTTATGTAGACAGTACTTTTGGAGTCGGGTCTGAATTTTCTTTTACTCTTGAAAAAGTAAGAAACAATTAAGAAAATATAGTTAATAAAGATTTACTATTTTAAAAACCAATTCATCAGAATTGGTTTTTTTTATGCCTAAAAAAATTTGCTATTTCTCAAAAACCTGAAATAAATTTGTCCAATCTATTTTAGAATCTAATCGTGGCAACCCTTTATAATTTTGAATTTCCTGAATGTTATCCATCCTGAAATCATTTTGATTCGAATAAGGAGCTAGGCCTTCTTTCTTTAATTTTTTAGCCAAATATTCCTGTTCGTATTGCCCGGGTGTGGGGATAAAAAAAGCCTTCTTTCTTAAGATTGCAAGATCCATTATTGTGGTGTAACCGGAACGACAAAGCACCATTTCACTTTCATTAAAAGCTTGTTCCAGCGCTGTTGAATTCATGAAATTATAATAGGTTACATTTCCTTTTACAACAATTTTCTGCTCAGATTCAACATTTCCTTCGATAAAAATCACATTTCCTTCAAACCGAACGATTTCTTTTTTTAAATGGGTTTCTAATAATCCCCGTTGAGGTTCCGGTCCCGAAAGAATCACAAGCAAGTCGTACTTTTTGGGCAACAGTTTCTTTTGCAGTCTGCTTACCGGTCCAATATGTTTGATTTTGGGATTCACGTTGTCAATATGACCCAGTTTCCCCGTCAGATTTAGATTGCCGGGATGATCCGGAACCCAGCATTCGGTGTATTTATTCATAACATATTGATGGAATTTGCTTGTAATCCAAGTTGTATTCCCTGTCAATACATTCAATTGGTGTGTGATATACACCGAGGGAACTTTCCTATCGAAAACACCCATCCTGTTATCCGAAATAATGCCGTCAATGGCGTATTTTTCAATCCAGTTTTCAGTTATTTTTTTTTCTTGGCGAACAGCTTTTAGGGTTCTCAAACTATTTTTTAATAATTTCCATTTGAAATTTTGTCCTTTTTTTGCATATTCTATTTGGTATGAGGGAAGTTCCAGTGTTTGTATGTTGGGGAATTCCTTTTCTAACAATGCCAATGCTATCCCATCGGATGCAATTATTGGGATATAGTTGTTTTCTAATAACGCTTTAATGATTGGAATGCATCGTGTTGCGTGACCTAAACCCCAATTTAAAGGTGCAACTAAAATAGTTTTTTGTTCCGATTTCAAATCCATGTGCGATAAATAAGTTCGTTGTTTTTACTTTGAAAGTTAGGCAATCAACCCGCTGCGCATATTTCTAAGGGATTACCAAACCATTAAATTATTTCATTAAAAATAAGCTCTTAATTGCACGTTTCCAGTATGAATGGCTTGGCTTGTTTCGCTTTTTCGACCTTGGTAATTAACGTTTACATCTAAAAATTGTGTGATATTTTTTTGCAAAAGCAATCTCCACGTCAAGTTTTGACCCGTTTGTAATCCTTCCAGCATTTGAAATCCTACTGAAGAGAATTCATTTCCATCAAATTTATTTTGGTAAAAAGAAACTTCTCCGTTCATTGTGAATTTTTTAGTTCCTGCATAAGAAAAGGCGGTCCCAAAGCGATTTTGCAACAGCGTTTCCGCAACGCCACTTTGATTTTCTTTCTTTTGTAATTCATAAAAGATATCCCAACTGGTACTCTTGGAAAACAAATAACTGATTTTTGGAGCCAATTGATAACCGTTGATGTCGAAGTTTTTCTCTGGGAAATTCTCCGATTGAATGGCGGTTTCTATCGTTTTGGCAAAAAAACCAAACAGCCACCTTTTCTGGTATAAATGGTTGTACTGCAATTGATGGGAACTGTTGCTAGCTTCCTGCGAACCTATGGACAATAAGTTTTTCGTTTTATTTTCTAAATAAGAATACGTTGTAGAATGGTTTTGTTTCCCTCGATTGTAAAACAAACTGTTTCTTAAACTGGAATTTAGTCCCAGCACATTTTCATTGGAACCGCTAAACGGATTTAATTCAAAATTAGCTCCGTCACTTCTCGTTTTTCGGTCGATTAAAAAAGCGGTTTGATTGTAGAAATAAGAAAGTAATTTTTTTATTCCTTTCTCATTTTGCCATTGATTTGGGTTTAAGGTCATGGATTGGGAGAACTTATTTTGATGTGTTTTTATATAAATCCGATTGGGTAAAAACACCCGGATAAATTTCGCCTGATCGATAAACGGAGCGACTTCAAACTCCTGTAATTCCTGAATTCCATTGTCGTTGTAATCATTCCAAGTGTAAACGCCCTGTCCGGCCGGTACTTCCAGATAGGTAAATTCCTGTTGCGGAATGGTTCCTGAATTCGTCTCGTAAACCGTTGTGCTTTGGATTAATTGATTGAAAAAACGGTCCGTGTACACGATTCTGGAATTCAATGTTGGTTCTTTTTTTCGTGTAGCGTCCACAAATTCCAAGATTCTGTAATTGGCATAAAGGGACAAATCACTTTTATTGGTTTGTATTAATTTTGATTTCAGCATAAAAGTCTGGGAGGAATTTACGCGCTGAATCAAGTTGTTCTGTAAGCTATCATTGGTTCTTCTGAGATAACCCAATTCCACAAAAACCTTGGTGCTGTCACCTCTTCCAGTGAAAAAACCGTACTCTGTAAATTTTTGGCTTAAAGCCGAAAACTGATTTGTGACTTTGTCTTTTTCTTGATTATCCTCTAATCGCAAGCTGGAACCAACCCAATTTTTATCGAAATGAAAACGCATTTGAGACTGGTTTCTTAAAAATTTCGAGGATAAAATAGTTCCATCGCTTTTTAAAAAACTGCCTTGGTTTTGAAAAGTCCAATTTTTAATTCGAAACAAACCATTTAAAACATGCCTGCTGCCCGAAAAATTTTCGGAGAAATCTAGTTTTTCAAATTGATACAGTACTAATCCTTTATTGGTGGATTTTGGTTTTGGATTTAAATCCAATTGCAACCCGGAAACTAATAAACTTTGATTTCCAATGCCTGCATTTCCTAAATTCCAGTCCCTGTCAAATTCGATATTATAAAGCCGTTCCACAGACCTGAAATTGTTTTGCACAAATTGATAATTAGTGAAAGCATCCATTTGCCATTTTTTTGAAAAAAGTCGTTGTTTTGCATTTATTTTTCCAGCCAAACCTTTGTTGTTCGCATCATCAATGGTCGAAAATAAATTTTTATCATTGTTGCTGATGCCAATTTCAAAATCTACAGCAGTTTTTTCAGTGGGTTTAAATTTTCCTAAAAAGGTGGCGACTTGTACCTTCGTTGGCGCAATAAGTTGAATTATGGGTTCGTAATTTCCTTGCGGAATCCCGTTTACAGGAGCATTGTATTTGTAAACTCGGGTGATTGTTGCTGCATTAGTCAAAATATAATTCCCGTTATTGGTTCCTACCATAGTGAATCTGACGTTGAATAATTCTTGTTGTGCGTCATTTGAATATTCGAAAATTTCTACGGCATTAACGAGCGTTTTTCGATACAGTACTTTGTTTTCGGAGTAAGTGTCAGAATAGGCGGAAGGCGCAGTCATCAAACTTTGATTGTCTCCGGAATTCACCAATATTTGGGCTTGCTCCTGTGACAAATTTTGTTGTAACGGTTGGTTTTTCAAGTCGTTTTCCGAATATAAATAGCCTCCAAAACTCCATTTCTTGTTGTCATGCGTGGCTCCGGCGTAAGTTACAAAACGCGTGTAATTTCGATCGGAATATTGGTATTCTATAGCAATTCGCATTTCGGAAGTGATGGTAAAAAGTGGTGTAAATACAATTTCACCGGCATTGTAATCTACCGTATAATCATTGTTTTCGCCTCGTTTCAGTAAAATTCCATTGACATAAACCCGCTCTGAACCTGAAACCACGACAACATACAATTCGCCATTTTGCCCTTTTAATTTGTAAGGACCTTGATTGCCTTCTTGTCCCACAATATCACTTTTGGCATATTGTCCTCGAACTAAAGCCGCTGATGCAAATACATTTGTTTTGTTTTCTTCGGTTCCAAAGTTGAAATTGGTTGCCAGTCCCTGTACTTTTTTGTTGAAATTCAGGAATTGGGTTTTCTTGTTTTCCAGAAAGATATCACCCGCTCTAATATTCCAGTCCTCGCTGAACAATTCCATGAAAACATTGTCAAACTGATCCAGTTTTTGAGAATAGCCGCCGTCCTGCAACGGAATATTACTGTCTTGAATGGAGGCTCTTAAACTTACTTTTTCGGAAATTTTACCTGTGATTTGTAAATCTAAATTAGAGTTCAAAACCGCATTTTGATTGTTCCCAATCGTCAAGCCACGCGTAATGCTTCCGGAAGTGTTCAATCCGTCAAAAGGCACATTTTTGTTTGTTTTTTTTTCTTCAATTTTGTATAAATTTCCAGTTCCTGCTTCATTACTGACAACTCGGCTGGAGTCGTAAATATGGTATTCTTGAGTTAATATTGCCGGAAATTTAAGATACTGTACTGTAAGCGAATCGGAGCTAAAATTGCTGTTTTCCTTTAAAAAGAGCGTACCTTTTTCGAAATTTATTTTAAATAATGTGCTGTCGATTCGCTTGCCATTGGCGTCAAGCAATTTGAAAAAACTGGAATTAATGCTTCCTTTTTCTAAGTAAATCGTATCGCGTGAGGGAAGGATTTTTTTGGTTTTGTACAACGAATTTATTTCCTGCGCATGGAGCCCGGAAAAACAGCTTATCACAATCCAAAAAAGTAATTTTTTCAACATAAATACTATAACTCGAAAGTATCAAAAGTAGTATTTATAATTCGATAATTAGAACATGTGTCAATCAGAAAATGAGTCGATATATAAATAACGATATTCTCGCTTTAAGCTTTTGTTAATATACTTTGAGCAACAAAAAATGGGAATCAAAATTTAATTTCGATTCCCATTTTTCAATAGTATTAAACAGTTTTTAAACTTCTTTTGTCACGACTTGCATGGTTTCACGACTGACTTGTTTCAACAAAACAATTTTGTTTTCTTCAACAGTTTGAGTTGCTTTGTCATCGAAATGTCTAATGGTATATAAAGTGACATTTTCATTAAATTCAACTTTGAATTTTTTAGATAAAATTGCATTTAATGCTTTAAAAGTGTCAAATTTATCTTCCACACATACTGAGAAACTAATTGCAGAATTCTGAATTAAGTTTACTTTAATTTTGAATTGGTGAAACAATGCAAAAATCTCACTAATATTTTCTTCCATAATGAAAGAGAAATCTATTGAGGAAAGCGAAATCAAAAGTTGGTTTCTTTTGACAATAAAACAAGGCAGATACGGTTCTAAATCGACTCCTTTAGCAACACTTGTTCCTTTTAATAATGGGTTTATAAAGGATTTTACATATAAAGGAATTTCTTTTTTCTGTAAAGGCTGCAACGTTTTTGGGTGAATAACCGTTGCGCCGTAAAAAGCTAATTCAATGGCTTCGCGATAGGAAATTTGATTTAATAAGCTGGCATTTTCAAAATATCTTGGGTCGGCATTCATTACCCCCGGAACATCTTTCCAGATAGTGACGCTTTCGGCATTTAAGCAATATGCAAAAATCGCAGCAGTATAATCGGACCCTTCACGACCCAAAGTTGTAGTGAAATTATTCTCATCTGAACCCAAGAAACCTTGTGTGATGTTCAGTATTTTTCGTTTAACGTTTTTGGTAATATTTTTTTGTGTCAATTCCCAATCCACTTCGGCATCTCTATAATTTGCGTCTGTTTTTATGAAATTACGAACGTCCAACCATTGCGTCTTTATGCCCATGAAATTCATGAAATGACTCAGGATAGTAGTCGAAATTAATTCTCCGTAACTTACAATTTGGTCGTAAACAAAATTATAATTGGGAGATTTATTGTGCGTTAAGAAATATTCTAAATCAGTAAATTGTGTATTTACAGCGGCAAAAACGTCATTTTTGTCTTCCTCAAATAAATCCATCAAAATTTGATTGTGGTATTTTTTTACTTCTTGGACAGATGAATTTAATTCAGCCGATTTGTCGAAATAGTTTTTTATGACAATTTCCAATGCATTCGTCGTTTTTCCCATTGCAGAAACGACCAACAATACATCTTCGTATCCCACTTTTTGTAAAACTTCATATACGTTTTTAATTCCTGCGGCATCTTTTACAGAAGCTCCTCCAAATTTGAATATTCTCATAGTTTTAAACAAAAATTGTTCTTTATGCTTTATTTTAATTTATCTTCCACGAAATGATTGATTCCTATTTCGTCCATTTGTACCACAAACCAATCTCGAAGCACTTTTGCACCTGATTTTTCATAGAATTCGATTGCCGGTGTATTCCAGTCTAACACATTCCATTCCACTCTTCGGACCTGATCTTTTTTCGCTTGTTTTATAACTTCAGAATACAACGCGTATCCAAGTCCGGTTCCACGCATTTTGTCTTTTACCACTAAATCCTCTAAATGAATTGTTTTTCCTTTCCAAGTTGAAAAGCGGTAATACCATAATGCGATACCAACTATTTGCTTCGCCGGTTCGCTATCACTTTTATCATCATCCACTTCGGCAACAAAAACATGAAATAAAGGAACAGGACCAAAACCATCCCGAATTAAATCGTCAACAGTTACAAGAACAGCATCTGGCTCTTTTTCAAATGCAGCTAATTCTTGAATAAGGCCTAAAACGGCTTGCATGTCTTGCTGAGTTCCTTTTCGAATATTCATAAATTTTTATTTTAATGGTTCAAAAATGCAAAAAAATTGAATTTTTACATAATAATTTTGTGGTTTATTCAGCAAATATACAATACTGGCAAACTAACTAAATTTTATTCAAATCATTTTCACAAAAAAAACGATATTTGTGACTTCAAATTAACTACATCGATTTCGTAATGGAAGAACGCAACAAAACACTAGGAGAATTTATTATTGAAAATCAAAACGCTTTTCAATATTCGTCAGGCGAATTATCCCGAATCATTAATTCCATCCGATTGGCTGCCAAAGTCGTCAATTATAAAGTGAACAAAGCTGGATTAGTTGACATTGTAGGGGCAGCCGGGGAACAGAACATACAAGGTGAAGATCAGCAAAAACTTGATGTTTATGCCAATGAAGTTTTTATACAAACGTTGATCAATCGCGAAATAGTTTGTGGTATTGCCTCTGAAGAAAATGATGATTTCATCACCGTAGAAGGAAGTGATAACAGCCATAATAATAAGTATGTAGTGCTAATGGATCCGCTTGACGGTTCATCAAATATTGATGTAAATGTTTCGGTTGGAACTATATTTTCGGTTTACAGAAGAATTACTCCAATAGGAACTCCAGTTACCCTTGAAGATTTTTTACAGCCGGGAATTAATCAGGTTGCTGCAGGATATGTAATTTACGGGACGTCAACGATGTTAGTTTATACAACAGGACACGGAGTCAATGGATTTACGTTGAATCCGGCCATTGGAACCTTTTATTTATCGCATCCAAAAATGAAATTCCCAACAGATGGTCATATTTATTCCATCAACGAAGGGAATTATGTTCATTTTCCGCAAGGAGTAAAAGATTACATCAAATATTGCCAATTAGAGGAAGGAGACCGACCATATACTTCAAGATATATTGGTAGTTTGGTTTCCGATATTCACAGAAATATGATTAAAGGTGGGATTTATTTATATCCTACGAGTTCCAAAGCGCCAAAAGGAAAATTACGATTGCTGTATGAATGCAATCCATTAGCTTTTATTGCGGAACAAGCCGGAGGAAAAGCTTCTAATGGATTTAGCAGAATCATGGAAATTGAACCGACAGAATTACATGAAAGGGTGCCGTTCTTTTGCGGAAGCTACAACATGGTAGAAAAAGCGGAAGAATTTATGCACGAAGCTAAATTAAGCAAATACTGAAATTCAGGTTTATAAAAAAAGCTCCCAGATTTCTGGGAGCTTTTTTCGTATGATTTGTAATTACTTGTTCATGTTTTTCATTTCGAAGAGAAAAGTGTCGAAATCAACTTCTTTATCCACTAAAATCAGTGCTTTATCTACGATGTAATTCACATTTTCAGTGTTAAACCCTAAACCAACACCAATTTTTCTCAGCATCAGCTCTTGTTTATCGCCTAAATGATGGTCAACGTGAACGATTCGGGCTAAATCATACAAGCGCTCTATTCTTTGTTCGTACAAATAAGGAGGATTGATTGGATATTTTAGAGGATTCTCTAGAATCTCTTCATATTCTGCAGGAGAAATTTCTAATCGAACTGCCAGTTTGTCTAAAAATGCTTTTTCTTCTGGCGAAAATTCCTCGTCAGTAAGTGCTACACGGACAATTGATGCAAAATGGCCTTTATTTCTCTGCTTGAATTCGCTATCAAATAAATCTGAAAATGACATAATTATTGGTTTTATATCTTACAAAGATAAATCTATTTTTAAATTAATAATTTTTATTTTTTTTATATTTTTTCTTTGCATCCGATGTCTTTTGAAGTGCATTTATTTAAATAATCAAATCAATCATTTTCAAAATTAATCGTAAGTTTACAACCCCTTTATCAACCTAATTAATTACCGATGTCAGAATTTTGGATTTACTTTCAAATAGGATTAAAACACGTTTTAGATATTCATGCTTATGACCATGTTTTATTTTTAATAGCGCTAGCAGTTCCTTTCTCCTTTAAGGATTGGAAACGAGTTGTGCTTTTGGTTACCCTTTTTACCATTGGTCACACAATGGCTTTGATGCTTTCGGTTTTTGAAATAATTGCTATAAAAGTAAATGTGGTCGAGTTGCTGATTCCAATTACGATACTAATAACGGCGTTGTTTAATCTTTTTACGGCAGGAAAATCAAGCAAGAAAGAAAGTATAAATGTGGTGTTTTTTATCACACTTTTCTTTGGGATAATCCATGGTTTGGGATTTTCAAATTATTTCAAATCGATTCTGGGCGGTGATGCTACCTCTAAAATATTGCCATTGTCCGAGTTTGCGTTAGGAATAGAAGCGGCTCAGATCGTAGTGGTTTTTGTGGTTTTGATTTTATCGTACATAGTTCAAACCGTTTTTAGATTTTCGAAACGCGATTGGACATTGGTAATGTCGGCCTTTATAATAGGAGTAGTTATCCCTATGATTGTTGAAAGTGAAATCTGGAAAAGATAAAATGAGCGAAAAAAAATTGAATAAATACGATAAAGCGTATCTCAGAATTGCCAAAGAATGGAGTCTTTTGTCCTACTGTAAACGCAAACAAGTTGGTGCGATTATTGTGCGGGATAGAATGATAATTTCCGACGGATACAACGGAACACCTACTGGTTTTGAAAACTGCTGTGAAGATGAAGAAGGCTTGACACGTTGGGATGTTTTACACGCTGAAGCAAATGCGATTCTGAAAGTAGCCCGTTCCACGCAATCTTGTGAAGGCGCGACTTTATATATTACGCTTTCGCCTTGCAAGGAATGCAGCAAGTTGATTCATCAGTCGGGAATAAAAAGGGTGGTTTACCATAAAGGTTACCGCGATGATTCTGGAATTCAATTTTTGATAAAAGCAGGAGTTGAAGTAGAACATATTTCAATTTTAGAAGAATAAATGAACTTTAATACTAAATATTTGCCCATTCTTATTTTTGCAACACTCGCTTTGGGTATTGTTCTGGGCGGGCTATTGAATTTCCCTAATACAGCGGATTATTTAGTCAAAAATAATTCGAAAAATAAACTGAATAAACTCATCGATTTTATTGATAATGAATATGTAGATGATGTCAACACAGATTCTATTGTAAACCTTACCGTTGATAATATTTTGGCAAAATTAGACCCACATTCCGTTTATATTCCGCCCAGCGACCAGCAGGAAGTGATGGAAAGTATGAAGGGGAATTTCGTGGGAATTGGCGTAAATTTTTACATGTATAAAGATTCTGTTGCCGTTATAAAACCAGTGGAGAACGGCCCTTCGGCAAAAGCTGGAATTAAAGCAGGTGATCGAATTTTATATGCCGATAAAACAAAATTGTTTGGGCGAAAATTGCCAAGTGACAGTTTGTATTCTAAATTGAAAGGAACGGTTGGATCAAATATTGAACTTACCATTTACAGAAAATCGGAAGACAAAAGACTAAAAGTGAAAATTAAGCGCGATATTATTCCTCTGAAAAGTGTGGATGTGGCGCTGCTTTTGAGTAATAAAACAGGCTACATTAAAATAAATAGGTTTTCGGAAACGACCTACAGTGAGTTTATGTTAGGTTTAACAAAACTGAAACAGCAAGGTGCAAATTCACTTATTATTGACGTTCGAGATAACGGTGGAGGTTACATGGAAGAGGCCATTGCGATTGCCGATGAACTGTTGACGGATAAGCAACTGATTGTGTTCACCAAAAACAAAAACGGAAATATTGATAAAACATTTGCGACTGCAAAAGGCAATTTTGAAAAAAGTAATGTTTTTATTTTAATCAATGAAAACACGGCCTCGGCCAGTGAAATTCTTGCCGGTGCAGTTCAGGATAATGATAGAGGAACCATTGTAGGACGCCGTTCTTTTGGAAAAGGATTGGTACAACGAGAAATGAATTTTGCTGATGGTTCAGCCGTTCGATTGACTATTGCCAGATATTACACGCCAACCGGTCGTTCGATTCAAAAACCATATTCAAAAGGAAATGAAGCGTATTTTAAAGAATCTGAAGCCCGTTTTGGAAATGGGGAATTGTATGAAAAAGACAGCATAAAAGTTTCGGACACTATAAAATTCAGAACTAAAAAAGGTAAAATTGTTTACGGCGGCGGCGGAATTGTGCCTGACGTTTTTGTACCGCTGGAAGTGGAGCACGGAAATGAAAGTGCCGCTTATTTATTACAATCCGGAATCGTGGGTAATTTTGTTTTTGAACAATTAGATAAACATAGAAGCACTTTTAAAGGTTTGTCTTTCGACCAATTTAAAACTAAAATGAGTGCGACGGATTTCTATTTCAATACGTTTCAAAAATTTATTTTCGGAAACGGTTTGGATTTGAATTTTGGAAAAAGCAAGGCTTTGGTAAAAAGATATTTGGCCGCTGAATTTGCCCGACAATTGTACGGGGAAAACTATTATTATCAAATTGTTTTGAAAGAAGATGCGATGGTTAAAAAGGTTTTAAATCAGAAATAATAAATATTTTCTACAATATGCAATTTAAGTTTTCTGGAATGACAGTCAATGAACGTTTGTACGTTATAGGACTCACGAATGAATTTGAAACTTGTCTAAAACAAAAAGATTTTGAAAAAATTAAATCTATTTTAAAGAAAGTTGAATTGAATGAAGATTCTATTATTAAAATAATTAATATTTTAGCGTTCAGGGATAATTAAAAGTTTAATTCAACTTTTTCAACTGATACTGTTGTAAGCATGAGTTTGGGTCGCGCCACTCCATAAAGTAAGAATGTCCGTTGCAACAGCTGCTCCACTTCCGGCAGCAATGAGCAGTTGAATTCTCCAATCTGCTTAAGTTTCTGTCACATAAATGCCTTCAACAACTTCATGGTCAATGGTTTTGAGTTGTATTCTTTGTTTTTCGAAAAGTGATTTTTAATGCCGTTCTATATACCGCATCAAAATTTCAATGGAGAAAATGTTAGCTGAACTAATTTCTACCACAATTATACTGGTTTTGTAGGTAGTTTTGTTTGTGGTCACTGTAAATTCGTGAAAACTGCCTTCGATTTTCAGTACTTTTCATTTGGATTTGTGTAATCTTCGAATACGTTTCTTAAAAATGTGTCGTGCTTTCCTTCAATAAATCAGCGCCTAATGTTGCACGAGATATTCTCCGTAGACAGCATTCAACAGCGCTTCTTGAAATCTAGATATTTTTTGATGGGTAAAAACGCCGATTTTTTGATCGGCTAGAAGAGATGTCTTTTTAGCAGAAGCTAAAATAAGCGAACACGGCATTTCTGAAACACCAGCACCTAAAATAAGTCCATCAAAATAAAGGATTACTTTTCGTTGGTTTTTTCTTCAATTCTTTTTGAAATTCTAAAGATTAATAGAATCATTACAGCACAAAACGAAGCCGCGATTCCAATAAAAGCAACGACACTTTCTCCTTGAAAGGGATTTCTAAAATCCAGCAAAGTAACATTAAAAAGGATTAGAGCTATTGCTAAAAATACCAAAATGTTAGTGAAAATTTTCATAATACGTTATTGTTTTTGTTTTAAAAGAAACAGATAGTTGAGATTGGTTTTTTAAACTGAAAATAAAACTCCCAAAAAATCTAATTTATTTAGTAGCATTGAATTGGAGGGTAAATTTATGTAAATTTAATTTAGACAAACAAACCTTTAACATTCGCAGCGAATAATTTAACAGCAATAGCAAGCAGTACAACTCCAAAAGTCTTTCGAATGACTCCAAGTCCATTCTCGCCAAGCATTTTTTCTATTTTAGAAGAGGATTTCAAAACGATGTATACCAGTATGATATTCAATATGATGGCGATGACAATATTAATTGTGTAAAACTGAGACCGTAATGAAAGTAAGGTAGTCATCGTTCCCGCGCCGGCTATTAGAGGAAACGCAAGCGGAACAATCGAGGCTGAACTGGCTTCCTCGTCCCGATAAATCCGAATTCCTAAAATCATTTCCAACGCCAAAAAGAATAAGACAAATGAACCGGCAACGGCGAAAGAATTTACGTCGATACCAATTAATTTTAAAAGTTCTTCCCCTGCAAAAAGGAAGACAATCATAATTACACCGGCAACAATCGAAGCTTTTTCAGACTCAATGTGTCCATGTTTCGTTCTTAAATCAACAATTATCGGGATGGATCCCACAATATCAATTACGGCAAAAAGTACCATACCCACTGTGATAATTTCTCTAATGTCGAATTCTAACATATCTTTTTTTGTTTGCAAAGTTATATTTTTAATCTTATATCTGCTTTTAGTTTTCTTCACTGTAACACTTTAGAGATTTTCTCTAGAAATAATTTTTATCAATTTTTAAGAATTCGCGATAATTAAATTTATTATTTATTGGATTTTTAAAAAATGGTCATTATCAAGCATTTCTGTATTTTATTGTTTTTAACTCCAAAATCAAATATTTTTTTAGCTGATTTGGTTAAAATGTGTGATATGTTTGCAGGAGTAATATTGATATTTAATCACTGTATTTTTATTTGTAAAATGTTCTAAATCCCTTCATAATTTCATATTCTTCAAATATGAATGAAATTCTTTCTTTTCCTCATGATTTAGTATTTGATAATTCAGCGATTCTTTTTTATCAAAAGATTGGGGAATATATAAAATAGCTATTTCCGGTGCCATTTCAACTTTTGTAAAAGAAAATTATTAGGGGGTGTCGTTTGATTCCAAAGGCAATTTATTCGATTTAAAACCCAAAAATACGTTATTGAATATTGATAAAATTGGTGTGTATGGAAACGCCATTCCGTTTTTAAAAGTTGATTTTTCTGCTGCTGATTTGTTTTTTGATAAAAAAAGAGGGATTTATTTGTCAATGATTTTTTGGATGGAAGATTAAAGTTGATAGATGTCTCGGGAAATATTTCTCAATTTACTTCAGATAATGGAATCATTAGAGATTTTACAATTGATACTAAAGAGACTTCTTATTCAAATATTGCCTCAATAAGTTCCAAAGGTACTCACAGCTGGCTGATTTTTAATTTAGAATCTCGTCCTAATAATTTAATATGTGATAGCAAAGTCAATGAATATAAGGGTAATTTAAATAATTCTATTTGTAAAATTATACTTGCTTGAGCAGTACCGTCTTTTCAATCAGACGGCAGTTTTGGAGGTTTAAAACGTATGACCATCGACAAATACGAGAATAATTATATAATTATGTCTCATCAAAACTCAAATTATAATTCTTCAAGTAGTGTTTTAAAATTACATTTTAAAATTCCCCTTTGTCTTAGTTTGATTATATTTGCATTTTATAATCATACTACCTCGTAATAATGTTTCAACTAGGAAAAACCATCGTCTCTGAAGACTTACTCCAAAAAGATTTTGTTTGCAATTTGACTGCTTGTAAAGGCGCCTGCTGCGTAGACGGCGACGCTGGAGCACCTTTAAGTTTGGAGGAAACTCAAATCCTCGAATCTATTTATCCAAAAGTAAAACCATTTTTACGCAAGCAAGGAATTGCTGCGATTGAAGCGCAAGGAACTTGGGTAAAAGGAACTGATGGCGATCTTGAAACACCTTTAATAGATAATAAAGATTGCGCGTATGTAATTTTTGACGGTAAAACGGCTTTATGCGGTATCGAGCAAGCGTACAATCAAGGAATAATCGATTGGAAAAAACCGGTGTCCTGCCACTTGTACCCCGTTCGTGTAAAAGATTTTACGGAATTTGCTGCCGTTAATTACGATAAATGGGATATTTGTGATCCAGCCTGTTCTTTAGGTCAAGAGTTAGAAGTTCCGGTTTATAAATTTGTCAAAGAAGCTCTCGTAAGAAGGTTTGGAGAGGATTGGTATTCAGAGCTCGAAACAGTTGCTGAAGAGCTTAAAAATAATTCAAAATAGAATAAAAAATCCTTGTTTTCTATTTTTAAAATCCTATATTCTACGGTACTTTACAGTGTTTTTTAAATTTTAATTAACTGATTTACAGTTTTTTATAGTTTGAATAAAAATTCTCTTTATTTTTCTATTTGTTAAAAACTATAACCGATTGTGAATAAGTTTGGCTTTTAATTCTAGCAATATTTTACAATCTTTGTAACTCTCAAAACGGTATTTATTCCGTTAAAATCTCAAAAAAAACAAACTACTATAATGGCACAAGTTGAACCAATTTTACAAGAGAATAAAAATCGTTTCGTAATTTTTCCAATCAAACACCATGATATTTGGGAATTTTATAAAAGTATGGAAGCCAGTTTCTGGACTGCTGAAGAAATTGATTTGTCACAAGATTTAAATGACTGGAATAACAAACTTTCTGATGATGAGCGTTATTTTGTCAAGCATATTTTGGCATTTTTTGCTGCTTCAGATGGAATCGTAAATGAGAATCTAGCTGAAAATTTTGTGAACGAAGTACAATATGCGGAAGCAAAATTCTTTTACGGTTTTCAAATTATGATGGAAAACATTCATAGCGAAACCTATTCCTTATTAATTGATACGTATGTAAAAGATGAAGCAGAGAAAGATGACTTGTTCAATGCTTTAGAAGTTTTTCCTGCAATTAAGAAAAAAGCGGATTGGGCTTTAAAATGGATTGAATCGGATTCATTTGCGGAGAGATTGATTGCTTTTGCAGCAGTGGAAGGAATCTTCTTTTCGGGAGCATTTTGTTCTATTTATTGGTTGAAAAAACGCGGATTAATGCCAGGATTGACGTTTTCTAACGAATTGATTTCTCGTGATGAAGGCGTACACTGTGATTTTGCAGTGCATTTACACAATCACCACTTGGTGAATAAAGTGCCAAAAGAAAGAATCAGAAGTATTATTGTTGATGCTTTAAATATAGAGAGAGAATTTATCACTGAGTCGCTTCCCGTAAGTTTGATAGGAATGAATGCCGTATTGATGACACAATATTTAGAATTTGTTGCTGACAGATTATTAGTGGAATTAGGTTGCGACAGAGAATATAATACTACAAACCCATTTGATTTTATGGATATGATTTCGCTTCAAGGAAAAACAAACTTCTTTGAAAAGAAAGTAGCCGAATACCAAAAAGCGGGTGTTATGAACACGGATGGTGATGCTCAAAAAATATCTTTTGACGCTGATTTTTAAAATTTGAATTCTTATCGATCCATTAAATATTTTTTGTGCTACTCTTGCAATAGCCCAGATAGTAATGGAAATCCTTTTTATTTTTTTCTTTAAAAAATAAAAAGATTGCAATGGATAGCTGGAAATAGCTCCATAAAAAGATGCTGAAACAAGTTCAGCTTAAATTACAAATAACGAAAAACAGCGAAGGGATTTTCTGTTTTAAAAAACAAACAAAAGTATGTACGTAGTAAAAAGAGACGGGCACAAAGAGCCGGTAATGTTCGACAAAATCACAGATAGAATTAAAAAACTATGTTATGGTTTAAATGATTTGGTTGATGCCGTGAAAGTAGCAATGCGAGTAATTGAAGGGCTTTATGATGGAGTTTCTACGTCAGAATTAGATAATTTAGCAGCCGAAACTGCAGCTTCAATGACTATTGCGCATCCTGATTATGCACAATTGGCAGCGAGAATTGCAATTTCGAATTTGCATTCCAATACTAAAAAATCATTTTCGGAAACAATGAACGATATGTTTCATTTTGTAAATCCGCGAAATGGACAAGATGCACCATTATTATCTGAAGAAGTACATCAGGTGATTATGAAAAATGCGGAATTTTTAGATTCCCATGTGATATACAATAGAGATTTTAATTATGATTATTTTGGGTTTAAAACCTTGGAACGTTCTTATTTACTAAAAATAAACGGTAAAATCGTGGAGCGTCCGCAACATATGTTGATGCGTGTTTCGGTTGGGATTCACTTAGATGATTTAGATTCAGTGATTGAGACATACGACTTAATGTCGAAAAAATTCTTTACGCATGCAACGCCTACATTATTCAATGCCGGAACTCCAAAACCTCAAATGTCTTCTTGTTTCCTTCTGGCGATGCAAGACGATAGTATTGACGGGATTTATGACACGTTGAAACAAACGGCTAAAATTTCGCAATCAGCAGGTGGTGTTGGGCTTTCTATTCATAATGTAAGAGCGACGGGTTCTTACATTCGTGGAACTAACGGAACCTCAAACGGAATTGTTCCGATGTTACGTGTTTTTAATGATACAGCTCGTTATGTAGATCAAGGCGGTGGAAAACGCAAGGGAAGTTTTGCAATATACATCGAAACCTGGCATGCGGATATTTTTGAATTTTTGGACTTGAAAAAGAACACCGGAAAAGAGGAAATGCGTGCCAGAGATTTATTTTTTGCGATGTGGACTTCGGATTTGTTCATGAAAAGAGTACAGGAAGACAGTTATTGGACGTTGATGTGTCCTAATGAATGTCCGGGATTGTACGATGTCTATGGCGAAGAATTTGAAGCCATGTACATTGATTACGAGAAACGTGGAAAAGGTAGGAAAACCATCAAAGCACATGAACTGTGGGAGAAAATTCTGGAATCGCAAATCGAGACTGGAACGCCTTACATGTTGTATAAAGATGCAGTTAATAGAAAATCAAACCAGAAAAATCTGGGTACGATTCGTTCTTCGAATTTGTGTACCGAGATTATGGAATTTACATCCAAAGATGAAATTGCAGTTTGTAACCTGGCTTCTCTTTCCTTGCCGATGTTTGTTGGCAATGGGAAGTTTGACCATGAATTGATGTATACCGTTACAAAACGGGTAACCAGAAACTTGAATAAAGTAATCGACAGAAATTATTATCCAGTAATTGAAGGAGAAAATTCGAATAAACGCCACCGACCAATTGGTCTTGGAGTACAAGGATTAGCCGATGCTTTTATTATGTTGCGTTTGCCGTTTACAAGTGATGAGGCTAAAAAACTGAATCAGGAAATTTTTGAAACATTATACTTTGCTGCGGTAACCGCATCGATGGAAATGGCGAAAGAAGAAGGTCCTTATTCCACTTTTGAAGGTTCGCCAATTTCTCAAGGAGAATTCCAATACAATTTGTGGGGAATGAAAGATGAGGAATTATCTGGTCGTTGGGACTGGGCTTCATTACGAAAAGAGGTAATGGAACACGGAGTGAGAAACTCGTTGTTAGTCGCGCCAATGCCAACAGCTTCAACGTCACAAATTTTGGGGAACAACGAAGCATTCGAACCCTATACTTCTAATATTTACACCAGAAGAGTACTTTCGGGAGAATTTATTGTGGTAAACAAACACTTGTTGCACGATTTAGTGGAGCGTGGTTTGTGGAATGAAACATTGAAACAAGAATTAATGCGAAATAACGGTTCGGTTCAAGATCTAAATATTCCGCAAGACTTGAAAGAATTGTACAAAACAGTTTGGGAAATGTCTATGAAAGATATTATCGATATGTCCCGTCAGCGTGGTTATTTTGTGGATCAATCACAATCGTTGAACTTGTTTATGCAAAATGCGAATTATTCAAAATTGACATCAATGCATTTTTACGCTTGGCAATCTGGATTGAAAACGGGAATGTACTATTTAAGAACAAAAGCTGCGGTGGATGCGATTAAATTTACATTAAACAATGATAAAAAAGCGGAGCCAATCGAAATTAAGGAGCAATCAATCGTTGTTCCTGCAGTCGCTGAAGCAGTAGGAATGACTTCGGATGAATATAGAGCTATGCTTGAATTATCTAAAAATGCAGGGCCGGACGATTGTGAAATGTGTGGGTCGTAGGTCAGCGAGGAACGAAGCAAAATCATTTTGAAACCATTTTGTTGACATCAACTAAATGGTTTTAAAACAAAAAGGCAGTTATTGTAATGATAACTGCTTTTTTTTTGGAGCTATCTCCCGCTTTCCGTTGCAATCTTTTTATTCGCCGAAGAAAGGCGAATAAAAAGGATTTCCACTTTAATCGGGGTTAAAACACCAAGATTTAACATTAACATTTGTAAATAATTCACTATATTTGGAATGGTAATTAACCTTAAATCCCTCTTTATCATAATCAAAAACATTAAAATGGAAAATAAAAAATTTACTGTTACAGATGATTTATTAGCTTCCAAAAGCCAGCGTCTTCTTAATCTCCTTGTCGATGTATTGATTATTTATATTATAGCAATAAGTATTGTTGCTACCATTAATATAATTGGAGATACAACAAACATTTATGGGGCATCGAACTGGGTTAAATCACTAAGTTTGATTGAAAATTTGTTTTTTGGGCTTGTAATCCTATTTTTTTACTATGTATTTACGGAAATGTACTTCTCCAGAACCTTCGCTAAGTATTTCACCAAAACTATTGTAGTACGAGTTGATGGTTCCAAACCCAATACCAAAAACTTTATGATACGAGCAGTATCCCGTCTTAATCCTTTGGACCCTTTTTCATTTCTTGGTAAAACAGAAAGGGGTTTACATGATACTTTATCCGCAACTTATGTGGTAAAAAAACACGAGTTTGTCGAGAAAATGAAAATGTTTGTTCCATCGGATGAAATTGGAGTATAATTCTATTTCTGAAGGTAATGATTCATTAATTTTGTAGAAAACCTGCACAAGACAGAATGAGTAAAAAATTAAATATCCATTGCTTACAGCACGTTCCTTTTGAAGGTCTGGGTTGTATAGAGAATTGGATTCAAGAGCACGGGCATTCCCTTTCGTATACGACATTATACCACAATCCTAAATTTCCGGATCTTGATACGATAGACGCTCTGATTATCTTGGGCGGTCCCATGAGTATTCATGACGAAGCCATATTCCCTTGGCTAAAAGACGAAAAAGTATTCATCAAATCCGCAATCGAGCAGCGAAAAAAAATAATCGGAATCTGTCTGGGAGCGCAATTAATTTCAAATGTGTTGGGAGGAAATATTACGGATAATGAACAAAAAGAAATTGGTTGGTTTCCTGTTTCAATTTTAGATTCAAATGTTGCGATACTGAATGGTTATCCAAAATCATTTTCTGTTTTTCACTGGCACGGAGAAACGTTTTCAATTCCTGAAAATGCCATTCGTTTAATGGAATCAGAAGCCTGTGCAAATCAGGCTTTTTTATATAATGATCAAGTATTGGGACTTCAATTCCATTTGGAAGTAACGGATGAGGCTATGAAAAAAATGGCTTTTCATGAGCAATCAGAATTAGTAAAAGACACGTATGTTCAAACCTATGATGAGATCGTAAGTAATACTACATTTATAAAAGAAAATAATCGACTGATGTTTTCTCTTTTGGATAATTTGTTTAAATAGAACCCGATTGTTTTTTAAATAAAAACCTAGTAAATCGACCATCTACTAGGTTTTTATTTTAGTGCTTACCTGAAGTCAGGTTGTTAAACGATTGCAATGTTTGCGACAGCAATTCTCATTTCTTGAGCTGCAGCTACCATTTCGATTAGTGCTTTTTTGGTTTCTTCCCAGTGGCGGGTTTTTAAGCCACAGTCCGGATTTACCCAAAGCTGATCTACAGGAATCACTGCCGAGGCTTTCTCTAATAATTTTACCATTTCGGAACTAGAAGGAACACGGGGCGAGTGAATATCATATACGCCAGGTCCTATTTCGTTTGGATAATTAAAATCGGAAAAAGCATTCAGTAATTCCATTTGCGAACGCGAACATTCTATAGTGATCACATCGGCATCCATATCGGCAATACTTTGAATAATGTCGTTGAATTCACTGTAACACATGTGGGTATGAATTTGGGTATCATCTTTTACACCACTGGCCGAAATTCTAAACGCTTTTACTGCCCAATCCAAATAGGTTGCCCATTCTTCTTTGCGTAAAGGCAATCCTTCTCGAATGGCGGGTTCGTCAATTTGAATAATCTTAATTCCTGCCTTTTCTAAATCGACTACTTCATCTCTAATCGCCAATGCAATTTGGTTACAAGTTTCCGAGCGCGGCTGATCGTTACGGACAAAAGACCATTGCAAAATAGTCACGGGACCGGTTAGCATTCCTTTTACCCATTTTGGCGTAAGCGATTGTGCAAAGGCCGAACATTTCACAGTCATTGGATTGGGACGTGATACATCACCATAAATAACGGGAGGTTTCACGCAGCGGCTACCGTAACTTTGTACCCAGCCGTTTTTGGTAAACGTAAATCCGTCGAGTTGCTCTCCAAAATATTCCACCATATCGTTGCGTTCAAATTCTCCGTGAACCAGTACATCAATGCCTGTTTCTTCCTGAAAGCGAATCGTTTCTTCGGTTTCTTTTTGAAGTAAATCATCATATTGTTGTTGGCTTAATTCGCCTTTTTTGAACTTCGCTCTCCAGCTTCGGACTTCGGTAGTTTGCGGAAATGAACCAATAGTGGTAGTTGGGAATAACGGAAGATTCAATACGTCTATTTGCTTTTTTCTACGGACTGAAAATGGATTTTCTCTTTGATCATCACCAGTTGCAATGCTGGTAACCCGATTTTTCACCGCATCATTATGGATTAACTTTGATGTTTTTCTGTTTTCGTTGGCGGTTGTGTTTTCTTGAAATAGGACAGAATCAACGAGCGTTATCTCACCTGAAGCGAAATTTTGTAGCAGTACTATTTCTTCTATTTTTTGTTTGGCGAAAGCCAGCCATTGTTTGATTTCGGGAGTCAGCGTAGTATCATTGGTTTCTAAATCTAAATCACAAGGCGAATGAATCAGGGAGCACGATGGCGCAATTAGGATTCTGTTTTCGCCAAGTGCGTCCGTGGCTTTCTGAATAAGGGCTAACGATTTTTTGAAATCATTTTTCCAAATATTTCTGCCATCAACAACGCCAAGAGAAAGATTTACCGTACTGGATAGTTTTCCTGATTCTAAGATGTCATCTAATTGGGAATGACAACGCACTAAATCTAAATGCAAAGTATCAACAGGCAAAGCAAGAACGGTTTCAAGATTTTCTCCGAAACAATCAAAATAGTTCGCAAGAATTAATTTGATTTTAGGGAAACGCTTGTTGATTTCATTATAAACATAAGTTATTGCATTTCTTTCTTTATCAGTTAGATTCAAAGCTAAAAATGGTTCGTCAAATTGGATCCATTCCACATTTTCATTTTCCAGTTTTTGAAGGATTTCAAAATATACCGGAAGTAATTTTTCGATCAGGTCAATTCTATGGAAACCTTCTTCTTTTTCTTTTCCAAGAAGTAAATAAGTAACGGGTCCTATTATAACTGGTTTTGTAACGATTCCTAAAGCATTGGCTTCTTTAAACTCGTCGATTATTTTTTCGGAGAATAATTTGAATTCTTGATCGTGAGTGAATTCTGGAACAATATAATGGTAGTTAGTATCAAACCATTTTGTCATTTCCATGGCAATGACATCTTGTCCGTCTTTTTGCGAACCTCTGGCCATGGCGAAATACAGATCGATATTGGAGTTTGTTTTGGCTAATTCTTGATAACGCTTTGGAATAACTCCTAAAGTAAGTGATAAATCCAGTACTTGGTCGTAAAACGAAAAGTCATTAGAAGGGATTAAATCAATTCCGGCTTCTGCTTGTAATTGCCAGTTTTCTTTGCGGATAGTTGCGCCTACAGTTAAAAGTTCTTCTGAGGAGATTTTTCCTGCCCAATACGATTCACAGGCTTTTTTTAATTCTCTGTTGCTACCAATTCTTGGATAACCTAGATTGTTTGTTTTCATTTTTAAAAAAGTATTTTTTACGGAACAAAGTTATTGTATTGGATATTAAAACTTAAATTAGCGAATTGTTTCAGTGAATAAAAGTATTATAATGATAGATGATAGGTTTTAGTTCGGAATGAAACTTTAAAAATGATTTTTAACAGTAAAAAATACTATGGAAAATATAGATAACATTGATTTGCAAATCTTAAAGCATTTACAGGAAAACTCGAACATCAATACTAAAGAGTTAGCCAGTAAATTATTTCTTACGGTAACACCTGTTTATGAACGTATAAAAAAACTGGAACGGGACGGCTATATTATGAAATATGTGGCCTTGTTGAACAAGAAAAAATTGAATCTTGGGATGACTGTTTTTTGTAATGTTCGGCTCAAAGAACACGCCAGAAACGTAGGTAGTAATTTTGTAAAAGATATTGTTGCCCTTCCGGAAATTATAGAATGTTACAACATTGCAGGCGATTATGACTTTATGTTGAAAATTCTGGTCGAGGATATGTCCAGTTATCAGGATTTTGTGATGAATAAATTATCCACTATCGAGAATATTGGGAATACACAAAGCGTTTTTGTAATGGGAGAAATCAAACACAGTACGGCATTGGCTATTTGATAATGCGAAAGTAATTTATTGGAGTTTTTGGTTGGAGAGAACTTTAATTGCAGGGTGAAATCTTAAAATAAAATGTATTTTTGGTTTTTTTAAATTTGAAATTAAAATCCGTTAATCTGAAACTATAAATCATAATGAACTGGGAACAACTTTTATCACTAAAACGTCAGGGAGACAAAGGCAAAAGATTACGTATAGAACAAGATGAAACGCGACTTGGTTTTGAGGTGGATTACGATCGTATTATTTTCTCGGCAGCCTTTAGAAGTTTACAGGATAAAACGCAGGTTATTCCGTTATCAAAAACTGATTTTGTTCACACTAGATTGACACATAGTTTAGAAGTTTCGGTTGTGGGGCGTTCTTTAGGACGATTGGTTGGAAAAAAAATCATAGAAAAATATCCGCATCTGAAAGAAGTTCATGGCTATCACATGAATGATTTTGGGGCTATTGTTGCCGCCGCATCTTTGGCGCACGATATTGGAAATCCACCTTTTGGACATTCTGGCGAAAAAGCGATTGGAGAATATTTCTCCATTGGAAACGGACAAAAATATAAAAATCAACTTACTGCTAAAGAATGGCAGGATTTAATTGATTTTGAAGGAAATGCTAATGGATTTTCAGTTTTAAACAGTTCAAGACCAGGAGTAGAAGGAGGAATTCGACTTTCATATGCAACATTGGGTGCATTTACGAAATACCCAAAAGAAAGTTTGCCAAAAAAACCAACGAAAGATATTGCCGATAAAAAATACGGTTTCTTTCAAACAGACAAAGCTTTTTTTCAAGATGTGGCTAATGAGATGGGATTGATTCCAAATAAATCGGGAGATAATATTGGTTTCGAACGACATCCTTTGGCTTATTTAGTGGAAGCAGCTGATGATATTTGTTATACGATTATTGATTTTGAAGACGGAATAAACTTAGGATTAGTTTCCGAAGATTTTGCTTTAGAATATTTGATAAAATTGGTAAAAGACAGCATAGACACTTCCAAATATAAAACGCTAACCACCAAAGAAGATCGGATCAGTTATTTACGTGCCTTAGCTATTGGTAGTTTAATCAGTGATGCCGTAAAAGTATTTATCGAAAATGAATTATTAATTCTGGAAGGTAAATTTCCTTTTTCGATCATGGATAAAAGTAAGTACAAAGCACAAATGGACGATATTATCAAGATTAGTGTGGATAATATTTACCAAAGCCGTGAAGTCATCGAAAAAGAGATTGTTGGCTATCAAATTATTCAAACCTTATTAGATAAATTCATTACGGCTTTTAATAATAAATACAACGGGAATGCGTCTAATTACGATTCTTTAATTCTGAAAATGTTGCCTGAGAAACATCATCTTGAAAAAGAAGACTTATACGGACGATTACTTCATATTTGTCATTTTATCTCTTTGCTGACCGACGGGAATGCACTGGAATTATTTGAAACTATTAATGGGCGAAAAAAGAATTAATTTTTAAAAAATATACTCAATTCCAACACCTACAGCTTGCCTTACTTGAGTTTTTGGACCTTCGGTTACTTGTACGCCTGAAATTTCTCTTTTTGATTTGATATCATCATCGTAAATAACATGTGCTCCAATGTTAGCTTTTACATATTGATTAACAATAAGTTCGACTTGAAAATCATAATCCACATCAATATTTCCAAAACGATTTACATAATCTGAATACAAGCTTAAGCGGTTTTCTAAATGGATATTCTTAAAAATTTCTTTTTTAATATGACCAGAGGCTAATATCCCTAATTCCATCTTCGATTTTTCTCCTTCAGTAAGCAAATTTCCATCCAGATCGTAGGTAGCTTTAGGAACTCCAAAGGCACCTTGATTGGCTAATGTTTGATCTAAAACTAAAGTTGTTTTAAATGTAAATGGGGAGATGTAAAAAATTCTTTTCTTCTCTTTGTTTACATTTTCGGCACCAATTCCGATAAAAATATAAGCAGGTGCAAAAGGTTTTGATATCGCTTTTTTAGTATTTGGATAGGCGTATCCATTAGTAAACTGCGTGTTAAAATTGAATTTTGCAGAATGGTACCAGTTGGATAAAGTGTCTTGACGGTAGCCAAATGTAGAGTTTAATTGTATTGCATCATCTGTTTTTCTTACTTCGGTGCGTTCTTGTTTGTTCAAACCATATCGAATTAAAAGCTCATTTGCCCAAATATAATTGCTACGGGTATAAACTCTATGAAATTTACCTTTTAATAATCCTGAAATGGAACTTGTCCCCCCAGCACTCCAGTTGACGAAAGCCACTTCAGAAATGTCAAAGCCTAAACTGTTTTTTTTACTCCAATAAGTTAAAGGAAGGTAGTGTGTTTTGGTTTGTATTTTTAGTGGGACATGCAATGATTTTCCTGCGGTTGTTAGTGTTGTTACAGGTGTGAGTCCATCGGAAAGAGTGGTGTTTGTTACTTCTTGGGAAAAACAATTAATAGAAATAGTGCAGGTAAGTATAAGAAAGGTGTAGGTTATTAATTTCATTTTGGAGTAGTTGTGTTTGAGGTTGCAAAATAATTATTTTAACAACTTGAAAAAAGTAATTCAAGACTTTTAACGTCAATTTTACAGTATTGTTGCAATTCGGCGACCGTTCCGTGTTCAATAAACTCATCCGGAATACCCAGAACCGTTACTTTTAAAGTATAGTTATTCTCAGAAGCAAACTCGAGAATCGCACTTCCAAGACCGCCTTTTATAATACCGTCTTCTACTGTTATGATGGTTGTAAATTCACTAAAAATGGCATGTAATGCATTTTCGTCTAATGGTTTGACAAACGAAAAGTCATAATGCGCGATGGTTTCTGGATGCTTTATTTTGGCCATAGCCAAGGATACATTATTGCCAATAGTCCCATTAGATAAAACGGCTACTTTCGAACCTTCTTTGATGCAAATACTTTTTCCAATTTCTATTTTCTCATACTTTCCAAGATGTTGCGTTTGCCAATCTGCAGTTACTCCGCGACCACGTGGATATCGAATGGCGATGGGACGATCTAATCCCAATTGTGCGGTATATAAAATATTTTGTAATGCAATTTCATTTATTGGGGCATGAATAATCATATTAGGAATGCAACGCAGATAAGCCAAATCGAAGACACCGTGGTGCGTTGCTCCATCTTCTCCCACTAAACCGGCTCTGTCTAGACAAAAAATTACCGGAAGATTTTGCAAAGCCACATCGTGGATTATCTGGTCGTATGCTCTTTGTAAAAAAGTCGAGTAGATATTGCAATAAACAGTCATTCCTTGAGTTGCCATTCCGGCGGCCAATGTAACCGCATGTTGTTCAGCAATTCCCACATCGAAAGCACGTTTAGGAAATGCGTCCATCATAAATTTTAATGAACTTCCGGACGGCATTGCAGGTGTAATTCCGATTATTTTCTCATTTTTTCTGGCTAAATCCAAAACCGTCAAGCCAAAAACATCCTGATATTTCGGCGGTAAATTTTCTTCTGATTTAATGTGAATTTCTCCAGTTAAAGCATCAAATTTTCCGGGAGCATGGTATTTTACCTGGTCTTCTTCGGCTTGTTGCAGCCCTTTTCCTTTGGTGGTAATAATGTGGAGAAATTTTGGTCCTTTTACTTTTTTTAAGCGTTTCAGTTCTTTGATAACGGCAAAAATATCATGACCGTCTATGGGACCTGAATAATCAAAATTCAATGATTTAATCATATTATTTTGCCTCGGATTTTTTCCTTCTTTTACCGCAGTGAGGTATTGTTTTAAAGCGCCCACACTTGGGTCAATTCCGATGGCGTTATCATTTAGAATCACCAGTAGGTTTGCATCAGTAACTCCGGCATGATTTAAGCCTTCAAAAGCCATTCCTGAAGCTATGGAAGCGTCGCCAATTACAGCAATATGTTGTTTGCTGAAATCACCTTTCAAATTAGAAGCAATTGCCATTCCTAAAGCTGCCGAAATGGAAGTAGAGGAGTGGCCTACGCCAAAGGCATCGTAAACACTTTCACTTCTTTTTGGGAAACCGGAAATACCGCCGAGTCGCCTATTGGTATGAAAACTTTCTCTTCGGCCGGTGAGTATTTTATGTCCGTAAGCCTGATGGCCTACATCCCAAATCAATAAATCGTTTGGTGTGTCAAAAACGTAATGCAATGCAATAGTCAATTCGATAACTCCTAGGCTTGCGCCAAGATGTCCTTCTTTTACAGCCACAATATCGATAATAAAATTACGTAACTCTTGAGCGACTTGAGGAAGTTGGGTTTCATCAAGCAGACGTAAATCGGTTGGGTTATTTATGTTTGAAAGTAAATTATCTGACATGAGGCAAATGTACGAATTGAATGCTGTATTTTTGTAATTATGACTAGATTCAACTAATTAATGCAACTTTTAGGGGGGAGATAAAGACATTTTTTCAAAAGAAAGGACTTTTAAAAAGCCCTCTCTCTCGAATGGAATAAATGTTCTTTATTTGCTCCTGACCAAAGTTGTAAATAATGAGCCACTTAACCAGCGAACAAAGATACACAATCGGTGTATTATTAGATCAAAACTACAATAAAAGTGAAATAGCAATTCTTATAAATAAGGACAAATCTGTTATAACACGTGAATTAAAACGCAATTGCGATTTACGCAGTGGTAAATACAGTTCTGAATTAGCGCAGCGAAAATACGATAAGCGTCAAATAAATAAACCTAAAAAAGTTTATCTTACTACTGAAATAAAAGCAACTATAAAAAAATATTTGCTTGAAGATTTAAGTCCTGAACAGATTGTAGGCATATGTCTTAAAAAAGCAATT